>NZ_VIDQ01000070.1 GCF_009760915.1 Azohydromonas aeria
ATGGTCATGCCCGGCATGGACGGGCCGGCGGTACTGCAGGCACTGCGTGCTGACGAGGCCACGTGCGCCATCCCCTGCATCGCCGTGACGGCGCTGGCAGCGCCACAGGACGAGGCCCGAGCCAGGGCCGCCGGCTTTGACGGCTACATCACCAAGCCGCTGGAACGCGAGCGGCTGCTGGCGGAACTGCGCCGGGTTCTGGATCCTGGACCCGGGCCAGCCGCCTGAGTCTTGACCCCGGGGTTGTTGTGAGGAGTCGGTGTGCCGGCTGTCAAACGGGACTCAGCAGGCGTGCCAATTCCTCTGGTTCAACTGGCTTGGTGATGAACGAGTGCAAGCCTGCGGCTGCGGCCGCCTGGCGGTCTGCCTGCTGTCCATGTCCTGTCACGGCGATGAGCCGCACACCGCCCAGTTTCGGCAACTCCCGAAGGCGGCGTGCCAGCTCGTAGCCGTCCATTCCGGGAAGACCGATGTCGAGCAAAACGACGTCGGGCTGAAAAGCCGCTGCCGTGCGCAGTGCCATCGGCCCGTCTTGCGCCACTTCCACGTCGTGCCCCGACATGCTCAGCAGTAACGCCAAGCTCTCGGCGGCATCCTGGTGATCGTCGACAACGAGCACGCGCCGTAGGCTAGGCACGACGGTTTGTGCAGCCGCTGAGGCTTCTGCGGCTGCTTGCTGCTGAACCGGCAACGTCACGGTAATGGTCGTTCCCTTACCGAGCCCGGCACTTCCCGCACTGACGCTGCCGCCGTGGAGCTCGACGATGTTCTTCACCAGTGCCAGACCTACACCCAAACCCCCTTCGGAGCGGTCAAGGGCGCGCACACCTTGCACGAACGGCTTGAACGCTCGCTGCAGCAGGGATTCGCTCATGCCCATGCCGTTGTCGCTCACCTGCATCGTGGCGACCTCCCCGTCGTGCTTGACGCTGACGTCAACGCGCCCTGGTGCCGGCGTGTACTTGGCGGCATTGGTCAGCAGGTTAGTCACGACCTGCGTCAGTCGCGTGGTGTCGCCCATGATCTGGATCGGCACCGGCGCCAGTTGAACGGACAGCGAGTGCCCGCGCTGCCTGACCATGGCACCGGCGGACTCGACCGCCATGCGCACCAGCGTGTTGAGCTCCAGCGCCACGGGCTCCAGCCGGAGCTTGCCGCTGGTAATGCGGCTGACGTCGAGCAGGTCGTCCACCAGGCGGGTCATGTGTCCGATCTGTCGACCCAGCAGGTCCAGGCACCAGCGGGCCTGCGGCTCGTCGTTGGTGAATCGGTCCAGTATGGGGTGGACGGACTCCGCGTGCAAAAAGGTGCACTTTGCTCGAAAAACGTGTTGCGCGACAAGCACTTATGAAAATTTGAATTACGGCAGTGCGAGTTTAGACGTGCGAATTGGTGCGTTTTGAGCTGGGAATATCAGCGCTGACGGCGGCCAGAAAACGCCGTCCCGATCTGCCTGGAGCGGCGCTCGTCGTCGGCGTGCAAGTACAGCGACGTGGTGGACACCGAGGCATGGCGCAGGTTGTCGCGCACCGTGGTGAGGTCGGCACCGGCTTCGAGCGCATACGAGGCGTGGCTGTGCCTCAGCCAGTGCGGTGAGGCCCGGCCCAGCTTCTCGGCCAGCGCCGGATTGACGGCGGCGAGTACCGTGGCCGCCGTCGCGAAGAAGCGCTTCATGGCCGCCCACAGCCGCCTGGCGGTGATGCCGGCCTCGCCGTCGAGGCTGCCCAGCAGCGGCGTGCGCGGATCCCACTTCGCCGGGCTCACGCTCAGGCGGCGCTGCACCAAGTAGTCCTCCAGCGCGCTGCGGGCGATAAGGGGCAGCACGACCTTGCCAGCCTTGCTGCCCTTGCCGACCACATGCAGCCAGGCATCGCCGCCCGGGTCGAACTCGATGTTGCCCAGCGTCGCGCCCACCAACTCGCTGGCGCGCAGCCCGGTGCCGAAGCCGAAGTCCAGCACGAAGCGCATGCGCTGCGCCGCACGCGCCTCCCAGCCATAGGACCATTCGAGCCCATCGGCGACGGTACGAACCAGGCCCCACTCGGCGCCGGAGAGCCCCCGCGTCGTGTCCAGCCCGGCCGCTCGCATGCCGCGCACGCGGATGCCGGCTAACGGATTGGCAAGCACATAGCGCTTGTCGATGAGCCAGCGGAACATCGCGCTGAGCACCGACAGCGCGTAGGCCGTGGAGCGCGGCGAGAGGCCGCCGGTGAACGGCCGCCACAGCGGCGAGGAGCGCGCCGTGGCAGAGCCGATCCAGCGCGAGCGCGGCGCCGGGTGGCGCAGGAACGCGCGGTAGGCCACGGCGTCCTCGGTGGTGAGCGAGGACAGCGCCACGCCGCGCTCGACGATGGCCCAGAGCAGCAACCGCTCGGCCTCCTTGCGATACGCACGCTGCGTGGCCGGTGCCTCGTGCAGCGACAACCACGACTGCACGGCCTCGTAGTCGTTATTGCCGCGCAGCGAACACGATGCGCGCGGCGCACGAAAGGCGCCCTGGGTGCCATCGACATCGGCCGGCACGGCAATGTGCTCCCAGGGCCGCACGTCGCCCTGCGGCGGCATGGCCACCAGGGCGCGAGCGCGCTCGGTGAGCTCGGGATGTCGGGGCCGACGCAATTCTGAGCCACCGTGCCGACTGAACTTTGAGCCAGGGGCGGAAGCCGGTTTTTGAAGACCGGCTGTGGATAAGTGTAGGTCCAAGCTCTGGTGTTTGACCTCCTGGGTGCCGTGTTGAGCGCGCGGGGCCAGACGCGAAGGGCGTAGCCCGCAGCGTCTGGCCCCGCGCGGCAGTTCATCAGGGAAGCTCTTCTGGCCCCGGTGGCTTGGCGGCCCGGCGGGCCTGCTCGCGAGCCGAGATGCGCTGCTTGGCCTGCTCGGTGCTGCGCATGAAGCGGATGGACTCGTTGCCGGTTTCGACGATGTGGCAGTGGTGCGTGAGGCGGTCCAGCAGCGCCGTGGTCATCTTGGGGTCCCCGAGTACTTCAAACTGCCGCCAATATCGAACGGCTCATACCGTTCGTCACCGTCACGGATCTTGGTCACCCGCTGTATGGCCAACGCCTGAAGTTGTTGTCGCTGAAGTGCGCTCGCGGACCCAGCTTCATCGCCGTCGCGCTACCAGACGGACGCCGGCGGCTCGTGCGGCGCTGCATTACTGATCTGGAGCGGCCGTTGACGCCACCAGCGTCATTGCCGCGAGTCTCCGTCTGGACCCTGCTGCCGCTGGCGCGACTCGTGCGGAGCATGCTCGCCGCCTCCACCGAGGAGGCCAGCCATGCCAAGCCAGCCGCATCCGGGACTTCACCGCCCAGCATCGAAGCCACGCCGCCCCGTCCACCGGCCATGGCCGGCTCTGCCAGTTCCTGCACGGAGGCAGCTCGCTCAAGAGGTCGCTCGGCTGCTGCAGCGCATCCTAGACGCGGAGGCAGGTCATGTTGACCATGCCAAGTGAGGCGACCGAGCGCATTACCACGGCCCATCGCGCCAAGCTCGCCTACGTCTACGTGCGCCAGTCGTCGCCGACCCAAGTCCGGCAGCATCAGGAGAGCACGGAGCTGCAGTACCGGCTGGTCAACCGTGCTGCCGACCTTGGCTGGCCGCGCGAGCGGATCACGGTCATCGACGACGATCTGGGGAAGTCGGGTGCTTCCAGCACCGAGCGGCACGGCTTCCAACGCCTGATCGCCGAGATCGGCCTCGGCAAGGCCGGACTGGTGCTCAGCCTGGACGCGTCGCGCCTGGCACGCAACAACCGCGACTGGCATCAGCTGCTGGAGCTGTGCTCGATCTTCGGCGTACTTATCGCCGACGGCGAGCGCCTATACGATCCGGCGGCGTACCACGACCGTCTACTGCTGGGCCTGTCGGGCATCATGAGCGAAGCCGAGTTGCATCAGATCCGCCTGCGGCTGCACCAGGGTGAGCTACAGAAGGCTGCTCGCGGCGAGCTGCGGCTACCGCTGCCCGCCGGCCTTGCTCGGGGGGCAGCAGGCGAGATCGTGCTCAACCCCGATGAAGAGGTGCAGGCACGACTGCAGTTGGTCTTCCGCCTGTTCCAGACGTTGCAAAGCGCCAGGGAGGTGATGAAGGAGTTGCTGCGGCACGGGCTTGCGCTGCCAATGCGGCCGCTGCAAGGGCCCTCGCCACATCAGGTGGTCTGGGTGCCGGCCACCAGCGCCCGGGTGCTACAGATCCTGAAGAACCCGTCCTATGCCGGCGCCTACGTTTATGGCCGCCGGCGGCAGGATCCTCTGCGACGGCGCAGCAACGGTACCTACAGTGGTACCGTGAAGGTCCCGGTGGATGAGTGGACGGTGTGCCTCCACGACGCCCATCCTGGCTACATCGGCTGGGAGGAGTTCATGGCCAACCTCAAGCGCCTGAACAGCAATTCCGTCTCGTACGGCGCATCACGGTCTGGTGTCCCGCGCAAGGGGCTGGCGTTGTTGCAGGGCATTGCCGTCTGCGGCCGCTGTGGTCGACGCTTGGCGCTGCGCTACTCCGGTCCTCATGCGGACTACCCGGTCTACACCTGCACGGCGGACAAGCACAACAATGGCAGTCCTCTATGCCAGGAGGTGCGCGCACTGCCGGTGGACGCGGTGGTCGAGCAGGTCTTGTTGGAGGCCTTGGCGCCTGACCAGATCGCCCTTGCTGCGGCGGCCGTGGGAGAACTCGAAGCCGAGAACCGGCAGCTTGAACAGCAGTGGATTCTCAAGCGCGAGCGCGCTCGGTACGAGGCCGAGCGAGCCCAGCGGCAATACGACGCGGTCGAGCCCGAGAACCGCTTGGTAGCCCGATCGCTTGAGCGAGTCTGGGAAGAGAGGCTGCGCCAACTCGAAGCCGTGGAGCTGGCTTATGAGGCATGGCACAGGGAGCGTCCCGCGGCGTTGAGCGATGACGAGCGTGCCGAAGTGCTGAGCCTTGCTCAGGACCTGCCGCGGGTGTGGCAAGCCGCAACGGCTCAGGAGCGCAAGCGGATCCTGCGCCTGGTGGTGCGTGAAGTCATCCTGGACCAGAAGCGCGAGCCAGGCATGGTGTGGATGCAACTTTGCTGGCAGACAGGGGCCATTACCGAACATCGCCTACAGCGCAAGGTGCATTCGTACAGGGACTGCGTCACCAGCGAGCTCATTGAACGCCGCATTCGCGAGCTCAATGCCGAAGGCAAGATGGACTACGAGGTCGCAGCACAACTCAACGCGGAGGGCATCATGTCGCCGCGCGGCGTGCCCTTCGATCACGGCACCATCCACGTCCTGCGCAAGCGCTGGAACATCCGAACGGCCAAGATCAACGGCGTCGAGCCCAATCCACCGCGCTGGCCCGATGGCAGTTACTCGGTGCAAGGTGCCGCGGCAGCGCTCGGCATCACGCCGCAGACGGTATTCAAGTGGCTATACAAGGGGCGTCTTCAGGGGCATCAGTTGATGAAGGGCCAGCCCTGGCAGATCACATTGCATAGCAAGGAGATTCGCTCTCTGCGGGCTCAAGTTCGACGCACCAGCCGTTCCAAGAAGGAGGCATCATGAGATCTCCGGCTCCACGAATACCGTCGACCACTCACCGAAGTCGAGGTTGGTCGTGATCAGCACGCTGGTGTGCTCGTAGAGCTTGGACAGCAGGTGGAACAGCAAGGCGCCGCCGGCCTGGCTGAAGGGAAGATAGCCCAGCTCGTCCAAGACAACGAGGTCCATGCGCAGCAGCGTCGCGGCAATGCGCCCGGCCTTGCCCTGCGCCTTCTCCTGCTCCAGCGCGTTGACCAGGTCCACGGTCGAGTAGAACCGCACGCGCTTGCCGTGGCGCGTGATGCCGGCCACGCCGATGGCGGTCGCAAGATGCGTCTTCCCGGTACCCGGCCCGCCGACGAGAACGGCGTTGTGCGCGAGCTCGGTGAACTCGCAGCTCGCCAGCTGCGTCACGAGCTTGCGGTCCACCGGCGAGACCTCGAAGTCGAAGCCGGCCAGGTCGCGGTGCATCGGGAACTTCGCCGCGTGCATCTGGTAGCTCACCGAGCGCATGGCGCGGTCGGTGGCCTCGGCCTGCAGCAGGTGCTCCAGCAGCCAGCGCGAGGTCTCCACGCCGGCGTTCTGGCCTTGCTCCAGCAGTTCGGCCCAGGCGCCGGCCATGCCGTGCAGCCGCAGCGCCTTGAGCTCGGCAATGAGGTCACTCATGGCCAGCCTCCTCGCCCAGGGCCGGCACGGCGGCGGTGCGGCTGCGCAGCCGGTCGTAGCGGCCCGGATCGGCCAGTGGTGGTGTCTTGACCTGCAGCGGCGTGGCCACGGCCTGCGGCAGCGGCGCGGCGTTGAGCCGCCCCAGCACGTTGAGCACGTGCTCGATGCTCACGCGCCCGGAGGGCGGCGCGCTCTCCAGGGCCAGCTCCACCGCCACCAGCACGGCGTCGAGCCCGGCGCCCGGCACCAGGGCCAGCACCTGCGCCATGACGCGGTCGCCGCCGCTCTCGCGCAGCAGCGCCCGGCGCAGCCGCAGCAGCGGCTCGGGCAGTTCCGCGAAGGGCGCCCCGTTGCGCAGCGCGCCGGGCTTGCGCTGCAGCAGCGGCACGTAGTGCTGCCAGTCGTAGTGGGTCTGGCCGCGGTCGCTCAGCCGTTCGTGGCTGGCCACCGTGTCGTCGCCGGCCACCACCACGACGCGCCCCGGGTACAGCCGCGTGCTGACCATCTGCCCAGCGAGCTCGCACGGCACGGAGTAGCGGTTGCGCGCCACCGTCACCAGGCAGGTGCTGCTCACGCGGGCAGGCTTCTCGACGTAGCCGTTGAAGGGGGCCGGCATGGGCATGAGGTGCGGGCGCTCGTGCTCCAGCATCTCGGCCACGCTGAAGCGCTCATGCTGCGGGTGGCGGACCTCCTGCCACAGCGCACGGCAGCGCTCGCCCAGCCAAGCGTTGAGCTCGGTGAAGGAGCTGAAGCGCCGCTTGGCCGCCTCAATCCAGATGCGCCGGCGGCTGTCCTGCACGTTCTTCTCGACGACCCCCTTCTCCCAGCCTGAAGCCACGTTGCAGAAGTCGGGGTCGAACAGGTAGTGGGCGCACATCACGGCGAAGCGCGCGTTGACCTGCCGTCCCTTGCCCTTGTGGACCTTGTCCACGGCGGTCTTCATGTTGTCGTAGATGCCGCGCCGGGCCACCCCGCCCAGCGCGCTGAAGCAGCGCGTGTGCGCGTCGAACAGCATCTCGTGGCCCTGGCTGGGGTAAGCCACCAGCCAGAACGCGCGGCTGGCACACAGCTTCATGTGCGCCACTTGCAGCCGGTAGTAGATGCCGCCCACCACCAGCCCTTCTTCGCTCCAGTCGAACTGGAACGCCTCGCCCAGCTCGAAGGCCAGCGGCACGAAGGCGTGGACGCTGGCGCCCAGGCCTTCGCCGGCGCGCCAGTCGCGGATGAAGTCCGTCAGCCGTGTGTAGCCGCCGCCGTAGCCGGCAGCCTTGAGCTCGGCGTGCAGTGCCTTGGCCGTGCGCCGCTCCTGCTTCGGGCGCCGGGCATCGGCCAGCAGCGCCTGCTTGACCATCTCCACGAACGGCGTGAGCTTGCAGGGCTGGGGCGCGCGCCGGTACTTCGGTGCGTCGGTGACGTCGGCCTGCAGCCACTTGGCCACCGTGTTGCGCGACAGCCCCGTCATGCGCGAGATCTCCCTCTCGCTCTTGTTCTCCCGGCGGTGCAGTCGCCGGATCCATCCGATCTGGTCCATGGTGATCAATCCTCGATTCCCCGCTGCACAAAAAAGCAGCAGGGTAGGTGTTCACCTGGCTCAGTTTTCAGTCGGCACGGCCATCAGAAGTGGCTCACTTTTCGGTCGGCCTCAACACTCGGGATGCGAGGCGAAGAGGGCTTCGACCTGTGTGGCCATGGCCGGGCCCAGCCCAATGACTGCTGTCCACCAGCGCCGGCGGCGTGGCACCCTCAGCGTGAGCTCGGCCAGCGTCCGGATGCCCGCCTTGTGTAGCACGGTGGCCACGCGCGGGGGCAGCCAGCGGCCCACGTCGTCGCCGATGAGCGGCTGCGGGATGGGTGCACTGCGCAGCGCCTCGACGGCGTGCGCGACGATGCGCGCGGCCGCGGCGCCCTTGCGCGCCGTGCCCGTGAAGAGCCGCGCCAGATCCTCGCGCTGGCGGCTGGCCGCGAAGGCGGCAAGCTGCCGGCGGATGTGGCCGATCACGGCGCGCGATGAGCCGCCGGCGGACCGCCGCTCAGGGAGGAAGCGCGCCACGGCCTCTCGCGAGGACAAGCCTTCATGCCAGGCCCGCAGGGTGGACAGCTCCGGGGCGTCGGGCAGCTCCAGCGGCGGCTGCTTTTGGGCGGGCTCTGCGGCGGACCGGCGCGTTTTCACGCCAGACAGTTTAGGTCCGCGGCGCCACTGATCCGATAAGAGGAATTATTTCCTCAGTATCGTTCCATCCGAGTTCAACACTGGGCTTGCTCCAGCGGGCGCCAAGTCGACCGGGGTTTCGGGCAGCCGGCTGGCGAGCACCTTGTCGATGACCTTGTCATCCATATCCACGATCTCGAAGTGCCAGCCATCCCATTCCACCGAGTCACCCAGGCTGGGCAAGCGGCCCGTCATCAGCATGATCATGCCGCTGAGCGTGTGATAGCGGCCTCGCTCCTCCTCGGGCACCGTGGGGAGCCCCAGCCGGTCCTTGAGCTCGGGCACCGGGATATGGCCATCGAGCAGCCAGGATCCGTCCTCGCGCTGCATGGCCCAGGACGTGGCCGGATCGCGTGGGTGGAACTCCCCCGTGATGGCCTCGATGAGGTCCTGCAGCGTCACGATGCCCTGGATCTGGCCATACTCGTCGATGACGAAGGCCATCTGCACGTCCGAGTCCCGGAAGTTGTCGAGCAGTTCCATCCCGGTGACGGTCTCGGGCACATACAGCGGCGGCTGCAAAGGCTGATCGGCGAGCTCGCGCGAGCCGCCTTGCAACGCTCGCGACAACCATTGCCGTGCATTGATCACGCCCAACAGGTTGTCGAAACCGCCTTTGACGACAGGAAAGCGCGCGTGGTCGGACTGCTCGATCAGCGCCAGCTGCACCTCGAAAGGGTCATCGGTGTCGAGAGTGACCACATCGGCACGCGGCACCATCAGCGAGCCGATCTGGCGGTCGTCCAGGCGGAACACGTTGCGCACCATCGTGTGCTCGTGGGACTCGATCACGCCCGCGCTCGTGCCCTCGGCGAGCACTGCATGGATCTCCTCTTCCGTAACCGCCTGGTTGTTGCCGTCCTTGACGCCCAGCAGTGCCAGGAAGAGTTGAGTCGAGACCGTGAGCAGCTTCACGAAGGGCTTGGTCGCGAGCGCCAGGACGTCAATGGGCCGAGCCGCCAGCCGCGCCAGCGTCTCGGGGTGGGACTGGCCCAGGCGTTTGGGCACCAGCTCACCCACGACAATGGAAAAGTAGGTGATGAGCACCACCACCAGGCCGGTGGCGCCGTAGCCCGCGTAAGGCTCTGATGCACCAAGTTCTCGCAGCCAAGCGGCCAGCGGCTGCGCCAGGGCTGCTTCGCCGACGATGCCGTTGAGCACGCCGATGGACGTGATGCCGATCTGGATGGTGGAAAGGAACCGGGTCGGGTCCTCGCCGAGCTTGACGGCCGCTGCGGCGGCCATGTCGCCCTCATCGATGAGCTTCTGCAGCCGGGCCTTACGGGCTGTCACGAGGGCTATCTCGGACATCGCGAACAGGCCATTGAGCACGATGAGGGCGGCGAGTATGAAGACTTCCATGGAAGGCGCCGCTACAGGCGCCATGAGTTGTTGAAAGCGGGCATTCTAGGAACTGGCTCACGAGTGGCCGGTGAAGGCCTGTCGGCGTTCAGCATCCGCACACCAGGACGGGGCGAGCTGACGCCGTCACCTGACCAGCCCCTTGCACGCCCGAAGATGCAAGTGCAACCGTCTCTGTGGGCCAGAAGCGGTTTGCCGAGTTCCTGGCTGTGCAGCGCACCGTGACACAGGCACGCGCGCAGTGTCAGAGGAGCATGACGGCTGCAGCGCCGGCACCGCACAAGACGCTGGTGGTTCCTAGAAAGGCAACGTCACGCTTTTCGTTGCCCAGGCGCCACGCGTGGATGGTGCAGCCAACCAGTACTAGCGTGAGGAATACCAGCCAAATCTCAAGATTTTCCATAGGTCCATTCCATTGTTTTCCGTGACGGCTCAGGCGCTTCAGCAGCCCCGGATACCAAGCCGAGCCGTTGCTGCATGGCGCGACATGCAGCCACCGCAAACCATTGCCATCTCAATCGCCCAAAGCAGGGGACGCTGCCAGCCACCGATGCGGCCAGGCAGGCATCACGCCTGGCCAGGAACACTCGAACGCTGCACGGACAGCGCCCAAGCGCCTTTGTGATGCGCCGTCCAAAGGAAAGTTCAAATTTCCTCCTGCATCAGCAATGCGAACTGATGGGGGCCGCGCTGCCCGTCAGCGGTGCAGGTCATGGGCGTGCCAGGTTCTCTCGGAAAGCTGGGGCTGGCGCAACTGCTCGACGGCAAGGTGGCCAACACGATCAGCGGCCAGATCTATCACGTCGTACAGATCGACACCGGCACCAACGACCGTGACAGTGAGTGCGCCCATGAGTTGTAGCTCAATAAGGCAGTAGCCTTTCGCCAAGCCACGGCGACTGCGCGTGTCACCGAGCCGCACGTCGACGCGCTGTACCTGGTTATGCCTGCGCATCAGCACAAAAAGCAGGCGCCGACGGACGTGGTCAATCAACGCGTTGTTGACGCAGGCATGCAAGGCACGAACTCGGATATCCAATGCGGCTTTCCCTCGGTCACAGCACTTGGAGATCAAGAAGCTGCAGGAAGATCCTGAGCTCATGCGAGGCCGGAAGTTCCGCTTGGTTGCGTTCACAAGCTACCAGCCAGGGCGTGGCACAACCACTGGCGGCGCGGTGAAAGTCAGGTCGAGGCCGATCTCCGCCAGTCCATTCGTGCTGGAGGTCACCATGGTTGACCCACACCACCTGAGCCGGCACCAAGGGCAGCGCCATCTCGTCAACGAGGGTGGCAGCCGCCATTGAAGGCCCAGAGCATGACGACGTCGTCGCCGCGCACGTACCGGGGTGGGCGAGACAGCCGTTGGCCGCATGGCTCACGGGCCCACCAGGTTGACGCGTGCCAGCGTCGCCATGGCAAGGACTTTCGTTTTTTTCGCTTTTGCCTTAAAGTATTCGAATAAAATGCGGGCATGTTGAACCGTCACCACGTGCCTTCGCTCAACGAGCTGCTGGGCTGGCTTGAGCGCGCGTTCGCCCAGCACATCGAAGTCGAGGCCCGGGCCGGCCGGACGGCTGTCATGCGCCTGGGTGGCAAGGAGCTCGGCCTGCGAGACGTCCGCGAGCCGCCACAGCAGCTGACCCAAGAGCTGTGCGGCAAGCTGGCCGAGGTCGCCGCGTTCGGCCTCACGACGGCTCTCACGGAAGAGTCTGCGGCTGGAACACGGCTCAGGATGCAGCTCGTCACTGCTCTGGCTGCGATCGAGGCCACGACAGGCTCGAACAGGGAGCGCCCGCACAGCGATGACGGCGAGGCCTTGCTGACGACGGCCGAGGCCGCAGCCCAGCTGGGCATGAGCCGGCCCTACGTCTCGATGCTGTGTGACCAGGGCAAGCTGGGCGAGGTCAGCCGCTCCGAAGGCGGACATCGACGAATCCGACAGTCCGCGGTTGATGAATACAAGAAGTGCCATTTGGGAGACGCCACCGGCCACCCGCCTGCGGCCAAGCGATAGCTCAGGCAGAGAAAGAGAACACGAAGTTGCACCACGACATCACCCTCATTACCACGCTCGCTGCCGGCTTCGGGCTGGCCCTCATCCTGGGCTTCATTGCGGCGCGCCTGAAGCTTCCCGCGCTGGTGGGCTACCTTCTCGCTGGCATCGCCATCGGCCCGTTCACGCCCGGGTTCATCGCTGATTCGCATGTTGCCGGGCAGCTTGCCGAGGTTGGCGTGATGCTGCTGATGTTCGGTGTCGGACTGCACTTCTCCATCGACGACCTGCTCGCTGTGCGCAAGATTGCGCTTCCTGGCGCCGTCGTCCAGATGGTGGTGGCTACAGCCTTGGGCGCCGGCGTGGCGAGCCTTTGGGGATGGTCGGTGGGCGCCGCCTTGGTGTTCGGCATCTCGCTTTCCGTGGCAAGCACGGTCGTGCTGCTCAGGGCGCTCGAAAGCCGGGGCATGCTGGACTCCGCGAACGGGCGCATCGCCGTAGGGTGGCTCGTTGTCGAGGATCTCGCCATGGTGCTGGTCTTGGTGCTGCTGCCCGCGCTTGCGCCCTCGCTGGGTGGACAAGGCGACGCGACCGACCGCAGCACGGCCATGACGATTGCGATCACGCTGGCCCAGGTTGGTGGCTTCGTGGCGTTCATGCTCATCGTCGGCAGGCGTCTCTTCCCGTGGGTGCTCTGGCAAGTCGCCAAGACGGGGTCGCGGGAGCTCTTCACGCTTTGTGTCATCGCCGCCGCCGTCAGCATCGCGTACGGGTCGTCGCAGGTGTTCGGGGTGTCGTTCGCTCTTGGCGCGTTCTTCGCTGGCATGGTTCTTCGCGAATCCAGGTTCAGCGAACGTGCAGCCGAGCAGACACTGCCGCTGCAGGACGCTTTTTCCGTGCTGTTCTTTGTCTCCGTGGGGATGCTGTTCGACCCGAACATCGTTCTCAGGGAGCCGCTGCACCTTCTGGCGACGGTCGGTGTCATCGTCATCGGCAAGTCGCTGGCGGCGATCGCCGTCGTGTTGATGCTGCGCTACCCGGTCCGCACCGCCGTCACCGTGTCCGCAAGCCTGGCGCAGGTGGGCGAGTTCTCGTTCATCCTTGCGGGGCTCGGCATGACTCTGGGGCTGCTGCCGAAGGAGGGCAACGACCTTATCCTGGCCGGTGCCCTGATCTCCATCGCGCTCAACCCGCTGATGTTCAGCTTCGCGGGTCCGCTCGAACGCTGGTTTGCGCGATACCCGAAGCTCTCTGCCCGGCTTGATCCCTCTTCGAACCCGCTGTCCGAGCTGCCGATGTCGACCGAGAGCAAGTACCTGTCGAACCAGGTCGTGCTGGTTGGCTGGGGACGTGTCGGCAAACAGATTGCCGGCGAGCTGACCAAGCAGGGTGTGCCCTTTGTTGTGGTCGAATCGAACAGGGAGTTCGTCGAGGAACTGCGCCGCAGGAACACCCCGGCGGTATGGGGCGACGCGACCGCGGAAGGCGTGCTGATTCAGGCACACGTTCGCGACGCGCGCGCCCTTGTCATCGCCACTTCAGAGACGGTTCAAGTGCGGTCGATGGTCGAGATAGCACGCACGTTGAACCCCGGTGTCAACGTCATCGTTCGAAGTCATAACGAGGAAGAGGCGGATCTGCTGGAGCGCGACGGTGCTGGCAAGGTATTCGTCGGCGAGAGGGAACTGGCCCAGTCCATGGTCGGCTCCGTGTTGAGTCTGGTGAAGCTGCAAGCATGACGACTGGCACAGAGCAGCCAAAAGGCCCCAGCCCTGGCCCGAAGCGGGGCACACCCTGTGTTCCATGCCAGCACGATGGCGGTCAACAACGCATGCGAACCGTACTGCTCACGCCGACCGGCGCACCTCAATGGTGACCCGGAAGGCGAGCCGGTAGAGCAGCGGCTTCAAGCGGGCTTGGTCATTTGTCAACAGCTCCCGCTGCTGCAGCGCGCTACGCACTACCAGCGACTCGCCATGCTCCACACGGCTGTCTGCGGCAATCACGCCGGCATATCCAGGGGTGCACCGGGACTGCCGTACAGCGGCACCCTTTCCCCGTGCTGTACACGGCACCGCACGCGACCGAAGTCAGCTCGATCCCTTGGACCGGCGCTCCCCTTTGCCCAGGCCTTACGGGGTGGACGCGGTTTTTGCTATCGCGTCCGGCCGAAAATGTGCGGGTGTCCATGCGGGGACGCCGACGGCTCATGAGGCAAGAGTCATTCGAATGGCGCACGGATCCCTGTACAAGCGGCTGAGCCCCGGATACCGGCTCCTTTGGATCCTGTGCTGGGGCTATGTGGCCCTGTTCATCTGGCTGCCGTTGATCATGGTGCCTTTCGTGCATGTGCTGCCCTACATGCACGAGCGGCCGTTGGTGGCGCGGCTGCAGACAGCGCTGCTGGGCACCATCCTGGTCTGCCTGGCGTTCGTCTTCATGGCCCGCGCAGCCGGCCGGCCGCTGCGGCTGCCCAGCAGTCGGGTGGATCGCTGCGTGTTGGTGGCCGCGCTGGTCATGGCTGTCTACGTGGCGGGGGCCATCCCGGGCAACGCGCTGGCCGCACTGGTCTGGCTGTTCCCGGGAGAGTCGGTGGTGGTGGAGATGCGCGTTGCGCACATCCGGCCAGGGGTGCTGGGCTACAGGACACAGGACCTTGTCCTGCAGGATGAGGACGCACAGGCCAGCCGCTACGTGACCGTTGCGCGCCTTTGGTTTGCCGAGGTGCCGTACCAGCAAGGCGACCGGCTGCAGTTGCAGGTCCGGCACAATGCCCTGGGCATGGTCGTGCAACGCGTGACTGTTACGGACAGGCCCCCCAGTGCACATCCCCTGCGCCCTGTGGAGCATGCGCGCTGAGCGGTGGTGGCAACGCTACTGGCGCTGGGCTGTGCAGCGACGCTGGCACTCATCGCGCCTGGGGAACCGGGCTACAGTGATCAACCTGTGGCACTCCCAGTGCGCCGGACACCTCAAGGCTGCCGAGTACCGGATACCAGCAAGTCGGTACTGCCCTCGGCCAGTACATGCTTGGTCACGCTGCCGAGCAGCAGGTCCTCGGCTGCCGACTGGCCGTGCTTGCCGAGCACGACGAGATCGCACTCGTGTTCCTGGGCCTGCTCGACGATGCGCAGCGAGGCCTCGCCTTCGACGACGCACGGTGTCCATTGGCCGGGCTTGAGGCCGCTGTCCTGCGCGAAGGCATCCAGCCGCGCTGCGGCGTCAAGCCGCGCTTGCTGCCGGTACTCGCCAATCGTGCGGTCATCGACCCCGGCAAAGCGCAGCTTGTCCTCGAAGGGAATCTGGAAAGCGCTCATCAGCACCAGGTGCGCATGCGGTGCCACGTGCCGGGCCGCGCTCAGCGAAGGCGCTGACCAGGGCGAGAAATCCAGCGCGACCAATGCCTGCCGGTAGGGTTCGTGCGGCGTCTGGCGCACCACCAGCACGGGCCGGGTGGTGCGCCGCAGCAGCCGCTCCGCTGTCGTGCCCACCATGAGCCGACGCAGGTACCCTGCGCCGCGCGCACCCAGCACCAGCAGCTGCGCATCGAGCCGTTCGGCGTGCCGGCCGATCTCGTCGAGCACCGGACCACTGGCGGCCTCCGGGCTCACCGCCGCGTGGCGCATCGTCTGAAGCCGGGCGGCCAACTCGTGCAACTCGCGCCTGGCGTCTTCTTGCAACTGGTTCTCGGCTGCGTGGCCGGCGCCAAGCCACTGCCGCAGCTCCTGCAGAGCCCCGCCGGGCAGAACGTGCAGCAGGTGCAGCGTAGCGCCGGTCTCGTGGGCCAGCCGCGCGGCGCGGTCAGCCGCCAGCCGGGACGGGGCGGACAGATCCGTTGCAGCAAGGATGGAGGCCAAGTGGATCATCGCTGGTATTCCTGTACGCGCAGTGGCTTGCCATAAGCGATCTCGGACGTGCACAAAGACACGCTCGAAGGTGAAGCGGCGTGCCGGTGGGCCCCAATGCATCGCTGTCAGCAAACCCTCGCTCCATGCCGTTGCAGCCAGGGGGCCGCGCCCGGCGGGCTGCTTGCGTGCTTACGGTCCGGCACGGTACCCGGCTATTGTGAAACAGCGTCCGCGCAGCGCGCTTACCGCACGGTGCAGGTGCGGCTTTCTTGCGCCGTCTGCCCGCTTCAGCCCCGTCACGACGGGCTCTTTGGCACACAGCCGTCGCGCCGATGCCGGGCCATGCGCGGCATGCCACGGGCTGGATGCCTGGCCGCGGATACTACAGGCATGGAGTTTGTCTACCTGCCACTGCTGGCTGCAGCAGCCCTGGTGTTCGTCAGCGTGCTGGCGGGGATGTTTTCCACTCGTGTGGGCTTCTCGTTCCTGCTGGTGTTCCTGCTGGCGGGCATCCTGGCCGGCGAGGATGGCATCGGGGGCTACCGCTTCGACGACTTCAGGCTCAGCGTCTGGGTGGGCAACCTGGCGCTGGCCGTGATCCTGCTGGACGGCGGACTGCGCACGGCCTACTCGACCTTCCGCACCGGGCTGCGCCCGGCCGCCGTGCTGGCCACGGTTGGTGTGGTGCTGTGCGCCGGCATCACGGCGCTGGCTGGCCGGTGGGTAGTGGGGCTGGACTGGACCATGGCGCTACTGCTGGGCGCGATCGTCGGCTCCACCGACGCCGCGGCGGTGTTCGCGCTGCTCACGCGCTCAGGCGTGACGCTCAACGAGCGCATCGCGGCGACGCTGGAGATCGAGTCGGGCGTCAACGATCCGATGGCGGTGTACCTGACGCTGGCGTTCATTGCCCTGGCCGCGTCGGATGCTCCGGCCTCGTCCGCCTGGGCGACGATGGCATTGTCCTTCTTGGAGCAATTTGGCTGGGGGGCGGTACTGGGCTTGGGCAGCGGCTTCCTGGGCGCGGCCCTGCTGCGGCGCGTGGCCACGCGTGACGCCGGTGGCGGCATCACGGCGCTGCTCGTTGGCGCGGCGGGGCTGTCGGTGTTTGCTGCCGCGGGGCTGCTTGGCGGCTCGGGTTTCCTGGCGGTCTACCTCTTCGGCCTGGTGGTGGGCAACAGGGCCGCCGCGGCCGTGGAGCCCAGCTTGCCGGCCATGGACGGCTATGCCTGGCTGGCACAGGCCAGCATGTTCCTGCTGCTGGGGCTGCTGGTCACTCCGTCAACATTCATGGACACGCTGGCCTCTTCCGTGGCCGTGGCCGCTGTCCTGATCTTCGTTGCCCGGCCGGTGGCCGTGTGGCTGTGCCTGGTGCCGTTTCGTTTCTCGCCGCGCGAGACCTGGTTCATCTCGTGGGTCGGCCTGCGCGGGGCGGTGCCCATCGTGCTGGCAATGTTCCCGCTGCTGGCCGGCATCCCGCAGGCGATGCTGCTGTTCAACGTCGCCTTTGTCGTGGTCCTGGCCTCGCTGCTCATCCAGGGCACGACCATCGGCGTGGCCGCGCGCAGGCTGCGCGTGGCGCTGCCAGAAAAGGACGACGAGCGGGGGATGCGCAGCGTGTTCCGCGACTTTGCGCTGGACCCCGCCACGCCGGTCGCGCAGGTGTGCGAGTTCTACGGCCTGCCTGCGCCGGCAGCGCCCTCCAGCACGCTTGCAGAGTGGCTGGCCCGCGAGATCGGACGTCCTCCGGTGGCAGGAGACCATGTCCGGCACGGGAGCGCAACGTTCGTGGTGCGTGCGCTGCACGAGGGGCGCATCACGAGTGTCGGTCTGGGTCTGCAGGAGTGAAGTCGCCCTGGCCGCCGGCTGTGCCTGGGGCTGCGGTCGCGCCCTGCCGCGCAACGGCCGCCAGGACCAGCAAGTCGGCGCGGCCCTCGGCCAGTACACGCCGGGCGACGCTCCCGGGCTGCGGCTGCTGCGTGCGGGGCGGGCATGCCGTGCAAGCACGGCGAGGCCGGCGTCCTGCGTCCGTTCCTCCCCAACGACGCGCGAGGAAGGGTCTGCCTGGACAACGATGGACTCCCACTGCCCTGGCAGGAGCCCGCCCTGCAGGGCAAGCCCATGAAGTGGCCGCCCGGCCAGGGCTGGTGCCTGGGCTGGGTGCCCAGGGGACTGAGGAGCCTGCACGGGCGCATGCTGCACCGTCATGAGCACCACGCGCGCCTGTGGTGCGGCAGCGCGGGCCAGAGCCAGCGATGCTCCACACTCGGCAGCCAGGTCCACGGGCACGAGCACGCGTCGGTACGGCCGGCGTGGCTGTTGCCGCACCACCACCAGCAGCGGTGTGCAAGCGTGGTCCAACAGCCGCTGGCACATGGCCCCTGCCGCAGGGCGGCGCAGCAAACCACCGGCCGGTGGCGCAAGCCACTTCGGCTGCGCGGCAGGCTGCACGCCGCGCCTGCGCCGAGAAGTCCGTCGTCACCAGCGATGGGGCCGAGCGCGCTCATGGGCGTTCCCCACGGGGCTGCGGACGCCGCACGGCACGACGCTCCGGTGAGTCACACCGCCTCGGTGTTGCCTTGCGATGGTGGGCGCTCATGGCGGGCAATGAGCTCCGTCCGGGACAGCGACAGTGCCGGTGGCAAGGGCAAGGCATGCACCGCGATAGGCGGGTCGGCAGCTCGCGGTGTGCGTGCTCCAGCAGTGGCGCTGAAGCAGTGGACCCGCCGCCGGGCCATTGGTTTCGCGCCGCGCCAGCCCGGGGGCTGGCGCGGCGCCCGGGGTATGCTAGTGGGCAGAAGCACACCCGCGCCACGGCCGTCACGCGCGCCGTGATCTGCCCGCACTGCGCGGCATGGGCATTGGAGAGGCATGCCTGCCGGCAGCTCTGTCCAGAGCAAGCCTTCCCGAGCCGTGAGTCTTGGCTGTGTCAGCCATGGCTCGGTGCAGCCCGGTGAGCAGCCGCGCGCAATTGCAGCGCGGTGCGCGGGTGAGCTGCCAATGAACAACAGCAGCCGGACAGCGTATGCCGGCTCATGGACTGCGGGCTCATGTCACTTCTGCTACTGCTGCTTGTGCCGTTCGTCGGCAGCCTCGTCGCGGCGCTGCTGCCCACCAGCGCCCGCAACCTCGAGTCGCTATGGGCGGCCGCGGCGGCACTGGCCGTGGCCGTGCCGCTGGCGCTGCTCTATCCGGAAGTGGCCGGCGGCGCGGTGGTGAGCGAGCGGCTGCCCTGGCTGCCGGGGCTGGGCGTGGACATCATCGTGCGGCTCGACGGCTTCGCCTGGATGTTCGCGATGCTGGTCAGCGGCATGGGGCTGCTCGTGATCGTTTACGCGCGCTACTACCTTTCGCCCGAGGACCCGGCGGCCCGCTTCTACTCGCTGCTGCTGGGCTTCATGGGCGCGATGCTGGGCGTGGTGACGGCGGGCAACCTGATCCAGCTGGTCGTGTTCTGGGAGCTCACCAGCGTCTTCTCCTTCCTGCTCATCGGCTACTGGTACCACCGCAAGGACGCGCGGCGCGGCGCGCGCATGGCCTTCACCGTGACGGCCACGGGCGGGCTGGCGCTGCTGGCCGGGCTGCTGATGCTGGGCCACATCGTGGGCAGCCACGACCTCGACGCCGTGCTGGCCGCGGGCGACACGGTGCGCGCACACCCGATGTACCCGCTGGCGCTGGGCCTGATCCTGCTGGGCGCGCTCACCAAGAGCGCGCAGTTCCCTTTCCATTTCTGGCTGCCGCATGCCATGGCCGCGCCAACACCCGTGTCGGCCTACCTGCACTCGGCCACCATGGTCAAGGCCGGCGTGTTCCTGCTGGCGCGGCTGTGGCCGGTGCTCGCGGGCACCGACGCCTGGTTCTGGACGGTGGGCGGCGCCGGTCTGGCGACGCTGCTGCTGGGCGCCTATGCCGCCATGTTCCAGAACGACCTCAAGGGGCTGCTGGCGTACTCGACCATCAGCCACCTGGGCTTGGTGACGCTGCTGCTGGGGCTCAACAGCCCGCTGGCGGCGGTGGCGGCGGTGTTCCACATGATGAACCACGCCACCTTCAAGGCCTCGCTGTTCATGTCGGTGGGCATCATCGACCACGAGACCGGCACGCGCGACATGCGGCGCCTGGACGGTCTGTACCGCAGCATGCCCTTCACGGGCACGCTGGCCATAGTGGCCTGCGCGGCCATGGCCGGCGTGCCGCTGCTCAACGGCTTCCTGTCCAAGGAGATGTTCTTCGCCGAGACGGTGTTCGTCACGGCGCACCCGGGCGTGGAGATCGCGCTGCCGCTGGCCGCCACGCTGGCGGGCGTGTTCGCGGTGGTGTACTCGCTGCGCTTCGGGCATGACGTGTTCTTCGGCCCGCCCGCGCGCAACCTGCCGCGCCGGCCGCACGAGCCGGTGCATTGGATGCGCGTGCCCGTGGAGCTGCTGGTGCTGGCCTGCGTGGTGGTGGGCACGCTGCCGGCGTGGTCCATCGGGCCGATGCTGGCCACCGCGGCGCGGCCGGTGGTCGGCGGCACGCTGCCCGACTACAGCCTGTCGGTGTGGCATGGCTTCAACCTGCCGCTGCTGATGAGCGTGATCGCGCTGGCGCTGGGCCTGGCGATCTACCTGCGCTTCGCCGGGCACTTCAAGCGCCGCCGCAGCAAGACCGCGCCGCTGATGCCCTTCGACGGCAAGCGGATGTTCGAGCGCGGCCTGGCGTGGGTCACCGCGCTGGCCTGGCGCGTGCGGCGCTGGGCCGGCACACGCCGGTTGCAGCCGCAACTCTTCTGGATGCTGGTGATCGCCGGCGCCGCGGCGCAGGGCTCGGCGCTGATCGTGCCGCTGGAGTGGGGCAACCGGGCGCGCGTGCCGGCCACGCTGGAGTTCGTGCTGCTGTGGATCATCGCCGGCGCCTGCGCCATCGGCGCGGCGTGGCAGGCCAAGTTCCACCGCCTGGCGGCGCTGACCATGCTGGGCGTGGTGGGCCTGGCGCTGTGCATCACCTTCGCCTGGTTCTCCGCGCCCGACCTGGCGCTGACGCAGCTGGCCGTCGAGGTGGTCACGCTGGTGCTGTTCCTGCTGGGGCTGCGCTGGCTGCCGCGACGGGTGGAGCGCGACGATCCGCGCATCGCCGGCCGCGCGCGCTGGCGGCGGCGGCGCGATTTCGTGCTGGCACTGCTGCTGGGCGCGGGGCTGGCCGCGCTGTCCTACGCGCTGCTCACGCGCCATGCGCCGCTGAGCATCTCGCCCTACTTCCTGGAGAACGCGCTGCCGCGCGGCGGCGGCACCAACGTCGTCAACGTGATGCTGGTGGACTTCCGCGCCTTCGACACGCTGGGCGAGATCTCGGTGCTGGGCATCGTGGGCCTGACGGTGTTCGCGCTGCTGCGCCGCTTCCGGCCGCCGCAGGAGGTGATCCACCGGCCCGAGCAGCAGCGCGCGGTCGGCGGCAACGTGCACAGCGACCTGGGCGAGCGCCCCAGCGCGGCCGAGGGCGAGCAGCGCTACCTGGAGGTGCCCGCCGTGCTGGTTCGGCTGCTGCTGCCGGTGGCGGTGATGTACGCCGTGCACCTGTTCCTGCGCGGCCACAACGAGCCCGGCGGCGGCTTCGTGGCCGGGCTGGTGGTGGGGATCGCCTTCATCGCCCAGTACATGGTCGGCGGCACCCGCTGGGTAGAGGCACGCATGCCGCTGCGCCCGCCGCGCTGGATCGCCGTGGGCCTGCTGCTGGCCATCGCCACCGGGCTGGGCTCGCTGGGCGTGGGCCATCCCTTTCTGACCACGCACACCGCGCACTTCACGCTGCCGCTCATCGGCGAGGTGCACCTGCCCAGCGCCACCTTCTTCGACCTGGGCGTGTTCGCCGTGGTGGTGGGCTCGACGCTGCTGCTGCTCACGGCCATCGCCCACCAGTCGCTGCGCGTGCGCCGCCGTCCCGAAGACAACAACCCCAACGAGGAAAGTGCCTGATGGAGATCGTGGTGTCCCTGGCCATCGGCGTCATGACGGGCGCGGGCGTGTGGCTGGTGCTGCGCCCGCGCACCTTCCAGGTGCTCATCGGGCTGTCGCTGCTGTCGTACGCGGTCAACCTCTTCATCTTCAGCGTGGGCAGCCTGTCCGTTGACAAGGAGCCCATCGTCAAGCCCGGCCTGGCGGCCAACCTGGAGAACTACACCGACCCGCTGCCGCAATCGCTGGTGCTCACGGCCATCGTCATCGGCTTCGCCACCACGGCGCTGTTCCTGGTGGTGCTGCTGGCGCTGCGGGGCCTGAGCGGCGGCGACCACGTGGACGGGCAGGAGGAGCGGCCATGAACGAGCCCTGGTCCTCCCTGGGCCTGCCGCTGCAGCACCTGGTGGTGGCGCCGGTGCTGCTGCCGCTGGTGACGGCGGCGCTCATGCTGCTGCTGGGCACCAGGCGGCGCAACCTCAAGGCGGTGCTCAACCTGGCTTCCACCGTGGCCGGGCTGGTGCTGGCGGTGCTGCTGCTGCGCCGCGTGGGCGTGGGCGACGCCGCGCAGGCCTTCGCGCTGTACCTGCCGGGCAACTGGCCCGTGCCCTTCGGCATCGTGCTGGTGGCCGACCGGCTCTCGGCGCTGATGACGGTGCTGGCCGGCGGCGTGACGCTGGCCTCGCTGCTCTATGCCCTGGCGCGCTGGCACCAGGCGGGCGTGTACTTCCACGTGCTGTTCCAGCTGCAGCTCGTGGGGCTGTACGGCGCCTTCCTCACCGGCGACCTGTTCAACCTGTTCGTCTTCTTCGAGGTACTGCTGGCCGCCAGCTACGGGCTGCTGCTGCACGGCGACGGGACGGCGCGGGTGCGCGCCGGGCTGCACTACATCGCCATCAACCTGGTGGCCTCGCTGCTGTTCCTCATCGGCGTGGCGCTGCTCTACGGCGTGGCCGGCACGCTCAACATGGCCGACCTGTCGGTGAAGCTGCGCGTGGTGCCCGAGAGCGACCGCGGCCTGCTGCACGCCGGCGCCTCGATCCTGGCCATCGCCTTCCTGGCCAAGGCCGCGCTGTGGCCGCTGAACTTCTGGCTGCCGCCGGCCTACGCGGCGGCCAGCGCGCCGGTGGCGGGGCTGTTCGTGATCCTGACCAAGGTGGGCGTGTACGCGGTGCTGCGGCTGTGGACGCTGTGCTTCCCCACCGGTGCGGGCGCATCGGCCATGTTCGGCAGCGAGGCGCTGGTGTGGGGCGGGCTGGCGACGCTGGCCTTCGGCTCGGTGGGCATGCTGGCCTCGCAGCAGCTCGCCCGCCTGGCGGGCTACAGCATCATTGCCTCCTCGGGCACGCTCATCGCCGCGCTGGGCTTCAACCAGCCCGCGCTCAGCAGCGGCGCGTTGTACTACCTGGCCAGCTCCACGCTGGCGGGCTGCGCGCTGTTCCTGCTGGTGGAGCTGCTGGAGCGCGCGCGTCAGGTGCAGCCCGATCCGCTGGTGGTCGACGACACGCGCGAGGCGCTGCCGTTCTTCCTGGACGCCGAGCCGATCACCGATGCCAACCTCGACGACGAGGAGGAGGCGCTCATCGGCCGCGCCATTCCCGCGGCGCTGGCCTTCCTGGGCGTGGCCTTCACGCTGTGCGCGCTGGTGGTGGCGGGGCTGCCGCCGCTGTCGGGCTTCGTCGCCAAGCTGGCGATGCTCACCACGCTGCTGGACATGCACGGCGCGGCGGCCTGGGTGCTGTTCGCGCTGCTGATCCTCTCCGGCCTGGCCGCGGCCACCGGGCTGCTGCGCGTGGGCATGCGCCACTTCTGGACGCTGCAGGCCAAGCCGGCGCCGCGGCTGCGCATCGTCGAGACCTTGCCCATCGGGCTGCTGCTGCTGGGCTGCGCGCTGCTGGTGGTGCACGGCGACGCGGCGCTGCGCTACATGCGCGTGACGGCCGACACGCTGCACCTGCCCGGGCGCTACATCGACGCCGTGATGGCGGCGCAGCCCGTGGCGCCGGCGGCATTGCCGGTTGCCGCGCCGGGGAGAGCACCATGAGGCGGCGCTGGCTGCCCGCGCCGCTGCTGTCGGCGGCGCTGTTCGCGCTGTGGCTGATGCTGCAGGAGAGCCTGAGCCCGGGGCACCTGCTGCTGGGCGCGGTGCTGGCCCTGGTGATTCCGGCGCTGATGGCCCCGCTGCGCCCGGCCGCCGGGCCGATACGCCGGCCGCTGGTGCTGGGCCGGCTCATCCTGATGGTGGGCTATGAGGTGGTGGTGTCGGCGCTGCAGGTAGGGCACGGCGTGCTGCGCTCGCGGCGGCGTCCGCCGCGCGGCCGCTTCGTCGTGATCCCGCTGGAACTGCGCGACGAGCACGCGCTGGCGGCGCTGGCGGTGATCACCGCCGTCATCCCCGGCACGGTCTGGTCCGAGCTCGCCCCCGACCGCAGCGCGCTGCTGCTGCACGTCTTCGACGTCGAGGACGAGGCGGCCTTCATCGACACCTACAAGCGCCGCTACGAGCAGCCGCTGAAGGAGATCTTCGAATGAGCGTGGTATTGACCGTGGCCATCACGGTGACGCTGGTGTTCTACGCGCTGGCCCTGGGCATCGGGCTGCTGCGCGTGCTGCACGGCCCCAGCGCGCAGGACCGCGTGCTGGCGCTGGACTTCATGTACGTGGTGGGCATGCTGACCATGCTGGTGCTGGCCATCCGCTACGACAGCAGCATGTACTTCGAGGGCGCGCTGCTGATGGTGCTGTTCGGCTTCGTGAGCTCGGTGGCGCTGGCCAAGTTCCTGTTGCGCGGCGAGGTGATCGAATGAGCGCGCCGCTGAGCGAGATCGTCGTGGCCGTGTTGCTGCTGCTCAGCGGCATGGTGGTGCTCGCCGCGGCACTGGGGCTGCGGCGGCTGCCCGACTTCTTCCTGCGCATGCACGCGCCGGCGCTGGCCTCGACGCTGGCGGCGTGGGTCGTGACGCTGGCCTCCATCGTCCACTTCTCGGCACGCCAGGGCGAGCTGTCGCTGCACGTGTGGCTGATCATCATCGTGCTGTCCATCACCGCACCGGTGACGACGATCGTGTTGGCGCGCGCAGCGCTGTTTCGCCAGCGCCAGGCCGGCAACAAGCAGGTGCCACCACCGCTCGAGCCGCGCCGGTAGCCGCCCGGCCCGCACGTGGGCGAGCAGCCATGGCGGTGTCTTCCGAAGTCGCTACCGGCCTGACCAGGGCTTACAGTGTGGGCCTGGGTCTTCGTGATCCCGCCAAGGGCCACACGCTGCCGTGCTTCCGTCGCCGAGTCCCCTGCGCCGAGCCGTTGTCCTGGGTTTTGCCTGGCTCCTGGCCTGGACCGTGATCAATGCAAGCCGCGACCAGGCGGTTCGCAGCACGCTGATCTTCGCCGCACCAGTGGTCTGGGTGGCCTGGCACGACGTGCGAGCCGCATTCGTGATGGCCGGCATGGGAACCTTGAGCGCGCTGGCCGGCGGGGCGATCCCTCACCCGGGTTCGCAGGAGCCTGCCTTCGTCGAAGGGCTGTTTGCCTACTACAAGCTCTCGATCCTGGCCGTCTGCACCGTGCTCGTGCGCAGGCACGTTCGCCACGAGGAGCCGTCGTAGCCTCACGGGACACGCACGTCGCGCACCGGGGCTCACTTCAAGCTGTCTGTGCTGCGGCGCTGGGCCGACTGCTCCCTCGTGCCCAGCTTCGCGCGCCCTACCGGGCCGGCTGAAACATGATGATGCCCATGCCCGCCAGCGCGACAGTGGCGCCGGCGAGGTCCCAGCTCGTGGGCCGGATATGATCAACCGCCCACGGCCACACCAAGGCCACGCCGCCGTAGGCCGCGTACACCCGGCCTGCAGCGGTGCCGTGCAGCGTGAGCAGCCAGGCAAACAGCGCCAGGCTTGCCGCTGCCGGCATCAGCAGCCAGGCAGAGCGCCCCTGCCTGAGCCACAGGTAAGGCAGGTAGCACCCGGCAATCTCGGCCAGCGGGTGGCCACGAACAGCAGCAACGTCCTCATCGGGCAATCGTCCACGGGCTCCAGGAGCGCCCGGCAAGGCCAGTACCCCGTGGCAACGGCCGCAGCAGCCCTGCCGCCTTGATCCTGCGACGGCCGCGCGGCCTGCGTCAGCCGTCAGCGCGCGGCTCGCGCACCAGCAGGGTGTCGCAGGGCAGCCATTCCAGCAACCGGGCCGCCGTGCTGCCCAGCAGCAAGCTCATGACCGCGCTGCGCCCGCGGCTGCCCATCACCACCAGCTCGATGTCGTGCTGCCGCACGTACCGGGCCAGGGCCGCTTCGACAGCGCCTTCCTCGACGACGCATCGAACCCTCACATGGTCGGGCAGCGCGCTGGCCTCCACGAATGCCGCACACTCGCGCTGCTCGGCCTCGAGGTTGGCAGCGCCGGTCGGCGCGGCATCGGCCAGACCGACCAGCGTGGTCATGCAGGCGTGGTAGACCACCAGCTCACGCCCCGGCAACAGCTGCGCGGCGGTGCGCAGCGCATGATGGGAGGACTGCGAGAAGTCGCTCGCGACGAGCACCCGCTGGTAAGGCCCGTGGGGCCGCTTGCGCACCACCAGCAGCGGCTGCGACAGCGACCTCGCCAGGCGCTCGACGGTCGAGCCCAGCAGGAACTGCCGCAGAGGACCGCCTTGCGACACGGCGGTGACGACCAGCCCGGCATGCTCACGCGCGGCGGTCTCGGCCACCTTGGCGGCGACGTCGCTGCCGGCGCCCAGGCGCAGGGCCACCGGGACGTCCGCCTGTCCCAGGTCGCGTGAGAGCTGCTGCGCCGCCACCTGCAGCAGCTGCGCATGGTTGGCCCCACCGATCCAGGCCAGGGTCTGGTCAGGCGAGGCCGTGGGATCCAGGACATGCAGCGCCACCAGCTCAGCCTCCCACTGCCGCGCCAGTTGCGCGGCCCGGTCCAGGGCCCGGTCGCAACGCGCGCTCAGGTCGGTGGCCAGCAACAAGCGCTGGGGGAAGGGACCGGCCTGGCGGGCATCAACCATGGGGAACTCCTTGAGGCTGCGGGCTGGCCCCGCGTGCATGACTCATGCGTCGCGCCAGCGGTGTGCGGCGGATCACGAGCTTTTCGAGCTCGGCCACACAGAACACGAACAGGCCGGCCGCCACGACCTTGACCCACTCCAGCGGCGCCAGTTCCGTCGAGCCGAAGATGGCTTGCATGACCGGCGCGTGGGTGTAGGCCAGCTGCAGCGGGATGCACGCGGCAATGGCCCAGAGGACGTAGCGGTTGCCCAGCAGGCCCTCCCGGTTGGCCACCGGGGCCAGGATGAAGCGGCTGTTGACCAGGTAGAACATCTCCGCCACGACCACCGCGTTGACAACCATCGTGCGCGCGGTGTCGATAGGGGTGCCCTGGCCCAGTTCCCAGAGGAACAGGCCCAGCGCGCCCGTCATCATCAGGACCGACACCATCAGCACCCGCCAGACGAAGAAGCCCGACAGCAGCGCCTCGCCGGACGGCCGCGGCCGGCGCTGCATGATGTCGCGCTCCGCGGGCTCGAAGGCCAGCGCCAGTCCCAGCGTGCTGGAGGTCACCATGTTGATCCACAGCACCTGGGCCGGCGTGAGCGGCAGCGCCAGCTCGAACAGGATGGCCGCGATCACCACCAGGGCTTCGCCGCCGTTGGTCGGCAGCATGAAGAGGATGAACTTCTTGAGGTTGTCGTAGACCGCGCGGCCCTCCCGCACGGCGCGGGCGATGGTGGCGAAGTTGTCGTCGGCCAGCACCATGTCGGCCGCCTCCTTGGCGGCCTCGGTGCCCTTGAGACCCATGGCCACACCCACATCGGCGCGCTTGAGGGCCGGCGCATCGTTGACGCCGTCGCCCGTCATGGACACGACCTGCCCGCCGGCCTGGAGTGCCTGCACCAGGCGCAGCTTGTGCTCGGGACTGGCCCGCGCGAAGACATCCACCTCCATGGCCACGCGGCGCAGCGCCGCATCGTCCATCAGCGACAGCTCCGCGCCGGTGATGGCAGGCTTGCCCACACCGATGGCCAGCTGCGCGCCGATGGCGCGCGCCGTCTCGGCATGGTCGCCCGTGATCATCTTGACGCGAATGCCCGCCTGGTGGCACTCGCGCACCGCGTGCAGCGCCTCCTCGCGTGGCGGGTCGATGATGCCGACCAGCGCCAGCATCACGTAGTCCGACTGTGCATCGTCGAAGGTCAGCCGCTCGGCGGCGGGTCCGGCCCGCCTGCAGGCCAGTCCCAGCAGCCGCAGGCCCTGGGCTGCCGTGTCGGTGGCCATGCGGCGCCAGTAGTCCACGTCCAGCGGCTGCTCGCCGCCGTCGCCTGCCTGCGCCCGGCACATGTCCAGGACGCGCTCGGGCGCCCCCTTGACAAAGATCCAGGGCTGGCCATCGGAGTCACGGTGGAACGTGGCCATGAAGCGGTGCTGCGACTCGAACGGGATCGACTCCAGCCGCGGCCATGCCTCCTCGCCTAGGTGCTGGGTGAAACCGGTCTTGCCGCCGAGGACGAGCAGCGCGCCCTCGGTAGGGTCGCCCTCGACGCGCCACAGCCCGGCCTCCTGGCGCAGCCGCGCATCGTTGCACAGCACGCCGGCACGGATGGCCAGGGCCAGCGCCGGATAGTGGTCAGGGTCCACGGCATGGCCATGGGCGCTGATCTCGCCCACCGGCTCATAGCCCACGCCGCTGACATCGAAAACATGGCCCGCGCACACCACGCGCTGCACGGTCATCTCGTTGCGGGTCAGCGTGCCGGTCTTGTCGGAACAGATCACCGTCACCGAGCCCAGGGCCTCCACCGCCGGCAGGCGCCGGATGATGGCGTTGCGCCGCGCCATGCGCTGCACGCCCAGCGCGAGCGTGACCGTCATGATCGCCGGCAGCCCCTCGGGGATGGCCGAGGCGGCCAGCGCCACCACCATCATGAACATCTCGGACGCGGCGTGTCCGCGCCACAGGGTGCCCAGCGCGAAGGTTGCCGCCGACACGGCCAGGATGGCCTGCGCGAGCACCCGCCCGAAGCGGTCCACCTGCCGCAGCAGCGGCGTGCTCAGGCTCTGGATGCCGCAGAGCATCTGGTTGATCTTGCCCAGCTCGGTGGCCGAGCCGGTCGTCACGACGATGCCCGTGGCCTGCCCGTAGACCACCAGCGTGCCGGAGTACGCCATGCCGAAGCGGTCGCCCAGCGCAGCGTCCGCGGCCACGGCGGCATCGCTCTTTTCCACGGGCAAGGACTCGCCGGTCAGCGCCGCTTCCTCGACGCGCAGCTCCTTGACCGCGACCAGGCGCACGTCGGCCGGCACCCTGTCCCCGGACGCGAGCACGACCACGTCGCCAGGCACCAGCTCCGCGGCGTCGATCTCTCGCCGCACGCCCTCGCGGACCACGGTGGCGTGCGGCGAGAGCATGGCCCGGATGGCGTCCAGCGCGGACTCGGCCTTGCCTTCCTGGATGAAACCGATGATGGCGTTGATGACCACGGCCATCATCAGCACGCCCGTGTCGACCCAATGCCCCAGCAGCGCGGTGATGGCCGCGGCGGCCATCATCACGTACAACAGGATGTTGTGGAACTGCAGCAGCAGCCGCAGCAGCGGCCCGCGGCGCTTCGGTGGCGCCAGCCGGTTGGGCCCATACTGGGCCAGCCGGCGACACGCCTCGGCCTCGGTCAGTCCCGCGGGGCCGGTCTGTAGCGCCTGCTCCGTCCCGGCTCGGGACAGCGTGTGCCAGTGATCGGAGCTCGAGGCCTGCTCAAGGTCAACCGTCGCGCGATCCGTCATGCGTCAGGGCTTGTCCTTGCCTGAAGTGGAAATGGAAGGCAGGGCACCATCGAGCCAGCCATGCGCCTACTCTGGCAGAGGAAGCGCTTGCTCAAGCGAATGTGGACAAGAAAGCTCGGACAGCCGGTGCAGTCGTTCCCGTGCCAGTGACTTGGCGTCACTGCAGGCGTCTGATTCCAGTTCTTCATTCGCACTGGAAGAAAGCCCGTTCGGGCTGAGCCTGTCGAAGCCCCCGGCACAGCCAGCCTACACGCCCTTCGACAAGCTCAGGGCGAACGGTGATCTTTCAGTGACGACTTGAAGTTGGAATGAGCGCGCGTTTTCAGCCGATCCCTGGGTGGCGAGATCGCTCAACGCGATCATGTATCAGTGACTGCGCGTGCCGCTCCACGCCAAAGCGCATCGTGCCGCGGAAGTTGATGTGGCCGAAATAGACCGGCCCGATGCGCCGCAGCCGGTCTGACCGTGCCAGACAGAAAGGACAGGCTCTGAGTCAGGCCAGGAGTGCAGCAGCGATTCCCACAAGGAACGGCATGCTGATGCCAGCCGAAGGGCCTTGGCACACCGCCCTTGAGGTCTTGCACCTGCCAAGCACTGAAGCCGGTGCGATTGCCGGGGCTGGGAGTGGCGGCTTGGGCTGGCAGGGTACTGTTTGAGGCAGGAAGAAACAGGTCTTCCTGTGGGCTTGTCGCTCCAAGAACGGTGCGATCGAGCCGGCCCGGCTGTGCCGGGCCAGTGGAGCGGGTCAAGGCCTACCGGGAGGCCAACCTGGTGGCTTCCCCGGGGGCTTGCCGGGAGGCCCCCCGCCTGGTGGCCCACCTGGTGGTCCAGGCGGCTTGATCGAACCTGCCTTGGCGAACTCGGGCGCCGCTGCGAGCGTCAGGATCGCCGGGGCCACATAAGCGCCACGCTTGACGAAGTCGCGGCGCGTCTTGTCCGGTGCTGTCATTGGTTACCTCCTTGGTCCAACTGTGGACCGGGTGAGAGTCAAGCACCATTCAGGCCGCCTGTTGATGAGGAGGTTCTCGTCTATCCGGGGGAGAGCTGGCCGCTTTCGCATGAGGTAGAGCGGCTGCCGGCATGACAGTGATCTCGGGCAAGCTGACTCGGGCAGCAGCGGCGGTGCGCGTCCATGCGGGGACCGGCTTGCGCAGGCCCAGGCAGCATGGGGTCAAGGCGCTTCAGGGCAGTACCACCGCCATGTACGGCACGCGTCCCACGGGCACGCTCTTGAGCGCCTTGCCCGCGGCCACGTCCACGAGGGTCACGTCGTCGCTCAGGCCGTTGCTCACCACCAGGCGGCTCTCGTCGGGGCTCAGTGCCACGTGCCAGGCGCGCTTGCCCACCAGCACGGTCTTGGTGAGCTGGCGGCTGGCCACGTCGATGAAGCCGACGTGGTTGGCGCGCCCCATGGAGACGAAGGCGGTCTTGCCGCCGCGCGTCATGGTCAGGCCCACGGGCGTGATGTCCTCGGCGCGCGCGCCCTTGAGCGCCAGCTTGATGGTGTGGGCCACGGCCAGGTCCTTGACCGAGATGACGCTCACGCTCGCGTCGAGCTCGTTGCTCACCCACAGCTGCGCGCCGTCGGGCGTGAACACCATGCGGCGCGGGCGCTTGCCGGCCGGGATGTTCTTCACCAGCTTGCCGCTGGCCGTGTCCACCACGTGGACCATGTTGGCCACCTCGGAGGTGACGAACACCAGCTTGCCGTCGGGCGAGGTCTTCACGCCCTCGGGCTCCTTGCCCACCGGCACCGAGGCCAGCGTCTTGCCGCTGGCCGCGTCGATGGTCACCAGCGCACCCTCGTCCTCGGCCGACACGAACAGCGTCTTGCCGTCCCTGGAGAAGTCGAAGGCCTCGGGATCGTCGCCCAGCGCGACGCGGCCGACCGACTTGCGGCTCGCGATGTCGATCACGTCGGCCTGGCCGGACTCGGTGCAGGCCACGAACAGCCGCTTGCCGTCCGGCGCCACCTGCATGTGGCGCGGGCGCTTGCAGGTGTTGATCACGCCGGCCACGGCCTGCGTCTTGAGGTCCACCAGCGTCAGCGCATGGTCCTTCTCGCTCGACACCCAGGCGGTCTGGGCGGCTGCGGCCGTGGCGGCCATTGCAAGCACGGCAACCATGAACTGCTTGGACATGCAGGCTCTCCTTTCATATGGCAACGCTACGCGAGCGCCACGGGTCATTCCATTCGCCGGAAAAAATGCCCGAAGGCACCCCGCCCCTCTATTGAGGAGGGCTGTGTTCGAGGCGCCTTCGGGACCCAACACGTCCGGCGCCCGGACGTGCATGCGCTCGATGGCTCAGTGAAGTGCAGCCTGACAGGCATGGGCCTGCTCGTTTGTATCCCCCCGCCGGATGCCGGCGCGCGATGGCTTGCGGCGAAAGGGGTAGGCCGCTGCGGGATCAGAAGCGGTACCGCGCCCCCACGAAGAAGCTGCGCGGCGCGCCGGGCGCAACGAACACCGCGTCGCGCTCGTCGCCGCTGTAGCTGCCGGTGGGGGTGAACACCGTCTCGGCCAGGGCACCGAAGCTCTCGTAGCGGCGGTCGAAGACGTTGTTGACCTTGGCAAAGAACTCCCAGCCCTGCTGCTGCGGCAGCACCTGGGGACGCCAGCTCGCGCGCAGGTTGAACACCGCGTGGCCCGGCAGGCCCAGGTCCACGATCTCGTCCTCGTCGTCCTCGATGCGCCCGTCCTCGTTGCCGGCAGTGCCGCGCCGCGACAGCGCCTGCACGTCGCCGCCGACGCTCCAGCCCGGTGCGAAGCGCCAGTCCGCGCCCAGCTTCAGGCTGTGCTTGGGCAGCCCCGCGATGCGCGTGCCCGGCACCACCGTGACGTTGCGCTCGCCCTGGCGCAGCACCCCGTTGGCCTCGTAGGTGGCCTGCAGGAAGCTGTAGCCCAGCGTCCAGGACACGGCGCCCAGGCGCCCCTGCAGGTCCAGGTCGATGCCCTGGTGGCGCGTGCGCGCGAAGTTTTCGAAGTAGCCCTGCTGGCTGGTGGCACTGACGCTGCGGAAGAGGATGTCGTCGCGGTTGATGGTGCGGTAGGCCGCGGCGCTGAACTGCAGCGAACGGCTCAGCGGCCAGCGCATGCCGACCTCGGCCGTGCGCGAGACGACCTGCTTCAGGTACGGGTCGGCCTGCAGCCCCGCGGGCAGCCGGCACGGTTCCTCGGGGTCGGCGCAGCCCAGCTCGATGACGGTGGGCACTCGGTTGTTGCGCGCGACGTTGGCGAAAAGCGTGGGGCCGCCTTCGAGCTGGTGGGCGATGCCCAGCGCGGGGTTGAGGCTGTTGTAGCGGAACTTCTCGTTGGGCCGCTCGTTGACCGCGCCGGTGTCGTCGTCCACGCTTGTGAGCTGGTTGCTCACGCGGGCGTGGTTGTAGCGCAGTGTGCCCGTGAGGTGCGTGCGCGGCGCCACGCGCCAGGTGTCGGTGCCGTAGAGGCCGAAGGCCAGCGAGCGGCCCGATACGCGCGCACCCAGCTCGGCCTCCTCGTCGCCGGGCAGCACGCCGCGGCTGTCGTCGAAGAAGCCTTCCTGCTCGGTTTCGTGGAAGCGCGTGCGGCTGCCATCGACCGTGGCGCCGAGCTGCCACTGGTGCGCACCGGTCTTGCCCGAGAGGCTCAGTGCCACGCCGGCGCTCTTCTGGCGCGTGTGCGTGGTGTTGAAGGAGGCGTTTTCGTCCCCATCGGGTTCCTCGGCCTCGTCGCCGTTGACGGTGTCGCGGCGCGAATTGCGCACGTAGGCCAGCGCCGCCAGCTCGGTGGTGGCGTCGATCTGGTGGCGCATGTTCAGGCTGAGCTGCGCCAGCCGGTTGGTGGTGCGGTCGGGGTGGGTGTAGACGCTCTCGCGGCGGTTGGCGTAGAGGTCGGGCTCGCGCGTGACGACGCCGCCGTCCTCGTCCAGCGTGTAGGCCGGCACCAGGCCGTTGCCCACCAGGCGGCTGCGGCCGAGCTGCAGCGCCACGTCCCACTCGGTGTCGCCGGCGCGGTGGCCCACCTTGGCCAGCACGTTGCCCAGCCGGCCGTCGGAGTGGTCGCGCCAGCCGTTCTCGTCGAACAGGCCGCCGGCCACGTAGCTGTGCCAGCCCGTGTCGTCGCTGGTGCCGTAGCTCAGGTCCAGGCGCTTGCGACCGAAACTGCCCGCGGAGATCTCGGCGCGCACGCCCGGCGCGGTGAGGCCGCTGTGCGTGGTGAAGGACAGTGCGCCGCCCAGGGTGTTGAGCCCGAAGGCCGGGTTGGCGCCCGGCACCAGCGTCAGGCTGTTGATGGAGAACTCCGGGATCAGGTCCCAGTTGACGACGTCGCCGAAGGGCTCGTTGACGCGCACACCGTCCAGGTACACCGAGATGCCCTGTGCCGCGCCCAGCAGCGGCGAGGCGCGGAAGCCCCGGTAGGTCAGGTCGCCCTGGAAGGGGCTGCCCTGCACGTCGTTGACCTGCACCCCGGGCAGGTTGCGGTTCATGAAGTCGATGAGGTTGTCGGCCTTGCTCTCGTCCAGCCGCTCGCGGCGCACGCTTTGCGTGCTGTAGGGCAGCAGGTTGCGGTCCACGCCCTGCCCGGGCAGCGGCGAGGTGCCGATGATCTCCACCGTGGCAGTGGGCGTTTGCGCGGACTGGGCCTGGCCCGCCAGCGGCAGGGACAGCAGCCCGCACGCGCACAGGGCCATGGCGAGCGGGCGCGGTAATGCGACCGGCTTCGGGCCCCGGGACTTCTTGGAATGCAACGGCGTCTCCTCGTTGGTGGTCATGGCAGCCATGCTGGAGCGGGCGGTCATCGCCTGCGCGCTAGCGCAGTTGTGCGCACCGGCTCCGCTGGCCACCAGTTTTCAATTGGTCGATTTAGGCATGCAGCCTATGCGCGCCGGCGCATGACGCCCTCGGGAATTCTTCCCGACTTGCGGACCATCGCAGCCGCTGACGTGCTTGCGCTGCGATAGTCACCCGGGTGTGGCCGTGGCCGCACAGGGCCCCTTCCGTTTTTCGGTTCAGAACTGATGCAAGCCTTCCACGCAAGTCCCGGCGCCACCATGGCCGTGCAGATGCCCGCAACACCCCTGCCACCGCTGCCCATGGAGCTGCCGCGGCTGGTGATGCGCCGGGCGCTGGCGGTGGCGCTGGGCGCGCTGGCCCTGTGCCTGGTGCTGGGGCTGTTGCGCATGCGCGAGGACACGCAGCGTGAAATGGAAGGCTCGCTCGCCCTGGCGCGCGCGGGGGCGACGCTGGCCACCATCGCGACGCAGGACCACGCAGCCGCGCTGGCGGCGCTGCGCTCGCTTCCCGGGCTGCGCCACATGCGCTTGTCGGTGCGCGATACCCAAGGCCGCATCCTGCTCGGCCCTGAGGACGCGGCAGCGCCGCAGCGTGCCGGGGCGTGGGCCCGGTTGGCCGCACTGCTGGGGTTGCCCGCCCCCACCCCGGCGGTGTCGTGGACGGTGCCAAGGCCCGACGGCTTGCCCTGGACCGTGGAGCTGGCCGCCTCGCCGGACAGCGAGCTGCACGAGGCGCTGTCCAACCTCGCCGGCACGTTCACCCTGCTGGCGCTGTGTTGCTTGCTGATGCTGGCGGTGATGCGGTGGAACGTGCGCCGCTCCCTGCGGCCACTGCAGGCGCTGCTGGGCGCCATCGCTCGCGTCGAGAGGCGGGACATGGCCAGCATGCACGCTCTGCCCCCCATGCCCATCCGCGAGCTCGAGGCCATTGCGCGCGCCCTGAAGCACCTGGTGGCCGAGCAGGAAAGGAGCGAGGACGCCCGCCGGCTGCTGAGCCTGAGGCTGCTGAGCCTGCGCGAGGACGAGCGCCAGCGCCTGGCGCGCGACCTGCATGACGAGTTCGGCCAGCGCCTGACGGCGCTGCGAGTGGATGCGGCCTGGTTGACGCGGCGGCTGCAGGAGCAGCCGGCACTGCAAGGCGTGGCCGCAGGCATGGGCGAGCAGGTGGCACAGGTACAGGAGGACGTGAGGAAACTGCTGGCACGCCTGCGTCCCTTCGACACCGCGTGTCCCGACAGTGCCGAACCGACGCTGGGCCGGCTGCGCCAGATGCTGCAGGAGCTTGTGGCTGGCTGGAGCGCTGCGGCGCATGGCCACGGACCGCACATCGAACTGGCCATCACAACCGCGGACGACACGCTGGCACTGCCGCAGGAGATGGTGCTGGGCCTCTACCGCATGAGCCAGGAGGCACTGACCAACGTCGCCCGCCACGCCGGGGCCCAGCACGTGAGGCTGGCGCTGCACGTTGAGGATGGTGGTGGGCAGGCGCTGCGGCTGCAGTGGTCGGTGCAGGACGACGGCTGCGGACTGGACAACCTGGAGGCCGCGATGCAGCGCGGCAGTGGCCTGGCCGGGATCAAGGAACGGGTGTGGGCCCTGGGCGGCGAGTTCGACTGGGGTACCGCTGACACCAGCCACGCAGCCGGCGGGTTGCGGCTGCGGGCGTGCTTTGCCGTCGAAAGCCATCCGCAGGAGGCACAGCCATGAACACGGGCGCCTTGCGTGTTGCCCTGGTGGATGACCACGCCGTGGTGCGAGCGGGATACCGGCGATTGCTGGAGCTGGAGAACATCGAGGTAGCCGCCGAGTTCGCTGACGCGGACAGCGCCTACGCCGCGCTGTCGCCGGACTCGGCCGACCCACCGGACCTGCTGGTCCTGGACCTGTCACTGCCCGGACGCAGCGGACTGGAGTTGCTGCAGCGGCTGCAGCAGCGCCGCCCGCAGGTGCGCGTGCTGGTGTTCACCATGCACGACAGCGTCCCTCTGGTGCTGCAGTGCCTGCGTGCAGGCGCGGCCGGCTTCGTCACCAAGAGCAGCGCACCGCAGGTGCTGGTGGATGCGGTGCACCGCGCAGTGCGCGGCGAGCGGCCGCTGTCGCCCGACGTGGCCGCGGCGGTGGAGCGAGAGGAGGCCCACGCGCAGTCCGCGGCCCCACACTTGCGCCTGTCCACGCGCGAGTTCGATATCCTGCGCGCGCTGATCGAGGGTGCCAGCGTGGAGGAGATCTCCAGGCGGCTTCACCTGAGCCCCAAGACAGTGTCCAACTACCAGACGCAGGTCCGCCAGAAGCTCGGCGTCACCACCGCGGTGGAGCTGTTGCACTACGCGCGCGAGCATGGCCTCACGCAGGGCACCTGAGCTACCACAACGCCCACTACCCTTTGCTGGGTCAAGGGAACAGGCTGCATAGATAGACTATTTCGGAGTACCGACAGGCTCGAAAGAGCCTGGCTTCGTCAGGCCGACAACAATGCATTGTCCCGGAGTCACCCAGATGAAATCCCTGCTTGCCCTTGCAGCTCTGTCGCTCACGACATCGCTGGCCCTGGCTGCTGATCCTCAATTGACCGATGCCCAGGTGGAGCCTGCCTTTGCCAAGGCCGACGCGAACAAGAACGGCACCGTGGATCTGGCCGAGGCGAAGAAGTTCGGCATCGCCGAGAAGGCTTTTCACAAAGCCAACCCTGACAAGGACGGATCGCTGGACAAGCAGGAATTCGCAGCGGCGATCGTGGCCCAGTTCGTGGCGGCCAACCCTGACAACGATGGCACGCTCGACGAGAAGGAGGCCCGCAACGCGGGCATCAAGAGCAAGAGCGTGTTCGAGGCGGCCAATCCTGACAAGGACGGTACGCTCGACATTGCCGAATACCTCGTGGCATTGACGGCGACGGCCAAGTAACTACCGCGTGCCATGCATGCCATGGCTTGAGATCAGCCCGGCTGTTGTTTGAGCGATCGCACGGGCGGGCTTTGAACCAGCGACTGCGCAAAGCGGTCAATGGCAAACCTCATTGTGCCGCGGAAGTTGATGTGCCCGAAGTGGGCCGGTCCGATGCGCCGCAGCCAGTCGTCCTCGATGCGCATGCCGCTGCCGCGCAGCGCGAGGACCACGTCGTGCATCTTCATGGTATTCCAGGCAATCACGGTATTCGAAAGCAGACAGTGAGCACCCGAGATGGCCCGCAACTCGTCAGGACGCCGGCCACGCTCGGGCGCTATACGGCCGCTGTAGACCGCGCGCTGCAGCTGGTGCACGGATTCGCCACGCGAGAGCAGCGTGTGGATCTCGCGCCGGAAGTCCGCCACGGCCAGGTAGTCGCATAGGAACACCGTTCTGAGCAGCCGCCCCAGATGCTCGGCGGCCCGGTGAACGGGATCGCCCCGCGCCGCCGAGCCAAAGCGCTGCATCACCTGCGCCGCCGACACGCGGCCACTGCGAATCGACGCGGCCAAGCGCAGCAGTTCCGGCCAACCGCGCTCGATGGCCTTGAGGGAAACGCGTCGTTCCGTCACGGCATCCAACTCGTCGGGAATGAGGTACGGCCTGGGTAGAAAAAGTTTTCGTTCGGCCAGGTCACGCAGGCGCGGACACAGATCGAACCCCAGGAGCTTCGCAACCCCCATCGCGGCGTCCGTCCAGCCGTGGGTATCGCAAGCAACCAATGACAGCCGGATGCGGTCCTCGATGCGGTTGTGCTGCTCGACGCCCTCGATAGCCGCGCCCGCCTGGCGCTCGCCGAGCACGATGGGCTGGTCGTAGACGATGCCCCAGCGGTCACGCAGGTGGGTGTAGATGCCCGCGGCATAGGTGCGACGGCGCGGATCGACGCGCGCGTTCCAAAGGTGCCGTGACGCATCGAGCGCGAGCATGTCGCTCGACGCCTTGTCGCCTTCGCCCCAGAGTGCTGCCAGCGGAATGCGGCTCTGGAACTCGGCCACGCGCTCGTTGGCGCGGCGCAGCCGGCCGCTGCCTTCGATAGCGCGCATAGCGACAAGGATCTGGGCAGCGTCCAGTTCGGGAATCATGTGCGCCACGCCCCGGGCATCGAGGTCCGTACCGTGCGCCAGCAGCGCGCCGTACACCGCGATGAGCTCCTGCGAGGATGTGGCCCGGTGCCCAAGCAGCGCATCGCTGAAGTTGGTGGCGGCGTCCACCTCCAGGATGAGGTCAGGCAGCTGGACGTCACCGATGCGCTGGTAGATGGCCTCGCGCGTGCGCACCGGCTCGCCATCATCGGGCAGCGCCGACAGGGCCGGCAGGTGCAGCATGCGATCCGTGCCGATCTCCACCTTGCCCACGCGCAGGGCCTCCACCAGGGCCTGCATGCCTGCGTGGATGGCTGCCACCAGCGGCATCAGCAGCGCGTCGAACGATCCCTGCACGCCCAGCAGCTCCACGTGCTCGCGCTGCTGCAGCGCCCACTGCAGGGGCGGAATGAGCAACTGCTCGCGGCCCTGGAAGCTCAAGGAGTGGTCGATCCAGACCGAGCCGCGGCGCAGGCTGCGGCGCAATGCCAGCATCGTGCTGGCCTCGAAGGCCCACCAGCCGGCCTTGCGGTCCGGGTTGTGCACCAGGCTGCTCCAAGCCGCCCCCACGTCCGGCAACTCGTCGCGCCCGACATCCTTATGGCCTGGGCGAGCGCGCAGAGCTGTCCACGCCTGCCATTGTGCGAACCCGGCGTCCTTGGGTCCTCCCTGGAACTCCAGGCCAGAAAGCACGTCGAGACAGGTGTGGACACGGGTCGAGTCCTCGGCCAGCGCCTTGCGCACCCGCGCCGCGAAGCTGACCGGCACGGCATCGCCGACCGTGGCCAGCAGCGCCTGCGCCTGCAGCACACGCTCCTCCCAGGACTTGGTGCTGTCGTGCAGCACCGCCTTGGCCAGGGCAGCCTGTCGCAGCTGGGTCGTGCTTTCCTGGGCATGCCGGGTGCGGGCGCGCTCGGCCGCCGAGCGCACGAGCTGCTGTGCGCGCCGGCTGGCCAGATGCAGCGCCGCGTCGGTGAGTTCCAGCAGCGTCACGCGCAGGAAGCACACCACCTCGACAAGCTGTGCGGCGATCCTGATGTCGCGAGACCTGTAGGGCCGCCGGGCCTGGATCTGTCGTGCGTAGGCCTGCTGCCGTGCCAGCACAACGCCAGAGAGATCCCATTCGTGCACGCCCAGTGACTTGAGGTAGCGCACCTTCTCCATTGTCTCGGCCAGCGTGGTGGGACTGTGGCGCCTGGGTGGCGTCTTGAGCCACTCGATGCGGCTGACATCCGTGCCGGGCCGTGGAGCGTGGACAGCCAACAGCAGCTTCGCGGCATTCGCGCGGCCAACGGCATCGGCCACGCAGATCACGATCTGCGCCTCGATCTTGGCGAAGGCATCGCGAGCCCAATCCAGCAACCGGCGGGTCGAGGGA
>NZ_VIDQ01000071.1 GCF_009760915.1 Azohydromonas aeria
GCCAGCAGCAGCGCCACCTCCGGCGGCGCGTCGGGTGCGTCGCGCCACGGCGCCAGCAGCGCCAGCGCCTGGCCGGCCGGGCGCGGGTCGCCGGCGGCGCGGGCCGCCCCGATCAGCTCGCGCGCCGCCCGGGCCGCCTGCGCCGGGTCGGGCACCGGCGCGGACGCCGCATTGCGCGGCAGCAGGCGCGGCGGCAGGCGCTCGATCACCTCCGCGTCGCTGCCCGGCGCCAGGGGCATGGCAGGGACGGCGGTCGCCACCACCGCACCGGCCAGCGCCAGCAGCAGCGCATTCAACCGTCGCCGCGGCTCGTGGGCGCCGTTGCAGGCGAGCGGGACGGGCACGGGCGCTCCCGGGGCTTCGGCGCGGCCGCGGAACGAATGCGGTGCAGGTGGAAGCATGCGGTTTCCCCAGGGGTGTCAGGACATCCCGCTGGTACGCAGCACTCGGCGCCAATGGATGCAGCCGCAACGCTGAAGCCCTGCCTCGGGCATGGGATAGTGGCGCCGGGTGCCGCTCGCGGCGTCCCGCCCGGTGAACCCTGGCGCCGGGCCGGGGTCCAAGGACGGCACGCAGGCCTTGTCAGTTGTCCCGGTGGCCCCATCTGCGTCGGCCGCCCAGAATGCTTCGAACGCTTTTTTTCGCGGCGTCCCCGGCCGCGCCCGCCATGCTCAACTCCCCCGACGTACCGATGTCCCCAGACGCTTTCCCGCCCGCGCACGACGGCGGCGCCGCCCCGAGCGGGCGGCGCATCCTGATCGTGGACGACAACGCCGACAGCGCCGACAGCCTGGCGATGCTGCTGCAGCTCAACGGCCATGAGGCGCACACCGCCTATGACGGGCTGCAGGCCGTGGAGCTGGCGGCGCAGCTGCGGCCCGAGGTGCTGCTGCTGGACCTGGGCCTGCCGGGCCTGGACGGCTGCGAGGCCTGCCGCCGCATCCGCCAGCAGCCCTGGGCGGCGCAGTCGCTGCTGGTGGCCGTCACCGGCTGGGGCCAGGCCGCCGACCGCCAGCGCTCGGCCGATGCCGGGTTCGATGCCCACCTGGTCAAGCCGGTGGACGTGGTGGCGCTGGAGAAGCTGGTCGCGGACTTCCCGGGACACGCCCGCCCGGCCTGAGCGCGGCGCCGCGCTTCGCGCCGCTTCAGCCCGCTATTGCGCCGCGAAGCAGTAGAGCAGCCCCGCGCCGCCGGTGGCCTTGAGCGCGTCCTGGCTGCAGCCGCGGCTCGGGTGCGAGGCGTTCCAGGACCTGGCCTCGGCGCTGTCGTTGAGGCCGATGCGGTCGTGGTGGCCGACCATGGCCGCACCCTCGCCGCTGTGGGTCCAGTTGCGGCAGGTCATGTCGTTGCCGCTGGCGGGGAAGGCGGTGCCGTCGGCCTGCGTGCCGGTGAGCACGTCGTGCAGGTTGGGCGTGTCGCCGCGGCCGTTGACCACGTCGCCCTTCTCGGTGAGCGCGGTCTGCTTGTTGAGGTTGTTGTTCGCACTGTGCAGCTGCGCCACGTTCTCGGCGATGACCACGCCCTTGGCGTTGCGCCACGGGCCGGGGCCGATGCGGTCGCGCGCGTTGACGGCCGGCTGCCCCGGCGCGGCGCTGGTGCTGAGGTAGGCGCGCCAGTTGCGGTTGCCGGCCTTCACGTCCTCGGCCAGCGCCTGGCAGTGGCGGTCGGCGCCGGCCAGGCCGCCCAGGTCGGCGCCGCGGCCCAGCCCGGTGCTGGTGACGAAGAAGGTCATCGGCGAGCCGGCACTGCCGCCGCCGCCGGGCCGCGGCGACTGGGCACAGGCGGACAGCAGGGCGGCGCCCAGCAGCACGGGGAACAGGACACGCATGAGGCACTCCTTCTTCGGCGTTGAGGGACCAGCGATGCTGGCGCAGCCGCGGGCGCACCGCCATGGGCGGCGCCCGGGGTTTGCCGGCCGTATACGCTGCAGGCCCGCGCGCGCTTCGCGCCCGCATCCCTGAATTCCACCGCTCCCGCCGACTGCCATGAGCTCCGTCCGCCCGGCGGCCCGCCGCAAGACGCCCGCCGACCCGGCCGCCGAAGCCTGGTTCGCGGCCCAGGGCTGGACGCCGTTCCCGTTCCAGCGCGAGGTCTGGGCGGCGATGGCCGCGGGCGAGAGCGGCCTGCTGCACGCCACCACCGGCTCCGGCAAGACCTACGCGGTGTGGCTGGGCGCGCTGGCGCGGCGCACGGCGGCCCAGGGGCTGCAGGTGCTGTGGATCACGCCGATGCGCGCGCTGGCCGCCGACACGGCGCGCGCGCTGGCGCGGCCGCTGCCCGGGGTGGCGCCGGGCTTCGCGCTGGCGCAGCGCACGGGCGACACCACGAGCGCCGAGCGCCAGCGCCAGGAGCGGCAGCGCCCGCAGGCGCTGGTGACCACGCCGGAGTCGCTGAGCCTGCTGCTCACGCGCGCCGACGCCCGCGCCGAGCTGGGCGCCGTGCACACCGTGGTGGTGGACGAGTGGCACGAGCTCATCGGCAGCAAGCGCGGCGTGCAGGTGCAGCTGGCGCTGGCGCGGCTGCGAAGGTGGAACCCGGGGCTGGTCACCTGGGGCCTGAGCGCGACGCTGGGCAACCTGGAGGAGGCCCTGGAAACCCTCGCCGGCCCCGGCGGCGGGCGGCTGGTGCAAGGGCGCATCGCCAAGAAGCTGACCGTGGACACGCTGCTGCCGCCCGGGCCGGCGCGCTTTTCCTGGCCCGGGCAGCTGGGCGTGCAGATGCTGCCCGCGGTGGTGCGCGAGATCGACGCCGCCGCCACCTCGCTGGTCTTCACCAACGTGCGCGCGCAAAGCGAGGTCTGGTACCAGCGCCTGCTGGAGGCGCGCCCGGACTGGGCCGGGCTGATCGCGCTGCACCACGGCTCGCTGGACCGCTCGTTGCGCGAGTGGGTGGAGCAGGGCCTCAAGGACGGGCGGCTCAAGGCGGTGGTGGCGACGTCCTCGCTGGACCTGGGCGTGGATTTCCTGCCCGTGGAGCGCGTGCTGCAGATCGGCAGCCCCAAGGGCGTGGCGCGGCTGCTGCAGCGCGCCGGGCGCTCCGGCCACGCGCCGGGCCGGGCCAGCCGCGCCACGCTGGTGCCCACGCAGCTGTTCGAGCTGCTGGAGGCCGCGGCCCTGCGCCGCGCGGCCGAGGCCGGCGCGGTCGAGCCGCGGCGCAGCCCGGCAAAGCCCATGGACGTGCTGGTGCAGCACCTGGTGACCTGCGCACTGGGCGGCGGCTTCGAGGCCGAGGCGCTGCCCGGCGGCGGCTGGGGCGCGCCGGCCATGTTCGAGGAGGTGCGCGGCGCGCCGGCCTACGCCGCGCTCACGCGCGCGGAGTTCGACTGGGCGCTGGCCTTCGCGGGGCAGGGCGGCGCCAGTCTCGCGGCCTATCCCGAGTACCACCGGCTGCAGGTGGTGGACGGCCGGTTCCGCGTCACCAACCGCGCCATCGCGCACCGGCACCGGCTGCAGGTCGGCACCATCGTCTCCGAGACCACGATGCGGCTGCAGATGGTGAGCGGCAGCGCGCTGGGCACGGTGGACGAGAGTTTCATTGCGCGCCTGGCGCCGGGGGACTGCTTCTGGTTCGGTGGGCGTTTGTTGGAATTCGTGCGCGTGCGCGAACTCACGGCCTACGTCACGCGGGCGAGCAAGAAGAGCGGGCGTATCCCGGTCTGGTCCGGGAACCGCATGGCACTGTCCGACGAGTTGTCCGGGGCGCTGCGGGCATTGCTGCACGAGGCGGCGCAAGGGAAATTCGGGGAGCCGGAACTGCGCGCGGCGCGGCCGATGCTGGAACTGCAGGCCCGCCTGTCGCGCCTGCCCGGGCCGGATGAATTACTGGTGGAGCGCCACAAGTCGCGCGAAGGGCACCATCTCTGGATTTATCCCTTTGCCGGCGGCCCGGTGCACCTGGGCTTGGCGGGATTGCTGGCGTGGCGGCTGGCGCAAGTGAAGTCCAATACCTTTTCACTGGCGGTGAACGACCACGGGCTGGAATTGCTGTCGGCCTTGCCGGTGGATATGGCCCCGCTGCTGGACGGCTCGGTGTTCCGCAGCGAGCGGCTGGAAGCCGATCTGCTGGCCAGCCTGGACGCGCGCCAGCTGGCGCAGCGGCGCTTCCGGGAAATTGCGCGCGTGGCCGGGCTGGTGTTCGGCGGCTATCCCGGCGCGGCGAAAAGTGCGCGGCAATTGCAGGCGTCGAGCGGGCTGTTCTTCGACGTGTTCCGGCAATACGACCCGGACAATCTGCTTTTGGCGCAGGCCCGGAACGAGGCGCTGGCGCAGGAACTGGAAATCGGGCGGCTGGAGCGGACGCTGCAAAGATTGTCGGCGCAGCGGGCCGTATTGGTGGATTTGGATCAACCCGGGCCGTTTGCCGTGCCGCTGATGGTGGAGCGCTGGCGCGAGCAATTGAGCACGGAAAAGCTGGGAGAAAGGCTGGCGCGGATCGTGGGGGATGCCGTGGAACCGTGAGGTTTATTCCGGTTCTGTTCCAGTGGGTAAAGTATTCCGTCCGTCCCAAGGTATTGAAGGCCGAATCCGACAGGCTCGAATGCCCGCACCACGGTGCGGGCCGTCCACCCTTCGATACCTCAGGGCGAACGGAAAAGGGTTGTCCGGCGGATGAGTACGCCCGTATCAGGGCGAACGGTTTTAATTTCAAGAACAAAGGAAGCGGGAGTCAGCGCACCATCCCCTGCACCCGCTCCAACTTCACCACGAGGTCGCTGTACATCGAATTCACGGCCGCGCCCAGGGCGGTGCCAATGTTGTTGGCAACAGCCAGGGAAATGGCGAGCGCTATGACATAGCTTTTCATGGCAAGTCCACACGGCGCGGCGGCGGTTCGGGTTGGTGGTGATGCCCCCGTTTATGCGGCTTGGTCAGGGTTTGTGCCAGGGTCTATTGTCTGGATTTTGTGTCAGGCGTGGATTGCTGCACGAAAAACAAAAACGGCGCCCGCAGGCGCCGTTCAAATGGAAATGTCACCGGACTGGCGAAGGCCGATATCCGAAAATGCGTCGGGGTGGTATGCCCCGTGATGCTGTCGAGAATGCCGGCGTCAGAAGGAAACGCCATTCGACACGCGCCGGATATTCGTCTTCGCAGGCCCGGTGAACCGTCGTGTGGCGGTCGAGAATATGGAAACCTGGCCCTGGAGGGAGCTTGGACTATTTCTCGGCCGGAGAGGGAAGGGTCGCCTTGTCAGCTGTCATCGTTTGAAAGCCTCCTTTCCAACGGTCTATTTCCTGCTGCTCGGCGGCGGTGGGTGTGTGTCGCCGCCGTGGGTGTATTTATGCGCCTTGGCGCGCCGGTTTGGGAGGGGGGGCCGGCACGGCATGGAGCGGGGCGTGAAGCAGTTCACGCAACGGCTGCGCCGCGGCCACCAGGCCGGCGGCTTCGAGCGCCGGCGCGGGCATCGGGCGGGCGAAGTGGTAGCCCTGCAGCTGGTCGCAGCCCAGGGCCAGCAGCACGTGCCGCTGCTCGGCCGTCTCCACGCCCTCGGCCACCACCACCAGCCCCAGCGCGTGGGCCAAGCGCACCACGGCATCGACCACGGCGCGGGCGTCGGGGTCGGTGGCCAGGTCGCGCACGAAGCCGCGGTCGATCTTGAGCTCCTGCACCTGGAGTTGGCGCAGGCTGGCCAGGCTGGAGTAGCCGGTGCCGAAGTCGTCGATGGACAGCTTCACGCCCAGCGCGCGCAGCTCGGCCAGCACGCGCTGCGCCGTCCCGCCGTGCTCCATGGCCACCGATTCCGTCACCTCGCACACCAGCAGCGCGGCCGGCACGCCGTGGCGCCGTAGCGTGCGCTCCACGCGCTCGGCCATGTCGGGCTGGCGCAGCTGGTGGCCCGAGAAGTTCACGGCCACCGGCACGGCGCAGCCGCGCGCGGCCCAGGCGGCGATCTGGGCGCAGGCGGCGTCGAGCACCCAGTCGCCCAGCGGCACGATCAGGCCGCAGCGCTCGGCCACCGGGATGAACTCGGCCGGGCTGATGGGGCCGCGCACCGGGTGCGTCCAGCGCAGCAGCGCCTCCACGCCCGCCAGGGCCGCGCTGCCGGCGTCCACCTTGGGCTGGAAGTGCAGCTGCAGCTGCGGCGTGCCCAGGGCGGCGCGCAGCGCGTGCTGCAGCTCCGCCACGTCGAACAGGCCCGGGTGCCGGGCCGCCTCGAACACCGCCCAGCCCCCGCCGCCGCCGGCCTTGGCACTGCGCATGGCGGTCTCGGCGCAGGCAAACAGCCGCGCCGCGTCGCCGTGGCCCGGCGCCATGGCGATGCCCACGGAGCAGGAGATGGTGAGCCGGCGCTGCGGCAGCGTGAAGGGCTGCGCCACGGCGTGCAGCACGCGCCGCGCCACGGCCACGGCCTCGTCGAGCGAGGACAGCTCCTCCAGCAGCAGCACGAACTCGTCGCTGCCCACGCGCGCCACGGTGTCCACGTCGCGCGCCAGCGCGGCCAGGCGTGCGGCGATCTGGCGCAGCAGCTCGTCGCCGCTGGCGTGGCCCCAGCCGTCGTTGACGGGCTTGAAGCCGTCCACGTCCACGCACAGCACGGCCACACCCCAGGCGCCGGGCACCGGAGCGGCCTGGTGGCGCTGCGCGCGCGCCATGGCCAGCGCCAGGCGGTTCTCGAACAGCGCCAGGTTGGCCACGCCGGTGAGCGGATCCTGCAGCGCCTGGCGGCGGCGCTCGGCATCGGCCCGTTCCAGCTGCGCATTGGCCTGCTGCAGCGACTGCGCCAGGCCGCGCGCGCGGGCCTGGATGCGCTCCTCCAGCGCCGAGGCCAGCATGCCCATGACCAGCAGCACCGCCGTGGCCACGGCCACCAGCGCGCCCAGGCTGCTGCCGTCCAGGCCGTTGGCGCTCAGGCACAGCGCCTCCAGCGGGAAGCCCGCCGCCGCCATGGCCGTGTAGTGCACGCCGGCCAGGCCCAGGCCGATCACCAGCGCCGCCGCGCCCTGGCCCGCCCCGATCCAGGGCCGCTGCAGCTGCTGCACCGCGAAGCACAGCACCAGCCCGGCCGCGCACACCGCGCAGGCCAGCAGCCCCGCGGCGGCCACCAGGGCGACGTTCCAGTGGACGCCCGGCTCCAGCTGCAGCGCCGCCATGCCCGTGAAATGCATGGCGCACACCCCCGCGCCCAGCGCCGGCCCGCCGCCCAGGGCGATGCCCCAGGTCAGGCGCGGGCGCAGCACCAGGTGCAGCGCCCACGACGCCGTGCTCACCGCCACCAGCCACGACAGCAGCGTGCGCCCGGGCTCGTAGCCCACCGCCATGGGCAGGCGCAGCGCCAGCATCCCCTCGAAATGCATCGCCCACACGCCCGTGCCCAGCACCAGGCCGCCGGCCAGTCCCCAGAAGGCCGCGGCGGTGCGGTCCGCACCGCGGCCGCGGCGCACGAGGTCCAGCGTGACGTAGACGGAGAAGCAGGCGATCAGCACCGACAGCGCCACGATGGGCAGGTCGTAGCGCTGGGGGGCCAGCAGGAAGTCAGGGGACATGCGGGAAGGAGGCGGGCTGAAGCGGGCAGGCAGTACGCTGACTCGCTAGATACGGCACCGTGCCACAGGGCTTGAGCCGCGCCCCGACGCGGGTGTGGCGCGGGCGGGACAAATGTCACGCTAGGGAAGGCCGCCGGTGCAAAAGCGCAAGCCCCGGTTTAAGGTAGGGACTTGTCACCGGATTTTGGCGCCAGCGCCGATGGCGCCGCCGTTTCCCATGGCTGCCATCGCCTCCCGCCGCCCACCCTCGACCGCGTCCCTGGTGCTCATGCTCGGACTGGGGCTGAGCGCGGGCGCGGCCTGGTACGTGCACGACGCGGCGCGCACCCGGGTGCAGCAGGAGTTCGAGTCGCGCGCGCGCATCGTGGGCGACCTGGTGGGGCGGCGCATCGAGGGCTGGGTCGAGGTGCTGCATGGCGTGCAGGGGCTGTTCGCGGCCTCGGACACGGTCACGCGCGACGAGTTCGCCCGCCATGCCCGGCAACTGGCGCTGCCGCAGCGCCACCCGGGCTTCCTGGCGCTGCAGTTCGTGCGCTGGGTGCCGGGGCCGGAGAAGGAAGCCTTCGAGGCCATGGTGCGCGCCGACACCAGCGTGCGGCCGCAGGGCTACCCGGACTTCACCGTGCACCCGCCGGGCGAGCGCCTGGACTACCACGTGATCGACTACATCGAGCCCATGGCGGGCAACGAGTCCTCGTTCGGACTGGACGTGGCCACGATGCCGCAGCGGCGCCTGGCGCTGGAGCGCGCGCGCGACAGCGGCCGCATCACCACCACGAGCTGGCCGCGCCTGCAGCGCACCCAGCGCGCGCAGCCGGGCTTCGTGCTGCGCGCGCCGGTGTACCGGCCGCTGGCGCCGCTGGAGACGGTGTCGCAGCGCCGCGAGGCCTTCCTGGGCGCGGTGACGGTGGTGATGAGCGTGGGCCAGTTCCTGGAGGCCACCGTGGGCGCGGAGCTGCTGCAGCAGCTCGACCTGCGCCTGTACGACCTGGGCTGGGAGGAAGTGGCGGCCGCGGCGCCGGTGCCCGGGCAGCTGCTGCACGACAGCGTGCCGGGCCGCGCGTCGGAGGCCGCCGCGGAGCCGGGCCTGGTGTACTCGCTGCGGCTGCCCGTGGGCGACCGCGTCTGGCTGCTGCAGTTGCACCGCGCCGGCAGCGGCGTGCCGGACCTGGCGGCATGGCTGGTGCTGCTGGGCGGCGCGCTGGCGAGCGTGCTGCTGTGGCGGCTGTTGGGGCTGCAGCAGCGCGTGCGCGAGGAACTGGCCGAGCGCGTGGCGGCGCGCACCGCCGAGCTGGCCGAGGCCAATGCCGCGCTCAAGGCCAGCGAGCAGCGGCTGGAGCTGGCGCTGGACGGCGCCGACCTGGGACTGTGGGACTGGGACGTCGCCAGCGGCACCCTGGCCTGGAACACGCGCTGGCTGGCCATGCGCGGCTGTGCCGCGTCGGACCTGCTGCCCAGCGTGGCGACCTGGAAGGGGCTGATCCACCCGCAGGACCGCGCGGCGATGCAGGCCGCGCTGGACGCGCACCTGGAAGGCCGCAGCCCTGCCTACGTGGCCGAGTACCGCGTAGGCTCTGGCACCGGCCCCTGGCGCTGGGTGCTCGATGCCGGGCGCGTGGTCGAGCGCGACGCGCAGGGCCGGCCGCTGCGCATGGCCGGCACCAACCTCGACATCAGCGAGCGCAAGCATGCCGAGGAGGACCGCGCCGCGCGCGAGGCGGCCGAGCGCGCCAGCCGCGCCAAGAGCGAGTTCCTGGCGCGCACCAGCCACGAGCTGCGCACGCCGCTCAACGCCATCCTGGGCTTCGCGCAGATGATGCGGCTCGACGCGCGCGAGCCGCTGGCAGCGCCGCAGCGCCAGCGGCTGCAGCGCATCCAGGACGCCGGCGAGCACCTGCTGGCCATGATCAACGAGATGCTCGACCTCACCGGCATCGAGTCCGGCAGCCTGCGCCTGGCGCTGGGCCCGGTGGCGCTGGCGCCGCTGGCGCAGGCCTGCCTGCAGGCGCTGGAGCCGCAGGCACGCGCCGCCGGGGTGCGCATGGAAGTGGCGCTCGGCGCCGAGGCGGGCGCGGCGGTGCAGGCCGACGCGACGCGGCTGCGCGAGGTGCTGCTCAACCTGCTGAGCAATGCCGTCAAGTACAACCGCCGCGACGGCTGGGTGCGGCTGACGGCGCGTGACGCCGGGCCGGGGCGCCTGGCCATCGCCGTCGAGGACTGCGGCGTGGGGCTGAGCGACGCGCAGCTGGCGCAGCTCTTCCAACCCTTCAACCGGCTGGGCGCGGAGCGCAGCGGCATCGAGGGCTCCGGGCTGGGCCTGGTCATCGCGCAGCGGCTGGCGCAGCTCATGCAGGGCAGCCTGCGCGCGCGCCGGCGCGAGCAGGGCGGCAGCGTGTTCGTGCTGGAGCTGCCGCGCGCCGCGGACGCGGACGCGCCGGCGTCCGGGAGCGCTGCCCTGGAATCGGCGGCCGGGCCCGCGCCGGGCGGGACGCCGCCGGCCCCGGCCGCCCGCGCCGGAGCGGGCGCCCAGGCCGCGCAGTCCACGCAGGGGTCGGGCGAGGGGCTGCGCACGTGGCAGGTGCCCGGATGGAGCCCGGTTGCGGCCGCGGCGCCGCCGCCCGCGGCGGACGTGGCAGCGGCGCCGCGGCCACGCGACGCTGCCGCGCTGGTGCTCTACATCGAGGACGAGCCGGTCAACGCGCTGCTGATGCAGCACGTGCTGGGGCTGCGGCCGCAGTGCACGCTGCGGCTGGCCGAGGACGGGGCCACGGGGCTGGTGCTGGCCCGGCGCGAGCGCCCGGCGCTGGTGCTCATCGACCTGAACCTGCCCGACATGAGCGGCTACGAGGTGCTGGCGCGGCTGCGCGCCGACCCGGCCACGCGTGGCCTGCGCTGCGTGGCGCTGACGGCTGACGCCATGCCCGAGAACGTCGAGCGCGCGCGTGCCGCCGGCTTCGACGCGTTCTGGAGCAAGCCCATCGAGGTGCAGAGCTTCCTGGGCGGGCTCGACGAGCAGCTGGGGCTGGCGCGGGAGACGCCGGCGGCCGTGCCGTGAAGCCGCGTGGCCGCCGTCCGCGCCGGCCCTGGGCGGTGCTGCTGGCCGCGGCGCTGCTGCTGGGGGCCGCCGGCAGCGCGCCGGCCCGTGCGCCGGCCGAGTTGCACGGCCGCGTCACCCGCGTGGCCGACGGCGACACGCTGTGGCTGGCACCGCGCGGCGGCGGCCGGCCGCTGAAGCTGCGGCTGCAGGGGCTCGATGCACCGGAGTTGTGCCAAGCCTGGGGACCGCAGGCGCGCGCCGCGCTGCAGGCCCTCGTGCGCGGGCGCGAGCTGCGCGCGCGTGTGATCACCCGCGACGACTACGGGCGGCTGCTGGTGCGGCTGCACGACGCCCAGGGCCAGGACCTGGGCGAGCGCCTGGTGCGCGAGGGCGCGGCCTGGAACGACGGCTGGCGCCGCCGTCCCGGCCCCTATGCGGCGCAGGAGCGCGCCGCGCGCGCGCTCGGCCTGGGGCTGCACGCGGACCGCGCCGCGCTGCATCCGCGCGAGTTCCGGCGCCGGCACGGCCCCTGCGCCGCGCGCTGACGTCAAGCCCCCGGGCTGCGCCACTCCACAAACCCGGATGTTCGCCGACCGACGGGTCGGGCATGCTTCTCGCTCGGACTCCGGATCAGGACGCGCGCCGCGAGGGGTGGAGGGCAGCGCCGCCCGGGAGAGTCCGGAAGAAGTAGTCAATGACCGAGTTGCTGAATCTGCTGGCCGCCATCGCCCTGCTGGTGTGGGGCACGTTCATCGTGCGCACCGGGGTGCTGCGCATGTTCGGAGAGAACCTGCGGCACGTGCTGGCGCGCGGCATGGGCTCGCGGCCCTCGGCGCTGCTGGCGGGCATGGGCGTGACGATGCTGCTGCAGTCGGGCACGGCCACCTGCATGCTCATGGCCTCCTTCGTCGCGCGGCAGCTGGTGCCGACCTCGGCGGCGCTGGCGGTGATGCTGGGCGCCGACGTGGGCTCCAGCCTGATGGCGGTGGTCTTCTCCTTCGACCTGTCGTGGCTGTCGCCGCTGCTGATCTTCGTCGGCGTGGTGATGTTCATCTCGCGCGAGAAGAGCCCCGTCGGGCGCTTCGGGCGCGTGCTCATCGGGCTGGGCCTGATCACGCTGGCGCTGCACCTGATCATGGAGAGCACGCACCCGCTGGTGGCCTCGCCGGTGGTGCGCACGCTGCTGACCTCGCTGCCGCAGAAGGTGGTGCCGCAGCTGCTCGTGGGCGCGGTGCTGGCGGTGATGTCGTACTCCAGCCTGGCCATCGTGCTGCTCACGGCCGCGCTGGCGGCGCAGGGGCTGATCGCGCCCACGGTGGCGCTGGGGCTGGTGCTGGGGGCCAACCTGGGCAGCGGCGTGCTGGGCGTGCTGTCCACGCTGCGCGGCTCGGTGGCCACGCGGCGGCTGCCGGTGGGCAACCTGCTGTTCAAGGTCGCGGGCTGCGTGGTGGCGATGCCGCTGCTGCCGCAGATCCACCTCATGCTGGAGCACTCCGCGCCCTCGGTGGCGCGCCAGGTGGTGCTGTTCCACCTGGGCTTCAACGCGGCGCTGGCGCTGCTGCTGGTGGGCGCCACGACGCTGCTGGCCAGCTGGCTGGAGCGCTGGCTCACCGAGCCGCCGGCGCCGCTGGCGCCGGCGCGCCCGCAGCACCTGGACCCGATGGCGCTGGAGACGCCGTCGCTGGCCATCAGCTGCGCCGCGCGCGAGGCGTTGCACCAGGCCGACATCGTCGAGACCATGCTGCGCGGCATCGAGCCCGTGCTGCGCCACGACGACCTGGCGCTGGCGCAGCAGCTGCGCAAGATGGACGACACGGTGGACGCGCTCTACTCGGCCATCAAGTTCTACCTGACGCAGATCTCGCGCGAGGCGCTGTCCGAGCGCGAGGGCCGGCGCTGGACCGACATCGTCTCCTTCACCATCAACATGGAGCAGATCGGCGACATCATCGAGCGCGTGCTCCAGGACATCGAGGACAAGAAGATCCGCAAGAAGCGCCGCCTCTCCGACGCCGGCCTGGCCGAGATCGTGCACCTGCACCAGCGGCTGCTGCAGAACCTGCGCCTCGGGATGAGCGTGTTCCTCGACGGCAACGTGCACGACGCGCAGAAGCTGCTGGAGGAGAAGGCGCGCTTCCGCACCCTGGAGCACGAGTACGCGGCCAGCCACATCGTGCGGCTGCAGGCCAACACGCCCCACAGCATCGAGACCAGCAGCCTGCACCTGGACCTCATCAGCGACCTGAAGCGCATCAACTCGCACATCTGCTCCATCGCCTACCCGATCCTGGAGTCCGCCGGCGCGCTGGCCAGCACGCGGCTGCGCAGCGGCGCCGTCACCGGCACCAGCACCAGCAGCGGCGCCGCCACGGCCACGACCACGCCGCTGCAGCAGGTCAAGGACGTTTGAGGGCAGGGCGCGGGTTGCGCCCTCAACCCGCTCGCAGCGGGGTGGGCGGTGCGGGCTTCAGCGCACCGCGCGCCGCACCAGCGTGCTCTTGCCAAAGAGGCTCTGCACCATGTCCACGGCGATCTCGGCGGTGCGGTTGCGCACGTCCAGCGCCGGGTTGAGCTCCATCACGTCGAGCGAGGCCAGGCGCCCGGTGTCGGCGATCATCTCCATGCACAGCTGCGCCTCGCGGTAGGTCGGGCCGCCCATGACGGTGGTGCCCACGCCCGGCGCGAAGGACGGGTCGAGGAAGTCCACGTCGAAGCTCACGTGCAGGTGGGTGTGCGCGTCCAGCGTGGCCAGCGCCAGCTCCATGGTGTGGCGCATGCCCATCTCGTCGATGTAGCGCATGTCGAACACCTCCAGCCCGGCGTCGTGCAGCAGCTGCTTCTCGCCGGCATCGACGCTGCGGATGCCGATCTGCTTGACCCACTTGGGGCTGACCGCCGGCACGTGGCCGCCGATCTCCACCAGGGGCTGCGGGCCGTAGCCGCACAGGCAGGCCACGGGCATGCCGTGGATGTTCCCGCTGGGCGTGATCTGGTCGGTGTTGAAGTCGGCGTGCGCGTCCAGCCACAGCACGCGCAGCTTCTTGCCGGCCTCGCGGCAGTGGCGCGCCACGGCGCTGATGGAGCCCAGGCCCAGGCAGTGGTCGCCGCCCAGCAGGATGGGAAAGCGCCCGCCCTGCAGCTCCGCGTACACCGCCTCGTGCACGGCGCGGTTCCAGGCCAGCACCTCGTCGAAGTGGCGGTAGCCCTCGACCGGCGGCAGCCAGGGGTTGGCCGGGCCGCCGAGGTTGCCGCGGTCGAGCACGTCCACGCCCAGCTCGCCCAGCATCGGGCCGATGCGCGCCACGCGCAGCGCCTCCGGGCCCATGCTGGCGCCACGGGCGCCGGCGCCCACGTCGGTGGGCGCGCCGATGAGGCTGACGTTGCGGTTCATGCGCGGCTCCTCCGGGCAGAAGTGGGGTCGGGATGGCGGAACGTTGCGGGGCAGGAGCCGTGCCGGGGGTTCAGACGTCGTCGGCGTACTCGCCGGTCTGCGTCACCGGCGCGTCGAAGCCGTAGATCTCGGTGAGCCGCTCCCAGGCCTCCTCGGCGGTCTCGACGAAGTGGAACAGGTTGACATCGCCGGGGCTGATCATCCCGGTCTCCACCAGCCAGTCGAAGTTCAGGAGCCTGGTCCAGAACTCGCGCCCGAACAGCAGCACCGGGCGCGGGCGCGACTTGCCGGTCTGGATCAGCGTGAGCACCTCGAACAGCTCGTCGAGCGTGCCGAAACCCCCGGGGAAGCACACCAGCGCGATGCTGCGCATCAGGAAGTGCATCTTGCGCAGCGCGAAGTAGTGGAACTGGAAGCACAGCTCCGGCGTGATGTAGGGGTTGGGCGCCTGCTCGTGCGGCAGCACGATGTTCAGGCCGACGCTCTTGCCGTCCACCTCGAAGGCGCCGCGGTTGCCGGCCTCCATCACGCCGGGGCCGCCGCCGGTGACGACGTAGATCGGCGTGTCGTGCGAGCGCGAGCGCGTGGTCACCAGCGCCGCGAAGCGCCGCGCCTCGTCGTAGAAGCGGCTCATCAGCATGGCCATCTCGGCGCGCTTGAGCGCCACGGGCTCGCCCAGGCCGCGCGCGGCCTCCAGCCGCAGCTGCGCCTCCTCCGGCGGCAGCACGCGCGCGCTGCCGAAGATGACGATGGTGGACTCGATGCCCTGCTCGCGCTGCACCAGCTCGGGCTTGAGCAGCTCCAGCTGCATGCGCACCGGGCGCAGCTCCTCACGCAGCAGGAAGGCAGGGTCGGTGAAGGCCAGCCGGTACGCGCTCTCGGGGCCGGCGTAGCGCGACGCTTCTTGTACGGACAGCGCTTCTTCCTCGGCGGTGGGGAAGTTGCGGGCGGTCAGGTCGGGGCGCTTTTCCATGGATACGGCGTTGTCCTTGGGAGAAAAGGGAAAGGGCGGCGGGCGCGCAGCCGGTGTCAGCGCGCGGCCGGGGCCCGGTGCCCGGCGCACACGGGACAGTGGGCGGCGCGGCCGATGCGGATCTCGGTCCACTCCATGCTGCGCGCGTCGAGCATCTGCAGCCGCCCGGCCAGCGAGGCGCCCACGCCGGCAAGCAGCTTCAGGGCCTCGGCCGCCTGCATGCTGCCGATGATGCCCACCAGCGGCGCGAACACGCCCATGGTGGCGCAGCGCACTTCCTCCACGCCGGATTCGGGCGGGAACACGCAGGCGTAGCAGGGGGCCTCGGGGTCGCGGCTGTCGTAGACGGCGATCTGGCCGTCGAAGCCGATGGCCGCGCCCGACACGAGCGGGCGGCCGTGGCGCACGCAGGCGGCGTTGACGGCGTGGCGCGTCTTGAAGTTGTCGCTGCAGTCGAGCACCACGTCGGCCTCGGCCACCAGCGCGTCCAGGCGCTGCGCGTCGGCCTTCTCCTGCAGCGTGATGACGCGCGCCTCCGGGTTCATGGCATGGATGCTGGCCGCGGCGGAGAGCACCTTGGGCCGGCCCACGTGCGCCATGTCGTGGGCGATCTGGCGCTGCAGGTTGGTCACGTCCACGGTGTCGTGGTCCACCAGCGTGATCTGGCCCAGCCCCGCGGTGCCCAGGTACAGCGCCACGGGCGAGCCGAGTCCGCCGGCGCCGATGACCAGGGCGCGGCCGTCGAGCAGCTTCTGCTGGCCTTCGACGCCGAGTTCGTTGAGCAGGATGTGGCGCGAGTAGCGCAGCAGCTGGTCGTCGTTCATCGCGTCAGCATAGCCGCCCCGAAAGGCACGAAGCCCGCGCGCGGCGGGCTTCGTCGGGCAGGGTGGCCCCGGCGGCGTGGCGCCGGGACCCGCGCGGGCTTCAGTTGGTCTCGCTCTCGGGCTTGCGCTCGCTCATCGTCTTGCTGACCATGACCGGCTTGTTCTTGAGCCGGTTGAGCGCCTGCCCCAGCTGGAAGTCCTCGGCGCTGCCGAACTCGGGCAGCGGCTTGGGCGGCTCCGCGCGCTTGGCCAGCTGCTCCTCGAGCTTCTGGCGCGCTTCCTCGCGGGCCTTCTCGCGCGCCGCGTCGCGCTTTTCCTCGCCCTGCACCAGGTGCTTGTCGAGGTCGGCCTCGCGCATGCGCAGCGCGGCGAAGACGTTGCCCTCGGCGGTCTCGTCGAGCCACACGTCGGGCACGATGCCCTTGGCCTGGATCGAGCGCCCGTTGGGCGTGTAGTAGCGCGCGGTGGTGAGCTTGAGCGCGGTGTCCTGCGTGAGCGGGCGCACCGTCTGCACCGAGCCCTTGCCGAAGGTCTGCGCGCCCATGATCACGGCGCGCTTGTGGTCCTGCAGCGCGCCGGCCACGATCTCGCTGGCCGAGGCCGAGCCCTCGTTGACCAGCACCACCATCGGGACCTTCTTGAGGGCGTCGGGCAGCCGCTTGAGCGGGTCGGGGCCGCCGCGGCGCTGGTAGAACTCCGGCGTGGCCTTGAAGGTCGCCTTGGAGTCGGGCAGCTGGCCGTTGGTGGAGACAACCACCACGTCGGCGGGCAGGAAGGCCGCGGAGATCGCCACCGCGCCTTCGAGCAGCCCGCCCGGGTCGTTGCGCAGGTCCAGCACCAGGCCCTTGAGGTTGGGCTCCTGCTTGTAGATGTCCTCGACCTTGCGCACGAAGTCCTCGACCGTGCGGTCCTGGAACTGGCTCACGCGCAGCCACGCGTAGCCGGGCTCCACCACCTTGGCACGCACGCTCTGCACGCGGATCTCCTCGCGCGTGATCGTCACCGGGAAGGTGCGGCTCTCGGTCTTGCGGAACACGGTGAGCTGCACCTTGGTGCTGGGCTCGCCGCGCATGCGCTTGACGGCCTGGTCCATGGTCAGGCCCTTGACGGCGGTGTCGTCGATCTTCGTGATCAGGTCGCCGGCCTTGAGCCCGGCGCGGAAGGCCGGCGAGCCCTCGATGGGCGACACCACCTTGACCAGCCCGTCCTCCATGCCGATCTCGATGCCCACGCCCACGAAGCGGCCGCTGGTGCCTTCGCGGAATTCCTTGAAGCTTTTCTTGTCGAAATACTGGCTGTGCGGGTCGAGCCCGGCGACCATGCCGGCGATGGCATCGGTGAGCAGCTTCTTCTCGTCCACCTGCTCGACGTAGTCGCTCTTGACGATGCCGAACACGGCCGCGAGCTGCTGCAGCTCCTCCAGCGGCAGCGGCGAGGTGGCACTGCGCGCCACCGCCTGCAGCTGCATCGTGGTGAGCGCGCCCGCCACGGCGCCAATGGCCACAAGGCCGGCAACTTTCAATTTGGCACCCATGTGAAAAGCTTTCCAGCAAGATGAAGCAAGAGCCGGGGCAGTATACGTTTGGCCCCCTGCGGACCACGGGCCACAGGGCCATAAGTTGGCGTGCGGCGCGGACTTTTTCAACCTGATTTCACGCCGCGCTGGCGCCAGGGCAGGCCTGGCGCGACGGCCCGGCCGATCGCTGGATCGGCCCCGGGAAAGCTCAGCACACCCGGCGCAGGAGCGGCGCCGCGGCCTCGAACGGCGCTGCCGCGGTGCCAGCCATGCAGACCCGGTTCTTGCCGCCGCGCTTGGCCGCGTAGGCCGCGGCGTCGGCGGCGTCCAGCAGCGCCTGCGCACTGTGGCCGTCGCGCGGGAACAGCGCCACGCCGATGGACGCCCCCAGCCGCGCCGGCGCGCCGCCGGGCAGCGTCAGCGGCGCCGACAGCGCCTGCAGCAGCCGCTGCGCCGCAGCGCGCGCGCCGTCCTCGTCCTGCGCTGCCGCCAGCGCGATCACGAACTCGTCGCCGCCCGGGCGCGTGACGAGGTCGGCCTCGCCCAGCACGCCGTGCATGCGCGCGGCCAGCTCGCGCAGCGCCGCGTCGCCGGCGGCGTGGCCGTGGCGGTCGTTGACGCCCTTGAAGCCGTCCAGGTCCAGCGCCAGCAGCGCCAGCGGCTCGCCGCGGCGCTGCGCCTCGTGCAAGCGCTGCGCCAGATGCAGGTCGAGCGCGCGGCGGTTGTAAGCGCCGGTGAGCGGATCGCGCAGCGACGCCTCCTCCAGTGCCGCTTCCGTGCGCAGCCCGGCCTGCACCAGCTCGCGCGTGCGCCGCTGCAGCAGTGCCGCGCCGGCCAGCGCCAGCAGCAGCGTCGCGCCCAGCATGGCCTGCAGGTGCAGCGCCTGCAGGCGCCGCGTCTCGTCGTGCCAGCGCAGCGTGGCGAGCTCGGCTTCCTCGGCCTGCAGCAGCAGCCGGCGCATCTCGGCGATGGCCGGCAGCGGCAGTGGTGCCGTGGCCGGACCGCCGTCCAGGGCCTGGCGCAGCAGCGGCTGCAGGGTCGTCTCCCAGTCGGCCAGCCGGGCAAAGAGGGCCTGCTGCGCCGGCGTGTCGACGTGCGCGCGCAGCGCCGCGGTGCTCGGGCAGGGCGGCTCGCAGCGCAGGCGCTGCAGCAGCAGCCCGGGAGAGTCCGTGGTCTGGTAGACGCGCAGCGCGTCCTCCACGTCGAGCAGCCGCCCGCGCAGCCGGTTGATGTCGCCCACCAGCGCCTGTGTTTCGCCGTGTGCCTGCATCGCCTGCGTCAGCCGCGTGCCCTGGACGACCGCCAGCAGCGTCAGCACCAGGAACAGCGCGACGAAGCCGGTCAGCCCCAGCCGCTGCAGCCGCTCGAAGCGGCGGAACACGCTGGGCCGCGCCACGGCCTCGCCTGGAGCGGCGCTCGCAAGCGGGAGAGCAGGAGGAGGTTCCATGGCCCCGCTTTCGGCCCGCAGCTTGGGTGGTGAAGTAAGCGGTTGTTGCGGCCGGTTGCACCGGGTTTGCAACGGCGCCGGCGAGGCGGGCAGACAAAGGGAGAAAGCTGGTCGCCGACAGGGATTGAATCCAGCGCCTAAGTTGTTGATGAGTAAGGGGATGGCTGGCGCTGGCGTGCGGTCTGTTCCCCGATTTGTTCCCCTACTTTTGAAGCGGTACCCCCTCGCCGGGCCTGTGGCGGCCGGCCCACACCGCAGCCAGGAAACCCGTCTGCGCACCGCTGCACAGATCACTCACCGGCAGCCACAGCAACAGCAAAGGCCAGCGGAAGCACTGAAATTGGTATCCACCCCAACAGCTTGTGCAAGCCTTGCCACGTCTGCGGCCACACAACCCAATTTGTCACCATAGGTCCGCCGACCCAAGCAAGGGCGGTCAGCAAGTCCAGGCTCTGCCACATGCCCGTTGATAGCCACACATACCCCTGATAAATCCAGATCAAGACCGTGACCAGCACAAGCACGACAACAGCCGTTTCAGTGTCATTGGTTCGGCTCATCGCGGCGGCTTCCAAAAGCTGCCCCCAAGTACGAAGGCGGCTGCCCACCAAGGGAGAGCAGCGAACGCCACTGCGGCAGCAGGACCCGCGGCCACTGCTGCGATTAGCGCAAGCAGGATTCCGTGAGCCTCTGCCACGTTGCTGAAGGCTCCGCCACAGGCTAGTAGCCCCATAAGTACGCCCACCAAGGCGCCCCACCACCACAGCACCAGCGCAAGTCGTTTCAGCATTCGTCCTCCCCAATTTCGGCGACATGAATTACTCATGCGCCGCGTCACCGTCCTGTGCGGTCTTCGTGCTTCGCGCAAGACCGATTTCCATGCATCTGCCTGACGCAGACATGACTTTGTAAGCGAGCGTACGGCTCAGACTCAGGCGCCGTTGTGGGCGTCACACCCTTGCCTGAACCTTGCTGGCGCAATGCGTTCTGCTCGCGCACGCGCGCGATGCGTTCCGAAATGCGGGCGCTGGCTACTTCGTCACAGTCGGCGCATCAGCTCGCGCGCCTCACGCACGTGCTCATTGACCAAGCGCACCAACTCGCGCAGCTCCGCACGGTGTCCGCCCTTGAAAGCGTTGCGCGATGCCGTGGCCTTGCCTTCGAGCGTGGTCGGTCCGGTGGACTTCTCCCATGGGCGCCATGCGCGGATTGCCTCGGCCTGTTTCGCCCGGCGCTCGGGTGTCCAGCCGTTCGCCTTGTCAGCCTTCACCGGGGCACCTCCTGCGGCTCGCCGCGGCTTGCAGCGCCCGCCATGTCCACCACGGGGCCACCACCAGGCGCAGGGGCGGGCAATAGTCCGTTTGTCACGCCGGCTGGTTCTTTCGTGCGCGCAGGCGAGGGGGCCGGGCTGGCGCCGTTGTTCACCTGCTGCGGCCCGTGCGCCACGTTGGTCTGACGCACGAAGGCCACGGCGCGCGGGTTCTTCACCTCGGCCAGCGTCTCCAGCGTCGCGCGGCACTGCGCCTGCGCCTTGAGCGCCATGCGCATGTACGTCTCGGTGGCGTCGAGGTATTCGCCCATGTTCAAGCCGGCCCGCCGCGCCATCTCGCAGAACAGCGCGTTGAGCGTGGCGGCCTGAGACATCAGCATGTCCTCGACCGGCTTGAGGTCGCCACCGTGCACGGTGTCGGCCCGGGTTCGCAGCGCCTTCAGGCTCTCGGTTAGGCCCAGCTCGCCCGTGATCGGCTTGGAGAAGCTCGCCAGGATTGCCGCGTTCGCCACCATCCCATCGGCGGCCAGGTCGGCGCGCAGCTGCTCCATGGGCTTCTTGCCGTCGTCCTCGACGCGCAGCGTGTTGCGCTTGTCGGCGTCCGTCGCCGGTGCCGGGGCGGGCGTGGCGGCCTTCTTGGTCCGGGTCTTGGTCGTCATGCGCAGCCTCCTTGCAGCCAGGTGTCGTCCTCGGGGAAGTCGGCTTGCGCCAGCGTGCGCTGCGGCCAGGTCGGCGGCGGCCCGTCCCTGCGCTGCTGCTGGTGTTGCTCACCAGCGGCGGCCACGGCCTCGCGCTTGCGCTTCAGGTGGTAGGTCGTGAGCACCTGCGCGGCCACTAGGTCGAGCGCCGGGCGCGCGTTGCCCTCCTTGTCGGTCCATGCCTTCGGCGTCAGCGTGCCGGCCAGGCTTACCGCGTCACCGTCGCCCAGCGCCAGCAGCGCGGCCTGTGCCGACTCACTGAAGGCCAGCACGTTGATGAACACGCCTTCGCCGTCGCCGGCCGCGGCGCGTACCTTTGCCGTCACGAAGCCTCGACCGCTCTTGCCGGTGCGCTGCTCGGGCCGGCCGTACACCTTCCCTGCAATCAGTCCCTCGATCACGTCCGCTCTCCTTCCACGATGCCCCGCGCAGGCCAGGAATCGGCCCATGGCGCGCCTTCCGTTGCGTGCCCATGCATCGGCCCTGCCTCGGGCCGCCGCGCCTTCCTGAAGCCCGCGCACCGCTGCGGCAGCTCATGCCAGCCCGCGGCCAGCTCGAAGCCCACCAGCCCAGCCGCCATGTGATTGCGGCAGCGCCCGGGGCGCCAGTGCCCGCAGTCCACGCACAGCACCAGGCCGGCCCCGTCATCGCCGGTCAGCACCGCGCCGCGGTCGGTCGGCGTCCCCGGCTGTCCACGCCAAGCCACCGGCCCAGCCCGCCAGGCGCTGCAGCTCGCGCCGCCATCGGCCACCGTGTCGCAGAACACCACCGGGCCAGCGGCCACCGGATCGCCGCACACGCCGGCCCGGGTCCGGTGCGCACAGGTGGCGCAGCTCGCCGGGGTGGGGACAGCGGGCGCCTGATCGTTAGCGGCCCTCGTTTTCACGAAAGCGCCCGGGTCGGGTACTGCCAAAACTGCCAAAAGGGGGGCGTCGGGAGCTTTTGGCGGTTTTGTCAGTACCGCCCCCGGGCGCTTTTGAGAATTCGCGGCCTGTGCCGCGTCCATCCAGCGGCCCATCAGCGGCGCCCCCGGCTGTAAACCACCTGCGGCCGGCCGCCCGTGTCCACCGTCAGCTCGGACAGGTGCCGGTGCGCGGCCAGCATGTCCAGCGCCTCGGCCACCAAGTCGCGGTCTGTCAGGCCGGACCACGCAGCCCGGTACACGTCGCGCGCTGTGAAGCCGGCCGCGTCGAGCTTGCCCGCGTCGAGCTTATGCAGGATGGCCCGTGCCGCCTGCACTGTGGCCTGTGCACCGCTGGCGTAGGCGCGCATCAGGTGACTCTCGAAGTAGCCCGCCAGGTCCAGCGCGCGCGCTGTCGCCTGCAGCCCCACCGCGCCCGCGCCCTCATCGGCTACATGCAGCGCCAGCGCCAGCGCCGGGACGTGCTTGCGGAACTTGGACAGCGCCGCTTCCACCGCGGGCGCCGTGTCGTTACCGCGCAGCTTGCGTTCCAGCTCGCCGCGCCATTGCAGGAACAGCTCTCGCGCCTCATCCGTGAAGCGGACGAAGGGCAGGCCCTCGGGCTCGCCGCGAAAGTCCGTGTCCTGCTGGGCGTCCATGTCCTGCGGCTGCAGGCCCTCGATGCGGTCAAACAGCGCATGAACCGCGCGCCGGGCGCTGCTGTCTGGCGCCGTGTCGGCGTCGCGCCACTCGCCGGGCTGGTCCGGCCAGCAGATCAGGAACCGCTGCAGTAGTCCGTCATCCCCAGCGCCGCCGCGCTGCGCCGTCCGGATAAACTGCGCCAGCGGGCCGGGCTGGATCGCGCCCACGATGGAAAGCCGCGCATCCGGAATCGTCACGGTGCCGCGTCCGATGCGGTCGAAGGTGTACCGGCCTCCGCTCCAGGCTTGCAGGTAGAAGGCGCGCGCCGTGGCGTTGTCCTCCTTGCCCAACGCCACCAGCAGGCCGCGCAGCTCATCGCGCAGCAGCAGCACGCCGTCAGGGTTCTCCGCTAGCACCGCGCCCAGCGCCTCATAGGTCAAGTCATTGACCAGGAAGCGGCGGCGCGCCGGCCGCTGCAGATCGGAAGCGGCCAGCAGGTGCGCTACGTCCGCGCCTGGGTTCCTCTTCAGCAGCCCCTCGGCCTGCTTGATGTTGACCTTGGCGCGCAGCTCCTCAGCCCGCTGTTGGGCCTCGAAGTCGGCCAGCGCCGCGCCGTGCTGTTCCCCGGCTTGTGCCTCCAGGCGGGCCAGCGGCGCCAGCGCCTGCGCCATCGCCGGGGACTTCATCACGCCAGGCCGGCCCACGATCAGGCCCCACAGGTTGCCCCGCTCAGTCCAGTCAGTGCGCGCCTGCGGTTTGAAGGTGAGCTTGCGGCCCACCATGGACGCCACCGCCACTAGCAGCGGCACGGCCACGAAGTCGGGCGGGCATTGCATGCGCTCGCCCACGTCCAGCACCCATGGCCGGATTGCGTCAGGCAGCGCCTCGAAGGGCAGCGCTTGCACAGGCAGCAGCTCGGATGGCAGCGGCAGCGGGCTGGCTTTGGTGTCCACCGCATCAGGTTTGATGCGCAGCACAGGCGCCGGGCCGACGGCCAGTCGTGAATCCAGCACCGCCGCGGCCTGCTCTCGTTGTTGATGGCTCAAGCGCATAACAGCACTCCTTCGGCCAGCAGGTTGATGCGGCCCGCGGCCAGCGTCAGGCGCTGCCGGTCGTTATCGGTCAGCGCCACGCCTTGCGCCAGGTTGCCCGCTGCTACGGCCACCGTTAGCGCCTCGAAGGCCAGCACCTCCAATGCCATGCGAGGCGACAGGCCGGCAGGCTTTGCAGGGCTGCGGTGCGGCTTGTTGCCCTCCACGTAGGCGCCCAACTCGCGCGCAGCTTCCACGAACTCCAGGCCTCGGGCTTGCATGTGGAAGGCCAGCACGTCGCCGCCATGGGCCCCACAGGCCATGCAGCACCAGCCGCCGGACTCGGTGTTGATGCGCAGGCTGTCGCTGCCGCCGTGGAAGTCGCAGCGTGCCGTGCGCCACTTGCCGCGGCCTATGAGCACCAAGCCTTGCCCCTCGAAGTAGTCAGCGGGATCAGGCAGGCGGTCCCGGATGAATTCACCCATGGCGCCACCCCCTCACACGCTGCAGGACGTTGCGTATCTCGCTGAGGGCTTGTCGCGGCTGGCGCTGGTGTCCGGGTTGTCGGGCTGGCTTGGCGTCCGCAAAATGGCGCTGTTGTCGTTGTTGATCCTTGGAGCCTCGAACCGTTGCCGCGGTCGGGGCTCCGCCGCTTCTAGGGCGTTGCTGCTTCAGCATCAGCACCTCTCTAGGCGGCTTTGGCCTGTGCGGCTTGCTTACGAAGCCAGGCGGTCACGTCCGCTGCCCTCCACCGGGTGCAGCGTGCGCCCATGCGGATCGGCTGCGGGAAGTCGCCGGATAGCTTGCGGTAGATACTCGAAGTGGACAGGCCTGTGATGGCAACAACGGTCTGCAACGTCAGCAGGGCGTCTGGATTCTCTGCGGCCTGTATGGGTTGACGATGCTGGTGCGGCTTAAGCGACGCTACATAGGAAGGCTTAGGATGCATTGAGGCCTCATGGGTAAAAGACATGAAGCCATGTTCGGGACTTTTACATTCCGAAATTCATGCGAATAAGAAGCGACTTTCGCTAGGGTTTGCGAATACTCCGCCGATACCGTGCAAGCATCTTTTGAAGGTTGCTCACCTCCCGATCAACTTCAATCCCTACGGTGCGCCTGTTATGCGCAAGCCGCTTTGCCACAACCCACTCGCGCAGAATCCCACGGTCAGACTTCGCTGGCGCGCGATGCTCGGCCGCAAGCCTGTGATGATCAGCCACAAGCCCATATATTTCGGCGCCTGAGATTCCCCATGTTGATGGCCGCCCCGGGCGCTTGCGCAGCTTCATCTTGATCCCGGCCAACGCAGCTAGTGGGTTCAAGCCTGCTGTGTTTGTGATGGGTTTGGCTGGGCGGCCAATGCGCGGGTGCAAGGCAGCTTGCCTGTAGTCGTGCGCCCATTTGTCGTTGAACACTGCCAATTCCTGCAGGGTGTCCAGTAAGCAGAACAACTCAGCTGCCATCCCCTCAAAGAGGTCGGGATGCTTTGGAGCTTCGGGTGCAGGATCGTTCTCCGCTTGGAATTCGGCCTGCCACCGCGCCCTTGCCGCTCTAGCTACTGCTTTAGCGAATGGGCTGCCATCAGGCAGCTCGGGCGGTTCCGCTGGCCTCCAGTCCTCCCTATTGATTCCTGCGCTTAAACACTGCAACGAGCGTTCTGCCAGCCATCGCAGTTCTGCCGCCACGGTGGCGCGTTCTGTAGCTAGCAGTTTCCATGCAATAGCTGGAATCCTGCTGGTGCCTTTTTCCCCATTTCCCATGTTTGCGCGCCCCCTCCGGCGCCACCCTTGAGAGAAGGCCGCGCCAGCCGGGCAAGGGAACCCGGTTGTCCTCCCGTCGGAGTAGGCGCGGCCGGAACTCAACTCAGGCAGCCCGCAGCGGCACCACCTTGGCGCCTTCGCGCAGCCGGTCCAAGTAGTCGGCCCATGCCTGCATCGTTTGCCGGCGCTGGTCCATGAACTCGGCCCGGTCATAGGCCATGCCCAGCGGCCCCGTCTTGCCGTGCGCAAGCTGGGCCTCCACCACGTCAGCTGGGATGCCCGGCAGCCGCTCAGCAATGAGAGTGCGCGCCATGGCCCGGAAGCCGTGGACGGTCTGTTCCTCGTTGCTGTAGCCCAGCCGGCGCAGGGCGTTCCTCATGGTGTTGTCGCTCATGGGCCGCTGCGCACTCAGCAGGGAAGGGAACACGTAGGGGCCACGGTGCGCGCTCAGCGGCTGCATCTCGGCCAGCAGCGCCAGCGCCTGCCGGGACAGCGGCACCAGATGCGGCCGGCCGTTGGCCTTGGCGTGCTTACGCCGCTTCATCGCCGCGGCCGGGATGGTCCACAGCGCCGCCTCCATGTCGATGTGCGCCCACTCCATGCACCGGATGTTCCCCGGCCGCTGGAACAGCAGCGCGGCCAGCAGCAGCGCCGCGCGCGTGGCGGGCTGCCCGCCGTAGCCGTCAATGTCGCGCAGCAGCTCGCCCACCTTCGCCGGCTCCAGGATCGCGGCCATGTGGCGCACCTGCACCGGCTTCAGCGTGCCGGCCAGCGCCGCGGCCGGGTTGCTCTCGCACCGCCCGGTGGCGATGCCGTGTTTGAACACCTGGCCTGCGAACTCGCGCAGGTCGTGCGCCAGTTGCATTGCGCCGCGGGCCTGCACCTTGGTGAGCACCGCGCGCAGGGCAGGGGCCTTGATCTTGTCGAGCGGCAGCGTCCCCAGCGCGGGGAACAGGTCTTTCTCACTGCAGCGCAGCCACTGGCGGGCGTGGCTGTCGCTCCAGCCCTCGCGCTTCGTGGCGTGGAATTCGCGCGCCACCGCTTCGAAGGTCGTTGCGTTGCTCTCGGCCGCCGTCGCCTTGTCGGCCTGGCGCTTCTGCACGGGATTGGTCCCGGCCTTGTGCAGCTTGCGCGCCTCATCGCGGGCCGCGCGCGCTGCCTTCAGCCCCACCTCGGGATAGCTGCCCAGCGCCAGCCGGGATTCCTTCTTTCCGTCCGGGTAGAACTTCCAGAACCACCGCTTCCCGCCGCTGCGCGCCACCTCCAAATAAAGACCGCCGCTGTCGGCTAAGCGGGCGCGCGGCTTGTCAGGCGGGCAGGTGGCATTGCGGCAATCAGCGTCGGTCAGCATGGTCCGTTCCCCTACTTTGTCCCTGCAGCGGTCGGCCGTGTCCCGGCTGTTCCCCTACTTTTGTCCCTAGTCCGGGGCCTGTTCCCCTACTTGTTCCCCTACTTGGGACGCGCTGCATGGGGTCATTGTGGGGCAACGTGACAAGAAAAAGGCCCCTAAGCTGTTGATCTGCTTAGGGGCCTGAGAGCTTGTGAACCGTCCTGAAAGCCTAGAGTGGTCCCGCCGACAGGAATCGAACCTGTATTTGCCGCTTAGGAGGCGGCCGTTCTATCCATTGAACTACGGCGAGGGACGGACAGCGGGGGCGATTCTCGCACGGCGCGCCGGGGGCTCCGGCGCGGGGCGCTGCGGCCGGCTTCAGCGGCTCACTTGCTCAGCAGCCGCGTCGCGCCTTCAAGCCCGGCCAGCGTCAGCGGGAACATGCGCGGGCCGATGAGCTGCTGGATCAGCGCGATGCTCTGGCGGTACTGCCACAGCCCCTGCGGCTCCGGGTTGATCCAGGCGCAGTGCGGGTAGTGGTGCACCAGGCGCTGCAGCCACTCGGCGCCGGCTTCCTCGTTGTGGTACTCGACGCTGCCGCCGGGCTGCACGATCTCGTAGGGGCTCATCGTCGCGTCGCCCACGAACACCAGCCGGTAGTCCTTGTTGTAGGTGCGCATCAGGTCCCAGGTCAGCGTGCGCTCGGCGTGGCGGCGCCGGTTGTGCTTCCACACGAAGTCGTAGACGCAGTTGTGGAAGTAATAGAACTCCAGGTGCTTGAACTCGCTGCGCGCGGCGCTGAAGAGCTGCTCCACCGCCTTGACGTGCTCGTCCATCGAGCCGCCCACGTCCATGAGCAGCAGCAGCTTGACGTTGTTGTGGCGCTCGGGGACGAAGCGGATGTCGAGCAGCCCGGCATTGGCCGCCGTGGCGTGGATGGTGGTGTCCAGGTCCAGTTCCTCGGCCGCGCCCTCGCGTGCGAAGCGCCGCAGCCGCCGCAGCGCCAGCTGCATGCCGCGCACGCCGATCTCCGAGCTCTCGTCATAGTCCCGGAAGGCGCGCCGCTCCCACACCTTCACGGCGCTCTTTTCCTTGCCGGGGCCGCCGATGCGCACGCCGCGCGGGTTCACGCCGCCGTGGCCGAAAGGGGAGGTGCCGTTGGTGCCGATCCACTTCGAGCCGCCCTCGTGGCGCTCCTTCTGCTCGTCCAGGCGCTTCTGCAGCGTCTGCATCAGCTCGTCCCAATCCAGCGCCTGAAGCGCGGCGCGCTGCTCGGCCGTGAACTCGCGCTCCAGCGTGCGGCGCAGCCAGTCCTCGGGCAGCGCCAGCGCCACGTCGAGCTGCTCCACGCCCTTGAAATAGGCGCCGAAAGCGCGGTCGAAGCGGTCGTAGAGGGTTTCGTCCTTGACCAGCGCCAGGCGCGCGAACTGGTAGAACTCGTCCACCGAGGGGCCGATCACGCCGGCCTTGAGGCCTTCGAGCAGCGTCAGGAACTCCTTGAGCGACACCGGCAGCTTCGCCGCGCGCAGGCTGTAGAAGAAGTCGATCAGCATCAGGCTCTCGCAGGGTCGTGGCGCCGGAACCAGCGCAGCAGTTCGATGAGCACGCGCCGGGCGTGGCGCGGGCGGCGCAGGTCGGCGGCGTCGAGCACCAGCAGCCGCGACGGCACTTCCAGTGCCCGCAGCGCGTGGTGCTGCGCCAGCGCCTGCTGCAGCGGCACGCGGGCGTCGCGCGCGGCATGCACGATCAGCGTGGGGGTGCGCATCTCGCCGGCGCTGGCCTGCGGGCTGGCGATGAGCAGCCGCTCCGGGTCGGCCCAGGGCAGCGCGCCCAGCGCCTGCACCAGGCGCGGCCAGTCGCGGCTGGCGAGCATCGCGTCCCAGTCGAAGATGCCGCCCAGGCAGGCCAGCGCCGCGTGCGGCGAGCGCCGCGCGTTGAGCCAGGCCGTCAGGAAGCCGCCGTAGCCGCTGCCCGCGGCAAACAGCCGGCGCGCGTCGGCCCAGGGCTGGCGCTGCAGCCAGGCGCTGGCGGCATCCAGGTCCTGCAGCTCCAGCTCGCCCCAGCGGTGGGAAATGCTGCCGAGAAAGGCGTAGCCGAAGCCGGCGCTGCCGTGCACGTTGGCGCGCGCCACCACGCAGCCGCCCCAGGCCGCCAGCAGCGACGGGTTGAGCACCGTGTGCCAGCGCTCGCCGGCGGCGCCGTGCGGCCCGTCGGGCAGCAGCTGCAGCACCGGGTAGCGCCGCGCCGCGTCGAAGTCCGGGGGGTAATGCAGCCAGAGCTGGAATTCCTCGCCGCCGGCGCCGCGCAGCGTGACCTCCTCGGCCACGCCCAGGTCCACGCCGGACAGCCGCGCGTGGTTGAAGCGCTCGACGCGCAGCGGCGGCTGGCCGGCCAGGTGCACGTGCACGCGCGCCGGATGCTCCAGCGCGTCGGCCACCGTCACCAGCGTGCCGGCGGTCTTGTCGAAGGCGCGCAGCCAGCCGCCGCGCACCAGCACCTCGGCGCGGCGGTCGGCCACGTCGAAGCGCCACAGGTGCTGCCGCCCGTGCTGCTGCGCGCGCAACAGCACGGCGATGCCGTCTTCCTCCCAGCACAGCGGCGCCTCGACGGCGTGGTCCCAGGCCGCGCTGAGCACGCTCCAGGCGCCGGACTCTTCCTCCCACAGCGCCAGCTGCGCAGGCTGGTCGTGCTTGAGGCCGACGTGGCGCGCCACGAAGGCCAGCCGCGCGGCGGTCAGCGCCGAGGGCGGTGCCCAGCGCGGGGCGGCGCAGTCCCAGGCCGCGTCGCGCACCAGCCAGCGCAGGGCGCCGCCGTCGATGTCGAGCTCGGCCAGCGCGCGCGGCCCGCCCGGCAGCAGCGGCGCGCAGGTGAAAGCCACGCGGCGGCCGTCGGGCGAGAGGTCGAAGGCATGCGGCGCCTCGTCCAGCGCGCAGTCCAGGCCTGCGAACAGGTCGCGCACCGCGCCGGACTCCGCGTCGATCAGCAGCAGGTGCGCCGCGCGCGCCTCGGCGCCGTCCTCGACCCACGCGCCCTGGCGCCGCAGCCGCTGTCGGGACTGCTCACGTCGTGCCTGCGCGCCGGTGTCGCCCAGGTCCCGCCACACCCTCGACACCGCCAGCAGCCGCCGCCCGTCTGGCAGCCAGCGCGGCGCGTGCGCGCCGCCGGGCAGGGCCGTCAGCGCCCGGGGCGCGGCGCCGTCCGGCGCGGGGTCGAGCAGCCACAGCTGCGCCGGGGCGTGGGGATCGGCAACGGGCCGGGCGCTGCAGGCGATGCGCTCGCCGCGCGGCGACCAAGCCGGCGCGCCCGCGTGCAGCTGCGGCGGCGTCAGCGGCCGCGGCGCGGTGCCGCGGCGCGTGTCGAGCAGCCACAGGCGGGACGCCATCCGCTCGCCGGTGGCCGCGTGCACCTCCAGCGCCGCGCGCGCGGCGTCGGCGCACAGCGCGATGGCGCCCGGGTGTTCAAGGCGCCAGAGCAGGCGCGGGTGCAGGCGGCGCGCGCTCATGGGTCAGGCGCGCTCCAGCCGGGCCTGCAGGTGGCGCTTCACCGCGGGCCACTCCGGGGCGGTGATGCTGTAGACGGCGGTGTCGCGGACGGTGCCGTCGGGCAGGCGCTGGTGATGGCGCAGGATGCCGTCGAGCTGCGCGCCCAGCCGCTCGATGGCGCGGCGCGAGTTGAAGTTGAGCCGGTGCGTGCGCAGCTCCACCGCCAGGCAGTCCAGCGCCTCGAAGGCGCGCTGCAGCAGCAGGAACTTGCACTCGGTGTTGAGCGGCGTGCGCTGCACGCGCTGCGCGATCCAGGTGCTGCCGATCTCGACGCGGCGGTTGTCGGCATCCACGTTCATGTAGCTGGTCATGCCCACGGGCACGCCGTCGGCGTCGAGCACGGCGTAGGGCGTCATGCTGCCGCGCTCGTGCAGCGCCAGGCGCCGCGCGATCTCGGCCTCGACCTCGTGCGGCGCGGGCACGCGCGTGAACCACAGCTTCCAGAGCTCGCCGTCCTGCGAGGCCTGCGCCAGCGCCGGGGCGTCGTCCCGGGACAGCAGCCGCAACCCGGCGTGGCGGCCCTGCAGCGGGAGGGCTGCGGGCCAGCTCAAGTGGACCTCCCGGACCTCGTTTGCAGGGCGTTACAGCGGCGGCAAAGGGGCCGTTGTTGCTTCAATTTCATGGCCCGGGATGATCGCACCATCGCCTTCAGTCGGACCCGGCGGGGGTCAGGGTTGTTGGTGCGGGAGCAGGTCGTGTCGGTCGGGACGGAAACGCAAGTGCGCAGGGCGATGGGCTGGCTGGCGGCGGGTGGCGTGCTGCTGGCTTCCACCGCCTGGGCGCAGGGCGAGGCAGCGCCGGACATGCTGGCGGCACCGCCGGCCGAGCCCCGCGCCGAGGCGGCGCCGCCGCCGCCCCAGGCCGCCAGCGACGTCGCCCCGGCCGCTCTCACCGCGCAGCCCGCGGCCGGCGCAGCGACGCAGGGTGCGCTCGGCCGGGTCGGGGCCGTGCTGCCCCTGGAAAGCTTCGAGCCCCAGTTGCTGGCGCTGTGGCGCCCTGCGGCCAAGCCCGTGCCGCCGCCGCCCGTGCCGCCGCTGTTGCCGCCCGAGGAAGCCCCGCTGCTGCCGCCGGCACCCTACGCGGCGCCGAGCGTGTGGTCGGCGCAGGCCTACAAGCTCGTGCCCGACAAGCCGCTGGCCGCGCTGCGCATCTACGCCGCGCGCCCGCGCGTGCCGCTCAAGGAAACGGCCTTCACCGCACCGCTGTCGTGCAACGTGGACCCGTTTGCCAGCCTCAGCACCGACGAACGGCAGCAGCAGCTCCGCAAGAGCTGCGGCCGCGACCAGCTGCGCCTGGGCGTGGACGGCTCGCGCGTGGTGCTGCCCACGGTGCAGCAGGCGGCGCTGCTGGACAAGCCGCCGCCGGCCTCGCCGCAGGCGCCGGCCAGGCTGGAGCTCGACCAGCAGCGGTCCGAGCAGTGGTCGGCGCTCGATACCCCGATGACCACCAGCGTGCGCCTGGGCTGGCAGGGCTCGCGCGAGGGCCGGCTCGGCCAGGTCAGCAGCGACCAGCGCGCGCTGCTGGCCACCGGCAGCCTGGTGCGGCTCGGACCTGACGCCATGCTCGACGTGAGCGTGGGCCGCCAGCGCACGGGCAACTGGCGCAGCGGCGAGATACGCACCCGCACCGCCGTCACCGGGCTGTGGCGCCCGCTGGGCGAGCACATGGTCTATGCGCAGTGGGCCGACGAGGCCACCGGCATCGCCCGGGAAGTCGGCCTGCGCTGGTGGCTGCAGCCCGGGCGCGTGGCGCTGGACGTGGGCGCGCGCCGCAATGCCGAGGGTCAGCTGCTGGAGCCGCGGGTGTCGCTGTCGATGAGCGGCTTCCTGCGCTGACAAACAGAAAGAGAACGCGACCGGAGCCGCGCCCGGGTCGCGCGGCGCGTCGTTTGAACGCGGGTCTCAGCGGTGCTGGCGCTGCATGGCCACGAGCTTGTGGAACAGCGCCAGGTCCTGCTCGTTCTTGAGCAGCGCGCCCACCAGCGGCGGCACGCTCACGCGCTCGTCGCTGCTGTGCAGCGCCTCCAGCGGGATGTCCTCGGCCAGCAGCAGCTTGAGCCAGTCCAGCAGCTCGCTGGTGGAGGGCTTCTTCTTCAGCCCGGGCAGGTTGCGGATGCGGTAGAAGTTGTCCAGCGCCGCGGCCAGCAGCTCGTGCTTCAGGCCGGGGAAGTGCACGTCCACGATGGCGCGCATGGTCGCCGGCTCGGGGAAGCTGATGTAGTGGAAGAAGCAGCGGCGCAGGAAGGCGTCGGGCAGCTCCTTCTCGTTGTTGGAGGTGATGAAGACCAGCGGCCGGTGCCGCGCGCGCACGGTTTCGCGCGTCTCGTAGACGTGGAACTCCATGCGGTCGATCTCGCGCAGCAGGTCGTTCGGGAACTCGATGTCGGCCTTGTCGATCTCGTCGATGAGCAGCGCCACGGGCTGCTCGGCCGTGAAGGCCTGCCACAGCACGCCCTTGACAATGTAGTGGTGGATGTCCCTGACGCGCTCGTCGCCGAGCTGGCTGTCGCGCAGCCGGCTCACCGCGTCGTACTCGTAGAGGCCCTGCTGCGCCTTGGTCGTGCTCTTGATGTGCCACTGCAGCAGCGGCATGCCCAGCGACTTGGCCACCTCCTCGGCCAGCATCGTCTTGCCGGTGCCGGGCTCGCCCTTGACGAGCAGCGGGCGCTGCAGCGTCAGCGCGGCGTTGACCGCCAGGCGCAGCTCGGGCGTGGCGACGTACTGTTCGGAGCCTTGGAATCTCATGGCGCGCAGCCGATGTGTGTCGGCGGGTTTGCAGGGGTGGCGTCTCAGTATAGGAGGCCCCTAGACTGCTTCTTGACGCCGCGCAAGTTGCCCTTTGTCCTGTCCCGCGGCGGCCTCTTGCCGGGGCCGCCTTCCTCCTCAGCTCCCCAACCAGACGATGACCAAGACCCTTGCCCTGTCGCTGGCCCTGGCCGGCTCCCTCGCCACCGCCGCCGCGCATGCCCAGTCCGCCGCCCCGTCGTCCACCGGCGCGACGGCCGGCGATTCGCGCGTGGCGATGTGCATCGGCTGCCACAGCATTCCCGGCTACCAGGCCAGCTTCCCGCAGGTCTACAAGGTGCCCATGATTTCGGGCCAGAGCCAGAAGTACCTCGAAGCCGCGCTGCAGGCCTACCGCAAGGGCGAGCGCAAGCACTCGACCATGCAGGGCGTGGCCGCCTCGCTGGGCGACCAGGACATCGCCTTCCTGTCCGCGCACTACGCCCAGCAGGTGCCCGCCGAGGCCGCGCCCGCGCCGGCCACGCCCGCCGAAGCGCCCAGGAACGTGGCTGCGCTGCTGACCAAGGGGGCCTGCGTGTCCTGCCACGGTGCCAACTTCAGCAAGCCCATCGACCCGAGCTATCCCAAGATCGCCGGCCAGTACGCCGACTACCTCTTCGCCTCGCTCAAGGCCTACCGCACCGAGAACAACGCCAGCGTCGGGCGCGCCAACCCGATCATGGGCGGCATCGTCAGGCAGTTCAGCAACGCCGAGCTCAAGGCCATGGCCGACTACATCGGCGCGCTGCCCGGCGAGCTCTACACGGTGCCGCAGGCGCGCTTTCGCTGACGGCCGCTGACACACCCGCCCGGCGCCGCCGCCGGGCTTGTCCCGGATCAACGCCGCGGCTGCGGCCGCCGCCGCGGCGCGCCGCAGGACCGATACTCGCGGGCTGACCCCTTTGCCGGAGCGCCCGCCATGATCGAGTTCACCCTGCCCACCATGACCTGCGGCCACTGCGTCAAGACCGTCACCCAGGCGGTGCAGCAGCTCGACGCCGCCGCGCGGCTGGACATCGACCTGCCCACGCACAAGGTGCGCATCGAGTCCGAGCTGCCCGCCGAGGCCTTCGCCAAGGTGCTGGAGGAGGAGGGCTACACGCCCACCGTGTCCTGAAGCCGCCGCGCCGCGGCCCCATTTCTTCTTTCAAGCAGTATCCCGATGAGTGACGACGACACGCCCAGCGGCAACGCTTTCGAGCTGCTGGGCGGCGAGCCCGCCGTGCGCCGGCTCGTGGACCGCTTCTACGACCTGATGGAGCTGGAGCCGGCCTACGCCGGCATCCGGCGCCTGCACCCGGCCGACATGCAGGGCTCGCGCGACAAGCTGCACTGGTTCCTGTGCGGCTGGCTCGGCGGCCCCAACCACTACATCGAGCGCTTCGGCCATCCGCGGCTGCGCGCGCGGCACCTGCCCTTCGCCATCGGCCTGGCCGAGCGCGACCAGTGGCTGCACTGCATGCAACAGGCGATGCAGGAGCAGGGCCTCGACCCGGCGCTGGCGCAGCGCCTGGAAGACGCCTTCTTCAACACCGCCGACTTCATGCGCAACAAGGGCGGCTGAGCGGCTGGCGCCGCGGCGGCGGTCTCAGCCGCGCAGCAGCACTACCAGCGCGCCGTGCCCGCCCTGGCTGCCGCGCGCCTGCACGAACGCGGCGACCTCGCTTTTCTGCACCAGCCACGCGCGCACCTTGCCCTTGAGCACCGGCTGACGCCCGGGCGAGCCCAGGCCCTTGCCGTGCACCACGCGCACGCAGCGCAGGCCGCGCTGCATCGCCTCGCGCAGGAAGGCGCCCAGGCGCTCGCGTGCGGCGTCGCGGCGCAGGCCGTGCAGGTCCACCTCGGCCTGGATCGACCACTGGCCGCGGCGCAGCCGCTTGAGCACGTCGGGACTGACGTCCGGGCGGCGAAAGCTCAGCTCCGCGTCCGTCTCCAGCAGCGTCTCTACGTCGAATTCGTCGGACAGCGCCTCCTGCAGCGCCGCCTGCTCGTCGAGCTCGCGCTGGCGCGGCCACGGCGCCGGGCGCGGCAGATCGTGCTGCTTGCGCCCGTGCGCCTTGAGCGGCTGCACCGGGCCGACCGCCTGCGCGAACAGCGTGGCCGCGTTCTGGGCGCGGCGCGCCGCCTCGCGTTCGCGCTGGCGCAGCTGCTCGGCTTCCTGGCGGCGGTGTTCCAGCACGCGCTTGAGGGCATCAAGGTCGTGCAGGCTGCGCAGCTTCACGTTCATGGGATGTCCTGCTACTTCCAATGCGCTGCGCGCGGGTCGGTCTGTCCGGGAAAACCATTGTCCATGCAGGACGGCCCCCTTCGCCCGCGGGTGGCGGCGCGCCCTTGCGCCGCGTGCGGTCCCTGGCGCCGCGGCCGGCGCCTGGAGCGCCTAGAGCAGCCCGCGCTCGGCGAAGGACACGGTCTGCCCGGTGCCGATGACCAGGTGGTCGAGCACCGCCACGTCCACCAGCTGCAGCGCGCTTTTCAGGCGCTGGGTCAGGAACTCGTCGGCGCGTGAGGGCTCGGCCAGGCCGGAAGGGTGGTTGTGGGCCAGGATCAGCGCCCCGGCGTTGAGCTGCAGCGCGCGCTTGACCACCTCGCGCGGATACACGCTGGTCTGCGTGAGCGTGCCGCGAAAGAGTTCCTCCATGCACAGCAGCCGGTGCTGGCTGTCGAGGAACAGCACGGCGAACACCTCGTGCTCCAGTCCGGCCAGGCGCAGCGACAGGTAGTCCTTGACCTTGGCCGGCGCGTCGAACACCGGCGAGCGCGCCAGCTCCACCGCCAGCGTGCGCCGCGCGATCTCCATCACCGCGCCGATCTCGGCCTGCTTGGCCGGCCCCAGGCCCTTGATCAGCGCCAGCTGCTGCGGTTGTGCCCGCAACAGGCCCGGCAGCCCGTTGAAGTCGGTGAGCAGCTTGTCGGCCAGCTGCAGCACGTTGAGCTCGGGCAGCCCGGTGCGCAGCAGCAGCGCCAGCAGTTCCGCGTCGGCCAGCGCCCCGGCACCGCGGGCCAGCAGCTTCTCGCGCGGCAGCGCGTCGGCAGGCAGGTCTTTCAATGGCATGGTGTCCAGGACGGCCAGGGGCCGGCTCGTAGAATTGAAGGCTTTTCCGCAGACCAGAGTTTCAACCGCCGTGACCACGATCCAGCCTGGGGCCTTCCTGACCCTGCACTACCGTCTGTCGGGTCCCGACGGCGCCGATCTCGTCAACACCTTCGGCGGCAAGCCCGCCACGCTCACGCTGGGCACCGGCGAGCTCGCGCCGGCGATGGAGGCACGCCTCATCGGCCTGACCGAGGGCGCGCACCAGCGCTTCGAGCTCGCGCCCGGCGAGGCCTTCGGCGAGCGCAACCCCGAGCTGCTGCAGCGCGTGAAGCTGGCGCTGCTGCGCGAGCTGGGCGACCCCGATGCCGAGTACGGCGTGGGCGACGTGGTGCAGTTCCCCACGCCCGGCGGGCAGGCCAGCTATGCCGGCGTGGTGCGCGAGGTCGGGCCGGACTGGCTGCTGTTCGACTTCAACCATCCGCTGGCCGGCCAGGCGGTGAATTTCGAAGTCCAAGTCATCGGGGTGCTGTGATGGGTGGCGTGCAGGAAGTGGTGCTGGCGCAGCCGCGCGGCTTTTGCGCCGGGGTGGACCGGGCCATCGAGATCGTCGAGCGCGCGCTGGCGCGCTTCGGTGCGCCGATCTACGTGCGCCACGAGATCGTGCACAACACCTACGTCGTCAATGACCTGCGCGCCAAGGGCGCCATCTTTATTGAAGACCTGGCCGAGGTGCCGCCCGGCGCGACGCTCGTCTTCAGCGCCCACGGCGTGAGCCAGGCCGTGCGCCGCGAGGCGGCCGAGCGCGGCTTCCACGTCTTCGACGCCACCTGTCCGCTCGTGACCAAGGTGCACGTCGAGGTCGCCAAGCTCGCGCGCGAGGGCTACGAGTTCATCATGATCGGCCACAAGGGCCACCCGGAAGTCGAGGGCACCATGGGCCAGCTCGACGCGGGCATCCACCTCGTCGAGGACGTCGAGGACGTGTCCCGTGTGCAGGTGCGCGACCCGTCGCGGCTGGCCATGGTGACGCAGACCACGCTGAGCGTGGACGACGCCGCCGAGATCCACGCCGCCGTGCGCGCGCGCTTCCCGCAGGTGCGCGAGCCCAAGAAGCAGGACATCTGCTACGCCACGCAGAACCGCCAGGACGCGGTGAAGCTGCTCGCGCCCGCGGTGGACGTGCTCATCGTGGTGGGCAGCCCCACCAGCTCCAACAGCAACCGGCTGCGCGAGCTGGCGCAGCGCCTGGGCACGCCGGCGTACATGGTCGATGCCGCCGAAGACCTGCAGCCGCAGTGGTTCGACAAGGGTGTCCGTGTCGGCCTGACCGCCGGCGCCTCGGCCCCGGACATCCTGGTGCAGCAGGTGATCCAGCGCCTGCGCGAGCTCGGCGCCCTGAGCGTGCGCCGCATGCAGGGCGTGGAGGAGCACATTCGCTTTCCGCTGCCCAGGGGCCTGAGCGAGCGCCCGGCCGCCAGCGGCTCCGAGCCGGCCTGAAGCGGCGCCGCACGCGCCTGCGCAGCCCCGGCGGCCCCGGGGCGCGCGGGCGGCGAGGGGAGGGCGCGGGGCGTGCTTCCTACAATCCCGGCCTCTCAAAGGAACACCTTCACCATGCTCGACATCTCTTTGCTGCGCCGCGACCTCGACGCGGTGGTGGCCCGCCTCGAAACCCGCAAGTCGCCGCAGCCCTTCCTCGACGTGGAGCGCTTTCGCGCGCTGGAAGCGGAGCGCAAGCGCATCCAGTCCGCCACCGAGGAGCTGCAGGCCAAGCGCAACGCGCTGAGCAAGCGCATCGGCCAGCTCAAGGGCAAGGGCGAGGACACCGCGCCGGTGATGGCCGAGGTGGCGGGCATCGGCGACGAGCTCAAGGCCGGCGCCGAGCGCCTGGACGTGCTGCAGTCCGAGCTGCAGACGATGCTGCTGGGCGTGCCCAACCTGCCGCACGAGAGCGTGCCCGTGGGCGCCGATGAGGCGGCCAACGTCGAGGTGCGGCGCTGGGGCAGCCCGCGCGAGCTGGGCTTCGAGCCGCGCGACCATGTGGACCTCGGTGCGCCGCTGGGCCTGGACTTCGAAACCGGCGCGCGCCTAGCCGGCTCGCGCTTCGCCTTCATGCGCGGGCCCGTGGCGCGGCTGCACCGGGCGCTCGCCCAGTTCATGCTCGACGTGCAGACCACCGAGCACGGCTACACCGAGTGCTACACGCCCTACATCGTCAACCGCGACGCGCTGCTGGGCACGGGCCAGCTACCCAAGTTCCGCGAGGACATGTTCTGGGTGCTGCGCGGCGGCGACGAGGAGCAGGCCGAGCAGTACCTGATCTCCACCAGCGAGATCCCGCTGACCAACAGCGTGCGCGAGCAGATCCTGGACGCGGCGCAGCTGCCCATCAGGCTCACGGCGCACAGCCCGTGCTTCCGCAGCGAGGCCGGCAGCGCCGGGCGCGACACGCGCGGCATGATCCGCCAGCACCAGTTCGACAAGGTGGAAATGGTGCAGGTCGTCCACCCGGAGCGCAGCTACGAGGCGCTGGAGGAGATGGTCACGCACGCCGAGGCCATCCTGCAGAAGCTGGAGCTGCCCTACCGCGTGGTGGCGCTGAGCACGGGCGACATGGGCTTCGGCGCGGCCAAGACCTACGACCTGGAGGTGTGGCTGCCGGCGCAGAACACCTACCGCGAGATCAGCTCCTGCTCCAACTGCGAGGCCTTCCAGGCGCGGCGCATGCAGGCGCGCTTCCGCAACGCGCAGGGCAAGCCGGAGCTGGTGCACACGCTCAACGGCTCCGGTCTGGCAGTGGGGCGCACGCTGGTGGCGGTGCTGGAGAACTACCAGCAGGCCGACGGCTCCATCGCCGTGCCGGCCGCGCTGCGGCCGTACCTGGGCGGGATGGAAGTGCTGCGCGGTTGAGCGCGGACGGCTGGCGCAGCGGCAGTAAAGAGATGGTGAGCAGCGTGGCAACGATGTTTTTTCGCTGTTCCCGCATCCAGGGCTGGCGCAGCTTCAAAAAGTCAGGCTAGAATGCAAGGCTTCACCGGTTGACCACGGTGAAGGTTCCCGGAAAGGTGGCAGAGTGGTCGAATGCGCCGGACTCGAAATCCGGTATACAGGTCTCCTGTATCGAGGGTTCGAATCCCTCCCTTTCCGCCAGCGGCAATGCTGGGCGCGCCGGGTGCTCGATGCAATCGGCAGGTCGGAAAAATCGCCGCAAGATGTTGACGAAGTTTAAGAAACGATGTCATAATCTGCGGCTTCGCTGATCGACGGCGATGCTTGGTGAGTTGGGGTGCTGGTGGCGCGATGCGCGGCTGGCGTGACGAGCCAAGCGACGAGGTTGATTGGCAGAAGATTGAAAAGCCTGAGCGTTTGACAAGGTTTTTAAGAGGTGTCAGAATAGCAGGCTTCGCTGATCGAAACAGCGAGACGCGCAGCAGGTTGCTGCAGCGGGTCGAAACAAGGTTCGATGCTCTTTAAAAACATACAGCCGATAAGCGTGGGCGTTCGAGGCGTTGGGTGAGGTGCCTGACACATCGGAGCTTCGGGGATGCCTGGAGTTCCTGGGGCCTTTACTGGTCTCGAACGCTCTG
>NZ_VIDQ01000072.1 GCF_009760915.1 Azohydromonas aeria
GTGACGGTGCCCCCGCGTCGGTTGTACTTGATGGCGTTGCTCAGGATGTTGAGCAGCACCTGGCGCACGCGGTTGCGGTCGGTACGCGCGTGCACCGGCGGCAAGGACTCGCTGGGCATGAGCAAGCGCACGCCCTGCTCCTGCGCCAGTGGCTCCAGCAGCAGCAGGAGCTCTTGCACCAGCGCGCACAGGTCGACCGCTTCCATTCGCAAGTCAACGCGCCCAGCCTCGATGCGGGAGAGGTCCAGTGCTTCCTCGATCAGCGAGCGCAGCTGAGCCCCGGCCAGGAAGATCATGTCGAGCTGCTTCAGCTCCTTGGGCGTGAGCCGCTGGCGCGCGCTGCCTTGCAGCAGCTGCGAAAAGCCCAGCACCGCGTTGAGCGGCGTGCGCAGCTCGTGGCTCATGTGCGAGATGAACTCGGTCTTGGCACGTGACGCCGCGGCGGCCCGCGCTTCGGCCTCCTTGGCGGCTTGCGCCTGTTCGAGTGTCGTGACATCGCGCAGCACTGCCGTCATGAGCAGCTCATTGCCGCTACCCTGCTTCACGAGCATGGCGTCCAGCGGAAACTCCTCACCGTTGGAGCGCACACCCTTGAAGCGCAAGGCCGCGCCGTGGTGCTGCTGGCGCACTTGACGTTCCTGTGCGAAGCGCTCCACGAGCTGCGGGTGAGCGGCGCGCACGCTAACAGGCACGAAGCGGTCCAGCGTGGCGCCGATTACCTCCTCGGGCTTGACCCTGAACATGTCAGCCGCTGCCCGGTTGAAGACCACGATGCGGTACGAGGCGTCGATGGTGATGATCGCGTCCATCGCGGTATCGATGATCCCGGCGAGCTGCTGTTCACGCTGCGCCAGCGCGCGCTCGGCATCGATGCGCGCTTTCTCCTGCTCATGCGCGTCCAGCGCGAAGCCCAGGTCGGCCGCGACAGCCGAGAGCAGACGTACGGCATCGCCATCGAAGAAGTCCGGCGTGCTGGCATACAGGTTGAGGTTTCCGGCATGTCGGCCGCGCACGAAGAACGGCAGCGAAGCCACCGAGCCGATGCCGTGCTTCAGCAGCAGCGGCCTGACATCGTCGCAGCCTGCGACCGCAGCGAGATCGTTTTCCACGAACGGCTCACTGCTGGCACAGCGCTCATGCCAGTCCTCGCCCAGGCCGGTCTTGTTGTCACCTGCCACGAAGGGAGCCTGCAGCAGTGCATCGTCTGCATGGGTCAGGCCGGCTGCACAGGCGACGGAGTGACCGTCCATGCAGATCCAGGCCACCTTGGCCTGGCCGGTATCGACACAGATGCGGCAGATGTACTCGAAAAGCTGCTGCGGCTGTGGACTGCGTGCCACTGCATGGGCGACTTCGGACAGCATCTGGTTGAGCTGTCCCAATCGAATGGCTTGGCGTTGCGACGCCTCCAGGGCTTGGCTGCGAGCCTGCAGCGCCTGCAGCATGAGGTTGAACTGCGATGCCAGCGCACCAAGCTCCCCGGGCAGCTTCTCATCGATCTGCACCCCCTGGCGACCGCCGGCCAGATGGCCTGCGGCCTGCGCGAGCCTGCGCAGCGAGCGGCTGACGATGCCGGACCAGTAGGCCGCCAGGCCGAGACTGCCACACAGCACGAGCAGCCCCACCACCACCGCTCCCCCGGTTTCACCCTTGAGCGGTGCTCTGAGCGCCGCTGTTGGCGCTCCAACCGTGACGCGCAGTCCGACATGCTGCAAGTCGCGGCTCGCATGGACCCGCTCGACCCCGTCCACCCCGAAGGCCTTGACGATGCCAGTAGCCGAGTCCGTGTGCGCTTGCGCCACGCTCGGCGCACTTCGGCCGACCCAGTCCCGGAGATCAGGATTGCGCGCCATCACATGCCAGTGCCTGTGATAGAGGGCGATCGCGCTTCCCGGGGGAAGTGCTGCCGGCGACAGCCTTTCGGACAACTGCCGCAAGTCCACCAGTACCGAGAATACTTCGGGACCGCGTGCCAGGCCGCTGTCAAGCGCCAGGGCCAGTCGCAGGACATGCTGGCGCGGCTCGTTGCCGTCACGCTCCAATTCCAGAGGCTCGGAAATCCATGGTCCCTGCGCTGAGAGCACCTGCTGGACCCATGCCTGTGACACATGGCTGCCAGCCACACCGGATCTAGAACTGCATGCCAGGTTGCCGTCAGGCGCATGCACCTCGAAGTGCGTCATCAGCCCGCTCTCTTCGTCCAGGCTTTGCAATAGCGAGGAGCACCGCGGCGAGTCCCACTGCTGCGCCGCACGCCGGCGGGCGACGAGTCGCAATTGTCCCTGTACCAGGTCGAGGACATCGTCCATGGTCTTGGCAGCAAGCTCTGCCTGACCGACCAGCGTTCTGAGTGTTTCAGCTTCAGCGCGGCGGTACTCGGCGTACAGCGTGTAGCTGTGCAGCGCCACCAACGGCAGCGCGGTGAGCCCCGCCAGCGTCAGCATGCGTGGCAGGAGGTAGCTGGACTTCCAGATCATGGCAAATACAGGGCGACGAGTCGCTCTTCGCGTGCAAAAGACAGGCGCGGCCACAGAGGGACAGCATTGTCTTGTCCGCAGGCACTGGACCTTAAGGTAGTGGGCACGAGTTGACTGGGTTGCTGCGGGTTCGGCAGCACGTCACGAAGTCCCGGAACGTCCACTTGCTGCGCCAGAAGCGGCCTCGGTCCCCAAGTGTTTCATCGCTACATCACCGTGCAACAACTCGACGAGAGCATGGGCGCTGGGAGGAAAAAGAACAATGGCAGAGAAGGATGAATCGTTGTTGGAGGTGGCACGGCGCCGCGTGACGGAAGCGGAGGCGCGCGTGAAAGATCAGGCGGCCCGGTTAGCGGATGCCATCCGCTGGGGACAGGACGCGGCGCAGGCGAAGGCAGTGCTCGATGTCTTCGAAGGAACGCTTCGTTTCCTTCAAGAAGATTTGGCCCGTTTAGAGGCCGAAGAAGCAACGCGACGCCAGCCGTAGCGCACGGCGTCGCCCAGTCCAAATCGTATGCGCCGGCGATGCGGGCTCGCCGGGCATGTGTAGGTGCGCGCCCTGATCCTGTGCCAGCGGCTCCAACAGCAGCAAATTCCGCCACCAGCGCGCGCAAATCAACTGCTTGATTGCGCGAGACCATGCGCCAAGCCTCAGTGCGGGGGACGTCCGGTGCTTCTTCGAGGAGCGAGCGAAGCTATGGCAATCGCTGGCTTAGCTCGTGCTCCAAGTTTCTGTGGAAGATTTGACCGCATGCTCAATGCCGCGCCAACTGCCCGTCGAGATCTTGCAGGAACTCGTGAATGTCAATGGGTTTAGTCCAATAGTCTTCGAAGCCAGCCATGCGCGCACGCTCGACGATATCGGGCATGGCATTGGCAGATAGCGCAACGCAGCGCAGGGACCGCGTCTTCGGATCCTGCTGTAGCGCCTGTAGCACTTCGAGGCCGCTGATGTCGGGCAGGTTCATGTCGATCAGCACCAGGTCTGGTATCAGCCGCACCGCACGCGCCACGCCGCTTTTGCCGTTCTCAGCTACATGCAGCTCGCATCGGGGGCGATGCGCTGCCAACAGGTGCTGCATCAACAGCGCATTAACGGGGTCGTCCTCGATATAGAGAATGACGGTCTCCTGGGTAGGCGGCATGGCTCTGGCTTTTGCTTCCCGAAAGGATCAGTTACGGCAATGCGGCGGTGGCGGCGGTCGGGCGTCGTACTCGTTGCAGGGGCTCGCGGGCGGTGCGCACCGGCTGTCGCCTCCATGGCGCTGCTGCTGTTGCAGCCACCAAATCATGACGGCTCGGTGCTTCCTGCTCGGCGAGCCGCACGAGTCATGCGGTCAGTGTTTCATAACGAATGGCTAGATACGCCTTGCCCTGCACCACCCGAGGTGTTCCTTTGTCACGGATGCAGGGTGCAAGTTGATTTTTCTCAAGCCGGGATGCCCAGCGAAGTCGTTGAAGTCAGCTGTGGCAGCTACGGTGAAAGTACCTGCTGCGACAGCACCAGGGTTTCGGCGAATTCTCCCGACGCGTGGTGCGTTGGCTGCCCCGCTAGGATCGCTTTTCCACATGACTAGCGGCTACTGTCAGGTGCTTCATGCTCGGCGCGATCGCGGCAGCGCATCTGCTGAGCATTTTGTCTGGCGCCGCCCGCGTGTTCTGACCGTCCAGCGCCGCGGTGACTTCCCCGAATGCAGCTTGAGCTTGCTCCATGAACACCGCCAGCCTACGTCTTTCGCCGCCGCGGGTTCGGGCATTACCTCAGATCCGTATGAGCGGCATTGCCGCCATGGCGGCCAAGCCCGGTAGCTGAGGCCGTCTCTAGCGGCGTCGATATGTCTGGCCAAGATCTCGTGTTCGTCGACATGCTCATCGGCCAGGAAACGGTAGGCCGCCTTGGCGGTAGCCCAGACCTGGCAGACCATCGAAAGGCTATGGACCCGGTCCGTCAGAAAACTGGCCCAACGATGTTTGCAGCCGCCGTCCCAGACGCACCTACGTGAAGGCATGCTCGTCGATTTCCTTGTTGATCCAGCCGGCAGCGCCGCCCTGATCGGTCAAACCTTGTGCGATCTGATGAAAAACCATGGTTGTCTCCAGTGTCCCCGTACTGCAGCGGCTTCTACATGGCGCCAGTTTCAGCTCGCATGCAAATCAATCGTAAGCGGCTGCTGCGCGGCGTGCCGGGTCAAATGACGTAATGCGGCCCGCTATGTCGGTGCCGATGATGGCGCTGGCCGCACTGCTCAAGATACCCTGCAGCTCGGCCGTGCGGCGGCACACCTGCAGCTCCAGCTTGGCGTTGCGCTGCTCGATGCGGGCCTGGGTCTGGCGCTGAGCGCGGATGTCGCGCATCGTCGTGGCCCGCCCTCTACGCCGACACCGTTGCCACTGCGCATGGGCGACACGGAGATCGACAAGTCCACCGCCTGGCCCTCGTGGTCCAGGCGCACGGACTCGAAGGGCGGCATGCCGTCCCTTCAAACAGGCACTTTGTCTTGTAAGCTGGATGTTGAGCAGAAAAGAGCGCCAGCGCATCTGGCACCAGGGCTTTGACCAAGCGCGTTTCATGGGCGCAAAGTGCCCTTACTCAGCCGGTTCCGATCAAGCCGAGGCTTGGGAGAATGGCTGGGCTGAGGGCGTGATGAGGCGCCATGGCGCGCCACACGACAGCGTGCCGCCCGTGATTGGCTGGCGCCGCCTGCTTCAATTGCTGCTCGGACGGTAGTGCTTATGACCTGCCTACAGCCACTCGATAGCCAAGCATCAATGAAGTCCCGGACTTGCGGCCGACTGACGGGCCAGCGTTGAGGGATCCAGTGCCAGCGCAAGTACCCGGCAGATTTCCTCGAGATCTACCGGCTTGACCAGGTGCGCGTCAAAGCCGGCGACTCGGGTCTTCTCGCGATCACTCTCCTGGCCGTAGCCGCTCAAGGCGACGATGGCGACGCCGGCCGTGGCGGGGCCCGCGCGCAGCGCCCGGGCCACGGCGTAGCCGTCCATGCCCGGCAGCCCCAGGTCCAGCAGCAGCACACGGGGTTGCCACTGCCGGGCCATGTCCAACCCTTCTGGACCGCTGCGCGCCACCTTCACCGTATGGCCATCCATCTGCAGCAGCAGCGCCAGCGAGTCGGCGGCGTCAGCGTTGTCGTCCACCACCAAGAGCGTCGTGGGCGCCAGCCGCGGCGGCGTGGCCGGCATGGCCGGAGCGAATTGTGCTTCGGCGCTTCGCAGGCATGGCAGCCGCACCGTGAAGGTCGAACCCTGTCCCGGCCCCGGACTTGCGGCCTTCGCCTCGCCGCCGTGCAGTTGCGCCAGTCGCCGCACCAGCGTCAGTCCCAGGCCCAGCCCACCGCGCGAACGGTCCAGCGTCGTGGCACCTTGGGCGAACAGGTCGAACACGCGGGGCAGCAGCGCTTTGTCCAAGCCCAGGCCGTCGTCCTTTACCTCGATCTCCACCCACCGGTCCAGGACACGGGCGCTCAGGCGCACATGGCCGCCTGCGGGGGTGTACTTCACTGCGTTGGTCAGCAGGTTGCCCGCGATCTGCGTCAGCCGCGCGGGATCGGCTTCGAGCTCGATATCCAGTGGCACGTCGAATACCAACGCCTGCCCCTGCTCACGTGCCAGCGGCTGCGCCGCTTCCAGCGCAGGCAGCAGGGCGTGTGCCAACAGTAGCCGCTCCTTCTTCAGCTCGATGCGGCCCTGCGTGACGCGGGAGACCTCCAGCAGGTCGTCCACCAGGCGAGCCATGTGCGCCGACTGCCGCCGCACCATCTCCACCACCACATGGTGCTGTTCAGGTGCGAGCTCCATGTCCAGCAGCCGCACGGCGTTGGTGATAAGTGCCAGTGGGTTGCGCAACTCGTGCGCCAGCATGGCCAGGAACTCGGTGCGCCGCTCGTTGGTCTCGCGCAACTGCTGCTCGATGGCGCGGCGCTCGGTGATGTCGAAGTTCAGTCCCAGCATGCGCTCGGCTTGCCCGGCCGCGTCCCGGATGACCTTGCCGTGGCCGCAAAGCCAGCGCAGCTGGCCGTCGGCGCGCAGGATGCGGAACTCGGCATCGAACTCCCCACTCTGCGCCAACGCCCGCGCGATCTTGTCGTCCAGCGCGGGCCGATCCTCGGGATGCACCCGGTCGAACACGTCGTCGGCGCGGCCGCGGCCCTGCGGGTCGATGGGCAAACCCACGAGCACATACATCTGGCGGCTCCAAACCGACTCGCCGGTGGCCAGCGTCCAGTCCCACACCCCCATGCCACCGGCCTCCAGCGCCAAGTCCAGCCGCTGCTGCGACGTGGCCAGCTCACGGCCGTGTTCCTGCAGCGCCTGCAGTGCCAAGCGCTCCTGGCTGATATCGAGGAAAGCCGTCATGGCGCCTGCGACGCAGCCTTCAGCGTCCAGCAGGGGCGCCGCGTGCACGCGCAGCCACACCACGCGGCCGTCGCCGCGGCGGTAGCGCATCTCCACTTCGACCTGAGCTTCTCCAGCGAGCACCCGCGCCATCGGGTACTCGTGCGGCGCGAACGGGCGGTCGTCGGCATGCAGGCCGCCGTACTGCGCGTACTCCTGCACCGAGGCCGTGGGCACCATGGGATGGCCGAAGATTTCCTCGGCGCGGCGGTTGCCCGCCACCACCCGTCCACTGGGCGCCTCGGCGAAGATCAGGCCCACGGGCGCGGCGTCGAAGACTGCCTGCAGCTGTGCTTGGCTCTCGCGCAGGCGCTGCTCGGCTTCACGCTGCTGCGTCACGTCCTGCTGCGCCACCACCGCGCCCAGCAGCGTGCCACCGGCGTCGCGCACCGGGGCGGCATTGTTGAGCGTGTAGCGCGGCGCGCTGCCGTCGAAGGGCTGGATGCGCACCAGCTCGTTGCAGATCGCCTCGCCCTTGAGCAGCGCCCTTGCCAGCGTCCATTCCTCGGCACGCACGCGCTGCCCGGTTTCGGGCCACCAAGCCACCCACTCGCCGTAGTCCTGCCAGCGCTGCGAGTCCAGCAGCGCACCGCCCCACAGCGCGCGGTTGGCGGCGTTCATGCGCACCAAGCGACCATCGGGGTCAGCGATGCCCACGCCCACGGGCAGCGACTCCAGCACGGCGGATAGCGTGTTTTCCACGCGCTTGCGTTCTGCGATGTCGATGACGAAGGCCAGCAGCTCTTCCGGCGGCTCGCCGAAGTGCGCCACGGCCAGCATCACGGGCACCCGTGTGCCGTCGCCGCGCAGGTACTCCTTCTCGTACACGGCGGACACACCTTCGCGCTGTGCCTGCTCCACGGCTTGGGCATCGCGCGCCAGGTACTCGGGCAGCGTGATGGCGTCCCAGCGCAATTCACCACGCTCGAACTCTTCGCGGCTGCGGCCCACGATGCGCAGGAACGCGTCATTGACGGCATGCAGCCGCCCTGAGCCGTCTCCCGTGACCATGCCGATGGGGTTGACGTCGAACACCCGCTGCAGCCTGCGCTCGCTGTCTGCCAGGCTGTCGCGGAACCGGACCTGCTCGGTCACGTCCTCGTGGATGAGCATCACCTCCTGAACCCGGCCATCGTCACCGAGCACGGGCTGGAGCCGGCTGCGCACCCAGCAGGCGCGCCCGACGCGCCCCATCTCGGCCGGGTCGTAGAACACGGGCGGGATGCTGACGGTCTCGCCTTCGAAGGCACGCCTGACGTAGGGCAGCACGCCCTTGGCACGCAGTTGCGCATCCTCCAGGATGTTGTATTCGGTCAGGATCCAGTGCAAAAACTCCTGGCTGTCGGGCACCTGCCACAGCGCCAGCCACGCCCGGTTCACGCGCAGCGTGCGTCCGCTCGGGTCCAGCAACTGGATGCTGAAGGGGGCCTGCTCGAACAGGGCCTCAAAGCGGTCTTGGTACATGGCTGTCGAAGTGGTTTCGCACGCGGAGAAGGCAGCAGTCTGGCTCGCGGCCAGGGACTGCGAATTTGATCATCCGCGGCCGCCAAGGTGTTGCCCTGGCCGGGCAAGCTCTGCGATCCCAGCTCCCCACCCATCATGTCCACCAGCCGTTGCACGATGGACAGGCCCAGCCCCAGTTTTCCTCAGCAACGCGTGATTGAGGAATCGGCCTGCGCAAAGGTCTCGAAGACATGCGCGCACGACACTCTCGCGACGGCCAGGACGGCCGCGCTGACGTCCCAGCGTTTCTCCGGGGGATCCGCTCCACCGAAGGTGGCGACGTGGAATGTCCTGTCGGTCAATCCTGGCCTGGCGTGCGCGGCAGGCGCACCGAGAACGTCGTGCCAGCCTCTGCGGCCGACTCCAAGGTCACTTCGCCGGCGTGGGCGTAAGCGATCTGCTGGACGATGAAAAGTCCCAGCCCGATGTTGCCGCTCGGCACGCCCTGGCGCTGCACCCCACGGCGCAGTGGCTCGAACAAGGCCTCTCGCAACTGTGCGGGAATCGGCTCGCCCTGGTTGTGCACGGCCAGCGTCACGCTGTCGTCGTCGCCGGCGATGTTGACCTGCACCGGGGCGTCCGCCGCACCGTAGACAAGTGCATTGGTAACCAGATTCACGAGCAACTGCGAAAGCCGGTCGGCGTCCCAGATGCCGGCCCCATCACCCGATACCTCGAGCACAACCTCGTGGCCCGGGTGGGCGATCCTGAGCTCCTCGACCGTCTCCTGTGCCACCGCATGCAGGTCGATCGAGGTCCTGGAAATCGGGATGCCGGTGCCCAAGCGCGCCTGTGTGAAGTCCAGCAAGTCGTGGATCAGCCGCAATGCCCGCTGGCCACTGGTCTTGATGCGGGCAACGCACTGCTGCAGCTCGGGTGGCAGTTGCGGGGAGCGGCCCAGGATCGCGGCATTGAGCATGATGACGCTCATCGGGTTGCGCAGATCGTGCGACGCGATTCCGACGAACATCTCGGCGAACTGGACCTGCTGGCGCAACAGCTCCTCGCCCCTGCGCGCCGCCTGCTGCGCCTCGTGAAGCTTGAGCGCAGCCAGGATGCCGGTGGTCAGGCGCTGCGGCGTGAGGCTGCCCTTGGCGACGTAGTCCGATGCCCCGGCCTTCATCAGTTCCACGGCCAGGGCCTCATCGCCCTGACCCGTCAGCATGATGACCGGCGTCTCGATCCCAAGCGCACGCAGGCGCTGCAGTACCGCAAGGCCGTCGAGCCGGGGCAGGTGAAAGTCCAGCAGCACGCAGTCGAAGTGCCCGCCCAACAACATCTCGAGGGCCGACAGCGCATCGCCGGCCTCGGCAACGGTGGCCTGCAGCTCGCTGGCGCGCAGCATGCGCTGCACGGCCATGCGGTCGATCTCGTCGTCGTCGACGAGCAGGATGTGCACCGGGGTCATTGCATCGCCCCGGAGAGCACGGGACAGGACGCCTGCATCACGGCATCTCCACCAGGGTCCAGTATTTCTGGAGCGTCACCATGAGGTCCACGAAGGTGGAGAACGTGACTGGCTTGAGCAGGTAGCCCGCCACGTTGAGGTTGTAGGCCTCGACCTTGTCCTGGTCCTCGTTGGAGGTGGTCAGCACCACGACCGAGGTGGCCCGCAGCGCCGGGTCGCTGCGCAGCTCGCGCAGGAACTCGATGCCGTTCATGCGCGGCATGTTGAGGTCCAGCAGCACGAGCAGCCGACCCTGCCCTACTTGGCCATCGCGCAGCATCTGCAGCGCCTGCAACCCGTTCTCCGCGGTGAACAACGGGTTGGTGAGGTTGGCCTTCTTGAAGGCCCGCTTGACGTTCATCACGTCCACCTCGTCGTCATCGACGAGCAGGATGCTGAGCACACGCGGATCGGTCATGTCTTGCCTTTTGGGGGCTGCTTGGGCCAGGTGAAGAAGAAGGTGGCACCGTTGCCTTCGCTGGACTCGACCCAGGCCCGGCCGCCCTGGAACTCCACGGTCTTGCGCACGATGGACAGCCCGATGCCCGTGCCTTCGACCTTGTCGCGTGCCTCCAGGGTCTGGAATATGGCCCAGATGCGGTCGTGATACTGCGGCGCGATGCCCGGGCCGTTGTCGGCCACGCGGAACTCCCAGCACTGGCCGTCGTCGCGGGCGGCGACCTGGACCGTGCCCTTGTCCCGGGCGGCATGCTTGAGGGCGTTGCCGACCAGGTTCAGCAGCACCTGCTGCAAGGCCGTGCGGTCGGCCGTCACCACGGGCAGGGGTGCCACGACGTCGATGGCCACACCCGGTGGCGGCGCCAGCAGCTCCACCACCTCGTGCAGCAGGGCAGCGACGTCCACTTCGACCGGTGCGGCCACCACGCGCCCGGCCCGGCTGTACTGCAGAATGCCGTCGATCAGGGCCTCCATGCGGTGCACCCGCCCTTGCAGCAGCTGCGTGTACTGGGCGATCTGCTCGCCCTGCTCCCCCAGGTCCTCCTGGATCCACTGCGCCAGGTTGGCAATGCCCCGCAGCGGCGCCTTGAGGTCGTGGCTGGTGACGTAGGCGAACTGGTCGAGCTCCTTGTTGCTAAGCGCGAGGGCTTGCAGCAGCGACTCCCGCTCCTGCTCGGCCCGTATGCGTTCGGTCTCGTCACGCACGACCAGCACGGCCCCTGCGCTGGCGCCATCGTGCCGGCGCAGCGGCGTGGCGCTGCCGGTGAGCGAGCGCCAGCTGCCGTCGTTGCGTTGCACGGCCCAGCGCGCCTGCAGCACCGCCTCGCCGGCCAGGGCCCGCGGCAGCGGCGCCTGCTGCGGCGGCACGTGCTGGTGCTCCAGCGAGAAGACGTCCAGGCGGCTGGCGCCCCCGGGCTGCGCCAGCGGCGGCATCGCACCGAGCTGCTGCTGCGCGGCCATGTTGACGATGCGCAGCGCGCCCTGCGCGTCGGCGACGATGATGCCCTCGCCGCTCTGCTCGATCACCAGGTCCAGCAGCGCCCGCTGCTCCTCGGCATGGGCGCGCGCCTCGCGCTCGCTCTGCAGCAGTTGCTGGTTCTCCAGCGCCACGCCGGCCTGGGCGGCGAGGCCTTCGAGCAGCCGCTCGTGCTCGGGCTGGAAGCGTGCCGGCTGCGGATGGCCCATCAGCAGCGCGCCCAGGATGCGCCCCTCGCGCGTGCGCACGCAGGCGGCCAGGTAGCTCACCACCGGCGGGTGACCTGCCGGCATGCCACGGTGCGGCGGATTGCGGCCATAGAGGGGACTGGTGCGCACGTCGTCGAGCCGGACCGTGTGCCCGTCGAAGGTCTGTGCGAACAGCGGCGTGGCCCGCACCGGCGGAAAGCTCCTGAAGGTCTCGATGTCAGAGCCCGAAAGGGTGTAGAGGCCGTAGCGCCCGCCGGCATCGGGCTCGTTGTGGAAGTAGGCACCGAACGCCGCGCCGGTCAGCCGCGTGGCCTCGTCGGTGAGGCGCTGCAGCAGCTTTGACACGTCACGCTCGGAACCCAGCGCCAGCGCGATCTGCGACAGCGACTCGGCCAGCTGGCGCTGCGCCCGTTCGCCCTCCAGCGCGACGGACCGCTCGCGGGCAATCGCCTCAGTGCGCCGCCGCCCCCTGGCCTGGGAGCGGGTGAGCAGGAACAGCAGCAAGGCAACGCTCCCACCCACCAGGGCCGTCACCTGCGGCAGCCAGGCTTCGAGCCGATGTTGCGGCGCTACGGGCACGAACTCCACCGTCCACGGCTGGCCGCCGAACTGGAGCGTGCGCCTCAGCCCGGAACCGGCGCTGTCGGCTGGGGACAGGCCGTCGTGAAGCAGCGAGGCCGGGTCGGGCGTGGCCGCGGCGTACACGCGCGCCTGCACGACGCGGGATGCCGCCGTGAACAGGTCCTGGAAGAAGTCAGGCGCCCGGAACGGGACGTAGACGAAACCCACCAAACGCGCCTGCCGCTCCTGCACCGTGCGAGGCTCGGGCCCGGGACCATAGAGCGGCGCGTACAGCAGGAAGCCGGGCTTCTTCCGTGGCTCGATCTCCTGGCGCAGCGTCACGCGGCCCGTCATGGCCACGCTGCCGCTGTCGCGCGCGCGGGCCATCGCCTGCGCACGCCCGGGCTCGGAAAACATGTCGAACCCCAATGCCGCGCGGTTGCGCTCGTCCAGCGGCTCCAGGTAGACGATGCTGAAGGTCCAGGGCCGCTCTCCGGCAGGCGTGATGCGGAAGTCGGACACGCCTTCGCGGCGCGCCTGCGCCTCGAACTCCGCCGCCCGCCCCGGCAGGACGCGCGGGCTGTACCCGATGCCCTGGATGCTCGGGTAGCCGCGCCTGATGTGCAGGCGGCTGACGTAGTCATGGAACCTGGCGCGGTCCAGCGCCGGACCCTGGGTTTCGACGAACGCCCGCGTGGCGTCGAGCAGCGCCACGTGGGCGTCCAGGCGTGAACGCAGGCGGCCCATGTCGGCCTCGATGACCGCCTCGACCGCAGCGCTGCGCCGCGCTTCGACGGCGCTCTGCGCCATGAACGTGGCCACCAGCGTCAGCACCAGCGCACCGCCCAGCACCGTCCAGGGCCAGGTTGCCGAACGGACCCACTCACGCAAGGCGCTGCGCACGGGAAAGGCGGGAAGCAGGGCGGACATGGGAGCGAACAGGCAGCCGCAGCGGCGGCAGCAGTGGCGATGCCCCGATTCTGAGCGCAGCGCTGGACCCGGGAGCCTGGCAGCCGCCCAGGCAGGCGCATGCCCGAAGCGGAAGCCGAACACAACAAGGCGGCGCCATGCTGCCTTGCCACAACCCTTGCTCCCCGCGGCGCTGGTAGCGCCGGCTGCGGACGGATCACGCCGGCATGCCGCCTGGAGCAGCCAGACGGCTGCCTGCCTACGACGTCACGACTGCCATGTGCGTGTGCCCGGCCTGCACGGCCCCGTGCACCAAAGCCTGATCCCGTCCATTGGCCTTGGCGGCGTACAGCGCCTCGTCGGCACGGCCCAGTGCCGGCTCCAGGCTGGCCTCGCCGGTGCGCCAGGCGCTGATGCCCACGCTGGCCGTCACCCGGATCTCGTGCTCCCGGTGTCTCACGTGCTGCTGAGCCAAGGCCCGGCGCAGACGCTGCGCCGCCAGCAATGCCTGCGATTCGTCGGCGCCAACGAGCAGGGCCACGAACTCCTCGCCGCCGAAGCGGCCGACCAGATCGACGCCGCGCAGCGTAGTCCTCAGGGTCTCGGCCACCGCGGCCAGCACCTTATCGCCGGCGTGATGGCCATAGGTGTCATTGACCCGCTTGAAGTGGTCCACGTCCACCATGAGCGCGGTGAGCTGCTGCGGATAGCGCGAGCAATGCCGGATCTCCTGCTCGGCCAGCACGTTGAACTGCCGCCGGGTGAGCAGCGATGTGAGCGAGTCGATGGTGGCCTGGCGCTTGAGCTCGGCTTCGAGCCTTTGCCGCTCGGTGATGTCCATGATCGTGGCTTGCAGCGCCGCCTCGCCCTCCCAGTCGATGCGCCGCCCCATGAGCTCCAGCCAGAACAGCGTGCCGTCCCTGCGCCGTCCCTGCACCTGCGTGTGGACGGCGTCGATGTCGCCGCGGCCCATGCGCTCCCATTCATGGCGCAGACCCTGCTGGACCTCCTCCGGGATGAGGTGGCGCAGGTCCGGCTCCTGCAGCAGCTCGTCGGCGTCGCCGTAGCCGTACATCCTGGCTGCGACATCGTTGGCAAACAGCAGCTTGAAGTCGTCGTGCACCTTCTTGACGAGGATGCCCTGCAGCGAGCCTTCGATCAGCGTCTGGTAGCGCAGCTCGTTCTCGAACAGGGCGTCCTGCGCAAGACGCTCGTCCGTCACGTCGATCACGACGCCGGTGTAGACGGTTTCCTGGTCCGTGCATCGCACGGGGCGTGCCATGGCACGAACCCAGCGGATCGACCCGTTGCCATGGTGGATGCGGCATTCATGCTGCCACGGCGCCTTGGCAGCAATGGCGCGCTTGACGGAGTGCTGCGTGGTCTCGCGATCCTCGTCATGGACCAGCGCCAGCCAGCTGCCCTGGAAGTGCTCGGGTGCATGCCCGTACAGCTCCTGCACCCGCGGGCTGAGATAGTAGAAACCGCTGGAGCCGTCCGCCCGCACGTACCACTGGTAGAGCATCCCCGGCACGGTGGCCGCGATCTCGCGGATGTGCTGCTCGCTGGCCTGCAGCTCCCGCGTGCGGCTGGCAACGCGGTCCTCAAGCTCGTGATTGATGGCGATTAGCGCGTCCTGAGCATCCTTGAGCGCCTGGATGTCCTGCACGACCGAGATGAAGTGCAGTGGCTCTCCTTGGCCGTCCCTGCGCAGCGAAACCGTCAACTGGGCCCAGACCAGCGAGCCGTCGCCTCGCACGTAGCGCTTTTGCATCGAGTAGGACTGCCGCTGACCGCGCAGCAACTCGTCCACGAGCGCCAGGTCCGCCTGCAGGTCCGCCGCGTGCGTGATGTCCGCAAAGGTCAGGCGGTGCAGTTCGGCGGAGGTCCGGCCCAGCATCTCGCACAGCCGCTGGTTCACCCGCAACCAGCGACCGTCGAGCCCCACGTGGGCGATGCCGACGGCCGCCTGCTCGAAGGTGTTGCGAAACCGGTCCTCGCTTTCCTGCCGCGCGGTCTCGGCGCCGTGACGGGCACTGACGTCATGCACCAGCGACAGCACCGACAGCATCTGCCCCTGGCCATCGAGCAGCGCGGCGTTGTGCCATTCGCAGTGCAGCAGTCCGCCGTCCTTGGTGTGGTTGCGGTTGGCATTGAAGCTGCGGGTACAGCCCCCGGACGCCATCTGTGCCATGAGGCTCGCGACCTCGTCACGGTCCTCCTCGTAGACGAGGCCGAAACTGTCCGGACGGCGGCCGATGACCTCCAGGGCACGCCATCCGAACATCTCTTCGGCTCGACGCGACCACCGCGTGATCCGGCCTTCCCGGTCCCACTCCAGCACGGCCAGGGGCGAGTTGTTGATCAGCAGCGTCAGCCGCTGCAGCGTCTGCTCCAGCCTGGCGGTACGCTCGGCAACCCGGACTTCCAGGACATCGTGGGCCTGCCGGAGCTCGCCCTGGGCCTGGCGCAGGGCCATCTCGGTGAGCTTCAGGTCGGTGACGTTCTCGTGGCTGATCACCACGCAGCCGTCGGAGCCGGTGAGCGGCGTGACACGAACCTTGAACCAGCGCTGCTCGGTTGGCGACGAGCACTCATAGTTGTGCTCGAACCCGTACGCCGAGCCTTCCATGACGGCAGCTATACCGCGGGCCACCGTATGGCCATCGCCTTGCACCTCGTCACTGCGGGCGATGTCGAGATAGTTGCGGCCGACGTAATCTCCGGTGCCGGCATTGGCCTGCGAGAATCGCGCCCACGCCTTGTTGACATCCAGGATGTTGCCCTGGCGGTCCGTGATGGCCACGGTGGCATCCATGGAGTCAAGAATGGCCCGCGTGAAGGCCTTGCCGGCTTCGAGCTGGCGACGTTGGGTCTCGTCGCGGCGGTCGGACTCCAGCTGCTGCGCCGTGCCGGCCACCAGCACGACGATGGCCAGTGTCAGCAGGATGGAGGAGGCCAGCAGCTGCCTGGAGAACTCGGCAGCCAGCGGAGCTGCGCTGACCGCGGCCGTCACCACCAGCGGCAAGGAATTCGACACCCGAAAGGCGATGAACCGCTGCGTGCCGTCGAAGGGCGAGACGCCGACGAAGGAGCCGCTGCTGCGCTGTAGCACATGCTGGGCAAAGAGCGCGTAGCGTCCCATGTCCACGGCGTCGAGGTTGTCCGGCATGGGCTCCCTCACCAGCGTGCGGGCGTCGGTCCTGAACATGCCGATGGAGCCGTCCGGCCCGAGATTCAAGGAGCGGTAGAAGGATCGAAAGTAGCCAAGCTCCAGCGTGGCCACCACCACGCCGGCAAATCGGCCGTCGGCGTCATTGATCCGGCGGCTGTAGGTGAAGGCGTACTTGCCGGTCGCGGCGCGGATGAGCGGACCGAGGTAGACCGTCTCGCCGCGCTGGTGCGCGACGAAGTAGTCGCGATGCGAGAACGTGCCCGGGACGGCAGCCGGGAATTGCGCCGAGTAGCTGACGACCCGGCCCTCGCGGTCGATCACGAGGAGCGCGCTGAGCTGCTGCAGCGACTGCGCCGCGGCAGAGAGCTCCCGCCATTCCTTGAGCGAGTGCGCGAAGCCTTGCATGCCGTCGGAGCCGATGCTCAACGACACCTGGCGCAGGATCAGGTCGACCGGGTCGAGCGAGCGGTGCATGTGCTCCAGCAGGGTCTGCGCAACGCTGTCGGTGCGCTGGCTCACGTCGCGCGCGATGCTGGCGCTGTTGGTGGCCAGGATCAGGCCCCATGCGCCGATCAGCGCCATCGCCATGATGGCGGCCACGCGCAGCAGCGTCGCATGGCGCCTGAAGGTGCCGGCGGGTACGGCGACCATGCACACGGCGCCGATGGCCAGCGCCAGCAGGGTCTGAAGAACCGCCGACTGCGGGTCCAGCGTCACCAGCAGCAGCCGCTGGCCGGCCTGCAGCCACCAGGCGGTGTAGAGGATCAGCACGGCCATCGACAAGGCCGTGCCGGTCACGCTGGCCACCACCGCGCAGCGCACACCGGCGCCGGAAGCCGGGTCAAACCGCAGCGCGGCCAGTGCCATGAGCAGGAACACCAGCGACAGCAGCGATGGGCTGGCCAGCGAGGCGCCCTGGCACGACAGCAGTTCGGTCGAGCAGGCGAGGCTCGCCAGGGACAACATGAGCAGGCAAAGCCCGGCGACACGGCCCACGCGCCGCCGGCGGTGAGCGGGCTGCCCCATGAGGGCGATGGCCAGACCGGCGAGCATGAAGCCCAGCGCGGAACCGGGTTTCATCAAGGGGGCACCGGGCAAGCCAAGCCCCAGCAGTTCCTGCTTGCTGGCCAGCCACAAGGCCAATGCCAGGGCGCCGCAGGCGGACACCAGCAGCGCGCAGCCGCGTGCGCTGCGATCGATCGTTTGACGAAAATGCATCTTCAACCGGAGTGCCCTTTGGCTGCCTTATGCCTGGCAGCGGGCACATCGTCAGCCTCTTGTCAGCTTGGGGATGGCAACAGTTCGGCCCCTGCGGCGGCTGATGAAGGGTTGGCGGCAGGGTGCAGGCCGCACGGCTGGCAGGTCCGTGAACAACTGCCCATGGCGCTTGTCGGTGGGCTCATGAAGCGCGTCGGTGCGCCGATACCGGGCCATCAACCATTCCGGCCTGGTGGACCCGCATCCTGATCGTGAGGACCAGGTACTGGCCGGTTCCCAGGCCGCTACCGCGACTTTCCGTGCTGCCTGCCCCGATTCCCGTCGACGAGTCCGAACGCCTTGCTGCGTTGCGCGAATTGCTGATCCTTGACACGCCACCCGAGGAGCGCTTTGACCGCATCGTCAACTTCGCTGCTGCCGAGTTCGACTGCCCGATTGCACTGATCAGCCTGGTCGATTCCCGGCGACAGTGGTTCAAGGCCCGCGTCGGGCTGGAGGCCTGCGAGACCTCCAGGGACATCTCCTTTTGCGGACACGCCATCGCACAGGACGGCCTGTTCATGGTGGAGGACGCCCGGCAGGACGAGCGCTTTGTCGACAACCCGCTGGTGCTGAATGCTCCCCACATCCGCTTCTACGCGGGCGCGCCCCTGCGCTGCGGCGCAGGCAGCCACATCGGGACGCTGTGCCTGATCGACACGCGACCGCGCCGCCTCGACTCCATCGACCAGTGCATCCTCACAGCGCTCAGGCAGTTGGTGGAGGACGAATTGAAGCGCGCGCTGCAACAGCCATGATGACGCCCCTGCCCAAGATCCTGTTGCTGGAGCCGCAGCTGGTGCTGCGCCGCACGGTAGCCAGCGTCACACGCCAGCTGGGACTGGCCGAGATCCACGAAGCTGCGGACGTCGACGCCGCCTCGGCGCTGCTGCAGGCCCATCGGTATGACGCCGCTCTGGTGGATCTGGACCCGGCAGGAAAGGCCGCCGCATGGATGGGGCGATTGCACGCTGAGCGCATGTCGCTGCCCCTCATCGTCATGCACTCCCAAGCCGACGGCCGCTTGCCAGACGAAGCGAAGCTGCGGGGCGTACAGGCCTGCTTGCGCAAACCCATCAAGGCGCGCGACCTGATCCTGGCCTTGAAGTCTCTCGTGGCAGACCCGGCACTGCGGTGTGCCGACGAAGTTGCGTCCCCGCCCTGAGCCACCGCAGAGCTTGCATTGCCTCTTGTCGTCTGCGCAGCGAAGGAGTTCGGTGCCTGACAAACGCCCACGGTGCCGAAGCTTCGTCATGAGCAACCTGGAGCGCATGGCCCTCTAACCGCAGCGACCTCGCCAATCTCCTGGTGACTTCATGCGTGTCGTGCCCTGGCCAGATGTGATGAATGGCAAGGGCGTGGGCCTCTTATTCTTCAGAAACTTTCTCAGCCGGCGGCATCCAGTGCTTGCGCGCCAGCTCCCACGCCGCCACGGCGCCCAGGGCCTGCAGCAGGTCACGCTGCCGTGTGTCAAGCGTTCTCGGCCGGGTGTCGATCACGCACAGCGTGCCCACGCGCTGGCCATCCGGGCTCTTGAGCGGTACGCCCGCGTAGAAACGCATGTTGAGCTCGCCGATCACCAGCGGGTTGGCGGCAAAGCGCTCGTCCTGCAGCGCGTCCTCCACCACGAACACATCGTCGCCGCAGATGGCATGGCCGCAAAACGACACGTCACGCGGCAGCTCGGTGTGCTCCAGACCCACGCGCGCCTTGAACCACTGCCGTTCGGTGTCCACCAGCGACACCAGCGCGATGGGTACATCAAGCTCCCGGGCGGCATAGTGGACCAGCTCATCCAGACTTGGATCCGCAAGGGTGTCGAGCATGCCCAACCGGCGCAACGCCTCCAGGCGCGCCTGCTCGTTGGGAGGGACGGGAGGCTGCTGCACGACGCACACGCCAGCCCTTGTGGGCCTGACATAGGTAGCGACAGTCATGCGCAGCACCCCTCATTCCTGCCAAGCGGCGCACAGCTTCCAGTGATCCAGGCTTGTCCAGGAAAAATCCCGGTGCGATTTGGCTTGCAAAGGAAGGCTACCTATCTATGGCCTGTGGGGAACCGTATCGTTGACCCCCAACGGCGTGACAAGCCAGAAGCGACAGCAGTTTTACGGTCGGCGCTAACGGCTCCGGGCTTTTCGAGCTGGCTTGCTGCCGCAGTGACTGGCGCCTGTTGAGCCAAGCCCGTTCTTGCGTGGGTGCTCGCTGTGGGCCCCACAGCATCCTGATCAGGCCACGAGAAACGGCAGCTTGACGCTGAAGGTGCTGCCCCGGCTGGGCTGGCTGTCCACACCGATCGTCCCGTCCATCATGTCCACCAGGCGTTGCACGATGGACAGGCCCAGCCCCGAGCCGCCGAAGCGCCGCGTGATCGTGCTGTCGGCTTGAGCGAAAGGCTCGAAGATGCGCTGCTGCTGCTCGGCCGTGATGCCGATGCCGGTATCGATGACGTCCAGGCGCAGCAGCACCATGTGCGCGTCTCGCGCCAGCGCGACGACGCGCAGCGTCACGCTGCCGCTGCTGGTGAACTTCACGGCGTTGGACAGCAGGTTGAGCAGCACCTGGCGCAGCCGCAGCGTGTCGCCTACAAGGCGCTGCGGCACGTCGGGCGCCACGTCGGCCACCAATGCGATGCCCTTGGCGTCCGCCTGGGGTTTGAGCAGCGACAGCACGGCGCCGAGCAGCGGCAGCGGCTCGAAGGGCGCGGCCTCCAGGTGCATCTCGCCCGCCTCGATGCGAGAGAGGTCCAGCACGTCGCTCACCAGCGCCAGCAACTGCTCGCCGGCGTCATGGATGTGGCCGACAAAGCGCCCCACGTCCTCGGGCAGCCGGCGCTGGCGCAGCAGCTGGGACAGCCCGATGACGGCATTGAGCGGCGTGCGCAGCTCGTGGCTCATGTGCGTCAGGAACGCGCTCTTGGCACGGCTGGCCGCCTCGGCCTGGATGCTGCGCTGGCGCAGCTGCTCTTCCAGCGCGCGGCGCTCGCCCAGGTCGGTGAGCACGCCCAGTAAGCCGACGACCTGGCCGCGGCCGTCGCGCAGCGCGCTGATGGTCAGCAGCCCGGGAAACCGGGTGCCGTCGGCGCGCACGAGCGTCCACTCGGTGCGGACCTTGCCCGGCTGCGCCGGCTCTCGCCGCATCGCCTCCCGGAGCTGGGGCGGCAGTGCCTGCGCGTTGTCGCGCACCTCCTGCGGCAGCTCCGCGGCATGCTCCAGCAGCTCCGCCGCGTCAAAGAAGGCCAGCGCCGAGTGCCCCAGGGCCTGCACCTCGCGCAGCCGCAGCATGCGCTCGGCGGCAGGATTGAAGCTCGTGACCTGCGCGGCGAGGTCGGTGGCGATGATGGCGCTGGCCGCGCTGGAGAGGATGGCCTGCTCGCGCTCGATGGTTTCCTGCAGCTGCGCGGTGCGTTCGCGCACCTGCTCCTCCAGCGTGGCGTTGAGCCCGGCCAGGCGCGCCTCGGCTGCCTTGCGTTCGGTGACGTCGCGGGCGATGCCCAGCATCCCCACGATCTGCCCGTCGGGAGCGCGCACCGGCGCCTTGATGCTGGAGAAGACGCGGGGCTGGCCGTGGCTGGCGTCCAGCAGCGTCTCCTCGATCCGCACGGTGCGGCCTTCGCCCATGATGAGCCGGTCTTGGGCTTCCACCTTCTCGGCGAACTCGGCGGGCAGCAGGTCGCGGTCTCGCAAGCCCGCCAACTCCTGGCGCGGGCGGCCCAGCACCGCCGCAGCCGCCGAATTCACCACCACCCAGCGGCCGGCAGTGTCCTTGGTCCAGATCGGGTCCGGGGCGCTCTCGATGAGCTGCTCCAGCAGTGCGGCGGTATGCCGGGCCTGCGACTCGCTCTGGCGCAGCTGCTGCTGTGCGGCCTGCTGCACGCGCATGTCGCGCAGGATCGTCGCCGCCCCGCCCACGCCGCCCGCGCTGGCGGAAAGCACCGGGGACACCGACAGCAGCACCGGCACCGCGGCACCGTGCTTGTCCAGCCGCACGGTGTCGAACGGGGGCACCTCCTCGCCCCGCTGCACGCGGGCGAGCACTGCTTGCGTTTGCGCACGATGCGCCGGGGGCACGGCAAGCTCCACGAAGTTGCGCCCGACGGCCTCCGCAGCCGTCCAGCCCAGCAGCCGCTCGGCCGCCGGGTTCCAGCTCAGGATGTCACCCTGCGGCGTGTGCAGCACGATGGCGTCGTGGGCCGTGTCCACCACCGCGGCCATCTGCGCGCGCTGCAACTGGATGGTGTGTTCGCGCTGGCTGGCGCGCAGTCGCGCACCCAGCAGCAGCGCCGTCAACAGCGAGGACAGCGCCACGGCCGACGCCACCGTGGCCGGTCGGCGCAGGTTCAGCCGCTGCTCGAAGGCGGGCAGCGCCTGCACCAGCAGCTGCCAGTGCCGGCCGTAGAGATCCAGGACAACGCCCTGCACGCGAGCCGTGTCGCCGGCAAGCCAGGCTGGCTCGGTGTAGAGAGGCTGCGGCGTGCCGGGCTCGGTGACGTCCGCCAGCGCCACCGCATAGGCCTCGTCCTCGTCGTCGAGGTCGCGCATCAGCTCCGGCATGGACAGCGAGGCCGTGACGACCCCGAAGGCCTGGGCATCACGCTGCGCGGGCTCGGGCGGTGCAACGCTTCGGTACGCCGCCAGGTACAGCAGCACGAACTGGTGCGGGTCGTTCGGCGTCTGTACCAGCCTGACCGGGGCGGTCAGCCGGGGCTGCGCGCTGCGGATGGCCTGCCCGATGGTTTCCCGGCGCCGGGCTTCGGAGGCAATGTCGTGCCCCACGGCCGCAGCGTTGCCCTCGAAGGGCTCGATGCACTGGACGACGAAGCGGTCCCCCGCGTGCGGCTGGTTCTGCCGGATGCGGATGTCGGCAAACCCTTCCTGTCGCATCCGCGCCAGGAAGTCATCCTCCGCGGCAGGCGGCACCCGGCGCGCAAAGGCAAAGGCGACGACGCCTGGATACTGGCGCCGCACGTCCTGCGAGCGGGCGAAGCGCTGGAACTGCTCGCGCGACAGGGATTCCACGTCGTTGCCGGCCACGATCACGGCGCCATGGGCGCCGCGCAGGCCGAACTCGTAGAGGCGCATGCGCCGGATCATGCGCTCCTGCGCACGCAGCGCCAGCGCCTGCAACTGCTCGGCGGCCACTGCCTGGTTGGAACGATCCTGCCACCAGGCGCCAAGGGCGGCTGCCAGGCAGCCCGTGAGCACGACAGCCGCCGGCCACAGCAGTACCGAGCGGTTGTGCAAGCCGGTGATATTCATGTAGCCAGCGTGGTTCTCCCGTCATGCCGGATCACTTGGCACGACTTCACGGTGTGGGAAACGTCTGCCTTGAGTCCCCGAAGCAGCAAGTCGGCGGTCCGCACATCGAGCCAGCCGCGGAGGCCCGAGAAGGCCGAGCCACCCGACGCTTCCAGGGCGGGCAAGCACCGCACCTGCTGCGGCATGACCGCCGCGGGCTCGCCTGCATCGGCCTTGTTGCGTCAGCGCATGTAGGGCCTGGCAGGCCGATCGGTTCAGGGAGTCACGACCCCGGCTGCTGTTGCAGCGCTCGCCATCGGGGCCATCAGACCGTTGCGCCCGCTTGAGGCGACCGGGCTGCTGCAGGATCGCCCGATGGCTGGTGCTGACTGGGCTGGGCGCCGTTGCTGCCACGCTCGGTGAAAGCATCGGCGCATCGCCCAAAGGGACGGACTGGGCCCGGACGCGGACCCTGCACCGCCCGTCGTCAGGTGCCTACGCGCTCCCAGCCGCGGCGCACAGCAGCCTTCATGCGCTCCCAGGTGCCGCCGGGATGACGGCTTTCCCAATCCGCGCGGGCCTCGCTCTCGAAGTCGTCCCAATCGCGGCCCGCGTAGCGCGGATCGTCGCGCAGCGCGTGGCCGTACCGGTAGCACCGATGGCAACCCGGTTACACGCAGACCGTCGCTAGCTGATAACTGCCATTATCAATAAGCTGAAAAGAGCACGGCAAGGTGGCGGGGCCCTGAACGCCAGAAGGCAAAGGGCTTGTCCGACAAGGGCTTGGAAGCAGGCAAGCGCCCACGGTGGTTCATCACGCAAGCCGACTGATAGCAGTGCTATCATCGTGCGCCAAGGAGGTGGACATGGCTCAGTTCCTGGTTCGAGACGTCGAAGAGGCAGTTGCCGCGGAACTCAAGCGCCGCGCTGCCGAGCACGGTCGCAGCACGGAGGCCGAGCACCGCGAGATCCTGCGCGAGGCGCTGCTCAAGGGCCGCAAGCCTGCCAAGCGATCGTTCACGCAGGTGCTGGCATCTATGCCCTACTTCCCCGAAGACGACGACCTCTTCGACCTGCGCTGAAGGACAGGTGTTCGCGTGTACCTGCTCGATACCAACGTCGTGAGCGAGTTGCGCAAGCGCACCAATGCCAACTGGGGCGTGCGGCGCTTCTTCGAGGCCGCCGATCCCGACGCGCTGTTCCTGCCGGCCCAGGTCATCGGCGAAATTCGCGCCGGCATTGCCAAGTTGCGCCGACGCAGCGCGGCCGACGACCTGAAGCGGGCCATGATCTACGATGCCTGGCTCACCGAGGACCTGCTGCGCAACTACGGCGAGCGGATCATCGAGTTCGACGCCGACTGCGCAATGGTCTGGGGCGAACTGCTTTCCGGTGAAAAGAAGGACCCGCACACCATCGACAAGCAGATCGCCGCCATGGCGCTCATCCGCGACATGACGGTGGTGACCCGGGACCGGGGTGCATCGTTTTGCACGATTCCCGGGCTGAAGCTGCTCAACCCATTTGCCGATCCGCCGTCTGGCCTTGTCCTTGCGGGTAAGGATCCGCTGCAGTAACCAGCGGGTTGTGCCGTCCATACCGCACGCCTGCTGCGGCGCTTCGTCGGCGACACTAACCCCTCGGTCCGCCGGCGCCTGGGCGGTATGGGGCACTTCAATCGGCACCCCTCTTGCCCAAGCTGGACATAAGGCCGGATGGCAATCGCGATTACTTGAGGCGACCAATAATGTCGGCCACCACGACATGGCGGATTGCGTTCATCAGCCGGCGCTGGCTGGCCAGGAACGGCAACGCCGGCCCCGAGGCCAGGGCCGCGCAGCTGCGCTCGAACTCGTCGGCGAGATCGGCAAGACCCGCGGGCACGGCACGCACAAGCCGCTCCACCTCCCGGCGGCAGATGGCTGGCGGGAGTTCCATCGCCTCGCCGGCATCAAGCAAGGCCTGCCGCGTGACCGCGCCGAACGTACGGGCGCCGGGCAGCTGGATCGGCATATCCGTCTGCGGCCACCGTGCGGCCTCGTCGGCCATGGCGCGCGTGTCGTAGACGCCGGTGCACAGGAGGTCATAGGCAGGCGCCAGCTCGACGCCTTCTGGGCTCACCAGGAACGACAGGTTCTTCAGGTGGTTGTCGCCGTTGGCGATGAGCACGTTGAAGACGAGCCACCGGTAGAGCGCAATGCGGGCAGCCGCCCGGTTGCGGCAGCAGCGGGCCAGTGCGGCCAGGTTGGCCAGCGTTGCCTCCTGGTACTTGAAGGCACGCGAGCGGTTGAGCAGCTGGCACGCATCGACGGCGTGCAAGCGCCGGGTGTGCCCGTCCGCGTCCGTCCTGCGGTCAAAGCGCTCGACGATGTAGACCGGCTCGGGCGTGTAGCGCAGGTGTACCCGCGGCACGGCCAGACCGGCCTTGGCCGCCAGGCGCATCATCAGGTACTCGTTGGCCACCGTGGCCGGGTACTCGGGCAGCCGGTTGTCGGGCTTGAGGATGTGCGTGGAGGCCTGGCCGCCCACAGGCTCGCACAGCTCGCCGTCCCGGAGCACCACAAGGAGCTTGTGCTGGGCGCCGGCAGCCGACATGCGCTTGGGCGCGCCGTGGCTCAACGGCACGCGTGGCAGCAGCCTGATGCGCCGGCACAGCTCCTCGTCGGGCAGCGGCCGCAGTCCGGTGCCTTCCGCGACGGCCGCGCCCGGACGCTGCAGCACCAGGGAGCCCGCGGACTCTGCACCCAGGTACTCCAGCAGCGCGAACGCGTCGGCTTGGTCGACACGCGCCTCCTGGCTCAGCAGCAGCCGAGCGCCCTCCTCGGGCAGGAGGTTGTCGAAGTACCACTGCACGGGCCGATTCGTACCGCCGTCCACATGGCTCAAGCCCGAGCGCGGCAGTCCAGGCGCCAAGTCGAATCCCTGCGGATCACGAGCCCAGTCCGGGTCGTAGTCGAAGCGCCAGACGTCGTCGTTCTCGTGCAGCGAGCCGACAAGGCGCCGGCCGTCGAGCAGCACTTCCAGGGTCCGCGGCATGCGCTTTAGTCCCGTGCATCACCTGCCGCTGCAGGGCGGGCGCGTCGCTGGTACGGCTTGATGCCACCCCTGGCCTGCAGTCGCTGCAGCTCCTGCACCGCGGACTCCGGCAGGTCGAGCTGCAGGTGTGCGCCAACTTCCGCCAGCAGCTTGAACACCAGCCCCATCTGCAGGGTCGGCTTGCCATGCTCGGCATCCGTCACGAACTGCTTGCTCACGCCCGCCAGGGCCGCCAGGTCGTCCAGCCGGACGTGGGCCGCGCGCCTGGCCGCTCTCAGTGCCAGTCCGAACGCCGCCATGTCGTCGATGAGAACTTTCATGAAAATTCCTGTGGAGTCAGGAATTTTTGCACAGCACGTCTGCTATTGAGCAAGAGTGCCTGAGATCGTAGGAATTCAGTCTAAGAATCCTGCCCTTGAAGGCTTCAGTTCCTGAGAGCGCAGGAACGTGGTTCTATCGACGCCAACTTCACTTTCACGGCAGCCTCAACAGCTCCTTCGCCTTCGGCAGCTTCCTCTGCCCGGTGAATGAGGCGCCGATGGCCAACCTGATCCAGGCGGGCGCAGCTGTGCCGGTGCAATGACCTGAGCCATGAGGCACCCACAGGCACCTGCGCTCATGTCTGGAAGACCGACAGGCAGGGGAGTGGCCAATGCCGAGCCGGCGCGTAACAGGCCGCCGCAAAAGCGCGCCCTCACCGCCGGAAGAGCGCACTTCCTGACCGCCGTTCTCAGTAAGCGAACGCCGAGGCCAGCTGGCAGTCGTTCGGGTGCGCGCCGAGGTTCTCCGAGAGCGTCAGCCGCCCCGCCGGCACGAAGCGCGGCGAATCGGGCTCCGGGATGAAGGCGAAGATGAAGAGATCCTGCTGGCGAGCTGCCATCAGAAGTCCAACTCGTCGAGCTTGGAGCGGGTCAAGGGTCGCACGCGCCTGGTGGCCTCCCTGGCCGCCAGGGCCTGCAGCGAGGGGTCGTTTTCCTGGAGCAGCGACAGCAAGGTCACGCCCGGCGCAACGGCGTCGAGGTAGCGCAGGATCTGGGCCGTGGTCCGGCTCAAGTTCCCCTTCTCGACCAGGATCGCCGTCGAGCGCGCGATGCCTGCGCGGGCCGCTGCGTCGGACTGCTGCAGGTTGCGCGCCACGCGCAGCCGCGCCAGCTTCTCGCCCAAGCTCTTGGCCTCAGCCACGCGCTGGGGGCTCATCAACGGGATTTCGTTGCGCTTCATGTCTGCAATCATGGACTTTAAGTGTTTTAAGCCTGTGATTGCGGACACGTCCTGCGAAGCGATACTGCTTCGGCCACGTGTAGCCGGTCAGTGAATGCAGATGTCAGCGGGCCGCCTCAGGTCGGTGCCCGGTTGTCTGTAGAGACAAGCCTACCTTTGCGAGCCCCGTGAAGAAACGACATAGCGCGGCCCTCTGCGCGGCGTCAGTCCCCATAGAGCTCGCCGCGCGTCCAGTCCCGGCTGCCCAAGGGCTGCTGGCCGTGCAGACGCTGCAACAGGCTTGAGCGCGCCGCTTGACGGGGCATGTCCTGCGCCTGTGCCGGCGCCATGGTCGCCACGGGCTTGCCGCGCGCCAGGATGGTCACGACTTTGCCGGCGGCCACCTCCCGCAGCAGGCTGCAGAACTGGAGCCTGGCCTGCGCGGCGGAGATGGTTTTCACAAGGGGAAAGCTGTTGTAGTGATCAGCACTACATGTTCACTTCAACGGTTTGGGTGTCAAGCCGCCATTGCCAAGTCGATTGCAGGCCTCGGAAACCGAGCCTGGCCCGGGAGCGTGCCGAGCGGAAAACCGTCTGCTGCTTACCCAGGGCCTTGGTCTGGGTTGGTCGTCAGCCGCGCCAGCAGCGCCTCCACGACCGCGCGTGCCTGGCACTCCTGCCAGTACGAGCTTTCAAGATCACAGGCGCAGCGGGTGCCGGCGTTGACGGCCGGGTGCTCGTAGAACACGGCCGGGCCGCTCGCTCCGTCGCAATGATCTTCAGCGTGGCGGCGTGCTCGGCGGTGAGCGCCTCGTTGACCGGGAACAATCGCTTCACGGGCATTCCTGAACTCCTGGGACGGCTCGGTCACCGCCCGTGCTGCGGGCGCCAGACATTGGACGACGCGGTGCACGCCATGTCCGGCCTGCCTGCGGGCAACCGGCGTACGTCGTGTCGAGAGCAGCTGCTTTCAGCAAAGTGCAACCCAGCCCAGATTGCCGCGCCGCACGGCCTGCTCGATGGCAGCTGCGGCCGAAGCGCCTCGAGGCCCGAGCAGGCACCGCAATTCGCCCAGTGCGGCCGCAAGCTGCTCCAGGCAGGCCCTGCACCACGACAGCGGCAGCGCCGGATCACGCGCGGTGTGCAGCAGCGTCCTGGTCATGTGCCGCAGCACGCCCACCTCGTCGAACACGCCCAGGCGCGCCAGCTTGGCGCCGCCGAGCACATAGTGGTGGATGCGCTGCGGCTCGCTGGCATGCCGGGCGCGGCGCACGTCCCGCTGCAGCGCCTGGCAGCGCTGCAGGAGCTGCTGCACCGGCCGCGCCAGATCCATGGATGCCCCATGCAATGCGTCGGCATCGCGCGCGCGCAGATGGGTGTCGTGGAGCGACTCGCCGCCTTCAGCAGGCGAGGCATCGACCGGTTTCAAGGAGGTGTGGTTGTTCACTGCGACGTTTGCGGCGTGGGGTGCAGGTTGCAGGACAGGGCCTCCCTGTGTGGCACCCCGGCACGGCGCTGCTGGCGCGGTGCGGGATCTTGGTTCACACCAGGATGCCCAGCGAATCTGGCTCGTGGGCCGGCGCAGCGGCGCCTGACCTTGGAATGCCGAGGTTGGGCGGCTCACTCGAGCATGCAAGCCGCAGAACAAGGCAGGCGGCAGCAGAAGGCTGCGCGGGATGGAAGAAAGGAATCGGAGGGACACAAGCAGTTAGCCCACTCCCCCGAGTCACCCGGTAAAGCCAGGGGCGGTTGCGACGCCCCGTGATGGTCTGGCGCGCGGCTGCGCAAGCCCGCCTTCGCTACTGGCTTGGACGACTCCGCGGCAGCGCGGCACCCAGTAATGACTCACATCCGCCGCCGGGACACGGCCAGCGGCTGTCTTTTTCGTGGCTCGCACACTGACCCCAACTGATCAGACTGTGCCGCACGTCACGGGATCTCTTGCGCAGCTCCTGGGTGGTGCAAGACGGTCTTGCACCCCGCCTGTTGTCCGGAGGGTAATCGTCTCCTGCGGTGGAAATGGTCGCCTTACAGGCTTGCTGCTGCCGGGCCTGGACCGCGTGCAGATCCGATCCAGGTCAGCTGCGGCGCCATGTTTGCGGCGGACAATTCATGCCGGCACGGACCCCAAGGCGCCAAGCATTGGACGGTGCAAGACGGTCTTGCACCTTGCCAATCGCCGTCCGCGTGCCGGCTGCTGCTTCCAGGCCCGGCTGTAAGGCAGAACATGCGCGTGCGTGCCTAGCAAGGCTGCAACTTCCTTGGCGAAGCTGAACCCGGTGCAGTTTCCATCTTGCAACATGCAAGACCGTCTTGCACCAAGTCCACGCCTCACCGGCCTGCCGCTCATCCCAGCCAATGGCGCAGGCGCTCCTCGAATGCTTCCCACTGCTCCGCCGGCAACTGCGCGGGGTCCAGCTCAAGTTCGACGCGCACGCGTTTGCCAGTGCGGCGGATCACGCCTTCCCGTCCCGGCCCAAGCGCCAGCTTGCGTTCTGACGTGGAAGACGGTCTTGCACCCTCCCCGCCCGGCACGCTGACGAGTACCTTGAAGACCGCAACCGCCGGCAGCCGGTCCGCCCGCACCTCCCGGGCGCGGGCCTTCACCCCTGCGGGATCGCGCTGGCAAGCGTCGGACAGCGCCTTGGCCCAGCGGAACTGGATGTCGTTGGGCGAGGAGAACGCATCGAGCACGGCCTGCGGCAGTTCTGCAATGCGCACAGCCTCGCTCACGTCAGTGGATCCGCGGCCAATGTCGGCCGCCAGCGCCCGCATCGACGGAAACAGCCCCTCCGCCAGGGCACGCCGGTACATCTGTCCCTGTTCATAGGGCGAGAGGTTCTTGCGGTGGCGGTTCTCGCGCTCCATGTGCGCGAAGAGCTCCCGGTCGCCCAGCGGCTTGATGACGGCAAGCACCGGCAGCCCCAGGTCCAGGCAGGCGCGGTGGCGGCGGTGTCCGAACACCAGCTCGTAACGTCCTCCCTCGCCTTCCATCGGCCGCACCATGATCGGCTGCACATTGCCGCCCGCGTCCTGGATCTCGGCCTTGAGTGCCAGGAACTCCTGATCCGAGAACGACGCGTCGGCACGGTTGGCCCAGCGGCTGGGCAGGATCCGCGCCGCGTCCAGCAGCTGCGCGCCGCGGTCGTTCTCAAGTTCCTGCGTGAGGGCTTTGAGGCTTTCCACCTCGCGCTGCAGTTCGTCGGCCTTACCGCGCAGCGCGTTGGTGTTGAAGATCGCCGCGGTCGTGTAGCCCACACCGGTCTTGACCGCCGGCTGCGGCGCAGGTTCAGGCACCGCCTCAGACGTCTTGGTCCGCGCCTCCGGGATCACGAAGGCGATGTTCTCGCCTACCTTCTCGCGCCGCTTGGTGCTCATTGCGCACTCCCCAGCCGCTCGGTCTGGTTGGACCAGAACATCTGGGCCTGGTCTTCTATGAGATCCACCAGGCGGTCGAAGGCGTCGGTGGCGCGCTTGAGGGTGCGTGCCGAGGGCGCGTTCTTGAGCTGGTCGTAGACCGTACCGAACTCGGCTGATCCGGCAATGGCCGCTGCGGTCTTCGGAATCTCGATCTGCAGCAGCTTATCGGCGTAGGCGGCGCTGAGCCACTTCTTGACGAGGATCGCACTGGCATCGGTGCTCTCGACCTTCGTCAGCAGCACGTTCACGAAGGCAAACCGCTTGGAGCCCCCACGCGCGCGCACCAGCGTCCCCGTCAGGTCGCTGAACAGGTTCCAGAATTGAGCCGAGCTGGCGAAGTCCAGCGCCGAGGGCGGCAAGGGCATCACGATGCCGTCGGCAGCCATGAGCGCGTTGATCGTGACGTAGGAAAGCGAGGGCGGGGTGTCGACGATGATGAAGTCGTAGCTGTCGCGGGCGTTGTCCAGCGCCAAGTCCATCACGCGCCAGAACTCGAAAGCCTGGTCGTTCATCTGCCGGGCCGGCAGTGCGAACTCCGCACCGAACAGCACGGGTGCTGCCGCGATCAGGTCGATGCCGTCCCAGTACGTTGGGCGCACCGCATAGCCCACGTCATCCTGGTCCCCGTTGAACAGGGGCAGCAACGTGTCCTCGGGTGCCACCTCCGAGTCCGGCAGGATGCCAAATAGGGTGGTGAGACTTCCCTGCGGGTCGCAGTCGATCAACAGCACCCGGTGGCCCGCCAGCGTCAGGCCCTGCGCCAGGGTCGCGGCCGTCGTCGTCTTGCTAACGCCGCCCTTGAAGTTGCCGATGCACAGCGTGCAGGCCGTGGCCATGGGCGGTCGCATGTCGCCACTGCGCGTGGCACGGACCCACTGGCGTGCCTCGGCCAGCGTGAACTCGCGCCGGGCCCCGCTGGGCGAGAGTGCCCCCGTGGGAAGGTCGCCCTTCTTGATTCTGGCGTCGAACCGGTTGCGGCCCAGTCCGGTGAGTTCGGCCAGCTGTGAAGCCGTGAAACGCGGAGCCTCCTTGCGCGAGGTGGGCGACAGCATCGTGCTGCGGACCTGCGACAGGATGGCCTGCACACGTTCAGCCTGAACATCGATGTCCTCCAGGCTGAGTCCCGGTTGTTCCAGCAGCGTATCGTCCAAACCGAACCTCCACGGCAGTTATTGAGCGTCATGGGCATTGTAGGCGCTGACGTGGATTTCACGACCGATCAGTGTTTCCTACGTCCAGTACGCCGCTGTAAACCCAGCAAAACGTGTTTTTGACCGAGCCATGCCGAACCTTGTCCAGCTGGGGTTTCAGTTGTATTCAAGCCTTATTCAAACATTTGGGGCTGTGTATAAGTGCTTTTATCCCATACGCGACAACCATTTGCAGCAATCGGGTGTCCGCACTTATGACTGAAGGTGTCCGCACTTCTGACCTTGCGCGTCCGCACCTTTGACTAACGGCGTCCGTGCTTTTGACTCTTGGTTGGATATGTCCGCTTGCGCTCTTGTGGATAAGCCAAGGGAGGTGCCGCAGTCAGACGAAGCTGTTTGCTGCGTACGAACGGTTCGTGAGCCGAAGCCGCTACGGCAGGGGCGTCCGCACTTTTGACTCAGCGTGACATCCCTTGAGCCGTCCCATCGACACGCCCGCCGTGTCCGGCAAGGGCCGGACATATACTTCCCGGCATGGACGAGCCCATGCAGTTGCCCGACGTCCCCCACGAGCGCGGCGACATCTACCGCAAACCCGTGGCGACGCTGGCAATGGTGCCGATCAACGGCCGGCTCACGGCCGGGGGACGCAAGCTCTACAACGTGATGGGCCGCGTAGCCCAGCGGCAGGGCGACGTTGGCAAGCGCGGCTACCAGGCCAAGCTCAAAGCGCTGCTGCGCGTGCTGGACAAGGGCAGCAACGAGGCCGGCATCATGCGCCGCTACCTCACCGAGATGATGTCCACGCGCTGCGAGTGGCGCCCACTCAAGCCGGGCGAGGGGCTGCCCGGCGAGCATCCCGACGACGTTTCGCTCAGCGAGGTCCGCATCTTTGCGCTGCTGGCGGAAGTCCGCTGCTTCCAGCGCGGGCGCGAGAACTGGGTGACTTGGTTCTACCCGCCCACGATCGAGGAGCAGATCCTCAACCCGCGCCTGTACGCGCAGATCAACCTCACGACCATGGCTCGCCTGGGCACGCACGCGGCCGTGGCGCTGTACGAGCTGTGTGCCCGCTACCAAGGTTCCGGGCGCACGCCGCGCAAGCCGTGGGGTTGGTGGGTGCCGGTGCTGCGCGGGCACGAGGTGACGGGCGACCGCGAGTACCGCAAGTTCAAGAGCGAGTTGCTCAAGCCGGCGATCGCGCAGATCAACGAGCACACCGAGATCGAGATCGATCTTGTCGAGTATCGGGAGGGCGCAGCAGTCGTGGACCTGCAGTTCACGGTCAAGCCCAAGCCCGACTTCAAGCTCGACCAGGGTGACATCGAGCCAGTGGACCTGACGCCGGTGGAGCAGGCGCTGGCGCTGGGCATCCGCGAGCTGGACTACGACGTACTGGTGGACCGCTATGGCGAGGGGCCGGTGTTGCGCGCGCTGGAGATCGCGGCCCGGCAACTGCGCCAGGAACCCGGCACCAACGCGCTGGCCCACCTGAAGTGGGTACTGGAAGGCGTGGCAGGGGAGAGCACCCGCAAGGCTGCCAGGCGGCGCACATCGACTCCGTCCGAGGTAGCAACACCCGTACCGGTGCCCAGCGTGCCCGTGCCTGATCCGGAGCAGGAGTTGAAGCGCGAGCAACTGCGCCGAGACTTCGAGGCTCTGCCTCCCGGGCAGCAGAAGCAGTGGCTGCTGCGACTGCGCGACGACGTGGTGGACAAGGGCGTAGCGACGCCCGCGCTGCTGCGCCGCATCGCGGACGGTGACTGGAAGTCGCCCGTCGTGCTGGCCCGGCTGGAAAAGTACTTTGCGTCGCACCAGTGACACGGTTACGGGGCTGCGGAAGGTGTGCGGCTGAAATGGGTCTGCTTCACGAACCTCAACCTGCCAGCCAGGGCTGCGCGTGAAGCCAGGGCGCTTAGGCTGTGCCGAACCCGGCCACCAAGGAGCTGGACATGCCTGAAGAGCCGAGGACGCTACCCTGGAGTGAAGAATGGGTTTGAGGCTGCAAGTGTCCACGTCAACGTTGCAATGGACGCAGAAGCAGACGGCGGCGGTCCACTTCCAGGTGCCGTCCAGGCTGTAGCGCGATGGGATGCGATACCGCGTCGCCTTAGCCTGCAACGATTCAAACTGGATGGAAAACCCATGGATTTCGCCTCCTCGTGGCCGTGCAGCCGCCGCCTCATGCTCGGCATGGCCGGAGCAGTCACCGCTGCGCATTTGTCCCGGGCGCTGGCGGCCGATTCCGGCACGCCCATGAAGGTCGCAGCATTGTTCGCCGGCCGCATCGATGACCGCGGATTCATGGAGGCCGGCTGGAGAGGCCTGCAGCGCGCCGCCAGCGAGCTTGGGGTTGATGCCTCGCACACCGACGGGATCGCGCCGCAGAAGGATGCGCTGGTCGCAGCGCTCACGCGGCTGGCGCAGTCGGGCGCTGATCTGGTCATCGCGCACGGCGGCCAGAACAACGAAGCCTGTGCCGGGGTCGCGGCGCGATTCCCGCGCCAGCGCTTCGTGGTCACGCAAGGCAGCGTGACAGGCGACAACCTGGCCAGCTACGAGGTGCTGCAGGAGGAGTCGGCGTACCTTGCCGGCGTGCTGGCAGCCTTGACGACGCGTAGCGGCGTTGTTGGCCACATGTCCGGCATCCGCGTGCGGCCGGGACTCAAGGGCCGTGCCGCCTACGCTGCGGGCGTGCGCGACACCGACGCGCGGGTGAGGCTGCTGACCAACTTCTCGGGCAACCAGGACGACAACGCCCTGTCGCGCCGCGTGGCCGAGGCCCAGATCGCGGCCGGGGCCGACGTCATTTTCACGATGCTCAATGCCGGGCGCGATGGCGTGACGCAAGCCTGCAGGGACCGGGGGCGCCGCCAGATCGGCAACGTGATCGACTGGGTCGAGCGCGATCCGCAGGTGTTCATCGGCTCGGCCGTGGCGAGCGTGGGGCAGGGCGTGTTCGAAGCGGTGCGAGACCTGCGGGCCGGGCGCTTTCCGGGTGGCCAGGTTCGCAAGCTGGGGCTGGCGCAGGGAGATGCGGTGAAGCTCACCATGGCGCCGAACGTGTCTGCGCAAGTGCGTGCCCGCGTGGAACGGACGGCGCAGGACATCGCGCAGGAACGTCTCAAGGTGCCGGAGCAGTACGACGGGGCCGAGTTTCCGACGCCGGCGTAGCGTGCCGTGCGGCCGCGACACGCTCGATACGACCCGGTGCGCTGCATGGCTGGGTGCTGCCTTGCTGCCTTGCCATTTCCTTCTGTTGGCTGTGCCGCCGGTGTCCTAGCTTCGCCGGCAGCAGTCGCAGCGCGACGCTCAGATGGCTGCGCCGTGCGACGTCGAACGCGTCGCACAGCACGCCGGCCGCTGCGTCGAAGACCGGCGCAGGCAGCTTGCGCCGTTGCTCGGCGATCGGCTGCGCCAACTTCCCGGCGCTGGGCGAGCCGGCCAGTGCCCGCAGGGAGAACTCCATCTCGTCCGGTGCCAACGAGGCGTGCAGCGCATCGATGAGCGCTTCCAACTCCGCGTCGCTGAAATGCGTCCACAACGCGGCGGTGACGATGCTTTCCTCCTCTCGATCTCGCTGCCCAGGTCGACACCTCAGATGTCTGGCGTGTCCGGACGTGGCGTGAAGCCGCTGGCGCGGATGGACGTCTGAGGCAGTTTCTTCTGTGCAGCCGGCACCGTGTCCGAATCGTGGCCTCTGAAGTTGACCGGGGTGTTTTCTTTGCTGTCTACCGCGTTGTTCACTGGAGCGTTTACCGACCCTGCGACATCAATGGTCTCGGCCAGGGCCTGAACGCCGGTTGCTACCGTTTCCTCCCCGTTTCCGGAAGTCGTCACCGCCGCGTTGCGCCGGGCTCGCGGTGCCGGCTGCTTCCCGCGTCCAGGCTCATGTGACCTCGCACGGTACAGGTACGTCTTCAGCGACTTGCCCGTGACGGCCAGGCCGTGTGCCGTCAGGATGTCGGCGATCTCGTCAATGCTGTAGCCGCGCTGCTGCAGCTTGACGAGGTCGGCAGCCCTCCTCGCGATGGCTGCCTGCTTCGACAGGACCTGTTGACTCTTCTCTGGCAGCGGCATCTCCCGGAGTTGCAACTTCAGGGACTCGACCTGTGCAACCGTGATCGTCATCGCGTTGTCCATTCCATGGTGCTGCAGCACCGCAGGAAAAGCGTATCCGCGCCCCGCTGAAAGGTTGTGAGCGCGCTGATACGGTGACGGACCGGTTTTTCTGGTGGATTTTCCGGGACAGGGTAGGGCTTGTACTCCCGCCGCGCGCAGCGTCCGTACAACCGGTTGCGCTCCAGTCGTTGCACTCGCTGCGCAGCACCTGCCCTGCTGAGCAGGACCGTACGCTGCCATCGCGACGCGTGAAAGGAACTGGCAATGAGCGCGACCGAAACCCGCAGGCGTACCGGTCGGCTGCTGCCGATTCGATGCCTTCCCGAAGAGGAAGCCGCCGTGCGCGAGAAGGCCGCCGACGGCGCCATGAGCGTGGGCAGCTTCATGCTCCGCGCTGCGCTGGGCCGCCAGACAAGGACACACATCGACAACCACATCGTCGATGAACTGCGGCGCCTGGGTGCGCAGCAGAAGGAACTGTTCCGCCAGGGCGGCGGCGTACTGCAGCAGGAGTACGCGACGCTGCTGGCCGAGATCACGCGGGCCATCGTCCGCATGGCTTCCTGATCCCCTGCGCACCAGGTGGCGCGGCGCTTGGCCCTGGCGCTGTGCAGTTCGAGCAGGCGGGTGCACCATGGCTGCTGCAGTGCATCAGCAGATCCATGAAGCGACGACCTGCCCAGACCCTCAAGGCCTTTGACGGCGGCCGTGCGGACCTGGAGCGCCAGGCACTCTGGGCTGCTGCGCTGGACAGGCCCGAGTGGCCTGCGCTCGTGCGCCGGTTGGCCCGGGCAGGCAACGCCAGCCTGGAACTTGTTCACAACCGATCCGGTGACGCAAGCCAGGACGTTTCGGACCCTCCTTGGCAGCAACCGTGACGTCTCGCAGTTGGCAGGACTGCGCTCGTCACTCTTTGGGCGTTTCCTGATCCTTCTCGACCTCAGCCTGCGCTGCCAGCGTGGCCGTAGCACTGGGCTGGTTGGACCGGCTTACCGCCCGACTGCCACCCAGGTAACAGTTGGTCACTAGTGGGCGATTGTGACCAAGGGCCCTGGCCGTCATGGCGCGCGCTTCGGCGTCGTGGGGTGCGCGCTGCTGACCACCACGCACCGGTGACGGGCCACCGGCCGTGGAGCCATACAGGTCGTTGGCGAACTGGTGACGCAAACCATGGGCAACGACCCCGAGATGGCGTCGCGTGATGCCACAGGACTCCATGAGCAGGTAGAAGCGGCGCTGGTTCTGGGCGTCAGTGTAGCCGGGACGGCCCACGTACATGCCATGGGCCACCGCGGCCTGGCAGCGCTGCAGCAGCGCCCGTTGCGCTGCGTCGGTCAGCGGCACGTCGCGCGGGCGGCCGCCCTTGGTGCCATGGTGCACCCGCACGAACCATTGCTGCTCGGGGAAGGCCTGGGCATCGCGCTCGATGGCCTGCTCACGCGACACAAGCGCCTCGTGAGGCCGGAAGTGCCGGGCTTCTCGGGGCCGCAGGCCGAACCTGGCGCACAGCTCCAACTGCATCCCGACCCAGAAGTCCTTGGCGGCCACCGCGGCAATCATGGCCTCGACGTCCACGCCATGTGCGCTCCAGCTCTGGTCCTCGCGGGCCACCTGGCAGCGATGCGCGTGCGGCGAAGCCTGCCCGACGTAGTCCACCGGCTTGAGCACCATGCCGGGCTTGCCGATCCAGCCGGCAAAGGTGCGCAGGAAGCTCAGGTAGTTGTGGATCGTGGCGGTGGAGTGGCCGGCCTGCACCCAGCGCTGCACCATCGCCTGGACGTGACGGCCGCCCAGTGTCCTGGGGTCCACGTCCTTGTAGCCAGTCTCGTGGCGCAACTCGCGAAAGAAGCGCAGGTAGAAACCGCTGCGGTCGCGCATGGTCTTCAACGAGACGCCCTTGGCCTTCTTGCTGTGCAGGTGGTTGTGCTTGCGCAGCAAGGCATCGAGCACCCGGCGGTAGTCCGAGGTACCGATGGGCAGCCGCTGCAGTTCTGCGTCCGGATCTCCCCGGCTGCCGTGCTGGCGGCCAGAGCCATTGCCGGCACGAGCACGCGGTTGGGTCTTGTGGCGCGGCACGGCGCCAGCAGGTTGTTCCATCACGTTCTCCTTCATGGCGATCAACATCACGGCGGCTGAGCAACGTCAGTCCGGCGGGGTAGCCACGAGCGCGCAGGCGTAGGCCGGACCGCTCGTCCCATCGGCTGCCCAACTGATCGAAGGCCTGACAAAGAGCTCGCTTCACTCGCGCAGCGGGCCTTCGACGCCAGCGAGTGCTTGCAGGGTTTCGGGCTCTACCGAGCCCCGTGGTCGACTTCAATAAACACATCCCGAGAAGCGGCCCGCATATCGGCCGGACGCTCCCCACGGCGCATCGCTGCGCCAGCGCCAGACGCCTCGGGGGCGGGTGACGCAACGTCCCTGGCTCGGGGCCTGGAACGCTTCTTCAGCTGGGATTGATCGAGAACCCTTTTTCCCGGTGCAAGTGCAGCCCTACCACCAGGCCGCCTCGGGGCTGCCGTCTGGCTTTGCACGTGCCGTCTCCATTCGGGCGGCCCGCCGTGCAAAGGTCCCTTCGCAGGGAACAGGCGACGACAACAGGGTTTGAGCGCGTGCCGCCTCCAGGGCAGGGCACGCGCGGCCGCAGGCCGCCCTCAAGGAGGGTCCACGGCTGGTTTGACGCGCCGGCTCACGCCGGGCGCTTAGGATTTATCCGTAAATAATATTTATTCTCAACGGGACCTTGCGGAAGGCGATGATGGCCGCGGCCAGATGGTTGAGCGCGACGAAGCTGCGCTCGAGCTTCTCGTAGCGCACGAGCAGCTTGCGGA
>NZ_VIDQ01000073.1 GCF_009760915.1 Azohydromonas aeria
CGCTCTGGCCATAGACCTTGCCGGTGGGGCCGATGGCGCGCGCCAGCAGCTCGCTCGTGTAGCCGGCCGAGGCGCTGAGGTCCAGCGCCACCATGCCGGGGCGGATGCCGATGAAGGCCAGCATCTCCTCCGGCTTGCGCCGCGCGTCGTTGGCGCGGTCGGCGGCGCTGCGGTCGGGCGTGGCCAGGAGGGCGGCGATGCGCTGCGGACCCAGCGGGGCCGACTCCTGCGGCATGGCTGCGGGCGCCGGTGCCACGGCGCCGGGACCCGGCGGGGCCGCGCAGGCCCCGAGCAGCAGCACCAGGGCGCAGGCCGGCAGGCCCCGGCGCGGCAGGCTGCGCGCGCGGCGTCTTGCATCCATCGTCATTCCCCTCGTGGCCAGCGCCGGCGCGGCGCGCCGGCAAGGGGCGTCATGGTGCACCAAGCCGATGGCCGCGGGCGCAGTGCTGCTACCCGCAAGGCCCAAGGGATGAAACCGGGTGCGCGGCGCCCAGCCGCCCAGGCTGGCGGCCGGTGCCGGCCGCGCTTACTTCGACAGCGCCTTGATGGCCTGCTTGTCGGTCTCGTGGATCTGCTTGGCCTCGGCCTTCTCGGCCTTGCGCAGCGCGTCCGCTTCCTTCTTGCACGCGCGCTCGGCGCTGCCGTCGGCGCTGACCTCGCAGTCGGCCTTGTTCAGGTCGTGGTTGGCCTCGGCGATGTCCTTGCGCGCCTCGTACTCGCCCTTGGACTGCGTCCTGAGGTCCTTGGCTTCCTGCTTGGTGATGGCGGGCTGCGAGTCGTCGGCGGCGGCGGCGGCGGGCAGGCCCGCGCCGGCCAGGGCGGCGGCGAACACGGCGGCGAGAAGGGCTTTGGAGTTCATGTCGTTGTCTGGGAAGGATTGAACACGACAGCCTTTTGGCAAGTGGTGTGCCGCCCGCCCTGCCCTGGCGCGCCGGGCCCGGACGCGGTTCCTCAGGCCACCCGTGTCGCCGAGGCTTTCGCCTCGTTGGCCGGCGCCGGGTGCGCCGGCGGCAGCGCCAGGCGGCGCCCGGCGGCGAGCAGCGCCTCGAAGTCGGCGGCCGCCAGCGGCTTGCTGAACAGGTAGCCCTGCACCTCGTCGCAGCCCTGGCGGCGCAGGTACTGCAGCTGCGCCTCGGTCTCCACGCCCTCGGCGATGACGCGCAGCTCCAGGCTGTGCGCCAGGTGGATCACGGCCGTGCAGATCGCCGCGTCGTCGGGGTCGGTGCCGATGTCGTTGACGAAGGAACGGTCGATCTTGAGGTGGTGCACCGGGAAGCGCTTGAGGTGACTCAGCGACGAGTAGCCGGTGCCGAAGTCGTCGAGCGACAGCCCCACGCCCAGCGCGCGCAGCCCGGCGGCGGTGGCGATGGCGCGCTCCACGTCGTGCATGGCCGCGCTTTCCGTGATCTCCAGTCCCAGCCGATGCGGCTGCAGCGCGTGGTCGCGCAGCGCCTGCGCCACCAGGCCCACCAGGTCCGGGTGGCGGAACTGCCGCGCCGACAGGTTCACCGCCACCTGCGGCACGTCCAGCCCGCGGTCGAGCCAGGCGCGCTGCTGGCGGCACACCTCGCGCAGCACCCACTCGCCCATCGGCTCGATCAGCCCGGTCTCCTCCGCCAGCGGGATGAACTGCGCCGGCGACACCATGCCCTGCTCCGGATGGCGCCAGCGCAGCAGCGCCTCCGCGCCGATGACGCGGCCGTCGGACAGGCTCGCCTGCGGCTGGTAGTGCAGCAGCAGCTCGCCGCGCTCCAGCGCGCGGCGCAGGTCGGCCTCCATCGCGAAGCGCGCCGCCACGCTCGCGTTCATCTCCGGCGCGAAGAAGTGCACGCGCCCGCCGCCCAGCTGCTTGGCGTGCCCCATGGCGGTGTCGGCGTTGCGCAGCAGCGCGGGCAGCTCGGCGGCGTCGTCGGGGAACAGGCTCACGCCGATGGAGGCGCTGGGCCGCAGCTCCCGGCCGTCGAGCAGCAGCGGCGCGGCCAGCGCCTGCAGCAGCGCCGCGGCGATGCCGCCGGCCTCGGCCGCGCACTGCACGTCCTTGAGCAGCACCATGAACTCGTCGCTGCCCAGCCGCGCCACGGTGTCGCCGTCGCGCACCGCCGCTTCGAGCCGGCGCGCCGCGCCGTGGATGAGCTGGTCGCCGAGGCCGTGGCCGAGCGTGTCGTTGACGAGCTTGAAGCGGTCCAGGTCCACGCTCAGCAGCGCCAGGCGCCGCCCGTGGCGCCGCGCGTCGGCCATGGACTGGTGCAGCCGCGCCTCCAGCGTGGCGCGGTTGGGCAGCCCGGTGAGGGTGTCGAAGGCGGCCTGGTGTTCGAGCTGGCGCTGAAAGCGCCGGCGCTGCTGCGCCTCGCGCAGGTTGGCGATGCCGTAGCCCAGGTCGTCGGCCAGCTCGGTGAGCACCTTGATCTCGGCCTCGTCGAAGGCGTCGGCTTCGCCGGCGTAGATGCACAGCGCGCCCAGCACGCCGTCGCGCGAGCGCAGCGGCAGCCCGATGCACGACGCCAGCCCGTGCGCCTGCGCCGCGGCGTGCCAGTGCGCGAGCAGCGGGTCGGCGCCGATGCGCCCGACCACCACCACGCGGCCCTCGTGCACGGCCGCGCCGCCGATGCCGTGGCGTTGCGCGTCCTCGCCCCAGCTCAGGCTCAGCTGCCGCACGTAGTCCTGGCCCGGGCCGGCCGCGGCCACGGGCTGCAGGGTGCGCCCGGCATCGAGCTGCGCCTGGCCCACCCAGGCCAGGCGGTAGCCGCCGATCTCCACCACGTGGCGGCAGATCTCCTGCACCAGGGCGGCTTCGTCGCCGGCGCGCACCAGCGTCTCGTTGCACTGCGACAGCACGCGCAGCGCGCGGTTCAGGCGCCCAAGCTCGGCAGCCTGCTCGGCCAGCCGCGACTGGTTCTTCTGCAGCGCGTCGGCCATGCGGTTGAGCCAGCCCGCGAGCACGCCGAACTCGGTGCGCGGCTGCGCCGGCAGCCGCGCACCGAGGTCGCCCGCGGCCAGCCGAGCGGCGAAGTCCATGCACGCGCGCAGCGCACGGTCGATGTTGCGGCCGATGTAGAGCACCGCCGCCAGCCCCAGCAGCATCGACGCCGCCGCCACGGCGGTGATGCTCCACTGCGCCGTGTGGCCGATGTCCAGCAGCGTGGCCTGCGTGGCCACGCGCGCGGCGTCGGTGCGCAGGTCCAGCCGGTCGAGCAGCGGCTCCACGGTGTGCACCGCGGCCAGGTAGTCCTGGCGCGCGTCTTCGATGGCCTCGTCCACGGCCACGTACTGCGCGAAGCGCTGGCGGTAGGCGCGCGTCAGCGCCAGCACCTCGCGCTGGCCTGCCGGGGACAGCGCCGAATGCCGGACGGCGGCTTCGAAGCGGTCGGCGTGGCGCTGGAAGGCTCCGGCGTCGGCCGGCAGGCCACGCAGCAGGTAGTCCTTCTCGACGCGGCGCAGCGTCAGCAGGCCGGCGTGCAGGGACCCGGGAGGCTGGTCCTGCAGCAGCGTCTCGATGGCGCGGGCGTCGCTTCGGAACTCGCCCTCGAGCCCGGCGTCGCGGCGGCCCAGACGTCCGTAGAGCTCGACGACGTGCAGGAAGCCACGCTCGTAGCGCAGCGCGGCCTCCTCCACGGCCGCGGCGCCGGCGGCGAAGGCGGCGTCGGTGCCCAGGCGGCGGGCCTGCGCCATGTGCCCGCGCACGCCCGCGAGCTCGGCCTGCAGCAGCGTCACGTAGCGCGAGCGCGCCTCCTCGAAGCCGTATTCGCGCACCCGCAGCAGGAAGTCCTTCTCGTTGCGCCGCGCGCGCAGCAGCCCGGCGCGCGCGTCGCCGGTGAGCTTGGCGATGCGGTGGTCGGTGTGCACGTAGGCATCGAGCGCGCCCTGTGCACGCCGGTGGCTCAACACCGACACGCCGTCGGCGGCCAGCGTGAGCACCATCAGCACCGCGAAGCCCGCCAGCAGCTGCGCGCGCAGGCTCAGGCCGGCGAGCCGGTCGCGCAGGGTCTGGGTCCAGCGGGCGGCCATGGCGCGTCAGTCCAGGTAGGGCACGGAGCCGTGCGCCTGGATCAGGTCCGTGACCTGGGACGAGGCGCAGAACGCGACGAAGGCCTGCGCCAGCGTGCCCGGCCCCGCGAGCGTGACCAGCGCCAGCGGCCGGGCCAGCGGGTAGTTGCCGCGGCCGATGTTGCGGCTGGTGGCCGCCACGCCGTTGTCGGCCAGCGGCCGGATGGGCGTGCCGCTCCGCACGGCGAGCTCGGCTTCGCCCACCGACAGGTAGGCGATGCCCGTGGGGCGCTCGCTCAGCAGGCGCAGCCTCTCCCCGTTGTCGCCGGCATGGGCATGGGGACGCAGCGCGTGCGCTGCGAGGCGGAAGTGGCGCAGGAACAGCTCCGGCGTGCCGTGGCCGGGCTCGGCGTCGATGACGAAGATCGGCGCATCTCGTCCGCCGAGCTGTTTCCAGTTCACGAGGCGGCCGGTGTAGATGCCGCGTACCTGCTCGTGGCTGAGCGCGGTGACGGGGTTGTCGCGGTGCAGCACGACGGCCACGCCGTCGCGCGCGATGGGCAGCGCGCGCAGGTCCTGCTCGCCGGCGTCCAGCGGGCGCGACACCATGCCGACGTCGGCACGGCCCTCGCGCACCTCGCTCAGGCCCCGGCCGGAGCCGCCAGCGTCCACCTCGATGCGCACAGCCGGGTGCAACTCCTCGAAGCGGCGCGCCATGGCGGCCACCAGCGGCGTCATGGTGCTGGAGCCGACGACCCGCAGCCGCCCGGCATCCGGCGCGGCCACCGAGCCGACGTGCAGCGCGGCCGGCCCGGACAGGCCCAGCAGCAGCAGGGTGGCGGCCAGCGACACGGCCGCCAGCAGGTATCTCATCAAGGTTCCTCGGAATCGGAATTGGGGTCGAAATTGAAGTCGGAGCCGGGCGCGCGGAACGCCTTGACGCGCATGCGGATCATCGTCGGCGGGCCCCGGTGCTTTGTCACAACACTGTCAAGATTCACGCCGTGAAGCGGGTGCTTCAATAACTTCGTGAATTCGGTCACGACCCATATTCCTTGAAAAATACGGAGCGAATGCAGCGGAAAAGAAAATGCTCAGCCCATTCAAGCCTGGTTGGAAAATGCGTGCCGCGCCATCCAATCAGGATGCAGACGGCACGGCCCGGAATGGCCCAAGGCCCGGCGTGCAGCCTTCGTGAACGTGCCGACTCCCACGCCATGCGGAACCGGATCAGGGCAAGCGCAGGAATTTGGCGGAAATCCCCGGTGAAGCCCGGAAATCCGCGCAGGCGGCAATGGCTGCAGTTCACGGGCTTTGAAGAGGACGGCGCCCCGGTCTTGAATGGACAGCCGCGCGCGCCGGGCAGCCAATCGACGCCGCCGCGGCGCGTCGGCAGATTCAAAATCTTCCAGGAAATGGCTTCAATTTATCGCAGTGAAACCCCATGTCCGGACTTGAACCTGAATGGCCGCGGTGTCCGGGGCGCATGGCGCGCTTGGGCACCGCCGTGGCGCCGGGCCTGGCGGCATGGGCGATGTAGGCCGGTACAGGGCGACTTCGGCGCCAGCCTGCAATACAACGACGGCAGCCCCGGCCAGGGCGGCTCCTGCTACGGCCCGGTGCCGTACCAGCGCAACCGATTGCAACCGGGCGCAAGTTTGGCGGCGGCGCGAACAAAGCCACGGTTTGCAGCGCCACGACCGGCGCCGCCCGGCGTCAGCCGCGAATGACGTGCCGACAATGGGGCTGTAGTTCCGACCCGAGCCGTTTCTTGCCTGCTGCCCCTTTCCCCGCCGACGAACCCGCCCGCCTGCAAACCCTGCTCGCCCTGGACGTCCTGGACTCCGCCCCGGAGGCCGAGTTCGACGCGCTGGTGCAAGCCGCGGCCGCGCTGTGCGGCACGCCCGTGGCGCTGCTGTCCCTGGTGGACGAGCACCGCATCTGGCTCAAGGCCCGAGCCGGCCTGCCCGACGTATTCGAGGTGCCGCGCGCGGTCGGCCCGTGCGCGCACACCATCCTGCAGGACACGCTGCTGGAGGTGCCCGACACCACGCTCGACCCCCGCTTCGCCGACAGCCCGGTGGTCACCGGCGTGCCCGGCGTGCGCTTCTACGCCGGCGTGCCGCTGCGCATCGAGGGCCGCAACGTGGGCGCGCTGTGCGTGGTCGATTTACAGCCGAATGCCCTGAGCCCGCTGCAGCGCGAGGCGCTGGGCCACCTGGCCACTGCCGCGGCGCATGCGCTCGAAGGCCGGCGCGCGCTGCTGGCCGAGCGCGGGCTGCGCGAGCAGGCCGCCCACGCCGTCCATGCGTGCAAGCGCCAGGAGGAGGCACTGCAGCGCAGCGAGGCGCTGCTGCAGCGTACCGGCGCGCTGGCCGGCGTGGGCGGCTGGGAGATCGACCTCGCCACCGGCCGGCTCACCCGCACCGAGCAGCTGCGCAAGATGTGCGGCGAGCCGCCGGGCGGCTGCGACAGCCTCGACCAGGCGCTGGGCCTCTACGCGCCCGAAGCGCGGCCCCGGCTGCGCGCCGCGGTGGACCATGCCCTGGCCACCGGCGAGGGCTGGGACCTGGAGCTGCCCATGGAGCGGGGCGGCGGCGACCGGCTGTGGGTGCGCTGCGTGGGCCAGGTCGAATACGCCAACGGCCGCCCGGTGCGCCTGGTGGGCGCGGCGCAGGACGTGACCTCCATGCACCGCATCCGTGTCGAGCTCGACCACCGTGCCACGCACGACGCGCTCACCGGGCTGGTCAACCGCGCCGAGTTCGAGACGCGGCTGCAGCGGCTGCTGCACCAGTCGCAGGCCGACGGCCAGGGCCATGCCCTGCTCTACATCGACCTCGACCAGTTCAAGCTCGTCAACGACGCCTGCGGCCATGCCGCCGGCGACCAGCTGCTGCAGCAGGTGGCGCAACTGCTGGGCCAGGCGCTGCGCACGCGCGACACCCTGGCGCGCCTGGGCGGCGACGAGTTCGCCGTGATCCTGGAGCACTGCAGCGACGTGCAGGCGCTGCGCGTGGCGCGCGAGGTCTGCGAGCGCATGAACGAATTCCGCTTCGTGTCGGGCGGGCAGCGCTTTCGCATCGGCGCGAGCATCGGGCTGGTGCCGGTGGACCGGCGCTGGGCCACGGTCGGCGCCGTGATGCAGGCCGCCGACACCTCCTGCTACGCCGCCAAGGAAAACGGCCGCAACCGCGTGCACCTGTGGCTCGACAGCGACGAAGCGCTGCGCGCGCGCCACGGCGAGATGCAGCTGGCCACGCGGCTGGAGCAGGCGCTCGACGAAAACCGCTTCGTGCTGCACGCGCAGCGCATCGTGCCGGTGAACACGCCGGCGCAGGCGCCCAAGCTGCATGCGGAGCTGCTGGTGCGGCTGCGCGAGCGCGACGGCACGCTGGTGTCGCCGGGCGCCTTCCTGCCCGCGGCCGAGCGCTTCCACCTGGCCTCGCGCATCGACCGCTGGGTGCTGGCGCGCGGCATCGAGCTGTTGCGCGCGCAGGGCGACCTCTCGGGCATCGACATGCTCAGCATCAACCTCTCCGGGCAGTCGGTGGGCGACCGGGCCTTCCACCGCGACGCGATCGCGCTGCTGTCCGCCGCCGGGCCGGCGCTGTGCCGCTGCCTGTGCCTGGAGATCACCGAAACCGCCGCCGTGACCAACATGGCCGAGGCCACGCGCTTCATCACGCAGGCGCACGCGCTGGGCATCCGCATCGCGCTGGACGACTTCGGCGCCGGCGCCTCGTCCTTCGGCTACCTGAAGTCACTGGCCATCGACCAGCTCAAGATCGACGGCCAGTTCGTGCGCAACCTGCTCGACGACGCGCTCGACGACGCCACGGTGCGCTGCTTCCAGAACGTGGCGCGCGTGGTGGGCGTCAAGACCGTGGCCGAGTTCGTGGACCGGCCTGAGGTGCTGGAGCGGCTGCGCGAAATCGGCGTGGACTGCGCGCAAGGCTTCCTGCTGCACCGGCCCGAGCCGGCGGCGCAGCTGCTGCGCTCGGCCGGCGCGGACAACAGCGGTCAGGTGGCGATGGCGTCGTAGCCGCGGCCGGTGAACTGCACCAGGCAGAAGCCGTGGCCGAAGGGGTCGGCGAAGGTGGCCAGCCGTCCCCAGGCGAAGTCCGTGACGGGCTGCTCCGGCGTGGCGCCCGCGCCTTCGGCGCGCCGCGCGGCGGCCTCGATGTCCTCCACCACGAAGTCCAGGTGCACGGGGCTCCAGTGCCGGGCGTAGCCGCGGCGCTGCGCCGCGGCCGGTGACGGGCTCGTTCCCGCCGCCTTGCGCAGCAGGTACAGCGGCGAGGAGGCGCCGAGCAGCTCCAGCACGTCCGGCCCCAGGCGGCGGCCAGGCACCAGGCCCAGCGCGGCGACGTAGAAGGCCTCGGCCTGCGCCAGGTCGGGGACATCGATGTTGACCAGCAGCTGCATGGCGGCGCCGTTGCGACTTTCAGCCCAGCAGCTTGCGGTACTGCACGAAGCCGCTCTTCTGCGCAATGCGGTCGTAGAGCTGCATGGCCGTGTGGTTCGTTTCCTGGGTGAGCCAGTGCACGCGCGAGGCGCCCGCGGCGGCCGCCTCGGCATACACGTGCTCGATCAGCGTCCGGCCCAGGCCGCGGCCGCGCTGCTCGCCGGCCACGAACAGGTCCTGCAGGTAGCAGTAGTCGGCGCTGGTCCAGCAGCTGCGGTGGTAGATGAAGTGCACCAGCCCGACCAGCCGGCCGCCCTCCTCGGCCACGGCGCAGTGCATGGGCTCCGCCGCGTCATGGAAGCGCTCCCAGGTGCGCCGCGTGACGGCTTCGGGAATCGCCGCCTCGTAGAAGCGCTGGTAGGCCTGCCACAGCGGCAGCCACTGGTCGAAGTCTTCGGGCACGGCGGGACGGATCTGCATGGGGAAAGAGGTCGTTGCGCGTTAGGAAGCCGGGACCGCCGCCGCCGGCATGCACGCCGGCAGGACATGAGAGTGCCCGTGACAACATACGAGTTACCAAGAAACACTCACATCCCGGTGAGAGACGCCATTCTGGCCGCGGCACGAGGCCGTCCTGGTTGAGGAGGTCCGAGGCGGCTGGCAGGAAGGACTGGAACCGCCGTCGCGCTCCGGGCGCTGGCGTGGAAAGTCGGGCCACCAGGGCTCCCGATCAGCCGAGTATGTTGTTTTGCCGAATGAAGCCGCCCTCGAGCGGCCGGTGCAGCGTCAAACCTCCACCACGATCGGGAAGTCGCAGCTCAACCCCTCCGGGCCGGCCACGAAGGGCCGGGTCAGCGCCTCGCGGTCGGCCTGGGAGAGCCGGCGCCAGAGGCCGTCGCGCGCGTTGGCGGGCTCGCCTTCGACGTAGAGCTGCGTGGTCAACAGGCTGCGCCCGGCGGCGTCCCGGACCTTGAAGTGGATGTGCGGCGTGCGGCTTGGATACGGCACGGGCCGGATGGTGAGGAAGCTCCAGCCGCCGTCGGCACCGGTGGTTACGCGGCCGAAGCCCTGGAAGGCCGGGTCGGCGCGGCCGCCGTCGCCGGGGTGGTGGTAGCGGCCCTGGCCGTCGCACTGCCAGATCTCCACCGTCGCACCCGCCAGCGGCGCGCCGCGGGTGTCGGTGAGCGTGCCGTGCACCCGGCAAGGCTGGCCCTGCGCGTAGCGGCGCGCACCGTGCGCGAGCAGGTCGGCGTCCGTGTCCTCGCCGAGGCTCACCGGGTAGAACGGGCCCTCGGTCTGCGCGGGGGTCGGACGCAGGCCGGATTGCGCGCGGCCGGCCGCCGGCAGGACGGGCGCCGCCAGGGCGGCGGCGAGCCGGGCCATGAGGACGCGGCGCGACGGGCGTGCCGGATGGAAGCGGTGCATGGCGTCTCCTGCAGCGGGGTGGAGTCCCACACCGTGATTCTGCGGCGCCACCGCGGTCTTCCCACGCACCGTGCCGCGGGCGGCGCCGCTGCCGCGCTGTGGTCCACTGGCGCCCGCGCTGGCGCGGGACGTGCTTCCGTGCGCAGGCGCACGACAAGTGCAGTCCACCGAAGAACAAGGTCCGAGGGAAATCTGAGCCATGCACGCCGAGCTGCCCGACACCCCGCTCGACATCGTGGGCGACATCCATGGCGAGCACGCAGCGCTGTGCGCGCTGCTGGCCGTGCTGGGCTATGACGACGCCGGCCGCCATCCCGGCGGGCGGCGCCTGGTGTTCGTGGGCGACCTGTGCGACCGCGGCCCGGACAGCCCTGCCGTGGTGGCGCACGTGCGCGCGTTGGTGCAATCCGGCCGTGCCCAGGCGCTGCTGGGCAACCACGAGCTCAACCTGCTGCGCGGCCAGCGCAAGCAGGGCAGCGACTGGTTCTGGAACGAGAACGCGGCGCGCGACGCCCGCTTCGCGCCGTACGCCGTGCTGGCGAACGCGGCCGAGCGTGCCGAGGTGCTGTCCTTTTTCGGGACATTGCCGCTGACGCTGTCACGGCCCGACCTGCGCGTGGTGCATGCCGCCTGGGACAGCCCGTCCGTGGCCTGCCTGGCGCGGCTGCAGGACGCCGGCGGCGTGGCCGAGCTGTTCGAGCGGCTGGACGACGAGACCGACGTGGCGCTGCTGACCCAGGGCTGGCGCGCCGCGGCCCGGGCCGAGAAGGCGCCCTGGCGCCACCGCCTGGGCGACCCCGGCGCGCCGGTGCCCATGCTGCGGGCCGTGGCGCACTGCGACCAGGCGCGCCAGCTGCTGAACCCGCTGCGCGTGCTGACCTCGGGCCTGGAGCGCCCCGCGCCCGCGCCCTTCTTCCACAACGGCCAGTGGCGCTTCACCGAGCGGCTGCCCTGGTGGGACGGCTACTTCGAGGACACGCCGGTGGTCGTCGGCCACCACTGGCGCCACGTGTGGCCGCTGGACCGCGTGCGGCTGGGCCGCACCAGCCCGGACCTGTTCGGCGACGCGCCGGCGCAGGCCTGGCTCGGGGCCCGGGGCAACGTCTTCTGCGTGGACTTCTCCGTGGGCGGGCGCTGGCTGGAGCGCCGCAGCGGCCTCGTGCCCGGCACGCACACGCGGCTGGCCGCGCTGCGCTGGCCGGAGCGCACGCTGGTGTTCGACGACGGGCAGATGCTGGAGACGACCGGGTTTGCGGATGCCCCGGCCACGGCGCCGCTGGCGGGCTGAGCCGCCCGGCTCAGAACTCCGACAGCTCGCGCAGCCGCGAGCCGACCTGGTCGCTGGGCAGCCGGCTGGGTTGCTCCAGGTAGCGGTCCAGGATCTCGAAGAAGCGGTCGTAGAAGCGCGGCACGGTGATGGTCTCGCTGGCCACCTTGATCATCGAGTCGTTGCTCATGGCAAAGGGCAGCGACAGCGAGCCCAGCGCGCCCACGCCCACGCTGGCGGAGTTGCTGCTCTTCTTGAGCTCGTAGTGCTCCTGCAGCGCGCTGACGAAGACGCTGGCGCGCTGGTCGTCGCCGGCGGCGCGGACGGTGTCGGTGCACACCACGCGGATCTCCATCTCGACGTGCCGGCCGTTGGGCTGGTGGAAGTTCTTGCGTCCGCGCATCTCCGTGGGCTGCACGCCGCTGACCAGGTAGCCCTGGCTCAGCAGCGCCTGGCGCGCGGCCTCGCAGGCCTCGGCCGGGTCCACCGCCACCGTGCGCGCGAAGCGGTCGGTGGCATCGAAGCTTTCCACGGGGTGGCCGCCGACGACCTTGGTCGTGGCCGCGCAGCCCCACAGCAGCAGCGGCAGCAGGACCACGGCGGCGGCACGGGCGGCCGGGAATCTGTCAAGGCTAGGCATGGGCGGGATTATCCCGGAGCCGTGCAGCACGGCGCGGCACCGCCGCCGCTGCTGCTGCTGCGTCAGGCCGCGCCAGGTGGAGCCGGGGCCGGGGCCAGCGGGCGCGCCGCCGCCGACATCAGCCCGCGCAGCCAGCGGTGCGCCGGGGCGCCCTGCGAGCGCTCGTGCCAGAGCTGGTAGAAGCGCATCGCCGGGAAGTCGAAGGGCGCCGGCACGATGGCCAGCGGCAGCAGCGCCGCGTAGTGCGCCGCGAAGTGCCGCGCCGTGGTGAAGACGAGGTCCGTGTCCACCAGCAGGTGCGGCGCGAGCTCGAAGTACGGCACCACCACGCGCGCGTCGCGCGCCACGCGCAGGCCTGCCAGGTGCGTGTCCACCAGCCCGCGCTGCGCGGCCGAATACGGCAGCGGCACCAGGTGGCGCGCGGCCAGGTACTGCTCGCGCGTGAAGCCGCCGGCCGCGCGCGGATGGCGCCGGCTCACCAGGCACACCACCTCGTCCTGCAGCAGCAGCGACAGGTGCAGCGCCGGTGGCGGGTTGACCCAGTTGCCGATCACGAGGTCGAGCTCGCCCTGCGCCAGCGCCTGCTCCACGTCCACGCCCGCGCCCAGGGGCCGCACCTCCAGCCGCGCGCGCGGCGCCTCGCGGCAAAAGCGCGCCACCACCGAGCCCAAGAAGCCCGCGGCCATGAAATCGGGCGAGCCGACGCGGAAGGTCTGCTGGCTCGCCGCCGGGTCGAAGGCCTCGGGGCCGGCGAGCATGGCGTCGATCTCGCCCAGGGCGCGGCGCGCCTGCTCGCGCAGCAGCAGCGCGCGCTCGGTGGGCGCCATGCCGCCCTTCTCGCGCACCAGCAGCGGGTCGCCGAAGAGCTCGCGCAGCCGCTTGAGCGCGATGCTCACCGCCGGCTGCGACTGGCCCAGCCGGATCGCCGCGCGCGAGACGCTGCGCTCGTTGACCAGCGTCACCAGCACGCGCAGCAGGTGGCTGTCCACCGGGTCCCGGCTCATGGCAGGAGCGCACCTTTATTCGGTTTCACGAATGGCGCTTATAGCAGCGCGCGTGCGCCGCGGACGGGCAGCGCGCCCAGACTCCGCTCCCATGCCAGGGCGCCGCCCCCAAGAGCGCCCGATCACGACCGACCACCACCCGGCACACGGAGCGAGACCTCATGGACACTGCAAGAAGCGTTGACCACGCACCCGACCTCGCCGCCCCCGGCGAGCTCGACAGCATTTACCGCAAGATCCTGCTGCGCATCATCCCCTTCCTGATGCTGCTGTGGGTGCTGGCCTGGATCGACCGCGTCAACATCGGCTTCGTCAAGCTCACCATGCTCGACGACCTGAAGTGGAGCGAGGCCGTGTACGGCCTGGGCGCGGGCATCTTCTTCCTGGGCTACTTCTTCTTCGAGGTGCCCAGCAACCTGCTGCTGCAGAGAATCGGCGCGCGCAAGACCATCATGCGCATCACCATCGGCTGGGGGCTCACCAGCATCGCCATGATGTTCGTGACCACGCCGGCCATGTTCTACGCGCTGCGCTTCCTGCTGGGCGTGTTCGAGGCCGGCTTCTATCCCGGCATCATCCTGTACCTGACGTACTGGTTCCCGGACCGCCGCCGCGCCAAGGCCTTCGGCCTGTTCATGTCGGCCTCCGCCTTCGCCGGCGTCATCGGCGGGCCGCTGGCCGGGACCATCATGACCACCCTGGACGGCGCCAACGGCTGGCAAGGCTGGCAGTGGGTGTTCCTGCTCGAAGGCATCCCGTCGGTGCTCGCCGGCGTGGTGACCTGGTTCTACCTCACCGACAAGCCCGCCGACGCCAGGTGGCTCACCGCGCGCGAGCGCGCCCTGGTGCAGGCCGACCTGGCGCAGGACCAGCGCGCCCACGGCCAGCGCGAGCACCGGCTGCTGGCCTCGCTCAGGGACTCACGCATCTGGCTGCTGATCCTGGTGTTCTTCTGCATCATCGCCGCCAACTCCTCGCTGACCTTCTACGGCCCGACGCTGGTCAAGGAAGTGGGCTTCACCAGCCCGTCCGCCGTGGGCTGGATCATGGCCGCGGCCTACCTCTTCGGCGCCGCCGGGATGATCCTCAACGGCATCCACTCCGACCGCCACCAGGAGGCGCGGCTGCACTGCGGCGGCGCCGCCGCGCTGGGCGCGGCCTCGCTGCTGGCCGTGGCGCTGCTGCTGCCGGTGAGCGCGCTGGGCACCCTCGTGGCGCTGACGCTGGCCATCGTCGGCACCATGAGCGCCATTCCGGTGTTCTGGCAGATGCCCAACCGCGTGCTGGCCGGCACGGCCGCGGCCGGCGGCGTGGCGCTGATCAACTCCGTGGCCAACCTCGCGGGCTTCGGCGCGCCGTGGATGCTGGGCCTGATCAAGACCGCCACCGGCAGCCTGACCACGGGCCTGTTCGTGGTCGCCGCCGTCGAGATCTGCGCCACGCTGCTGATCCTGGGTTTCGTGCCGCGCGCCGTGCGCGCCGCGGCGCCGCGGGCCCAGGCCGCGCATTGACCGACGGCCCCATCCCGTGACCCACCGCATGAACACCGCAACCGCCGCCATGAACCCGTTGTCCCTGCAACAGATCAACCGCCTGGACCGTGACGCCTTCCGCGCCGCGCTTGGGCGCAGCTTCGAGCACTCGCCCTGGGTGGCCGAGGCCGCCTGGGCCGCGCGGCCCTTCGAGAGCGTCGAGGCGCTGCACGCCGCGATGATGGCCGTGGTGCTGTCCGCGCCACGGCGCACGCAGATCGAGTTCCTGCGCGCGCATCCGGAGCTCGCCGGCAAGGAAGCGCAGGCCGGCTCGATGACGCGGGAGTCCGTGGCCGAGCAATCCAGCGCCGGGCTCGATGCGCTCAGCGCCGGGGAGTTCCAGACGCTGCGCGAGCTCAACGCCGCGTACCAGGCGCGGCACGGCTTTCCCTTCATCATCGCCGCGCGCCGGCACGGCAAGGCGCAGATCCTGGCCGAGCTGCGCCGGCGCACCGGGCGCGACAGCGAGGCCGAGCTGCGCGAGGCGCTGGCGCAGATCGCCGCCATCACGCGCGCCCGCGTGGACGCGCTGCTGGCCTGCGAGGCCTGAAGGAGGACTGCCTCATGAATGCCCTCTTCAACGATCCGTCTCCGCGCCGGCGCTTCCTGCGCACCGGCCTGGCCCTGGGCGGCGCCGCGCTGCCGGCGCTGGGCACCGCGGCGGCCGCAGTGCCCACCGGGCTGACCGCTGCCCCGCGCTCGCAGGCCGGTGCGCCGCCGCGCCTGACGGTGCATGCCATCGACATGTTCCACGGCGCCACCGGTGCGGGGCTGGCGGTGGAGCTCGCGCGCTACGAGGACGGGCGCGGCTGGCAGCACGTGGTGAGCGCGCGCTGCCAGGCCGGCGGCCGCACCGCGCAGCCGCTGCTCGAAGGCGAGGCCTACCGCGCCGGCCGCTACGAGCTCACGCTGCACCTGCAGGACTACTTCGCATCGCTCGACGCCCCGCTGCCGCGGCCGGCCTTCCTCGCCGAGGTGCCGCTGCGCTTCGTGATCCGCGACGCCGCAGAGCGCGTGCACCTGCCGGTGCTGTTCTCGCCCTGGGGCTACTCGTACTACCGCGGCAGCTGAGCGCCGCGCCGCCTGCAGACCCCCGCCAGACCCCTGCTCAACCACCCGGAGACCCACCATGGCCGGCATCTCGACCCATGTGCTCGACAACCACAGCGGACGCCCCGGCGCGGGCATGCGCATCGACTTCTCGGCCTGGCGCGACGGGCGCTGGCAGCTGCTCAAGACGCTGCGCACCAACGCCGACGGCCGCACCGACGAGCCCGTGCTGCCGGCCGAGGCTGCGGTGCCCGGGCGCTACGAGCTGAGCTTCCACGTCGGCGAGTTCTACGAGCGCCAGGACCTGCGCGGGCAGGACCCGCTGTTCGTGGACCGCGTCGTGCCCGTGCGCTTCGCCATCGCCGACCCGAAGCAGCACTACCACGTGCCGCTGCTGTGCACGCCGTGGAGCGCATCGACGTACCGGGGCAGCTGAAGGCCGCGAGCTTGCGCATGAAACTCGACGACACCACCGCGATGCAACTCGCCATCGCCGCCTCGCGCCGCGCGCTGGCCGCGGGCAACCGGCCTTACGGCGCGGTGCTGCTCTCCGCCGCCGGCGAGCTGCTGCTGGAGGCCGGCAACCGCCAGGCGACCGACGCTGACTGCACCGCGCACGCCGAGATGGTGCTGGTGCGCGAGGCCACGGTCCGGCTGGGCACCGCGGCGCTGCGCGGCGGCACCGTGTTCGCCAGCGGCGAGCCTTGCGCCATGTGCGCCGGGGCGCTGTTCTGGGCCGGCGTGCGCCGCGTCGTCTTTGCCGCCTCGAACCCGCTGATGGCCGAGCTGCTCGGCGGCGAGCTGCTGCCCGCGCGCTGCGCCGACGTGCTGGCCGGCACCACGCCGCCGGTGCGGGTCGAGGGGCCGCTGCTGGAGCACGAGGCCGCCGAAGTGCTGCGCGAGGCGGCGCGCCGGGCCTGAGCGCCGGCCGGGGCGGCGTGATACCCGCTCTTACACTGGGTGTCCCCTCACCCGGCCTTCCCTTTTCACATGAGCGGCCTCAGCGCACTCGCGGTCTTCATCGGTGCCGGCTTCGGCGCGCTGCTGCGCTGGAGCCTGGGCCTGTGGCTCAACCCCGTGTTCACGACCATCCCGCTGGGCACGCTGGCGGCCAACCTCGTCGGCGGGCTGCTCATCGGGCTGGCCGGCGCCTTCTTCTCGCAGCACCCGGAAATCCCGGTGGAGTGGCGGCTGCTGTCGATCACCGGCTTCCTGGGCGGGCTCACCACCTTCTCCACCTTTTCCGCCGAGGTGGTGGCGCTGATCGGGCGCCAGCAGTACGGCTGGGCCCTGGCCGCCGCCGGCACGCACCTGCTGGGCTCGCTGGCGCTCACGGGCCTGGGGCTCGCCCTTTTCAGCGGGCTCAGCGCGCTGTCCGCGAAAGCTTGAGGGCGCAACCGCCGCCGCGGCGCGCCCTCCCGCCCTGCCATCCCGGGCGCTGACCGCTCAGGACAGCTTGACGATCTTGGCCTCCGAGGGCACGAGCCGGTTGTCTGCCGCCGGCGCCTGCGGGTTCTTGCGCAGCGCGAACACCATGTAGTAGCCCGGCGGCATCTCGGTGGCACGCGCCGGCGCCTTCACGGTGAGGGTGCGCCCGGCCTGCGTGAAGGCCAGCTCCATGCGCCGCTGCTCGTTGTTGAAGGCATGCGTGACGGCGCCGGCACGCACCATCACGACCTTGTCGATGGCGCCCCAGGTGCTCATCTGCATCGTGAAGGTGGCGTTCAGCCCGAAGTTCTGGGGCGTGACCGAACCGATGACCGGCTGCGTGGCCCAGGTGCCGTTGGGATTGAAGAAGTAGGGCGGGAAGTACACCTCGGCATTCATGCCGATCACCGGCCCCGGCGCGCCGCCGCCGCCGACCACCACCGCGCCGCTGGGCAGCAGCATGGTGTTGCCGTGGTACAGGCGCGGCTTGCTGGCATTGGCCGTCATGCGCCAGGCGTTGGTGGCCGGGTTCCACAGCTCGGTTGTATAGACCGCGTCAGCCAGCACATTCCCGTTGGCCGAGCCGCCGTTGAACCAGACGGTGCCGTCGGGCAACACCGTGGAGAAGCCGTACTTGCGCGGCGTGCTCAGCGCCCCGCCGCCCTTGATGACGGGCTGCGGTCCGTTGATGTCGATCAGCGACAGCGCCTTGCCGCCGCGCGCGCTCAGGATCTTGCCGGGCGCGTACATCACGGCGGTGGTGTTCCAGTTGGTGGTGGGCAGCTGGCCGTTGAGCCTGGCGATGCTGCCGCTGCCACTGGAATCCAGCGCGTACAGCAGCCCGTCGTTGGTGATGGTCACGACGCGGCCGTCCGGCGCCAGGAAGGCCTTGGGATAAAGGCCGTTGTCGCGCAGCTCGCCGAAGGCGCCGTCGCTGCGCGCATTGGCGAGCGTGCGCCAGCCGGTGCCGGGCACGTAGATCTCGGGCGTGGCCGAGAAGGTCTCGGCCGTGGCCGGCTTGGTGGCGGTGCCGGCGTAGAAGCGGTCGTCGCGGCCGCCGAGCACCACCACCTCGCCGCGCGCGTTGGTGATGGCCGTGGCGTACCAGCGGCGGTAGGCCATGTCGGTGGGCTCGCGGCGCAGCGAGTTGTTGGCCGGGTTGAAGAAATTCGTGTCGGCGATCGCGTAATTGACGATGCCGTTGACGGTGCGGTCTCCGCCGGCCATGAATACCTGCCCGTTGCGCGGCAGCAGCACCTGGGTATTGCAGAAAATGTCGGTACCCGTGGTGTTGGCCAGCAACTGGAACGGCGACGGCGCCGCGCCCGGTGCGCCCGGATTCCAGTTCGGGTCCCACACCGCGTAATGCAGCTTCGCGCCCTGGTTGCCCTTGTCGTCGCTGCCGTAAGCCAGGACCCGGCCGTCGGGCAGTTGCACCATGTGGATCGGGATGATCGGCCAGCCGAAGACCGGCCCGAAGGCGCCGGCGTTGTAGGCGGCGCGTGTCAGCGTGGTCGGCCGGTACGAGGCCGTCAGCTCCGCCGCGGCCAGGTCGCCGTCGGCGGACAGCGCCTTCATCGTCTCCGTCACGGCGCTGGCCGTGCCCACCGGGCCGCTGCCGTAGTCCACCGGCACGGCGTCCTCCTCGGGCAGGTCGCGCTCCAGCGCCGCGGGCGTGGCCAGCGCGCCCGAGTCGGCGCCGGTGCCGCTGCCAGCCCCGTCCCCCCCGCCGCAAGCCGCCAGCACCGCGGCCGCCAGGATCAGCAGCACTCCATTGCGAAGTTCCGGACACGGACGGCCCCCGGACGATTCCAGACCTGCATGCGGTTTTGCCATCATTTACAACCCACCATGATTGAAAACCATGCCATTCCTCCACGGAACGGCGGCTCAAAATCATTTTCTGCAGGAGAAAATTCGTTCAAATCCCGCGCCTCGACGGATGTTTGTCGCTGACTGTGACCAAAGGATCGCGCAGTAAATTACCGATGCAGCGGCGACAAAATCGCAATGAATCAATTACATGTCCGACCGAAGGTAATTGGTTTCCAAAGAAATGTTTTCAACCTTGCGGCCCGGCCACGGCTGGGCTGCAAGGCGCGCCAGGTGGGGCGCTCAGCCGCGCGGCTGTCGGCCCGTGAGCGGATAGATCGGATCGACGTAGCCGTGCGTGGAGGCATAGCCCGGCGGCACCAGCGCATCGACGGCGGCCTCGTCCTCGGCCGTCAGGCGCACATCCAGCGCCGCGAGGTAGTCCTGCCACTGCGCCAGCGTGCGCGGACCGCCGATGACGCCGTGCACCAGCCGGTTGTTCAGCGCCCAGGCGATGGCGAACTGCGTCGGGCTCAGGCCGCGTGCCTGGGCATGGGCCTTGAGCGCCTGGGCGGCGTCGAGCGACTCCGGGCGGAACTCGGTCTGCAGGATGCGCTTGTCCGCCCGGCCCGCGCGCGTGCTGGCCGCGGGCGCCTGGCCCGGCGCATACTGGCCGGAGAGCACGCCGCGCGCCAGCGGGCTGTAGGCCACGACGCCCACGCCGTAATGCTCGCAGCAGGGCAGCAGTTCGGTTTCGATCAGCCGCGTCACGGCGCTGTAGGGCGGCTGGCAGGCGATGGGCGGAGGCACGCCCATGCGCCGCGCCGTCTCCACCACGCGCGCGACGCGCCAGGCGCGGAAGTTCGAGACGCCCCAGTAGCGGATCTTGCCCACCTCGATCAGCCGCGCCAGCGTGGCGAGCGTCTCCTCGATCGGCGTGACCTCGTCGTCGCGGTGCAGGTACCAGAGGTCGATCCAGCCGGTGCCCAGGCGGCGCAGGCTGTTGTCGCACTCGGCCAGCAGCCAGCGCCGCGACAGGCCGCGGTCGTTGGGCTCGTTGCCGATCGGGTTGGCGACCTTGGAGGCGACGATCCAGCGCTCGCGGTCGGGCGCGATGAGCCGGCCGACGATGCGCTCGGACTCGCCGCCGGCGTAGTTGTCGGCCGTGTCGATGGCGTTGAGCCCGGCGTCGCGCGTGGCCGCGACGATGTCGCGCGCCGCGCCCTCGTCGGTCTGGTCGCCGAACATCATGGCGCCCAGCCACAGGCGCGGCACGCGCAGGCCGCTGGCGCCGAGGGGGTGGAAGTCAGGCATGAGGTGCTCCGCTGAAACCGAGCACCTTACCCCCTCGGGACGGCGCTTCGGCTCAACCCAGTGCCGCCACCAACTGCGGCACCGCCTCGAACACGTCCGCCTCCAGGCTGTAGTCGGCCACCGAGAAGATCGGCGCCTCCGGGTCCTTGTTGATCGCCACGATCACCTTGGAGTCCTTCATGCCCGCCAGGTGCTGGATCGCGCCCGAGATGCCGCAGGCGATGTAGAGGGCCGGCGCCACGATCTTGCCGGTCTGGCCCACCTGCCAGTCGTTGGGGGCGTAACCGGCGTCCACCGCGGCGCGGCTGGCACCCAGCGCGGCGCCCAATTTGTCCGCCAGCGGCGTGAGCACTTCCGTGAATTTTTCAGCCGAGCCCAGCGCCCGGCCGCCGCTGACGATGATCTTGGCCGCCGTCAGCTCGGGCCGGTCGCTCCTGGTCAGCTCGCGGCCGACGAAGGCGCTCTGGCCGCTGTCAGCGACGGCCGGGATGGTTTCAACGGCCGCGCTGCCACCGGTGGCCGGCGCCGCGTCAAAGCCCGTGGTGCGCACGGTGATGACCTTCACGGCATCGCCGCTCTGCACCGTGGCGATGGCATTGCCGGCATAGATGGGCCGCTCGAAGGTGTCCGCGGACAGCACCTTCGTGACGTCGCTGAGCTGCGCCACGTCCAGCTTCGCGGCCACGCGCGGCGCGGCGTTGCGGCCGGCCGCCGTCGAGGGGAACAGGATGTGGCTGTAGGCCGGTGCCATGGCCAGCACCTGCGCCGCGACGTTCTCAGCCAGTTGCGTGCCGAGTGCCGGCGAGTCGGCGTGCAGCACCTTGGCCACGCCTGCGATCTGCGCGGCGGCCTGCGCCACGGCGGCGGCGTTCTCGCCGGCCACCAGCACATGCACCTCGCCGCCGCAAGCCAGCGCGGCGGTGACGGTGTTCAGGGTCGCGGCCTTCAGGCTCGCGTTGTCGTGTTCGGCGATGACGAGTGCGGTCATGTCAGATCACCTTGGCTTCGTTCTTGAGCTTGTCCACGAGGGTGGCCACGTCGGGCACCTTCACGCCGGCGCCGCGCTTGGGCGGCTCGCTGACCTTGAGCGTCTTCAGCCGCGGCGTCACGTCCACGCCCAGGTCGGCCGGCTTGACGTTCTCCAGCGGCTTCTTCTTGGCCTTCATGATGTTGGGCAGCGTCACGTAGCGCGGCTCGTTCAGGCGCAGGTCGGTGGTCACCACGGCCGGCAGCTTCACGCTCAGCGTCTCCAGCCCGCCATCGACCTCGCGCGTCACCCGCGCCTGGTTGTCGCCGACCTCGATCCGCGACGCGAAGGTCGCCTGCGGCAGGTCGGCCAGGGCCGCCAGCATCTGGCCGACCTGGTTGCAGTCGTCGTCGATGGCCTGCTTGCCCAGGATCACCAGGCCCGGCTGTTCCTTGTCGATGAGCGCCTTGAGGATCCTGGCCACGGCCAGCGGCTGCAGCTCGGCATCGGTCTCGACCAGGATGGCGCGGTCCGCGCCGATGGCCAGGGCGGTGCGCAGCGTCTCCTGGCACTGCGCCACGCCGCAGGACACGGCCACGACCTCGGTCGCGGCGCCCTTCTCCTTCAGGCGCACGGCCTCCTCGACGGCGATCTCGTCGAAGGGGTTCATGCTCATCTTCACGCCGGCCAGGTCCATGCCCGAGCCGTCGCCCTTCACGCGCACCTTGACGTTGTAGTCAACGACACGCTTCACACACACCAGGACCTTCATGCGGCCTCCTTCACTTCGTCGGTTGCAGCTGCCTTCTCTTGCGCCGCCTCGGTCGCGCGCCGCGCCGCCGCCGAGGTGGTCATGACCGTGGCCTCGCCGTCGATGACGACCACGCCCTTCACCCGGCACTCGGTGGCCAGCACCGCGCGCGCCTTCGCCAGGTCCACCGACAGCACCCTCACCGTGGCGTGCACCGTGTCGCCCGGGCGCACCGGGGCGCGAAAGCGCATCTGCTGGCCAAGGTAGACCGCGCCCGGCCCGGGCAGCCGGTTCGCCACCGCCGCCGAGATCACGCTGGCGGTGAGGAAGCCGTGCGCGATGCGGCCGCCGAAGCGCGTCGTCGCGGCGAACTCCTCGTTGGTGTGCACGGCGTTGTTGTCGCCGGAAACGGCGGCGAACAGCACGATGTCGGCCTCGGTGATGGTCTTGGAATAGGTGGCCTGCATGCCGGGCTGCAGGTCCTCGATGTCGTAGCCGTTGAGCGGGTTCATGGGTTGCCTTCCGGATCAGAACTGGTCGTCGGCCAGCGCCAGCGTGGTGTCGGCGCCGTGCAGCACGGTGTCGCGCAGGGACGGCGCCTGCACCAGCACGTGCGCCGCGTAGTGGCGCGCGGTGGCGACCTTGGCGCGCAGGTACGCGGCGTCGCCCTCGCCCGCGGCCAGCTGCGTTGCGGCCGCATCGGCCAGCCGCGCCATCAGCCATCCGCCGATGACCGTGCCGGCCAGGCGCAGGAAGGGCACCGCGCCGGCGGCGCATTGCGCGGGCTGGCCGGCGCTGTGCGCCAGCAGCCAGTCCACGGCCGTCTCCAGCGCGTGCACCGCGCCGTGCAGCGCCTGCCCGGCCTGGGCCACCGCCGCGTCATGGCTGTCAAGCAGCCGGCGCGCGTCGCCGTCCATGCGGGAGAGCAGCGCCTTGATGGTCTTGCCGCCTTCGCGCGCGATCTTGCGCCCGATCAGGTCGTTGGCCTGGATGCCGGTGGTGCCCTCGTAGATGGTGGTGATGCGGGCATCACGGAGATATTGGGCAGCGCCCGTTTCCTCGACGAAGCCCATGCCGCCGTGCACCTGCACGCCGTCGCTGGCGATGCCCAGCGCGTTGTCGGTGCACCAGCCCTTGACCACCGGCGTGAGCAGCTCCACCAGCGCCTGGCTGCGCGCGCGCTGCGTGTCGTCGGCGCTGCCGTGCGCGCGGTCCATCTGGCCGGCGCAGAAGTAGGCCAGGGCGCGCGCGGCCTCGGTCCTGGCCTTCATGTCCATGAGCATGCGGCGCACGTCGGGGTGGCCGATGATGGTCTTGCTGCCCGTGGCGGTGCGGCCCTGCACCCGCTCCAGCGCGTAGGCGCGGGCGTGCTGGTAGGCGCGCTCGGACACGCCCAGGCCTTCGAGGCCGACGTTGAGCCGCGCGTGGTTCATCATCGTGAACATGCAGGCCAGGCCCGCGCCGGGCTCGCCCACCAGCCAGCCGATGGCGCCGCCGTTGTCGCCGAAGCTCATCGAGGCCGTGGGGCTGCCGTGGATGCCCAGTTTGTGCTCCAGCGAGGTGCAAAGCAGGTCGTTGCGCGCGCCCAGCGAGCCGTCCTCGTTGACGAGGAACTTCGGGCACAGGAACAGCGACAGGCCCTTCACGCCCGCGGGCGCATCCGGCAGCCGCGCCAGCACGAGGTGGATGATGTTCTCGGCGAGGTTGTGCTCGCCCCAGGTGATGAAGATCTTCTGGCCGCTGATGCGGTAGTGGTCGCCTTCGGGCACGGCCTTCGAGCGAATCACGGACAGGTCCGAGCCGGCCTGCGGCTCGGTGATGTTCATGGTGCCGGTCCAGCGGCCCTCGACCATGGCCGGCAGGTAGCGCTGCTTGAGCGCCTCGCTGCCGTGGTGCGAGATGGCCTCGACCGCGCCCAGCGTGAGCATCTGGCACAGGCTGAAGGCGTGGTTCGTGGACTTCCACATCTCCAGCACCGCGGTGGACACCAGCGTGGGCAGCCCTTGTCCGCCGAACTCGGTGGACGCGGGCATGCCGTTCCAGCCGGTCTCGCAGAAGCTGGCGTAGGCCTCCCTGAAGCCGTCGGCCGCGCGCACGACGCCGCCCTCGCTCCAGCGCGCTCCCTGCGTGTCGCCGATGCGGTTGATCGGGTCGAGCACGCCGGCGGCGAACTTGCCCGCCTCTTCCAGGATCGACTCGACCAGGTCGGCCGGGCAGTCCTCGAAGCCGGGCTGCGCGCAGACCGCGTCGAGCTCGCCGACCTCCTTCATCGTGAACAGCATGTCGCGCAGCGGGGCGCTGTAGGTGGACATCGTGATGGCTCCTGAAAAGACGGACTGGGGGTGGCGTCGGCCCTCGAGGCCGGCGCCGAAAAAGCTGCGCCCCGCCATCCCGGCGCGGGCCGGGATCCACGAGCGCCGGGCATCGGCCCGGCCGGGGTGTGGATGCCGGCGGGCGCCGGCATGACGGGGCGTCTTGGGTCGCTAGGGCATGTCGCAGGTCAATGCGCGCTGGCCGCCGCGGCACCGATGCCGGTCTGGGCGCGCACGTACTGGTCGCGGAAGCCGGCGATTTCCTTCTGGGCCCGGGCGCTCTTGTCGGTGACGGAGAACAGCCAGGTGAAGAAGAAGGCCAGCGGCATCGAGAAGAGGGCCGGCTGCTCGTACGGGAAGATCGGCGCCTTGTTGCCCAGCACCACCACCCACACCGCCTTGGACAGCACCACGAAGGTCACGGCCGAGACCAGCCCGATGACGCCGCCCACCAGCGCGCCGCGCGTGGTCAGGCCCTTCCAATAGATCGACAGCACCAGCACGGGGAAGTTGGCCGAGGCCGCGATGCCGAAGGTCAGGCCCACCAGGAAGGCGACGTTCTGCTTCTCGAAGGCGATGCCCAGCACCACGGCCAGCACGCCCAGCGCCAGCGAGCAGCGCTTGGAGACCTTCATCTCCTCCGCCTCGGTGCACTTGCCGCCCTTGATGACGCGGGCGTAGATGTCGTGCGCGATGGCGGAGGCGCCGGCCAGGGCCAGGCCCGAGACCACGGCGAGGATGGTGGCGAAGGCCACGGCCGAGAGGAAGCCCAGCAGCAGGTCGCCGCCCACGGCCTTGGCCAGGTGCATCACCGGCATGTTGTTGCCGCCGATGAGCGCGCCGCCGACCTGACCGCCCTCGTAGAACTGCGGGTCCCGGCCCACGATCACGATCGCCGCCAGCCCCAGCAGGCACACCACCAGGAAGAACAGGCCGATGAAGCCGCTGGCCACGAAGACCGACTTGCGCGCCTCCTTGGCGTTGGGCACGGTGAAGAAGCGCATCATGATGTGCGGCAGCGCGGCGGTGCCGAACACCAGGCCCAGCGACAGCGACACGGCCGTCACGGGGTCGGCCAGCAGGCTGCCCGGGCGCATGATGGCCGCGCCGCTCTTGTGCGCGGCCACGGCCTGCGAGGCCAGCGTCTCGATGTTGAAGCCGAAGTGGCCCATGGCCAGCACCAGCATGATCAGGCCGCCGGCCAGCAGCATCACCGCCTTGACGATCTGCACCCAGGTCGTGGCGATCATGCCGCCGAAGGTGACGTACACCACCATCAGCACGCCCACCAGCGCCACCGCCACGGCATAGTCCAGGCCGAACAGCAGCTTGATGAGCTGCCCCGCGCCGACCATCTGCACGATCAGGTAGAAGATCACGACCGTGAGCGAGCCGCAGGCCGCGAAGGTGCGGATGCGGTTCTGGTCGAGCCGGTACGAGGCGATGTCGGCGAAGGTGAAGCGGCCCAGGTTGCGCAGCCGCTCGGCCAGCAGGAACAGGATCACCGGCCAGCCCACGAAGAAGCTGATGATGTAGACGAAGCCGTCGAAGCCGCGCATGAACACCATCGAGCTCAGGCCCAGCAGCGTCGCGGCCGACATGTAGTCGCCCGCGATGGCCAGCCCGTTCTGGAAGCCCGTGATGCCGCCGCCGGCGGTGTAGAAGTCGGCGGCCGAGCGGGTGCGCCGCGCGGCCCAGTACGTGATGCCCAGCGTCAGCAGCACGAAGGCCACGAACATGGCGATGGCCGTGAGGTTCAGCGGCTGCTTCTGCGCCTCGCCGATGGCGTCGCCCGCGAAGGCCGCGCCGCTGGCGGCGGCGAGCGCCAGCGCGCCCAGTGTCTTGCCCAGCGTGCTCATGCGTTGCGCTCCACGATCTCTTGCGTCATGCGGTCGAACTCGCCGTTGGCGCGCGAGACGTACAGCCCCGTGAGCAGCCACGACACGATGATCAGCAGCGCGCCGATGGGCGCGCCGATGGTCAGGGCGCTGCCCTCCCACAGCGGCTGGCCGAACACCTCGGGCGCGAACGCCACCACCGCCATGAAGGCGTAGTAGGCCACCAGCACCACGGCCGACAGCGTCACCGCCAGCCGGCTGCGCCTGGCCACCAGCTCCTGGAAGACCGGGTCGTTCTCGACCCGGCGGTACACGTCTGCAGTCTTCATCGAATCACCTCCATAGTAAGAAAATCGAAAGATTCGCTGCGGACGCAATCATTGCGCCCGCACCTTGCCCCAGCCTTATTCGATCGCGCTGGCCGACTTGGCACGTTGACGCAACAGAAACTTCTGGATCTTTCCGGTGGAGGTCTTGGGCACCTCGGCGAAGACGATGCGCTTCGGGACCTTGAAGCGCGCGAGGTGGCCGCGGCAGAACTCGATGAGCTCGGCCTCGGTGACGGTGGGCGCGCCGGGCTTCATCTCGACGAAGGCGCAGGGCACCTCGCCCCACTTCTCGTCGGGCAGCGCCACGACCGAGGCCAGCATCACGTCGGGGTGGCGGTGCAGCACGTCCTCGACCTCGATGGAGCTGATGTTCTCGCCGCCCGAGATGATGATGTCCTTGCTGCGGTCCTTGATCTTGACGTAGCCGTCGGGGTGCATCACGGCCAGGTCGCCGGTGTGGAACCAGCCCCCTGCAAAGGCTTCCGCCGTGGCGCCCGGGTTCTTGAGGTAGCCCTTCATCACCACGTTGCCGCGGAAGCAGATCTCGCCCATGGTCTCGCCGTCGGCGGGCACGCTCTGCAGCGTGTCGGGGTCGAGCACGGCAATGGCCTGCTGCAGCGGGTAGGGCACGCCCTGGCGGCCGTTCAGCCGCGCGCGCTCATGCGCCGGCAGCGTGGCCCAGTGCTCCTGCTTGGCGCACACCGCGGCCGGGCCGTAGACCTCGGTCAGGCCGTAGACGTGCGTGATCTCGATGCCCGCGGCCTCGCAGCCTTCAATGACGGCCGCCGGCGGCGGCGCGCCGGCGATGAGCCCGCGCACCACGCGGGGCAAGCCCTGGCGCAGCTCGGCCGGGGCGTTGATGAGCATCGAATAGACGATGGGCGCGCCGCACAGGTGCGTGACGCCGTGCTCGCGCATGAGCGGCCAGATCTGCAGCGGATCGACCTTGCGCAGGCACACGCTGGTGCCGGCCACCAGCGCCATGGTCCAGGGGAAGCACCAGCCGTTGCAGTGGAACATCGGCAGCGTCCACAGGTACACCGGATGGTGCGGCAGGCTCCAGGCGATGACGTTGTTGGCGGCGTTGAGGTAGGCGCCGCGGTGGTGCGTGACCACGCCCTTGGGGTTGCCGGTGGTCCCCGACGTGTAGTTCAGCGCGATGGCGTCCCACTCGTCGCCGGGCAGCGCCCAGGCGAAGGCGGCGTCACCCCCGGCCAGCAGCTCCTCATAGGTGATCTCTCCCAGGCGCGCGCCGGCAGGCGCGGTCTCGTCCTCGACCTCGACCACCAGCGGGCGCTTGTCGCCGATCAATTCGAGTGCGCGTGCAACCACGCCGGAGAACTCGCGGTCGGTGAGCAGCACCCTGGCCTCGCCGTGCTGCAGCATGAACGCGATGGCCTCGGCGTCGAGCCGGGTGTTGAGGGTGTTGAGCACGGCGCCGCTCATCGGCACGCCGAAGTGGGCCTCGAACATCGCCGGCGTGTTGGGCAGCATCGCCGCCACCGTGTCGCCGGCCTGCACGCCGCGGCGCTGCAGCGCGCTGGCCAGGCGGCGGCAGCGCTCGTAGGTGGTCTGCCAGTCCTGGCGCTGCGCGCCGTAGAGGGTCGCGGTGCGCTGCGGATACACCAGCGCCGCGCGCTCGATGAAGCTCAGCGGCGACAGCGCGACGAAGTTCGCCGCGTTCCTGTCCAGCCCCACCGAGTACGGATTGATCCGGGTCATGTCTTCTCTCCTCCAAGCGTTGCCGGGCCGACCAGGGCCGCGGCGCCGGGCTGAAGGATGGCGAAGGACCTTTTCAGGACTGCCGAGCAAATATGACGAATGTTTGCATCGCCCTTCCGGGGGGAAGCGCCTCCCTAGAATCGGCGCCATGCAAGCTTCGATGGGGTCTGCGATGGATGCTCAAGCGACGGCGCCCGGCGACAGCCCGCGCGGCCAGGACGCGCTGCGCGCGGCCCTGGACGTCATCGACCAGGGTTTCAGCCTCATCGACGGCGAGCTGCGGCTGCTGGGCTGGAACCGCGCCTTCGTGACGCTGCTCGGCTTTCCCGAGCACCTGGTGCGCGTCGGCGCACCCTTCGAGAGCTTCATCCGCTTCAATGCCGAGCGCGGCGAGTACGGCCCGGGCGACGTGGAAGCGCAGGTGGCCGAGCGCGTGGCCGCGGCGCGGCGCCTGGAGCCGCACGAGTTCGAGCGCACCCGCCCCGACGGGCAGGTGCTGCGCGTGCGCGGCGTGCCGGTGCCGGGCATCGGCTTCATCACCGTCTATTCCGACGTCACGGCGCAGCGCCGCGCCGAGGCGCAGGCCGCGCAGCAGGCAGCCGAGCTGGAGCGGCGCGTGGCCGAGCGCACCAGCGAGCTGCGCCTGAGCGAGGCGCAGATGCGCCTCATCACCGACTCGCTGCCCGCCCTGATCGCCTACTTCGACGCGAAGAAGGCCTACCGCTACATCAACCGCGGCTACCAGGAGTGGTTCGGCCTCGACCCGGCGCACCTGGACCGCATCAGCGCGCGCGAGTACCTGGGCCGCGAGACCTACGCCAGCATCCGCCACAACGTGGCGCGCGCCTTCGCCGGCGAGCCCGTGAGCTACGAGTACGAGGCGCGCTGCGTGGACGGGCGCGTGCGCACCGCGCGCACCACGCTCATCCCGGAGAAGGCGGCCGACGGCAGCGTGATCGGCTGCTTCGAGCTGACCTTCGACGTCTCCGAGCTGCGCCGCGCGCAGGAGCTGCTGTCGCAGGCGCAGAAGATGGAAGCGCTGGGCCAGCTCACCGGCGGCCTGGCGCACGACTTCAACAACATGCTCACGGTCATCATCGGCAACCTGGGCGCGCTGCGCGAGGTGCATCAGGACGACAGCGTGGCCGAGTTCATCGACCCGGCGCTGGCCGCGGCGCGGCGCGGCGCGGAGCTGATCCGCGCGCTGCTGGGCTTCGCCAGGCGCCAGCCGCTGGAGGCGCAAGCCGCCGAAGTGGCGCCCCTGGTGCAGACCGTCGTCAACCTCCTGCGCCGCTCGCTGCCCGAAGGCATGGAGCTGCGGCTGGACGCGGGCGAGCTGCCGCTGTGGGCCTGGGTCGATGCCAGCCACCTGCAGGACGCGCTGGTCAACCTGGTGCTGAACTCGCGCGACGCGCAGGCCCGGCACGTGACGGTGACGGTGCGCGCCGACACGCTGGCGCCGCAGCGCGCGCAGGAGCTGCAGGCGCAGCCCGGGCACTACATCCGCATCGCCGTGCGCGACGATGGCCACGGCATGGACGCGGCCACCCGCTCGCGCGTGTTCGAGCCCTTCTTCACCACCAAGCGCCCCGGCGCCGGCACGGGGCTGGGCATGTCGATGGTGTACGGCTTCGTGCGCCAGTCCGAAGGGGCGGTGGCCATCGACAGCGCGCCGGGCGCGGGCACCACCGTGACGCTGTGGCTGCCGGTGGCGCGCAGCGCGGTGGCGAGCCTGCTGGCCGACGCCTGCTGCGACAGCGGCCACCGTGCCGACCCGGCGCAGTCGCTGGCGCTGCTGGTGGAGGACGATGCCGAGGTGCGCAAGGTCGTGCGCCGCGCGCTGGTGGAGCTGGGCTTCGCGGTGCTGGAGGCCGAGAACGGCGTGGAGGCGCTGCGCATGCTGGAGCACGCGCCGCGGCTGGACCTCGTGCTGTCGGACGTGGTCATGCCCGGCGGCGTGGACGGGCGCGAGGTGGCGCGCCGGGCGCTGGCGCAGGGCGTGCCGCGCGTGGCGCTGATGAGCGGCTACGTCCCGGGCGAAGCGAGCGTCCCCGGCGACGTGCCGATGCTCGGGAAGCCGTTCACGAAGCGGCAGCTGGCGGACTTCCTGCAGCGGCAGGTGCCGGCGCAACCAGCGCCCGCATCCGGCGCGGCGCGGGCGGCGGGAGCGCTGCATGGCTGAAGACGAGGCCATGGCCGGGACGGCGGCGGCGCTGGTCTACATCGTCGAGGACGATGCCGAGGTGTCGCGGCTGGTGGAGCGCGCGCTGCGCGACTTCGGCTTTGCGTGCGAGAGCTTCGGCAACGCCGCGGGCGTGCTGCGGCGGCTGCAGTCCGAGCGGCCCGACCTGTGCATCGTGGACCTGGGGCTGCCGGACATGGACGGCATCGAGCTGGTGCGCGAGCTCGCGCGGCGCTGCAACTGCGGCGTGCTGGTGCTCACCGGCCGTGGCCACACGGTGGACCGCGTCATGGCGCTCGAAGGCGGCGGCGACGACTACGTGATGAAGCCCTTCGAGCCGCGCGAGCTGGTGGCGCGGGTACGCAGCATCCTGCGCCGGCGCGGCCTGGGCAGCGCCGGCACGGCAGGCATGCAACGCCGCCATGCGCGCTTTGCCGGCTGGAGCCTGGACTGCGCCGCGAACCTGCTGCGCGCGCCCGACGGCACCGAGACGCTGCTGGGCACGGCCGAGACACAGGTGCTGCGCGCCTTCCTGGAGCGCCCGCACCAGATCCTCACGCGCGAGCAGCTGATGGGCACGCGCGAGCTCTCGCCGCTGGACCGCAGCATCGACGTGCGCATCTCGCGCCTGCGCCGCAAGCTCGAAGCCGACCCGCAGAACCCGAAGCTGATCAAGACCGTGTACGGCGCGGGCTACATGCTGGCGGCGGGGGTGGAGTGGGCGTGAATCCGCGCCGACTGCTGCTGCGCCGGCCGTAGAAGAAATACCGTCATCCCGGCGAAAGCCGGGATCCACGCCGGCTGCGATGCCGCCCGGCGTTCGTGGATTCCGGCTTTCGCCGGAATGACGACTTGGTGAGCTGACCGCCTGCATGCCGGTGCGCATGCGGGTCCATGTCCTGAAGAAAACACCGTTCGCACAAATTCATCTGGGAGACCCCGCCATGACCACCCCTGCCCACCTGATCGAGCAATACGGCCCGCGCGAGACCATGGACTACGACGTGGTCGTGGTCGGGGCCGGGCCGGCCGGGCTGGCCACGGCCATCCGGCTCAAGCAGCTCGCCGCCGAGGCAGGCGCCGACGTTTCCGTGGCCGTGCTGGAGAAGGGCTCCGAGGCCGGTGCGCACACCCTCTCCGGCGCGGTCATGGACCCGCGCGCCCTCACCGAGCTGCTGCCCGACTGGCAGGCGCAAGGTGCGCCTCTCAACCAGCCGGTCACCGGCGACGACGTGCTGTTCCTCACGGCCACGGCCGCGCGGCGCACGCCCGACGCGCTGGTGCCGCGCAACTTCCACAACCAGGGCTGCTACGTCGTGGCGCTGGGCAGCGTCGTGAAATGGCTGGCCGAGCAGGCCGAAGGCCTGGGCGTGGAGATCTTTCCCGGCTTCGCCGCCGCGGAAGTGCTGTACGACGACGCCGGTGCCGTGCGCGGCGTGGCCACCGGCCACATGGGCCTCGGCAAGGACGGCGAGCCCACGGCCGAGTTCCAGCTCGGCATGGAACTGAACGCCCGCTACACCGTCTTCGCCGAGGGCGCGCGCGGCCACCTGGGCAAGGCGCTCATCGGGCGTTTCGAGCTCGACGCCGGGCGCGACCCGCAAAGCTGGGCGCTGGGCATCAAGGAGCTGTGGGAAGTCCCGCCGGAGAAGGCGCAGCCCGGACGCGTGGTGCACACCGCCGGCTGGCCGCTGGACGCCGGCACCTACGGCGGCGGCTTCCTCTACCACCTGGAAGGCAACCGCGTGACGCTGGGCTTCGTTACCGGGCTGGACTACGCCAATCCCTGGCTCAGCCCCTTCGAGGAGATGCAGCGCTGGAAGACGCACCCCGCCATCCGCGCCCACATCGAGGGCGGGCGGCGCATCGGCTACGGCGCGCGCGCCATCGCCGCGGGCGGGCTGTCCAGCCTGCCCCGGCTGGTGTTCCCGGGCGGCGCGCTGGTGGGCTGCGACGCCGGCACGCTCAACGCCGCGCGCATCAAGGGCAGCCATGCCGCGATCAAGACCGGCATGCTCGCGGCCGAGGCCGCCTTCGAGGCGCTGCAGGCCGGGCGCAGCCGCGACGAGCTCTCGGCCTATCCGGCGGCCTTCGAGCGCAGCTGGCTGCACGAGGAGCTGCATGCCGCGCGCAACTTCAAGGCCTGGTTCAAGAAGGGCGCGCGCGTGGGCGCGCTGATGACGGGCATCGAGCACTGGCTGCTGCCGAAGCTGGGCGTGAAGAGCCCGCCGTGGACGCTGCGCCGCGACCGCCCGGACCACCTGGCGCTGCGCCCGGCCGCGGAGTGCGCGCGCATCGACTATCCCAAGCCCGACGGCGTGCTGACCTTCGACCGGCTCTCCAGCGTCTTCATCAGCAACACCAATCACGCCGAGGACCAGCCCGCGCACCTGCGGCTGCGCGACGAGGCGGTGCCGCTGGCGACGAACCTGGCGACCTACGCCGGCCCCGAGGCGCGCTACTGCCCCGCGGGCGTGTACGAGTTCGTCGGCGGCGCGGACGGCGGCGGCGGCGGCGCGCAGCGGCTGCAGATCAACGCCCAGAACTGCCTGCACTGCAAGACCTGCGACATCAAGGACCCGGCGCAGAACGTCACCTGGGTCGTGCCCGAAGGCGGCGGCGGGCCGAATTACGCGGGGATGTGAGCGGCGCTTCCCGGTGCCGGCACGGCGGGCGACCGGGAGCTTGACCCCGTTCCCCCTGCATTCGCGCTGGGAGGAATGTCCCGTGCGCGGCGGGAGATTTGTCGCCGCCGCGCAGGGAGCTTTGACTCTGGGTGGCGCCGGGGCGCGTTCCTAGCATGGCTGCACCATGAACGAATCCCCATTGACCTCGGCGGCAGTCAATCAGCGCGGCATGCGCCCGGTTGCCCTGTCCGCACCGTCGTCCCGCATGGGCGACGCTGAAGGAGATGGCGCCATGAACACCTCGAACTCGCAGCCCGTTGTTTACGAGCTGTGTTTCGAATCCCTGGAGGACCCGTGCCGCAGCTGCGCCTTTCCGTGCGACGCCGGCGGCCATGTCGACATGGACCGCCTGGGCGAGCGGGTGCTGTGCGAATACCTCTATGCCCGCACCGTGATCGGCCGCGAGTTCCGCCTGCCGGCGGTCCGGCGGCGCGAGCGGCGCTGATCCGGACATCCGCCTGGGCCGCCGACGTTCGCCGTGCGATGGACGCGGCCCGAAGCGAGCCGGTCGTCAGCTCGTGGGCGCGGTCCGGGCCGCTTTCGGAAGGGCACGCTTTCGAAGCTCGGCCCGCCTCCTGGCGAGCTGGTTGCGCGTCCAGAGCCAGAGGCCGGACGCCGCGAGCAGGGCCAATGACATCCCGAGCAATACGTTGAGTGCCCGCGTCACCAGCCCGCCGTAGAACCCCGTGTGCAGCGGGTAGAGCCAGCTGTAGATGCGCGCAGCCGCGCCGGCCTGGAAAACATCGTCGGTGCGCAGCAATCGGCCATCGTACTGGTCGAAGAAGACGAAGGTGCGTCCGAGCTGGTGCGCCTCCCCGGGCAGTTGCATGCGGACCGCAACGGCCGCCTGGGAATGAGCAGGCAGCATGATCCTCGTGACCCGTCCCGCCGGGAAGATGGCCCGGGCCTTCCTGACCATGTCGTCCAGCGAGGCGGGTGCACCCGCGCTGCCTGAAGACTTCGGTGCCACCTGCACCGGCCCTTTCCCCGTGAGCGCCGCCAGCAGCGGCTCCGTGACGGCGTCGTACAGCGCCAGTGCGCTGCCCGTGGTGGCGATGACGACGAGAAAGGCGCCGGCCAGCACGCCGGCCAGCTTGTGCAGGTCGAGCCAGACACGCACGGGCGAGGCGCCCCACTTGACCTGGAAGGCCTGCTTCCAGCGGCCGCGCTTCGGCCACCACAGCCCGACACCCAGCGCGATCAACCCAAGGGTCGCCAGGCCGGCCCAGCCCAGGACCGCCTTTCCCGCATCGCCTGACATCAGGTGGACGTGAAGGTCGGTGAGCCACCCTGCGGCCGAGTCGTGGGTGTCGCGCACGCCAAGGACCTGCCCGCTGTACGGATCGACGTACGCACGCATGCGGCTGCCGGCATACCAGGCCTCGGCCGCGTCACGCGGCGCGGCCGGCAGAACGATGAGCCGGAGCGCCTCCCCGGGCCGGGCCTCGCGCGCGCTGGCAGCCAGCGTGTCGAGCGGCACCGCCGAGGCCCGCGCCTCCACCTGACGCAGCGAGGGGTTGAGGACGCCGTCGATCTCCTTGGAGAAGGTGATGAAGGCTCCCGTGCCGCCACTGACGAGCAGCAAGCCCGCCAGAGTCAGGCCCACGTACCGATGCAGCCAAGACGCAAGCTTGCGCATACCTTCCCTGTCTCCTAAATGCGACTAATTCGCATTGTAGTTTACGTTCCTTGATACGCCCGGTAGCATCGGCGCCTGCATCAGCACAGGAATGGAGTTCTGCCCGCTGGATTTCGCCCCGGGATCACCCTGGTCGGCATCGGCGACGGGTCGCGCATGGGCCTGCACCAACCGGAAAACAACAAGACCAGGGGTCCTGCTCCACGGCGCCGGCGTGACGTGCCTCGACGCGGCAAAGCTCCAACAAGTGCCGGCATCGACAGGCGATGCCGAAACCCAAACCATCTCGCCCCGGCAACTGCTGCTCCGCGGCAATTGCTTCCAACCCCTGCCTGCCACCGGCCCGCCGCGCGCAGCCTTCGGGATTCATTCTCCACCGGGACTTTTCGCGTCCAAGCTTTCAAAATGGTTTCCAGCAAGAAGAAGATCGTTCTCGCCATCGGCATGGCATTCGGTGTGTCCGCCAGTGCACAAGAACCCGCGGATGGCAGCGCCACACCGGCCATGACGCTTGGCCAGATCACGGTTCTCGGTCAGGCGACCGGTCCGCTGGCGACCCGCAACGTGCTCACCTCGGTGGATGTGCTGCAGGAGAGCAGGATTTCCAGCCAGGCGGTCAACCACAACTGGCAGCTGTTCGGGCAAATGCCCGGCGTGATGCTGACGCAGTATGGCCAGGGCACGGTGTCGGGAAAGATCTCGATGCGGGGTTTCACCGGCGAGGGGGAAATCAACGCCGTCAAGCTGCTGATCGACGGAGTGCCCAGCAACACCAACGACGGGATGATGCCGTACATCGACCTGGTGCCGCTGCTGGACATCCAGTCGATCGAGCTGGTGCGGGGCACCAATGACCCCAGGTATGGCCTGCACAACATTTCCGGCAACGCCAATATCGTGACGAAGATCGGCGGCAATTATCGGACCGTCCGGGCCGGTTATGGCAGCTTCGCTACCCGGGATCTCCAGGCGGCCGTGGGCATTGACGACGGCAGTTTCTCGCAAAACTATTCCATCGCTTACCAGAATACCAACGGCTACCGCGCCCACTCGGATGCCGAGAAACTCAGCTTTTCAGGAAAGTGGTTCTACTCGCCGGATGCGGGCAACAGCCGCTATGGCCTGATCGTGCGGCACCACGATGTGACGGCGGAAGAGCCCGGCTTCCTGACGCGGGCCCAGGCCCGTGCCGACCGGGACCAGTCGATGCCCCACAACGCCACCGACGGCGGGACGCGGCGCATGAGCCAGGTGGCCTTGCAGGCGGAGACCGACCTGGGCAACCAGCTGTTCTGGACGGCGCAGCTCTACAACAACGACATCGATGACCGCCGCTTCGTGACCTTTTCCGCCGGGAGCTCCCAACAGGAGCGCATCGTCGCCGAAAACCATGTCGGGGCGTCCACGACCCTGACGTGGCGTCCCGCGCCCACATCGGCCGGCCAGTTCACGGTGGTCGGTGGGCTCGATACGGAACGGCAGGACAACGAAAATCGGCGCTACTTCACCGCCGCCCGGCAGCGAACGGAACTCAACCGGAACCAGCAATTCGACTTCAATACCGTCGGTGGTTTCGTCCAGGCCATCTACAAGCCTACTGCGGCGCTGACCATCACGCCGGCTTATCGGGTTGACAAGCTGTCCGGCAGCTTCACCAACGCGCTCAATAATCGTGATTCTGACATCAACGATTACGGCCTGATCCGCCAGCCGAAGATTTCCGCCGTCTACAAGCTGGACAATGGCTATTCGGTGTACGGCAACTGGGGCCGGACGTTCCAAGTGGGCATCGGCGCGGCGAGCTACAAGGTCAACCAGGCCAACGACCTGGAGCCCTCCATCAACACCGGATGGGAAACGGGCGTCAAGTTCCGTCCCCTGCAGTGGGTCGAGGGCCGCATCGCGCTGTGGCAGCAATATGCGACGAACGAAGCGCGCCGAAAGATCAACGACCCGAGCAACAGCTCGGAGAATATCGGCGAAACCCGGCGCCGCGGGATCGATCTGCAATTGAACGTGCAGCCCACCGCGCGGCTCGGGATCTGGGTCGGCGCGGCCGTGCAGCGCGCGGTCATCATGAAGGCCGACGCGGCGTCGATTGACACGCAGGGCAATGAGATCGATCACGTGCCCCACCTGCTGTACAACTTGGGCGTCGATTACAAGGTGACCGATGCGCTGCGCCTCTCGGGCTCGGTGGCTGGACAGAGCAGCTATTATCTGAACCGGCAGAATAATACCGACAAATTCGGCCAGTATTTTCTCGTGAACGCGTCCGCCGTCTACAGCTTCAGTGACAAGCTCGATCTGGAGCTTCAGGTGCGCAATCTCGCAAACCGGTATTACGAGTATGTGTGGCTGAACGGCTCGGAAACCCTGCATGCGCCGGGCAATCCGCGCAGCGTGCACCTCATGCTCACCGGCCGCTTCTGACCCCGGCAAGGCCCCGCGTCGTGCGCCGGTGCGCCTGATCCCGGCAACCCGGCAGCCCGGCGCCGGGGCCGCGCCACCCGCTCCGAACCCCCACGAAGAACAGGAACACGACCATGAAAGCAACGCAGCGCCTCCTCGCGGCGGCCCTTGCCGCCTCGCTGTGCGGCCTGGCCCAGGCCCACGGCATCTGGTTCGCGCAGCGCGCGGGCAGCCTCGCGCTGGTCTATGGCGACGGCGGCGAGGACCTCGACGTCGTCAAGCGCCTGCCCAAGCTGACCGCGGTCGGCGGTCTGGACGCGTCGGGCAAGCCGGTCGCGGCGCCGCTGCTGACCGAAGGCCGCATGGCCTTCGTCGACCTGGCGCACAAGCCGGCCGTGCTGACCGCGGCCATGAACAACGGCCTGTGGTCGCGCGACGCCGCTGGGAAGTGGCACGGCAAGGGACAGGATGAGGTGCCCGATGCCGCGGTCAGCGGCCGCTACCTGAAGTACGCGACGCACCTGGTGGCGCTGCCCGCCGGTGCGCTGGCGCCGGCACCCGGGCTGGCCCTGCAGATCGTCCCCGTGGGCGCCACCTTTCCGAGGCACAAGGACGAGCCGCTCACGGTGCAGGTGCTCTTCGAAGGCAAGCCGTTGCCGCGCGCCAGGGTCTGGCGGGACGTGGTCACCGACCCCGATGCCGACGCGCTCGTCTGCGATGCCGAGGGCCGCGTCACGCTCCCGGTGCGCAATCAGGGCCTCAATGTCCTGAAGGCCGAGCACGAGTCGGCGCCCGTTGATGGCCACAAGGCCCGCATGACGCACCACCTGGCGACGCTGAGCTTCATCCTTGAGCACGCGCCGGAGTGACCCGGCGCCAGGCCCCCGCCCGTCACCCGCCGGGGGCCGCCCGGCTCAGCGCCCCGGCGCGTACAGCCGCGTCAGCCGCCGCCCGTCGCGCGTGCGATGCCGGCCCCCGCGCGGCTCCAGGCCGTAGTCGCCCAGCACCTCGAACACCTGCACCGCTTCGAGCAGCCGGGCCGTCTCGACCACGTGCAGCAGTTCGCCGTCGGCGTCCGCGATGCCGATGCGCAGCGGCGGCACGGCCGGGTCGGCCGGCGGCTGCTTCTCGTGCAGGTCGTCCAGGCGGCGGCGCAGCGCCGCCGCGTCGAGGGGATGGAGGGCGATCTCGTTCATGAGGAGCTGTGTCTTGTCTCGTGCTGCAGTCCCGGGCGCCTGGCGTTGGACGCGGGTGCGGGGCGGGAGCGGCGCGGCGGGGACGCCCCGGCGCGCCGGCCATGG
>NZ_VIDQ01000074.1 GCF_009760915.1 Azohydromonas aeria
GGCAACGGGAATGGCGCGCAGGGAGACGACGGTGGGGGTGGTGCTGGGCATGGCGGGGAAATGGGGTTGGAGCGCCCTCCCCGCCGTGCGCGGGCGAGGGCTGAAGCCGGCCGGGGGAAAGCCGCAGGGGCCGGCAAGGGCCGCGGGCAACGGCGGGGCTCAGTCCGCGGTGATCTTCCGGCTCTCGATCACGCCCTTCCAGCGCGCAAACTCCGCGGCCTGGAACTTGGCGAACTGCTCGGGCGAGTTGGCGACGATCTCGAAGCCCTGCTCGACCAGCTTGGACTTCACGGCCGGCTCATTGAGCACCGCGGCGATGTTCGTGGCCAGCTTGGCCTTGACGTCGGCGGGCAGCCCCTTGGGCGCGGCCACGGCCTGCCAGGAGTACACGTCCACGCCCTTGACGCCGGACTCGTCCAGCGTGGGCACCTGCGGCAGCAGCGCGGCGCGCTTGCTGCCCGTGACCGCCAGCGCGCGCAGCTTGCCCGCGGCGATGTGCTGCTGCACGGCGTTGATGTTCTGGAACGAGGCGTCCACCACCGCGCCGAGCAGGTCGGTGATGGCCGGCGCACCGCCCTTGTAGGGCACGTGCACGGCCTCGGTGCCGGTCTGGGCCCAGAACAGCTCGGCCGTGAGGTGGTCCGAGGAACCGTTGCCCGAGGAGGCGAAGGTCAGCTTGCCGGGCGACTTCTTCTGCGCCGCGATGACGTCGGCCACGGTCTTGTACGGCGAGGCCGCCGGCACCACCAGCACGTTGGGCGCCTGCACCGCCACGGTGATGTAGTCGAAGTCCTTGGTGGCGTCGTAGGGAATGTTCTTGATCAGGTGCGGCGCGATCACGTAGGGGCCCAGCGAGGCCACCAGCAGCGTGTAGCCGTCGGCCGGCGCGCGTTTCACTTGCGCGGCGCCGATGGTGCCGGTGGCGCCGGCTTTGTTGTCCACCACGAAGGTCTGGCCCAGCTTGGCCTGCAGCCCGGAGGCCAGGGTGCGGGCGATCATGTCGGTGGAGCCCCCGGGCGGGAACGGCACCACCACCGTCACCGGCTTGGCCGGCCAGGCCTGGGCCCAGGCCGGGGCTGACGCACACAGGGCCGACGCGGCTGCGGCGGCGCTCAACAACACGGTTCTACGCAACATGGCTTGTCTCCAGGTGAAGCGGCGCACTGTTGTCGTCGTTTTGCGCTCTGTTGTCGGTCATCGTACAACCTCGGATGCAGCGTTTCAAGCACTGCCTGCCTGTGGAGAACACGTAGGCCCTGCACAGGCTCACGCGCCCGCTGCCGCCGGCCCTCTCAGCGCCCGACCAGCGCCGCGTGCGCGCTGCCCAGGAAGTCCGTGGGCTCGGCCTGGCCACGGCGGCGCGCCTTGTCGCGTGCCGCGGCATGGTTCATGTCGGCCGGGATGAAGCGCACCGGCTTGCCCGCGGCGCGCGCCGCCAGCGCTTCGTCGCGGGCCACGTCGCCGCCGCCGATGGCGACGATCTCGCTGCTCACGTCCACGATCGCCGCCGAGGTCGGCGACAGCGCCCCGGTGCCGGGCTGCCGCCCGCCCCAGCTGGCGTCGCGAATGAAGAACACCTGCTGCACGCAGCGCGACAGCGGCACGCCCTCGTCGTGCGCCAGCGAGGACACGATGCCCAGCGTCGCGAAGCCGCGCTCGCGGGCCACCTCGTACACCGCGCCGATGCCCTCGGCCGTGGCGCCGACGTTGACCATCACCCGAGCTGGGTCCTGCGCGTCGAGCACGCGCGCGGCCGCGGCCCGCATCGCGGCCGGGTCCTCGTAGCCCTGGCCGGAGTAGCCGACGAAGGTCAGCACCCGCTTGCCCACGCGCGCGGCAAAGCGCTCGACGTCGCCGGCCGTGGCGCCGTGCAGGACGGCGGGCGCCACGGAAGCCTCGCAGGCGGCAACTGGCGGGACCGCCAGGGCCAGCAGCCCGCCCAAGGCCAGGACGGCGGCACGGTGCATCGGACGGGTGGGCGGCATGGCGGACTCTCTCCTTTGGTTCAGCCCAGGCGCGCTGCCAGGCGCCGGGCAGCAAGCTTTCCATGCCCGCGGTGATAGCCGCCTTCGCCCCCGGGCGCTGTAACGCTTGGCAGTGGCCTGATTTTTAGCGTCCTAATTCAAGCTTTTGTTGTCAGTCAACAGATGACACGTTTTATATTGTTTCGCACCTAAGACGGATGGGGATACGAACCATATTCATCTGAAAAGGTTCAATGCAGGTATCTCGGGACTTTCCTGATCTTTCAAGCAGCTTTCTCGCTTCATACGATGTCCTACAACCTGACCGCCACGGGCAGGCTTGTCTGGCCGCAACGGCGCTCCCGCGCCAGGCATCCCGCCTGGCTGGCGGCCGGCACCACAACCTCACCGAGAGAGACGATGAAGCGCAGAACCTTCGTGATGTCCGGCCTGGCCCCGGCCGCCCTGGCCGCCTGCGGCGGCGGCAGCGACGCCGGCCTGATGGGCGCCACCGAGACCGCGGCCGACGTGCCCGGTGCCGGCATCGGCCACCTGCAGGGCAGCGTGCGCGACGCCGTGCTGGCGATGCGCCGCGCCGTGCAGCACATGGACGAGAACGTGTCGTTCCAGGGCGGCTACGTCTGGGACTACCTGCCCGACCTGTCGCGCACCTGGGGCGAGATGGAGGCCAGGCGCAGCATGTGCTGGATCCAGCCCCCGGGCACGCCCTCCGTGGGCCACGCCCTGATCGACGCCTGGCACGCCAGCGGCGACCCCGTCATCTACGCCGCGGCGCGGCGCACGGCCATGGCGCTGGTGGCGGCGCAGCACCCGTCCGGCGGCTGGAACTACATCCACGACTTCGCCGGCGAGGCCTCGCTCAGGGACTGGTACGACACCATCGGCAAGAACGGCTGGCGACTGGAGGAGTTCCAGCACTACTACGGCAACGCCACCTTTGACGACGCCGGCACGGCGGTGGCCTCGCAGGTGCTGCTGCGCATGGTCCTGGAAAAGCGCGAGAAGCGCTTCGAGGCGCCGCTGAACCGGGCCATCCAGTTCGTGCTGGACGCGCAGTTCAAGGGTGGCGTGGCCGACGGCGGCTGGCCGCAGCGCTTTCCCGCGGCCAACGCCGTCACGCAGATGCCGGCGCCCAACCCGCAGCAGATCCCGCAGACCCCCGGCGTGCGCCAGGGCATGGAGGACGGCGACTACACGCGCCACGTCACCTTCAACGACGACGTGGCCGGCGAGAACATCAAGTTCCTGCTGATGTGCGTCATCGGCCTGGGCCGGGTGGATCTGCTGCCCGCGGTGCACCGCGCCATGCAGTGCCTCAAGCGGCTGCAGTGGACCGAGGGCGTGCAGTCCGGCTGGGGCCTGCAGCACCTGGCCGTGGCGCAGGACGGCCGCCCTGCCGGCGCCCCGGCCGGCGCGCGCAGCTACGAGCCGCGCTCGCTCGCCACCCACACCACGCAGACCAACATCCAGCAGCTCTTCAACTACTTCCGCCTCACCGGAGACCACAGCTATCTCGAGGGCGTGCCCCGCGCGCTGGCCTGGCTCGACAGCGTGCCGTTGAGCGCGCAGCAAAGGGCCGAGAACCCGCTCATCGCCAGCCGCTCGCACCCGACCTTCGTCGAGCTGGGCACGAACAAGGCCCTGTTCGTGCACCGCTACGGCTCGAACATCCATAACGGCGCCTACTACGTGGACTACGACCACCGCAACACGCCCAGCCACTACTCGGCCGGCCGCAGCGTCAACACCAGCACGCTGCGCCGCACCTACAACGAGCTGATGGCGATGAGCAGCGCGCAGGTCGCCGACATGGTGGCGCGCTCGCCGCTCAACGCCTCCGCGCCGCGCGCGCTGCCGCGCTACTTCTCGCTGCGCGAGGTCGATTTCCCCGACCTGTTCGCCGGCAGCGTCATGGCCAGCCCGACGGTGAGCGAGGCCGCGGCGCAGTCGGTGATCGCGGACCTGGGCGACAAGAACTACTGGCTCACCACGCTGTCGGCCACCACCAACCGCTACATCGGCGACGGACCGTCCACGCCCTACGCCGGCACGGCCTACCGCAGCAAGCACGTGGGCGACCGCCACGACACCTCGCCCTACGACCCGCTGGACCCGCCCGCGGAAGGCGATTACGCGCCGCAGCCCCGGGCGCTGGGCATTTCGACCACCGGTTTCGTCAGCAACCTCGGCCGGCTCATCGCCTACGTGGCGCCGGTGAAGGGCTGAGGCGGCTCGAAGCAGCGCCGCGCCGCCGGGATCGTCCGGCGGCGCGGGCGCCTCAGGCGTGGATGTACTTCTCGAACACCGCGCCGAAGTCGCGCCGCGTGTGCTGCTCCAGCACCGCGGTGTTGAGCGCGCGCAGCAGCTCGGCGAACTGCGCCGCCGGCGCCTGCCCTTCGGGCGCGGCGCCGAGCTTGTACATCGCGGCGGTGGCATTGAGCGCGTGCAGCGCGTGGCCGCGGCAGACCTCGTCGTGGTGCTGCAGCTTGCCGATCGTCACCAGCGCCTTGTAGATGTCCTTGAGCTGCTCGATGAAGCTCTTGCGCACGTCGATGCTGAAGGCCGCGCCGCCGACGGCGAACTTGAGCTCCACGTCCATGTCGAGCGTGCCGGCCGTCTCCAGCGACACGCCCGTGACCGGGTAGGCGGCCCAGTCGTAGCGCCGGATCGAGCGCTTGGACGACACGGCCGAGTCGCCGTCCACGTGGATCAGCGCCAGGTTGGTGAAGCAGTACTCGTCCTTCTTCGACTTGATCAGGAAGAAGATGCGCTCGCCGTCCTCGTGGAAGAGGTAGTCGTCGGCGTCCACGCTGCCGAAGTCCTTCGGACTGATGATGGCGCCGATGTCGCTCAGGCCCAGCGCTTCGGAGGCAATCTTCTTGAACATGGCTCGGGTCTCCCGAAAAGATGGTGGGCGCCGGCCGGGACGCCGGCGCCGCAGCGCAGATTGCCTGACACCTGGGCGCCGCTTGTCCGCAAAAGCCGGCAGCCTGCGCATTTTCGGCTGACAACCGCCGTGACCTTGTCAGAATCCGTAGCCCTGCAACCCCTGGCCGGCCCCTGGACGCGCGTCCACGCCCATGTCCGGCTGCCTGACAACATGAGCGAACTGCGGCTGCAAAAGGAAGGCGGCACCCTCTCCGAGCGCATCTATGCCCGCGTGGTGGAGTCCATCCTGCGCGGCGACTTCGGCGCCGGCGGCAAGCTGCCCACCGAGGGCGAGCTCGCCAGCCGCTTCGGCGTCTCGCGCCCGACCGTGCGCGAGGCGCTGTCGCGGCTGCGCTCGGACGGCGTCATCGCCACGCGCCGCGGCTCGGGCAGCCACGTGGTGGCACCCGCCGGCAGCGCCGGCGTGGGCGCGGCCGGCACGCCGCCCATCAGCTCCCTGGCCGACATCGAGCGCTACTACGCCTTCCGCAGCTGCGTCGAGGCCGGCGCCGCCGCCGCCGCCGCCGAGTACCGCGACGCCGACGACCTGGAGGCGCTGCGCACCAGCTTCGAGGACCTGATGGCGGCCATGGAGAGCGGGCACGCCGGCATCGAGCAGGACGTGCGCTTCCACTTCGCCATCGCCCGCGCCTCGCACAACCCCTTCTTCGTCAGCACCATCGAGACCACCGTGGCGCCGATCCGCCAGTTCATGGAACTGGCCAGCAGCGTCACCGACAAGAAGAGCCCCGAGCGTGTGAGCACCAACCAGGCCGAGCACCAGGCCATCGTGGACGCGATCGTGCGCCGCGACCCGCAAGGCGCCGCCGAGGCCGTGCGGCTGCACGTGCTCAACGCCAAGCGCCGCATCTTCGAGAAGACGCGGCTGCCCTGACCGCTCCCGCTCCGGGGCGCAAAGGCCCGGCATTGGCAAACTTGCTTGACAACCTTACCGGTTGCATGACAATCCGCGCCGCCGTGGCGCCCCTGCCCGGCTTCATGCCCGCAGGAGTCATCACCCGTGTCCGCCGCGCCGACGCCCCCTCGCCCTGCCGGCCCGGCACCGGTGCGCGCCCCGAGTTCAGGCCACGTCGCCCGCGGCGCGGCGGCGGCGCTCGCGGCTGTTGGCCAGGTGCGTGCGCATCGCGGCGCGCGCGGCCTCCGGGTCCTGGCGCCGGATCGCGTCGAAGATGCTCTCGTGCTCGGCGTTGGCGCGCAGCAGGTAGGCCTGCAGCTCCGCGCTGGTCTCGTCGCCCAGGCGCGAGCGCGGGATGATCTTGGCGCCCAGCGAGCCCAGCAGCTCGGCGAAATGGGCGTTCTGTGTGGCGCGCGCGATCTCCAGGTGGAAGGCGAAGTCCGGCGCCACCGCGTCGCGCCCGGCGTTGACCGCTGCGGCGAATTCGTCCAGCGCCACGCGCATTTCGTGCAGGTTGCCCTCGTTGCGGCGCATGGCCGCCAGCGCCGCGGCCTCGGTCTCCAGGCCGATGCGCAGCTCCAGCACCGCGATCACGTCGCGCAGCGTCTCCAGCTGCTCGGCCGTGATGCGGAACGACGCCTGTCCCGGGCCGACCACGAAGGTGCCCACGCCGTGGCGCGTGTCCACCAGCCCGGCGGCCTGCAGCTTCGAGATCGCCTCGCGCACCACCGTGCGGCTGACGCCGAATTCCTCCATCACCGCCGCCTCGGTGGGCAGCTTCGTGCCGGGCGGCAGCGCACCGGTGCGGATGCGCTCGCCCAGCGTGTCAACCAGCTCCTGCGCCAGGGAGCGCGGCTTTCTGCGCCCGGTCAATACGCTGCTCATGATCGGTGAAACCCCTAGGTAATGCGCCTTGACACCCAAGGCGCGAAAAACTCAAATAGTTGTACGACAACAGATGACAGACGACAAGCGTAGTTTTACTGCGCAGCCGCTCTGAACGCCATCTGGATGCTTCCCGGAGTCCCCGACACCATGCTGACCGAACCCGTCACTCCGCTGCGCTTTTCGCGCCTGCTGCTCACCGGCGCTGCCGGCGGCCTGGGGCGCGAGCTGCGCACCCGGCTCAAGCGCTACTGCGACGTGCTGCGCCTCTCGGACGTCGCACCGCTGGGCGAGGCCGCCGACGGCGAGGAGCTGATGCCCGCGCCGCTGCAGGACGCGGCGGCCGTGCGCGCGCTGCTCGAAGGCGTGGACGCCGTGGTGCACCTGGGCGGCGTCTCCACCGAGCAGCCCTGGCAGCCGATCCTCGAAGCCAACATCATCGGCACCTACAACCTGTACGAGGCCGCGCGGCTCAACGGCGTCAGGCGCGTGCTCTTCGCCAGCTCCAACCACGTCACGGGCTTCTACAGGCAAAACGAGGTGATCGGCACGGATGCGCCGGCCCGCCCCGACGGCGTGTACGGCCTGAGCAAGGCCTTCGGCGAGGACGTGGCGCAGCTGTACTTCGACCGCTACGGCATCGAGACCGCGTGCGTGCGCATCGGGTCGAGCTTCCCCGAGCCGCGCGACCGCCGCATGCTGGCCACGTGGATGAGCTACGACGACCTGGAGCGCCTGGTCATGGCCGTGCTGACCACGCCGGTGCTGGGCTGCAGCGTGATCTACGGCGTCTCCGACAACCGCACGCGCTTCTACGACAACAGCGGCGCCGCGCACATCGGCTACCGGCCGCAGGACTCCTCCGAGCCCTTCCGCGCCGCCGTCGAGGCCCGCCAGCCCAGGCTCGACCTGAACGACCCGGCCACGATCTACCAGGGCGGCGCCTTCGTGCGCACCGGCCCCTTCACTGAATAAGCACGGCGCCGACCGTGCCCCTGCCCGCCCACCACTCTTCCATCGATCAGGAGACATCCATGAACACCCGCAGAACCGTTCTCGCCGCCGCCACCGCCCTGGCCGCCCTGGGCGCCAGCCTGGGCGCGCAGGCGCAGAACATCGTGATGAAGGCCAGCGATACCCACCCGGCGGGCTATCCCACGGTGGTGGCGGTGGAGAACATGGGCAAGAAGCTCGACGCGGCCACCAACGGCCGCATCAAGTTCCAGATGTTCCCCGGTGCCGTGCTGGGCCAGGAGAAGGAGACCGTCGAGCAGACGCAGCTGGGCGCGATCCAGATCGCGCGCATCTCGCTGGGCGTGATCGGCCCGGTGGTGCCCGAGGTCAACGTCTTCAACATGCCCTTCGTGTTCCGCGACATCGCCCACATGCGCAAGGTCATCGACGGCGACGTCGGCGCCGACCTGCTGGCCAAGGTCACGGCCAGCCCGGCGCGGCTGGTGGCGCTGGGCTGGATGGACGGCGGCGCGCGCAGCCTCTACACCAAGAAGCCCGTGCGCACCCCGGCCGACCTCAAGGGCGTGAAGGTGCGCATGATGGGCAACCCGCTGTTCGTGGACACCATGAACGCCATGGGCGGCAACGGCATCTCCATGGCCTACGGCGAGGTCTTCAGCGCGCTGCAGACCGGCGTGATCGACGGCGCGGAGAACAACCCGCCGAGCATGTTCACCTCCAACCACTACACCACCGGCGCCAAGTACTACGCGCAGACCAACCACCTGATCATTCCCGAGCTGCTGGTGATGTCCAAGGTGGCCTGGAACAAGCTCAACAAGGACGACCAGGCGCTGGTGACGAAGTTCGCGCGCGAGGCGCAGATGGAGCAGCGCGCGCTGTGGGACAAGAGCGTGGAGGAGTACTCCGGCAAGCTCAAGGCCGCCGGCGTCGAGTTCATCCCCGTGGACACCAAGCCCTTCTACGAGGCCACCGCCCCGGTGCGCGCCAAGTACGGCGCGCAGTTCGCCGACCTGATGAAGCGCATCGAGGCCGTGCGCTGACGCGCCGCCCACCCGCGCCCCTTCCCTCCCACGCCAGGCGCAGGAGCCCTGCGGGCGCGGCCACCGCCGCGCCCGCGGCGCGCTTCAACGCGCGCCGCCCCCTCCTCCTCAAGCCGCCTCGACATGGACAACGCCTTGCCGCGCGCCCACGCGCGCCCCCTACCGGCCATGGACAACGCCTTCCTGCGCTTCAACGACCGCCTCTACCTGGCCTGCATCTGGGTCGCGGGCCTGTCGATCCTGGTGATGTCGCTCATCATCCCCTGGGGCATCTTCACCCGCTACGTGCTGGGCACCGGCTCGCAGTGGCCCGAGCCGGTGGCGATCATGCTGATGGTGCTGTTCACGTTCGTGGGCGCCGCGGCGAGCTACCGCGCCGGCGCGCACATCGCCGTGGCCATGCTCACCGACCGGCTGCCCGCGGCGCTCAAGCGCCCGGTGGCCGCCGTGGTGCACCTGTGCATGCTGGGCGTGGCGCTGTTCGCCGCCTACTACGGCACGCAGCTGTGCATCCAGACCTGGAACCAGACCGTGGGCGAGCTGCCGTGGATGCCCGTGGGTGCCACCTACGCGCCGGTGCCCGTGGGCGGGCTGATCACGGCGCTGTTCATCCTGGAGCACATCGTGCTGGGCTCGCAGGCCCGGCGCGCCGTCGTGCGTTTCGACCATGAAGAGGAGGCCGCCTGATGGACGCGCTGGTACTGCTGGGTTCGTTCCTGGTGCTGATGCTCATCGGCATGCCCGTGGCCTACGCGCTGGGGCTGTCGGCCCTCATCGGCGCGTGGTGGATCGACATCCCGCTCGACGCGGTGATGATCCAGATCGCTGCCGGGGTCAACAAGTTCTCGCTGCTGGCCATCCCGTTCTTCGTGCTGGCCGGCGCGATCATGGCCGAGGGCGGCATGTCGCGCCGCCTGGTGGCCTTCGCCGGCGTGCTCGTGGGCTTCGTGCGCGGCGGGCTGTCGCTGGTCAACATCCTGGCCTCGACCTTCTTCGGCGCGATCTCGGGCTCGTCCATGGCCGACACGGCCTCGGTAGGCTCGGTGCTGATCCCGGAGATGGAGAAGAAAGGTTACCCGCGCGACTTCTCCACGGCCGTGACGGTCAGCGGCTCGGTGCAGGCCATCCTGATCCCGCCCAGCCACAACGCCGTCATCTACTCGCTGGCCGCCGGCGGCTCGGTGTCGATCGCCGCGCTGTTCCTCGCCGGCGTGCTGCCGGGGCTGCTGCTGGGCCTCACGCTGGCCGCCATGTGCCTGGTCACGGCGCGGCGGCGCAACTTCCCCGCCGGCGAGCGCATCCCGCTGCGCCAGGCGCTCAAGATCGCGGTCGAGGCGCTGTGGGGCCTGATGACGATGGTGATCATCCTCGGCGGCATCCTCTCGGGCATCTTCACCGCCACGGAGTCCGCGGCCATCGCCGTGCTGTGGGCCTTCTTCGTGACGATGTTCATCTACCGCGACTACAAGTGGCGCGACCTGCCCAAGCTGATGCACCGCACGGTCAAGACGCTGACCATCGTGATGATCCTCATCGCCTTCGCCGCGAGCTTCGGCTGGGTCATGACGCTGATGCAGATCCCGCAGCAGGTCACGGCGCTGTTCACCACGATGTCGGACAACCCCTACGTCATCCTGCTGTGCATCAACGTGCTGCTGCTGCTGCTGGGCACGCTCATGGACATGGCGCCGCTGATCCTGATCATGACGCCGATCCTGCTGCCGATCGTGACCTCCATCGGCGTGGACCCGGTGCACTTCGGCATGATCATGATGGTCAACCTGGGCCTGGGCCTGATCACGCCTCCCGTCGGCGGCGTGCTCTTCGTCGGCAGCGCCGTGGCCAAGCTGCCCATCGAGACGGTGGTCAAGTCACTCTACCCCTTCTTCATCGCGCTGCTGATGGTGCTGGCGGTGGTGACCTACGTGCCCGCGGTGTCGCTGTGGCTGCCGCGCACGCTGGGGCTGTGAGCATGAACCCCGGCATGAGAGCGGGCATGAGAACGAGCAGGAAGGGCGCCGCGCGATGAGCTCCACGATCGTCTACGTCTCCAACGCCGAGAGCGGCGACGTCCACGTCCTGCGCCTGGAGCCCGACGGCGCCCTGGTCCCGCTGCAGCAGCTCGCGCTGGGCGGGCAGGTCATGCCGCTGGCCGTGAGCCCCGACCGCCGCTTCCTGTACGCGGCGCGGCGCAGCGAGCCGCTGGCCGCGCTGAGCATGGCCATCGACCCGGACACGGGGCGGCTGCGCCTGCTGGGCGAGGCGCCACTGCCGGCGAGCATGGCGCACGTGGCCACCGACCACGGCGGGCGCTGGCTGCTGAGCGCCTCCTACGGCGGCAACGTGGTTGCGGTCTCTCCCATCGGCGCCGACGGCGTGGCGCAGCCGGCGCGCACGCCGCTGCCCACCCCGGCCAACGCCCACGCGCTGCGCTGCGCGCCCGGCAACCGCTTCGCCTTCTCCACCGCGCTGGGCGGCGGCCAGGTGATGCAGTGGCGCTTCGACGCCGCCACGGGCGCGCTCACGCCCAACGACCCGCCCTCGCTGCACGCCCGGCCCGGCGCCGGGCCGCGCCACCTGGCCTTCCACCCGGACGGCGCGGTCGTGTACGTGCTCAACGAGCTCGACGCCAGCGTGGACGTGCTGGCGCTGGACCGCGAGGCCGGCACCCTGGCGCCGCTGCAGACGGTGTCGATGCTGCCGCCGGGCTTCAGCGGCGAGCCCTGGGCCGCCGAGCTGCGCCTCACGCCCGACGCGGCGCTACTGTTCTGCAGCGAGCGCCGCTCCAGCACCCTGGCCGCCTTCCGCGTCGGCGCCGACGGGCGGCTGCAGCCGCTGGGCCATGCGCCCACGCAGGCGCAGCCGCGCGGCTTCGCCATCAGCCCCGACGGCCGCTTCCTCGTCGCCGCCGGCCAGGCCTCGCACCGCCTGGGCGTGCACGCCATCGATGCCGCCAGCGGCGCCCTCACCTTCCTTCACGAGCAGCCGGTGGGCCGCGACCCGAACTGGGTCGAGGCCATCCGGCTGCCCTGACACCCGCAGTACCCCCGCCATGAACGCCACCGCCCGCGCACCGCTGCTCATCCGCATGCATGCGAACGACAACGTCGCCATCGTCGCCAACGACGGCGGCCTGAGCGCCGGCACCGTGCTGGCCGACCCCGCCGGCCTGGTGCTGCGCGAGCACGTGCCCCAGGGCCACAAGGTGGCCCTCACGGACCTGGCCGCCGGCGACGCCGTGCGCCGCTACGACGTGCCCATCGGCTTCGCCGTGGAAGACCTCCCGGCCGGCAGCTGGGTGCACGAGCGCCGGCTCAGGATGCCCGAGGCGCGCGGCCTCGAAGACCTGCCCCTGGCCACGCGCCAGGTGGAGCTGCCGCCGCTGGAGGGTTTCACTTTCGAGGGCTTCCGCAACCCGGACGGCTCGGTGGGCACGCGCAACCTGCTGGCCATCACCACCACCGTGCAGTGCGTGGCCGGCGTGCTCGACCACGTCGTGAAGCGCATCCGCGAGGAGCTGCTGCCGAAGTACCCGAACGTCGATGACGTGGTCGGGCTGGAGCACGGCTACGGCTGCGGCGTGGCCATCGACGCGCCCGACGCCGTCATCCCCATCCGCACGCTGCGCCACATCAGCCTGAACCCGAACTTCGGCGGCGAGGTGATGGTGGTGAGCCTGGGCTGCGAGAAGCTGCAGCCCGAGCGGCTGCTGCCGCCGGGCGTGATCCCGCTGGTGGACGAGCGCAACGTGGCCGACATCGGCAACAACGCGGGGCCGGGGCTGGACGTGGTCACGCTGCAGGAGCATGACGGCTTCGTCCCCATGATCGAGACGATCATGGCCCGCGCCGAAGTGCACCTGGAGCGGCTCAACGCCCGGCACCGGGAAACCGTGCCGGCCTCGGAGCTGGTGGTGGGCGTGCAGTGCGGCGGCAGCGATGCCTTCAGCGGCGTCACCGCCAACCCGGCCGTGGGCTTCTGCGCCGACCTGCTGGTGCGCGCCGGCGCCACCGTGATGTTCTCGGAGACGACGGAAGTGCGCGACGGCGTGGCGCAGCTCACCGCGCGCGCGGCGACGCCGGAAGTGGCGCGGGCCATCATCCGCGAGATGGCCTGGTACGACGAGTACCTGCAGCGCGGCAGCGTGGACCGCAGCGCCAACACCACGCCGGGCAACAAGAAGGGCGGCCTCTCCAACATCGTCGAGAAGGCCATGGGCTCGATCGTGAAGTCGGGCAGCGCGCCCATCAGCGGCGTGCTCTCGCCCGGGGACAAGCTCGATGGCAGGAAGGGCCTGGTCTACGCCGCCACCCCGGCCTCGGACTTCATCTGCGGCACGCTGCAGCTGGCCGCGGGCATGAACCTGCACGTCTTCACCACCGGGCGGGGGACGCCCTACGGGCTGGCGGAAGTGCCGGTGATCAAGGTGGCAACGCGCTCGGACCTGGCGCGGCGCTGGCACGACCTGATGGACCTGAACGCCGGGCGCATCGCCGACGGCGAGGCCAGCATCGAGGACATGGGCTGGGAGATGTTCCGCCTGATGCTCGACGTGGCCAGCGGCCGCCAGCAGACCTGCGCGGAGAAGCTCAGGCTCCACAACGCGCTGGTGCTGTTCAATCCGGCGCCGGTGACTTGATTTGCCACCTTGCAGGCGTGGGCGGCCGATCCCGGTTGGGTTAGGGTCGTGACAGGGTAGGAGGCCCGCTTGCGGGCCGAATCCGCGGCCCGGGCAGGGTTCGGCCCGCAAGCGGGCCTCCTACCGGCTCCCTGGCAACGAGCCTTCTGCGGTGACCCGGTTGCGGAAGGCACCGAAACACACCACCGATGACCCAGCCCCTGCTTGACGTCTCCCCCCTCGAAGCCGCCCTGCAGCGCTTTGCCGATGCGCGCGACTGGAACGGTTTTCACACGCCGCGCAACCTGGTGCTGGCGCTCACCGGCGAGGTGGGCGAGCTCGCCGAGCTGTTCCAGTGGCTCACCGACGAGCAGGCCGCGCGCATCGCCGCGGACCCCGCCACCGCGCGCGCGGTGCGCGACGAGCTCGCCGACGTGCTGATGTACCTGGTGCGCCTGTCCAGCGTGCTGGGCGTGGACCTGGACGCCGCGGTGCGCGAAAAGTTCATCGCCAACGGCGTGAAGTACCCGCCCCTGCCGGGGCGCTGAGCGGGCGGCACGCGCGCGCCGTTCAGGCGCAGGCTTCCTGCCCCGCCTGCGCTGCCGGCGCCGCCCCAGGCGCCCGGCGCCAGGCCGCATCCGGCCGCCACGAGGCCACCCAGGCCGGGACGTCGGCCCCGGGCATGGGCCGCGCGATGCCGTAGCCCTGCCCCACCTCGCAGCCCAGCCGCAGCAGCGCCTCGCCGTGGGCGACCGACTCCACGCCTTCCGCCACCAGGCCACGCTGGAAGGCGCGGGCCAGGCCGATGATCCCTTCCAGGATGGCCAGGTCCCCGGCGTCGTGCAGCATGTTCTGCACGAAGCTGCGGTCGATCTTGAGCTCGCGCACCGGCAGCCGCCGCAGGTGCGTCAGCGTGGAATAGCCAGTGCCGAAGTCGTCCAGTGCCACGTCCACGCCCAGCTGCCGGCACTGCGCGATCACGCCCGACACCTGCTCGATGTCGTGCAGCGCGCTGCTCTCCAGCACTTCGAGCTCCAGGCAGCCGCGCGGCAGGTCGGCGTGGCGGCCCAGGCACTGGCGCAGCCGCTCCAGGAACTGCGGCTGCTGCAGGTGAAAGCCCGTCACGTTGACGCTCACGGGCAGCTCCAGGCCCTGCGCGGCCCAGGCCTGCATTTGCGCCAGCGCCGTGTCCACCACCCACCAGCCCACGTCGATGTCCAGCGGGTGCTGCGCGACCAGGGGCAGGAACTCCAGCGGCGGCACCAGGCCGCGCTGCGGGTGGCGCCAGCGCAGCAGCGCCTCCGCGCCCAGCACCCGGCCGCTGCGCATGTGGACCTTGGGCTGGAAATGCAGCTCGAATTCGCCCTGCGCCAGCGCCAGGCGGATGCGCTCGATCTGCTCGTAGCGCCCCTGCAGGCTGGCGTGCTGGCGCACGTCGAAGACGTGGTGCCGGTTCTTGCCGGCCAGCTTGGCCTGGTACATGGCTTGGTCGGCCTGGCGCAGCAGCTGGTCGGCGTCGATGTTGGCCGGCTGCGGGTAGAAGGTCACGCCGATGCTGCCCGAGACCTGCAGCTCATGGCCCTCGTAGCGCACGCCGCGGGCGATGGTCTGCAGCAGCCGCTCCACCACGGGCAGGACCGCGGCCTCGCCGTCGAGCCCGGTGAGCACGGCCACGAACTCGTCGCCGCCCAGCCGGGCGATGGTGTCGCTGGTGCGCAGGCATTCCTTCATGCGCTCGGCCACGACCAGCAGCACGTGGTCGCCGGCCTCGTGGCCGCAGCGGTCGTTGATGGCCTTGAAACCGTCCAGGTCCACGTAGGCCAGTGCCAGCGGCTCCCGGCTGCGGCGCGCGCCGGCCATGGCCTGGCCCAGCCGGTCGGCCAGCAGCACCCGGTTCGGCAGCCCGGTCAGGGCGTCGAAATGGGCGAACCGCCGCAGCATCGCCTCGGTTTCCTTGGCCGCGGTGATGTCGGAGAACAGCACGACGTAATGCGACACCTGCCCCCGCGCGTCGCGCACCGCCGTGATGGTCGTCAGCGCCGCCTGCTCCCGGCCGGACTTGCCGCGGTGCCAGATCTCGCCTTCCCAGAAGCCGTTGCGGCGCAGGTCGTCGCGCAGCGCCTCGAAGAACGCGGGCTCGTGCCGCGGCGAGTCGAGCAGGCTCGGGCTTTGGCCCAACGCTTCCGCGCGCGCATAGCCGGTGAGGCGCGTGAAGGCCTCGTTGACGTCGATGACGCGCATTTGAGCATCGGTGATGACGATGCCCTCGCGCGCGTGGCCGAACACGCTGGCGGCCTGCGCCAGGCGGGCTTCGGCCTCCTTGCGCGCGGTGATGTCGGACAGCGTGCCGGCCATGCGCAGCGCCCGGCCCCCGGCGTCGCGCTCCACCACCTGCCCGCGGTTGAGCACCCAGATCACGCGCCCGTCCGGGCGCAGCATGCGGTACTCGAAGTTCATGGCGCCGCGTCCGGCCAGGCAGTCCCCGATGCGCGCCCGCGCCGCCTCGCGGTCCTCGGGATGCACCAGGTGGGCGTAGGCATCCAGCCCGTGCGCGGGCGGCACCGCGTCGAGCCCCAGCATCTCGGCCCAGCGCGCGTTGTGCTCGACGCGGTCCGGCACGACCTGCCAGTCGTAGATCGCATCCTCCGTCGCCGCCAGCGCATGCGACAGCCGCTCCTCGCTGCGCTGCAGCCGCAGCTGCGTGCGGCGCAGCTCGGTGATGTCGGTGGAAATGATCAGCACGCCGGGCTGCTCGCCCGGCAGCGCGAAGGGCGTCTTGACGGCCTGGTAGTGGTGGACTTCGCCCGCCGCGTCGGTGAACTTCTCGAACACCGTCTGCGCCACGCCGCCTTCGAGCACGGCCAGGTCGCTGCGGGCATAGGCCTGCGCCTCGTCGGCATTGGCGACCAGCTCGACCTCGCGCCGCCCCACCATGGCTGCCGGCGTGGTGTCCAGCAGCCGTGCCAGCGCCGCGTTGGCCATCTGGAACCGGCCTTCGCGGTCCTTGAGCATGATGAGCACCGGCGCCTCGTCGATGACCTTCTGCAGCAGCCGGCGGCTCTCGCGCAGGCGCTGCTCGCTGGCCTGGAGCTGCTGCAGCGCCCGGTCGGCCTGTCCCCCGGCCCTGGCCAGCCGCATGGTCACCAGCCCGAAGGCCGCCATCACCAGCAGCGCCAGCGCCAGGCTCACCGCCGCCTGGTGGCGCCATGCCGCCAGGTAGCGCGTCTCCGCCACGGCTACCTGCACGTAGAACGGGAACTCGTCGAGCCGCCTGAAGCTGGCCACGCGCCGCACGCCGTCGGTGGTGGCCGTGTACGTGAGGCTGCCGCTGCGCGCGCCGGCGTCGATGTGCTGGCGGATGGGGTTGGTGGGCGGCAGCGGCTGGTCGAAGTCCTGCTCGTTGAGGCGCGGCACGCGCAGCACCAGCCGGGAGTCCTGGGTGCTGCGCAACAGCGTCAGGCCGTCGCTGCCCACGTCGATGCCGCCGAACACGCTCGACAGGCCGTCCAGGTACAGCACGGCGCTGACCACGCCCGTGAACCGGCCCCCGGCATCGCGCAGCGCCCGCATCTGGACCAGGCCCCACCGCCCCGCGGGGCGCGTCCTGTGCAGCCGGGAGAACACCGCCTCGACGCCGGGGTTGTCGCGCAGGTGCTGGAAATGGGCCCGGTCGGCAATGCTGAAGGGCGCCAGGTCGGTGCTCGAATACAGCATCGAGCCCGCGGCATCGAACACGAACAGCTGCTGGGCGCTCGGGAAGGCCTGGGCCAGGGACTGCAGGTTGCGGGCCCAGGCCGTGTCCCGGCGGATCATGCCGGCGGCGTCGAGCTCGTGGCGCGGTATGCCGTGGGCGGCGTGGCGCAGCAGGCTGTCCAGCAGCCTGAACTCCGCGGACACCCGCGACCCGACCGCCTCCACCAGGTTCCTCGTGTCCAGCTTGGCCGCCTCGATGGCGCGCTCGCGGCTCTGCCACAGGAAATGCCCCACCAGCGCCAGCATGCACAGCAGCGCGGCCACCGACAGCGTCACCACCGCCCGCACCCGCGTCGGCTTGCCCGCGGGGCGGGCCCCGTACCACCACTGCACCTGCTTTTCCTCTTCCGCTTGCTCAACGCCTCGACTGCCGCCGCCCGCGCCCGACCCCGCCGGGCGGCGCATTGTCAGTACCCCCTTCGTCCCACCGCGGGCCGAATCAAGGAGGGCACGGCAGCAGGCACTCGAAAAACGGGCAAACCGCAACTTTTCACGCCGCACCTACCGGCCGGGGCGCCTTCAGCGCCTGCGCTCCCGGCCCCCCGGCGCGGGATGCGCCGCCGCCTCGATCGGCAGCCGCGTCTCCGACTTCACCTCCTTCATCACCACGCTGGAGCGCACGTGCGTGACGCCGGGCAGCCGGAAGGCGGTGGCGTGCAGGAAGCGCTCGTAGGCCTCGATGTCGGGCACCAGCACCTTGATGACGTAGTCGGCCTGCCCCGTGGTGGACCAGCAGGCCACGATCTGCGGGCTCTCCGCCACCGCCTGCTCGAAGCGCTGCACCTCGCCCTCCTCGTGCCGGCCCAGGTTGATCTCGGCCAGCACGCACAGCTGCAGGTTGACCTTGGCACGGTCCACCAGCGCGCTGTAGCCGCGGATCACGCCCGCGGCTTCCAGCTCCTTGACGCGGCGCCAGCACGGCGTGCTCGACAGCCCCACGGCCTCGGCGAGCTGCTGCACGGTCTGGCGCGCGTCGCGCTGCAGCTCCTGCAGCAGCAGCACGTCGTGGCGGTCGAGCAAAGCCATTCCACCTCTCCTGACACTTGCGGAATGATTTTCTATTACTTCCTCAATGCCGGAGCAAGGAAGAAGCCTTTTCCCATGCCGCGCGCCTACGCTTGACTTCGATCAGAGCAGCCCGGAGCGCCCGCCATGAGCCAGGAGACGAGCCGTCCCGAACCGACTTCCCCTCTCGCCCTGCCCGATTACCGCCTCGACGACGCGCTGTGGGCGGGCGGCGGCCGGGTCTTCCTCACCGGCACGCAGGCGCTGGCGCGGCTGCTGGTGATGCAGCGCCGGCGCGACGCCGCCGCGGGCCTCACCACGCAGGGCTTCGTCAGCGGCTACCGCGGCTCGCCGCTGGGCGGGGTGGACCAGGCGCTGTGGGCGGCCGGCGAGCGGCTGCAGGCCGAGGGCATCCGCTTCCTGCCCGCCATCAACGAGGAGCTGGCCGCCACCGCCGTGCTGGGCACGCAGCGCGTGGAGGCCGACCCGGAGCGCACCGCGCAAGGCGTGTTCGCCCTCTGGTACGGCAAGGGCCCGGGCGTGGACCGCGCGGCGGACGCGCTCAAGCACGGCAACGCCTACGGCGCCTCGCCGCACGGCGGGGTGCTGATGGTTGCGGGCGACGACCACGGCTGCGTCAGCTCCTCCATGCCGCACCAGAGCGATCAGGTGTTCCAGAGCTTCCACGCGCCGGTGGTCTCGCCGTCGAGCGTCGAGGAGATCCTGGAGTTCGGCCTCTGGGGCTGGGCGCTGTCGCGCTTCTCGGGCAACTGGGTCGCGCTCACCGCGCTGTCGGAGGTGGTGGAGAGCGGCGCCACGGTGGACCTGGACCGGGTCAACGCCCGCGCCGCCGCCTGGCTGCCCGGCGAGAGCGTGCGCGCCCTCGCCGGCCACGCGCCGCCGCCCGGGGGCTTGCACTACCGCTGGCCCGACCTGCCCTCGCTGCAGATCGAGGAGCGGTTGCACGCGAAACTGGACGCGGTGCGCGCCTTCGCGCGCATCAACGCCATCGACCGGCGCATCGTCGAGGCGCGCGCGCCGCGCGTGGGCATCCTCACCGCGGGCAAGGCGCACCACGACTTCATGGAGGTGCTGCGCCGGCTGGAGGTCTCCACCGAGGCGCTGGCCGCGCACGGCATCCGCGTCCACAAGCTGGGCCTGACCTATCCCATCGAGCCCAGGCGCATGCTCGACTTCTGCGAGGGCCTCACCGAGGTGCTGGTCATCGAGGAGAAGGGCCCGGTGGTGGAGACGCAGCTGCGCGAGCTGCTCTACAACCGCGCGCGGCGCCCGGCCGTGGTCGGCAAGCGCGACGCCGACGAGCGAGCGCTGGTGTCGGCGCTGGGCGAGCTGCGCCCGTCGCGGCTGATCGGGATCGTGGCGAACTGGCTGGTGAAGCATTGCCCGGACCTGGACCGCCGCGCCCTGGTGCGCGACTTCACCCCGCCGGAGCTGCTGCACAACGAGGCCGACGCCGTGAAACGGCTGCCCTACTTCTGCGCCGGCTGCCCGCACAACACCAGCACGCGCGTGCCCGAAGGCTCGAAGGCGCAGGGCGGAATCGGCTGCCACTTCATGGCCAGCTGGATGAACCGCGACACCGAGGGGCTGATCCAGATGGGCGGCGAGGGCGTGGACTGGGTCTCGCATGCGCTCTTCACCCGCGTGCCGCACCTGTTCCAGAACCTGGGCGACGGCACCTACGCGCACTCGGGCTACCTCGCCATCCGCCAGGCCGTGGCCGCGGGCACGACCATGACCTACAAGATCCTGTTCAACGACGCCGTGGCCATGACCGGCGGCCAGCCGGTGGACGCGCCGGTGAGCGTGGACGGCATCGCGCGCCAGGTCGAGGCCGAAGGCGTGAAGCGGGTCGTGGTGGTGTCCGACGACATCGGCAAGTACGGTCGCATTCGCCACCGCTTTCCGGCCGGCACCACCTTCCACGACCGCGCCGCGCTCGACGCCGTGCAGCGCGAGCTGCGCGCCGTGCCGGGCGTGACGGTGCTGATCTACGAGCAGACCTGCGCGGCCGAGAAGCGCCGCCGCCGCAAGCGCGGACTGGCCCCCGAGGCCGCGCGCCGGCTCTTCATCAACGAGGCGGTGTGCGAGGGCTGCGGCGACTGCGGCGTGCAGAGCAACTGCGTGGCGGTGCTGCCGCACGAGACGGCGCTTGGGCGCAAGCGCCGCATCGACCAGGCCGCCTGCAACAAGGATTTCTCCTGCGCCAACGGCTTCTGCCCCTCGTTCGTGAGCGTGTCCGGGGGCAAGCCGCGCCGCAAGGTCGGGTCGCTGACGGACCTGGGTGCCTTCGTGCGCAAGGTCGATGCGCTGCCGACGCCCGCGCCGCATGCCTGGACCGGCCCCTACGACCTGCTGGTCACGGGCATGGGCGGCACGGGCGTGGTGACGGTGGGCGCGCTGGTGGCGATGGCGGCGCACCTGGAGGGCAAGTCGGCCTCGGTGCTGGACTTCATGGGCTTCGCGCAGAAGGGCGGCGCGGTGCTGAGCCACGTGCGCCTGGCGGACCGGCCTTCGCGCCTGAACCAGGTGCGCATCGACACCCAGCAGGCCGACGCGGTGCTGGCCTGCGAGCTGGTCGTGGGCGCCAGCCCGGAGGCGCTGCAGACCGTGCGGCGCGGGCGCACGCGCATCCTGGCCAACGTGCACGAGGTGCCGGTGGCCGAGCACCTGCGCAACCCCGACGCCTCGCTGCGCGCGCCGCAGCTGCTGCAGAAGCTGCACTTCGCCGCCGGCCCCGAGCGCGTCGAGACGCTGGACGCGCAGGCGCTGTGCGAGCAGTTCATGGGCGACGCGGTGGCGGCCAACATCCTGGCGCTGGGCTACGCCTGGCAGCGCGGGCTGGTGCCGGTGGGGCTGGAGGCGCTGCGCCGCGCCGTCGAGCTCAACGGCGTGGCGGTGGAGGCCAACCTGCTGGCCTTCTCGCTCGGCCGCCTGGCCGCGGGCGACCCGCGCGCGCTGCGGGCGCTGGGCGCCGCCGAGATGGAGGCGGCGGTGGGCGACGAGCCGCTGGAGGCCCTGCGCGCACGCGGCACCGAGCTGCTCACGGCCTACCAGGACGCGGCCTATGCCCGCCGCTGGGCGGCGCTGGTGGACGCGGCCGCCGCGCGCGAGCGCGAGCTGAACATCGATGCCACGCTGCCCTTCAGCCGCGCCGTGGCGCGCAGCCTGCTGAAGCTGATGGCCTACAAGGACGAGTACGAGGTGGCGCGGCTTTTCGGCGACGGCAGCTTCGAGCGCGAGCTGCAGCGCCAGTTCGAAGGCGATCTGAAAGTCAGCTTCCACATGGCGCCGCCCTTCCTGGCGCGTGGCAAGGACGGCCAGCCGCCGCGGAAATGGACCTGCGGCCCGTGGCTGCTGCCGGTGCTGCGGGTGCTGTCCCGCGGCAAGGCGCTGCGCGGCACGGCGCTGGACCCCTTCGGCGCCACGGCCGAGCGGCGCCTGGAGCGGGCGCTGGTGCAGGCGTTCGAGGCGCGCGTGCGCGAGCTGCTGCCGCTGCTGGACGCCGGGACGCTGCAGCTGGCCACCGAGATCGCGCTGGTCCCGCTGGGCATGCGCGGCTACGGCCACGTCAAGGCGGCGAGCGTGGCGGCGGCGCGCGCGCGCGAGGCCGAGCTGCTGTGGCGGCTGGACCCGGCGCGCCATCCGCGCCCCGCACCCTCGCGCGCGGCGGGGCAGTTCCGGGGGATACGGGTGACGGCGGCGGGGGCGCATTGAGTGCGCGGCAGTGCGGCAGTGCGGCAGTGCGGCAGTGCGGCAGTGCGGCAGTGCGGCAATGGGCCATGGCGGCGTCCGTTCTGCTGACGCACTCCACGAAGAACACAATCGCCGGACTGGTCTGAAAGAGAGAGCGCCATGCCCGTCACCCTCACACTGAACAACGTGCCCGATGCCGTGTACGAACAGCTCCAGCGCTCCGCCCAAGCGCATCGGCGCAGCCTCGACAGCGAGGCGATCGTCCACCTGGAAGCAGCCCTGCGTTCTGGAACGCTGGACGGTCAGTCCAAGCTGGACCGCATTCGGGCCCTGCGTTCCACGCTGATCGGCAAGGACTTCGATGCCCAGGACATTGACGCCTTCAAGCTCGAAGGCCGCGAATGATCGTCGTTGACACCAACGTCCTGGCTTACCTCTACCTGCCAGGGATCTTCACTGCAGCAGCCGAGCAATTGCTGCTCGAACAGCCGGCGTGGGCCGCGCCGCGGCTTTGGCGCAGCGAGTTCCGCAACATCCTGGCGGGCTACGTGAGACGCGGCATCTTGAGCTTTGATGAGGCTTGTGCCGTGCAACGTGAAGCCGAAGTCCTGCTGGCCGGTGCGGAGTACGACGTCAACTCGCCGCGCGTGCTTCAACTGGTGCGCAACAGCGACTGCTCCGCTTACGACTGCGAGTTCGTGGCACTGGCCCAGCAGTTGAACGTAAGGCTGTACACGATGGACAAGAAGGTGCTGCGCGCGTTTCCCGGCGATGCCTTGCCGCTGCCAGGCGGCTGAATCACGCGACCGAAGCCACCCCGTCCCCTGCGCTAGCCTAGCTCCCCCACCACTTGAACAAGGGAGCCCTCCCATGCAAGGCATCGCCCTTCGCGCCCCCGGCGGCCTGGACCGGCTGGAAGCCATCGACCTGCCCGACCCCGGCGCCCCTGGCGCGGGCCAGATCCGCGTCAGGCTGCAGGCCAGCTCGCTCAACTACCACGACTACGCCGTGGCGCTGGGCGCGATCCCGGCGGCCGACGGCCGCATCCCCATGTCCGACGGCGCCGGCATCGTCGAGGCCGTGGGCGACGGCGTCGCGGAGTTCGCCGTGGGCGACCTCGTGGTGTCGTGCTTCTTCCCGACCTGGCTCGACGGCCGGCCGCCCCTGGACAACTTCTCGCTCACGCCCGGCGACGGCATCGACGGCTACGCGCGCGAGGCCGTGGTCACGCCCGCCACCTGGTTCACGCGCGCGCCGCGCGGCTGGAACGCCGCCGAGGCCGCCACGCTCACCACCGCCGGCCTGACCGCCTGGCGCGCACTGGCGGTCGAGGGCGAGCTGAAGGCCGGCGACACGGTGCTGGTGCAGGGCAGCGGCGGCGTCTCGGTGTTCGCGCTGCAGCTGGCCAAGGCCATGGGCGCCACGGTGATTGCCACGTCGTCCTCGGACGCCAAGCTGGAGCGGCTGCGCGCCCTGGGCGCCGACCACGGCATCAACTACAAGACGCAGCCCAACTGGGGCCGCGCCGTGCGCGACTGGACCGGCGGCCAGGGCGTGGACCATGTCGTGGAAGTGGGCGGGCCGGGCACGCTGCCGCAGTCGATCGAAGCCGTGCGCCTGGGCGGCTGCATCGCCTTCGTGGGCGTGCTCACCGGCCTGGGCGGCGACGTGCCCACCGCGCTGCTGATGGCGCGCCAGGCGCGGCTGCAGGGGCTGATCGTGGGCAGCCGCCGGCACCAGCAGGAGTTCGTGCGCGCCCTGGACGCCACCGGCCTGCGCCCGGTGATCGACTCGACCCATGCGCTCAAGGACCTGGCCGCCGCCTTCCGCCACCAGGGCGCCGGGGCGCATTTCGGGAAGGTGTGCGTGGCGATCTGAGCGTCGGCAGCCGGCGGAGCGCGGCCGGCCTACGCCTGGCGCTGCGCCAGCCCGTTGTTGACGCTGTAGTGCCGCAGCATCTCCAGCGCCACGCCGGGCCGGGCCTGCAGCGCGCGCTCGTCGAAGCCCTGGCGCACGAAGGGCGCGAAATCCGCCGGCACGGCCAGGCCGCGCAGTCCCTGCAGGTCCAGCCGCCGGCAGCCCAGGTGCCATTGCGAGAAGGCGCGAACGGCGACGGGCTCGTGCGCCAGCAGGTAGAGATCCTTGTGGCGCGGGTCCGCGGCGATGCGCCCGTAGGCCGCCTGCAGAGCCTCCTCCTCGCCTTCGAGCACCTGCATGAAGCCGCCGTTCGAGTACAGCAGCATGCCGGTCAGGCCCTGCTGCCGGTTGTTGCGTACCGAAACCTCCAGGATGTCCCGCAACTCGTGCTCGATGTTCGCGAGGGTCTCGCCGGTGGCGGAACTGATGTAGATAAGCTGGCTCAGGGGCATGCATCCTCAGGGCAAGCCCCGGGCCCGTCCCCCGGCAACGCCCTGGTCAGGCCGCCATCAGCCCGTTGCTGCGGCTGTACAGGCGCAGCAGTTCCAGCGCCGCGCCGGGCCGGGCGCGCAGCCGGGCCTCGTCGAAGCCCTCGAGGCAAAAGGCGGCCAGCGGCGGCGGCAGCGCGGCGGCGGCCGCACCCTCTTCGTCCAGCCGGCGGAAGGCCATGGCCCATTGCGGGAAGCTCCGCGCCTCGGTTGGGCCGTGCAGCAGCGTCGTCACGCGGCTGTGGCGCGGGTCCCGGCGGATGCGCGCGAACAGGCCCTCCACGGCAGCCCCCTCTCCCTCCAGCAGTTGCATGTAGCCGCCGTGGGCGTACAGCAGCATCCCCGTGATGCCGGCGGCCGGGTTGTGGCGCACGCTCTGCGCCAGCAGCGCCCGCAGCTCGGCCGGTGTCGGTCCGAGGCCGCTGGCCATGCTGATGTAGACGAGGCGGTGCAGGGACAAGGAGCGGCTCCAGCCGTATCGGGAAGCCGCCATTGTTCCGGGCCTGTCCTGCCCCCAGGGGCAGGGCCCGCGTGCCGTGTCCGGCACCGGCGGTACGAATGCACGTGGAAACCGTGCACGTGGCGGCGGCGCCGGAGCGGCTCAGTACGCCGTCCCGTCCTTGTGCTCGAAGCGCCAGCCGCCCTCGCCCTGCACCGCGCGCAGGTCGTCGTCCGGATAGGTTGCCTCGTCGCCCGGCGTGCGGTCGCCCACCTCCAGGTAGAGCACTTCCTCGGCCGTGTCGTTGCGCAGGCAGTGCGCGTTGCCGGTGCCGGCCTTGAAGCCGGCGCACATGCCCGGCGCCAGCAGCGTCTCGCCCGCATCGGTGCACAGCGTGGGCCGGCCCTGCAGCACGTGGACGAACTCGTCCTGCCGCGCATGCGCATGGCGCAGCGCCGACACCGCGCCCGGCGCCAGGTGCACGAGGTTGACGCCGAAGTTCGTGAGCCCGAACAGGTCGCCCAGCGGCCGCTTCACCCGCCCGGCCATGCGCGAGGCGAAGGGCTCCGGGTAGATGGACGGCTTCATTCGCGCCGGCGCCTCGGCGGCCAAAACGGCCACGGGCGGCACAGGTTTTCTTGCGTTGTCGCCCATGGCGGCGGGAACTCAGCTCGCCAGCGCGCGCCGCGCCGCCACCGCGTCCGCCAGCCGGCGCAGCACGCCCGCGGTCTGGGCCCAGCCGATGCACGCGTCGGTGATGGAGACGCCGCGCTGCAGCGCCACGCCGGGCTTGAGGTCCTGGCGGCCTTCCTCCAGGTGGCTCTCGATCATCAGCCCGGCAATGCGGCGCTCGCCCGCGGTGATGCGCGCCGCGATGTCGCCGGACACCTCGATCTGGCGGCGGTGCTGCTTGGCCGAGTTGGCATGCGAGCAGTCCACCATCAGCGTCTCGCGCAGGCCCGCCTTGGCCAGCGCGGCGCAGGCGGCGTCGATGCTGGCGGCATCGAAGTTGGGCCCGCGCGAGCCGCCGCGCAGAATGACGTGGCAGTCCTGGTTGCCGCGCGTCTCGAAGATCGCGGCCTGGCCCATCTTGGTCATGCCCATGAAGGCGTGCGAGGCGGCCGCCGCCTGCAGCGCGTCCACCGCCACCTGCACCCCGCCGTCGGTGCCGTTCTTGAAGCCCACCGGGCAGCTCAGGCCCGAGGCCAGCTGGCGGTGGCTTTGACTCTCCGTCGTGCGCGCGCCGATGGCGCCCCAGCTCACCACGTCGGCGATGTACTGCGGGCTCAGCAGGTCCAGGAACTCGGTGCCGCAGGGCAGGCCCAGCGCCGAGATTTCCAGCAGCAGCTCGCGCGCTTTCCTGAGCCCCTCGTTGATGCGGAAGCTGCCGTCCAGGCGCGGGTCGTTGATGAAGCCCTTCCAGCCGACCGTCGTGCGCGGCTTCTCGAAGTACACCCGCATCACCAGCAGCAGCTCGCCCTTGAGCTCCTCGTCCAGGGCCTTGAGCCGGTGCGCGTACTCCATGGCCTGGCCGTGGTCGTGGATCGAGCACGGGCCCACGACGACGAGCAGCCGGTCGTCGCGCCCGCGCAGCACGTCGGCCGCGGCATGGCGCGCGCGCTCCACCAGCGCCAGCACGGCGTCGGACACCGGCACCTCGTCGAGCAGCAGCGCCGGCGAGATCAGCGGGCGCACCGCGCCGATGCGCACGTCGTCGATGCGGGTGAGGTCCTGCGTGGCGTCGGCCGAGCCGGCCTCGCGGTCGTGGCGGGGGTCGTCGATGGAAGCTGCGCTCATGGGGTCCTGCCCTGTGGTGTTGTTGATTGGTGATGCGTGGGGTGCCGCCCGTCAGAGCTCGAAGATCTTTCCGGGGTTGAGGATGTTCTTCGGGTCGAGCGCGCGCTTGATGACCTTCATCATCTCCACCGCGCCGGCGCCCGCCTCCTCGACCAGGAAGCCCATCTTGTGCAGCCCCACGCCGTGCTCGCCGCTGCAGGTGCCGTCCAGCCGCAGCGCGCGGTGCACCAGCTTGTGGTTCAGCGCCTCGGCGCGCGCGCGCTCGTCGGCGCTGTTCGGGTCGATCAGGTAGCCGAAGTGGAAGTTGCCGTCGCCGACGTGGCCGACCAGGAAGTACGGCAGCCCCGAGGCGTCCACCTCGGCGACCGATTCGAGCAGGCAGTCCGCCAGGCGCGAGATGGGCACGCAGGTGTCGGTGGACAGCGCGCGGCAGCCCGGGCGCGACTGGATCGCCGCGAAATACGCGTTGTGCCGCGCCGTCCACAGCCGCGTGCGCTCCTCGGGCGTGCTGGCCCACTCGAAGGCCTGGCCGCCGAACTCGGCCGCGATCTCCTGCACCGTCTCGGCCTGCTCCTTCACGCCCGCGGGCGAGCCGTGGAATTCCATCAGCAGCATCGGCTCCTCGCGCAGCCCCAGCTTCGCGTAGGCGTTGACCATGCGCACCGTGTTGGCGTCGATCAGCTCCACCCGGGCGATGGGCACGCCGATCTGGATGGTCTGGATCACGGTGCGGACCGCGGCCTCGATGTCCGGGAAGGAACACACCGCCGCCGACACCGCTTCGGGCAGCGGATACAGCTTCAGCGTGATCTCGGTGATGACGCCCAGCGTCCCCTCGCTGCCCACCATCAGCCGCGTCAGGTCGTAGCCGGCGCTGCTCTTCCTGGCGCGCGTGCCGGTGCGGATGATTTTCCCGTCGGCGGTCACGACTTCCAGCGCCAGCACGTTCTCGCGCATGGTCCCGTAGCGCACGGCGTTGGTGCCGGAGGCGCGCGTGGCGCACATGCCGCCGATGGAGGCATCGGCGCCCGGGTCGATCGGGAAGAACAGGCCCGTGGACTTCAACTCGTCGTTGAGCCGCTTGCGCGTGATGCCGGGCTGCACGGTGACGGTCAGGTCGTCGGCGTCGATGGACAGCACCCGGTCCATGCGCGAGACGTCCAGGCTGATGCCGCCCTGCACCGCCAGCAGGTGGCCTTCGAGCGAGGAGCCGGCGCCATAGGGAATCAGCGGCACTTCATGCTGGCTGCACAGGGCGACCACCTCGGCCACCTCCGCGCTGCTCTCGGCGAACACCACCGCCGCCGGCGGCGGCACGCTGAAGGTGGACTCGTCGCTGCCGTGCTGCTCGCGCACGGCCTGCGCGGTGGAGCAGCGCGTGCCGAAGCGCGCCTGCAGCGCCTCGACCAGCGCCGGCGGCACCGCGCGCTGGCGGACCACGGGAAGCGACGCCAGCACGGCGGCGTCGCGCTCTGAAACCTGCTCTGACATGGAGTTGTCTCCGGAGTAATGCACCGGCGCTCGCGGCCGGCTGGAGGAGCCGGGGACTATACGTCCGGGGTGCAAGCCCCCCGGACCCGGCCCGATCGTCACCCGCCGCGCGATCCGCCGCACCCCGGCACGGCGCCCAAAGCGTGGAAGATTCCCGCCGTAACGCGCCCGCTTACAGATTCAACAAGCTGAAAAGCACCCGGCCCCTCAACCCGCCGGCCGACGTGCCGAACACCCTCCCAGCACGCCGAAAGTTCAGTCCGCTTTTCGCTGCCCTGCAACCCAGGGCGACGGGAATGCCGGGCCGTGCCGGCCGCCGCCATCACGGGGATGGCGGCACTCCATGGGATCGACCGATGCGCTTCATGTCCTGGGGCCTGCGCCTCGCTGCGTCTGCGTTCTTGATGTCCGCCGCGGCAATAAGTCACGCCGCGCCGGCCACGGCGTCCGCCAATGCCGCGCCCAATACCGGCAATATTTCCGGTTTCTCCGGTTGCCAGCCCGTGGTGACCGTGCGTGCCCTGCCCCTGACTTTCACCGAAGACAATTCCGGCGACGTGCGCACCGTCACGGCGCTGAACAGGAAATCCTCCCTGCCGCTGACGCAGCGCAGTTTCGGCCTGGGCTCGACCTACGCCGAAAGCCGCGTCACCGTCGGCTGGCGCAAGGACGCCCAGGGCTGCCCGGCGCTGGACCTGGAAGTGGGTTATCAAAAGACCACCGTGCACGTTGCCAGCGAGCTGCTGGAAAACCAGTGCGCCTTCGACCACGTGCGCCAGCACGAGATGACGCATATCGCCATCTACCGCCGCTGGCTGCAGGAATCGCCCGCGCGGCTGGGCGCGGTGTTCAAGGAACGTTTCAACACGCTGGCCGCGCTGGAACCGCAGCGCCGCAACCAGGAAACCGTCCGCCTCGCCCTGGAGGAGTTCGGCAAGGTGCGCGCGCAGCACGACGAATTCGACTCCGATGTCGAATATGCCCACAATCAAGCAGTATGTGGGCGCTTCATTCCTAAAATGCTGGATCGGCTGGAGAAGGAAGGCAAATTGCCTTGAGAGAGGGCCGACAATAAATTTACAAGGCTGCTTCGGCAGCCTTTTTTATTGGCGCGTCAGTTGTGCAGGCTGTCAGCCAAAAGGGGCGTCATTCCCACTCCCCCTCCGTCATTCCCGCCTTCGCGGGAATGACGCGGCATTTTTTGAGTGACTTGTGGCTTATGGCTTCTCAAGCAAACCCCCTGCTGAGAAACCTCGACCCCTTCAGCCCAAACCGCCACAACTCGTGCGCCGCCTTGCTGATGCCGATCCGCGGTCCCACCAGCAACTCCACCGGCTCCGGCGCGCCGGGCAGCAACTGGAACGGCGGCGCGTCCAGCGGCTGGCCGTCCAGCGCGCGCGTGATGCCCAGCGCCTGCGCCAGCCGCCCCGGCCCGGCGCACAAAAGCTCCACCTTGTCCTGGCCGCGGCGCTGGCGCATCAGCTCCAGCCCGTGCGTGGGCTCCAGCGCGCGGATCAGCACGCCCGCGCCATGTCCGGATTCGCGGCACACGAAGTTCATGCACCAGTGCATGCCGTAGGAGCGGTACACGTAGGCATGCGCCGGCGGGCCGAACATGCTGGCGTTGCGCGGCGTGGGCCCCGAGAAGGTGTGCGAGGCCGGGTCGGCCTGGTCGTAAGCCTCGGTTTCGACGATGCGCCCGCCCACGCCGTCGATGAGCAGCGTCACGCCGATGAGCTGCCGCGCCACCAGCAGGGAGTCGGCGGAGAAGTCGATGTCTGCAAGCACGGTCATCGCGCCAGTATGGCCACGCGGCCCTGTCCCGCCCGGCGGCAAGGCCGCGCCCGGCACGCGCTCGCTCGGCGGTGTCCCGGCCGGAGAAAGCTCCTGGTTGCAACAGGACAAAAGCGGTTGCTTTCGCCCATGCCGCCGGTCGGCGCTGCCGCTACCGTGCGCGTTGCACCAGGGAAATCCACTCGGGGGAGAAGCGCATGGCGCAAGGCATGGCAAAGGGCAGGCGCGGCCTGACGGCGGCGATCGTGGCGCTGCTGGCGGTGGCGGCCCTCGTGGCCGCCTGGTGGTGGCAGCAGGGCCGGCCCCCGGCCGAAGCGCCCACGGCGCTGTCCGACCCCGATGCGCCCTTCTCCGCCCTGGACTGCAAGCCGCGCCTGCTCGACGACCGCCCGGCCCTGGCGGTCGTGTTCTCCCAGCCGGTGGACCGGCGCCAGAACTTCAACGACGCGCTGCGCGTGGTGGACCTGGGCCCGGCCGCCGCCGACGGCGAGGCGCGGGAGCGCGGCGCCGAGCAGCCGACGGCCTCCGCCCCGGGCGCGCCGCCCGCCGGTTCGGCGCCCAACGAAAAGCTGCTGCAGGGCGCCTGGGTGGTGGGCGACAACCCGCGGCTGGTTTATTTCCCCTTCATCCAGCCGCAGCGGCGCTTTCGCATCGAGGTCGGGGCGGAACTTAGATCGCAGGACGGGCGCCGGCTCACGGCCGGGCATTCGTGCGAGGTCGCCAGCGAGGCCATGCCGCCCTCCTTCTACTTCGCCAGCCGCGGCGTGGTGCTGCCCGCGGGCCAGAACGGCGGGCTGCCGGTGGTCACCGTCAACGTGCCGGAGGTGGACGTGCAGTTCCTGCGCGTGGAGCCGGCGCAGCTGCCGCGCTTCCTGGAGCGCGTGGCCGGCGTGCGCCAGGGCGGGCGCGGCGAAGCCGGGGAGGACTCGTCTTCCGGCGAGGACGAGGACTGCCGCCATTGCTACGACGGCAACAGCCGCCGCCTGCAGGGCCTCGTCGGCGGCTGGGAGCTGGACCAGCTGCGCCAGAGCGCGAAGAGCGTGCACCTGGGCCGCTACGCCACCGACGACCAGCCGAACCGCCGTCACGTCAGCTTCCTGCCCGTGGAAGGCATCAAGGAGCTGCAGGAGCCCGGCGTCTACATCGCCGTGATGGGCCAGCCCGGGCGCTTCTCCAGCGAGTACCAGGTGACGTACTTCTACGTCAGCGACATCGGACTGCAGGCGCGGCGCTACGCGCGCGGGCTCGACGCCTTTGCCAGCTCGCTGAAGTCCGGCGAGGCGCTGCGCGGCGTGCATTTCGAGCTGCTCGACGAGAACGGCCGCGCCATCGCGCGCACCGACGGCGACGCAGACGGGCACGGCCACTTCGACGACGCGCCGGAATCCGCCGCGCTGCTGGTGGCGCGCCGCGGCGAAGGGGACAAGGGCGCGATGAGCGTGCTGGCGCTGCGCGCGCCGGGGCTGGACCTGTCGGAGTTCGACGTCGGCGGGCACCTGTCGCGCAACGTGAAGCTCTTCGTCTATGCCGGGCGCGACCTGTACCGGCCGGGCGAGCGCTTCGACGTGTCGGTGCTCATGCGCGACGCCGACGGCAAGGCACTCCCGCCGCAACCGCTCAGCGCCACGCTCAAGCGCCCGGACGGCCGCAGCGTCAGCACCAGCGTCTGGAAACCGAATGAGAAATTCCCGGGCTACCTGCGCCAGGCCGTGGCGCTGCCGCCGGACGCGCCCACCGGCTCCTGGCTGCTGGAGCTGCGCGCCGACCCAGGGGCGAAACGCGCGGACGCGGCCTGGAAATTCCAGGTTGAGGAGTTCCTGCCCGAGAGGATGAAGCTGGAATTGACGACGAAGCGCCCGGTGCTGCTGCCGGGCGACGCCTTCGACGTGGCCGTGCGCGGCGACTACCTCTTCGGCGCGCCCGCGGCCGGCAACCGCCTGCTGGTGTCGGCCGCCACCTCGCGCCAGCGCTTCGCATTGCCGCAGCAGTGGCCGGGCTTCGTCTTTGGCGACTTCGCCGACGACGACCGCAGCAAGCGCGAGGAAGTCGGCGAGCAGGAGCTCGACGCGCAGGGCCGCGCCGCGGTGACGCTGCCGCTGCCGGAGCTGCGCCCGGGCTCGCCGATGCTCGTGCGCGGCAGCTTCAGCTTGCTGGAGTCGGGCGGGCGCCCGGTGGTGCGGTCGATCGAGCGGGTGCTCTGGCCGGCTCCGAAACTCCTGGCGCTGCGGCCCCTGTTCGACCGCGACGTGGCGCCGGACAACGCCACGGCCGGCTTCGAGCTGATCCGCGTGGACAGCGCCGGAAAACCGCAGCCGCTCAAGAAGGCCGCGCTGCGCCTGGTGCGCGAGGACCGCCAGTACTACTGGCGCCATGACGACCAGCGCGGCTGGCACTCGGGCTTCACCGAGACGGACGAGCTGGTCGAGTCGGGCCAGGTCGCGCTGCAGGGCGAGCGCACGCGGCTGGACCTGCCGGTGCGCTGGGGCCGCTACCGGCTGGAGGTGGACGACCCGGAAACGGGGCTGTCGCTGCGCTACCGCTTCCACGCCGGCTGGGGCGCGCAGGAGGCGCAGGACATGGGCAACCGGCCGGACCGCGTGCAGCTCAAGCTCGCGCAGGCGCCGCTCAAGGGCGGCGAGAAGGCGCGGCTGACCATCACCCCGCCGCACGATGGCACGGCGATCGTCACGGTCGAGGGTGACCGGCTGCTGTGGAGCCGGCGCGTGGACGTGCGCGCCGCCGGCACGCAGGTGGAGATTCCGATCGACCCCGCCTGGGCGCGGCACGACCTGTACGTGGGCGTGAGCGCGCTGCGCCCGGGCAGCCGGGGCGAGCGCGTCACGCCGGCGCGCGCCGTGGGGCTGATCCACCTGCCGCTGGCGCGCACCGAGCGCCAGCTCCAGGTGGCGCTGCGGGCACCGGCCAAGGTGCTGCCGGAAAAGCGCGCCACGGTGCGCGTGAAGGCGGAAGGGCTCAACGGCCAGCCGGCGCTGGCCACGCTCTACGCGGTGGACGCGGGCATCCTCAACATCACCCGCTACGCCACGCCGGACCCGGCGGACTTCTTCTTCGGCAAGCACCGCTACGCGGCCGAGCAGATCGACCTCTACGGCAAGCTCATCGAGAAGATGCAGGGCACCAATGCCAGGCTGCGCTGGGGCGGCGATGCCGGCCTGCGTGACAGCAAGAGCCTGCCCAGGAAGGTAAAGCTGGTGGAGCTGTTCAGCGGGCCGGTGGCGCTCGATGCGAAGGGCGAGGCCGACATCGCGCTGGACGTGCCCGACTTCAACGGCACGCTGCGGCTGATGGCGGTGGTGGCCACCGCCGACCGCTTCGGCAAGGCGGACGCGGAGATGGTGTCCGCCGCACCCATCGTCGCGGAGCTGGCCACGCCGCGCTTCATCTCGCCCGGCGACAGCGCCTTCGTCGCGCTGGACGTGACCAACCTGAGCGGCGCGCCGCAGTCGGTGACGGTGCGGCTCGACGGTGCCGAGCCGGTGCGCGTGGGAGGCGGCGAGCAGGTGGTGTCGCTCAAGCACCAGCAGCGCGCCACGCTGCGCTTCCCGGTGGAGGCGACCGACGCTTACGGGCTGGGTCGGCTGCGGCTGCAGTTGGCCAGCGCCGGCGGCATCCGCATCGCGCGCGAGTCGGTGCTGCAGGTGCAGCCGGCCGCGCCGATGGAGCGCGAGGCGCGCCGCGTGCGGCTGGAGCCGGGCACCACGCTCAAGCTGGAGGCCAACGCCCTGGAGCGCTTCCACACGGGCTCGGCGGCTTTGTCCATCGCCGTGTCGGATAAACCGCCGCTGAACGTGCGCGCGCTGGTGCAGGGGCTGCTGGACTATCCCTACGGCTGCCTGGAGCAGACCGCGAGCGCCGCCTATCCGCACCTGTTCGTGGACGAGAAGCTGGCGCAGTCGCTGGGGCTCCAGGCCCGCAGCCGCGAGGAGCGCGAGCGCATCGTCGAGGGCGCCCTGGGCCGGATGTCGGGCATGCAGAAGGCCAACGGCGGCTTCACGCTCTGGGGCGACGGCGGCTACGAGACCTGGCTGTCGGCCTACGTCATGGGCTTCATGCAGGACGCGCGCGCCGAAGGCTTCACGGTGCCGGAACCCTTCTACCGCAAGGCCCAGGGCTGGCTGCTGCAGGAGCTTCAACAAGCACCGAACCGCTTCCCGCAGCTGCCCGCGAGCGTGCAGGCGGCCCTCGGCGCCAGCGGGGTGAAGCCGGCCGCCTCGGCCGCCAGCGGCGCGGGCGCCGGCGCATGGAGCGAGCGCGACCGCAACCTGCTGCGCGACAGCCACCAGCGCTTCGCCGAGCTGGCGCATGCCGGGTACGTCCTGGCGCGCGACCAGAAGGCGCCGCTGGCGATGCTGCGCTGGCTGCACGACCAGCAGCGCGCCAAGGCGCGCTCGCCGCTGCCGTTGGTGCACCTGGCGGCGGCCCTGAAGCTGATGGGCGACGAGGCGAGGTCGCAAGCCGCGCTGGACGAGGCGATGCGCCGCCCCTACGGCCTGCCCGGCGTCGGCGCCGCCTGGGGCGACGACTGGCTGGGCGACTACGGCACGCCGGTGCGCGACACGGCCATGGCCTACGCGCTGCTGGCGCGCCACGAGCTGCGGCACCCGCGGCGCGAGAACCTGCTCTTCGACGCGGCCGGCCAGCTGGGCGGGCGCGGCTACCTCTCGACGCAGGAGCGGCTGTCGCTGCTGCTGGCCGCGCGCGCGGCCGGCCTGGGGGCTGCCGGCGGCGAAGGCTGGAAGGCGCAGCTGGCCGTGGGCGACGCGGCGCAGGCACTGTCCGCGCGCGGCACCGAGCAGCGCAGCCTGGACGCGGCGGCGCTCGCGCGCGGCGTGGCGCTGACCAACACCCATGACAAGCCGCTGTTCGTCGAGGTGGACAGCGGCGGCTACCCGCTGAAGGCTCCGGCCCCGCGCGGCGACGTGATCGAGCTGCGGCGCGACTGGTTCGACGCCAAGGGGCAGCCGCTGGCCGCGGGCCGGGCGCTGAGCGTGGGCGAGATGGTGATCGTGCGCGTGCAGGCGCGCGCCGACCGGCGCATCGAGGACGCGCTGATCGTGGACCGCGTGCCCGCGGGCATGGAGGTGGAGAACCTGAACCTGTCGCAGGGCCCGAAGGCCGAGGAGTTCCGCATCGGCAACGTCAGCGTGGCCGAGGCCATGGCCGACGCGCGCATCAAGCACCGGGAGTACCGCGACGACCGCTACGTGGCCGCGGCGCGGCTGGACCGCGAGTGGCTGCCGGTGTTCTACATGCTGCGCGTGGTCAGCCCCGGGCGCTTCGTGGTGCCCGCGCCCTTCGCCGAGGACATGTACCGGCCGGAGCTGCGCGGCGTGGGCAGCGGCGGCGCGATGGTGACCGTCAACGACCCGCGGGGCGCGGCGGCGCAGTGAAGGCCTGGCGCGCAAAGGCGAGCACGTGAGCCGGCGCCGCCGCATCGAGCTGGCCCTGGCCGCCGTGCTGGCCGGGCTGCTGGCCCTGGACATGACCTTCCCCCCGCCCATCCCGCGCGACGCGCCCGGCGCCGTCGTCGTCGCGCGCGACGGCACGCCGCTGCGCACCTGGCCCGATGGCGACGGCGTCTGGCGCCAGCCGGTCACGCCCGACGAGGTCTCGCCGCTGTACCTGCAGGCCCTGCTCGGCTTCGAGGACCGCTGGTTCCACTGGCACCCCGGCGTGAACCCGTTCGCGCTGGCGCGCGCGGCCGGGCAGTGGCTGCGCCACGGGCGCATCGTCTCCGGCGGCTCGACGCTGACCATGCAGGTGGCGCGGCTCATCGAGCCGCCGTCCGCGCGCGGCAGCCGCAGCCTGCGCGCCAAGCTGCGCCAGGTCGCGCGCGCGCTGCAGCTGGAGCTGCGGCTGTCCAAGCGCGAGATCCTCACGCTCTACCTGAACCGCGCGCCCATGGGCGGCATCGTCGAGGGCGTGGAGATGGCCAGCCGCGGCTACCTCGGCCGCCCGGCCCTGCACCTGAGCGCGGCGGAGGCCGCGCTGCTGGCCGCGCTGCCGCAGGCGCCCTCGCGGCTGCGCCCGGACCGCGCCCCCGAGGCCGCGCAGGCCGCGCGCGACAAGGTGCTGCGGCGGCTGCAGGACAACGGCACCTGGGATGCGCGCACCGTGGCCGACGCCCGGCTGGAGCGGGTGGCGGTGCAGCCGCTGCGCGCGCAGTGGCTGGCGCCGCTGGCGGCCGAGCGCGTGCGCGCCCAGGCGCGCGCCGAAGGCCGGCGCGCCACGGCCGGCGGCACCGGCGGCGCCGCGCCCGTGCTTCGCACCACCCTCTCGCCGGAGCTGCAGGCCGGCGTGGAGCGGCTGCTGCTGGACCGCGTCGATGCCCTGCCGCCGCGGGTGTCGATGGCGGTGCTGGTCATGGACAACGACACGCTGGAGCTGCTGGCCTACGCCGGCTCGGCCGACTTCGGCGACACGCGGCGCGCCGCGCACGTGGACATGGCGCGCGGCGTGCGCTCGCCGGGCTCCACGCTGAAACCCTTTGTCTATGCGCTGGCGCTCGACGACGGGCTGATCCACTCGGAAAGCCTGCTGGTGGACGCGCCGCAGAGCTTCGGCGGCTACGCGCCGGGCAACTTCCAGGCGTCCTTCAGCGGCCCGGTGAGCGCGGCCGAGGCGCTGCAGAAGTCGCTCAACGTGCCGGCCGTGGACCTGCTGGAGCGCATCGGGCCGCAGCGCTTCGCCGCCACGCTGCGCGCCGGGGGCCTGCGGCTGCGCATGGCGCCGGGCGCGGCGCCCAACCTCAGCCTGATCCTGGGCGGCGCCGGTACCACGCTGGAAGAGCTGACGGGCGCCTACCGGGCGCTGGCGCGTGGCGGGCTGTCCGGCACGCCGCGGCTGACGCCGGACGCGCCGCGCGTGGAAGCGCGGCTGATGAGCGCGGGTGCCGCCTTCATCGTGCGCGACATCCTCGAAGGCGGCGGCCATCCGGACCGCCCCTTCACGGAAGGCACGCGCCGCCTGGCCTGGAAGACGGGCACCAGCTTCGGCTTCCGCGACGCCTGGGCGGTGGGCGTGACCGAGCGGCACACGGTGGGCGTGTGGGTGGGCCGGCCGGACGGCACGCCCAATCCCGGCTTCTTCGGCGCCAACACCGCCGCGCCGCTGCTCAGGGACATCGCGGCGCTGCTGCCCGAAGCCGACGCGCCGGCCGCCGGTGTGCCGCGCCTGCCGCCGCCGGGCGTGGCGCCGCTGCGCAGCTGCTGGCCGCTGGGGCTGAGCGCGCAGGCCACCGCGCCGGCGCACTGCCTGGTGCAGCGCACCGGCTGGATGCTCGACGGCGCGGCGCCGCCCACGCTGCCGGAGCGCGAGCGCAGCGGCGGGCTG
>NZ_VIDQ01000075.1 GCF_009760915.1 Azohydromonas aeria
TGGACGGCGGCCCCGCGCCGGCGCTGCGCGAGGACGCGCGCGGCGCGGTGCCGGCCGCCACGCCGCCGCAGGGTGGCGGCATGGCCGAGGGCACCGCCTGGCCGCTGGGCCGGGCGCTGGCGCAGGTGGGCGGCGTGTACGTGCTGGCCGAGAACCAGCAGGGCCTCGTGATCGTGGACATGCACGCGGCGCACGAGCGCATCGTCTACGAGCGCCTGAAGCGCGCGCGCGCGGCGCAGGGCCGGCTGCCGTCGCAGCCGCTGCTCATTCCCGAGGCGATGCCGGCCTCGCCCACCGAGATCGCCACGGCCGAGGCCGAGCGCGAGGCGCTGCTGGAGCTGGGCCTGGACGTGGCGCCGCTGTCGGCCTCGTCGCTGTCGCTGCGCAGCCGCCCGGCGGCGCTGCCCGATGCCGACCTGACGGAACTCGTGCGCTCGGTGCTGGCCGAGCTGGCGCAGGTGGGTGCCAGCCGCGTGGTGCAGCGCGCGCGCGACGAGGTGCTGGCGACCATGGCCTGCCACGGCGCGGTGCGGGCGAACCGGCGGCTGACCCTGGAGGAGATGAACGCCCTGCTGCGCGACATGGAAGCCACCGAGCGCGCCGACCAGTGCAACCACGGCCGCCCGACCTGGCGCCAGGTGACGATGAAGGAACTCGACGGGCTGTTCCTGCGCGGGCGCTGAAGACGCGTGACGCGTGGCGCGTCGGCCCGGCAGGCCCTGCGGCTGGCCGGCGGCTCGGCCCGGGCCAGGGCCGGCCGAGGCCCCGCCCCTAGAATACGGGGCCTCCCCGGCCGGCGCCGCCACGGCCGTCACGGCCCTTGCCGCCGGCCCCCGCCGGGCTGCGCGCCCCGTCCAGACCTCCCACCCTGCCCCGCGGGGCCGCCCGCCATGTCCACATCGTCCGTGACGCCCTCCTACCCTGCGCCCGCCGCGGGCCTGCCGCCGGTGTCGGTACTCATGTACCACCAGGTCGGCCGCTTCCCGAAAAGGCCCGAGGCGCACCGGGCCAGCTACTGCGACGTCGGCCGCTTCGCCGCGCAGATGGCGCTACTCAAGTGGGGCGGCTACCACGTGCTCAGCCTGGAGCAGCTGCACCGTGGCCTGTTCGGCGGTGCCGGGCTGCCGCCGCGCAGCGTGGTGCTGACCTTCGACGACGGCTACGAGAACTTCCGCGAGTTCGCCTGGCCGGTGCTGCGGCGCCACGGCTTCCCGGCCGCGGTGTTTCTGGTCACCCGGCACATCGGCGGTGGCTCGGACTGGGTGTTGCCGGCCACGCGCAGTGCGCCGCTGATGGATGCCGCCGCCGTGCGCGAGCTCGACGCCCAGGGCGTGACCTTCGGCTCGCACACGCTCAGCCATCCGCGGCTCGCGCAGCTCGACGCGCCCGCCATGCGCCGCGAGATCTTCGACAGCAAGGCGGCGCTGGAAGACATGCTCGGCCATGCCGTGCCCGACTTCTGCTACCCCTACGGCAACTACGACGCGCGCGCGCGCGACCTCGTGGCCGAGGCCGGCTACCGCACCGGGCTGACCTGCATCCGCGGCGCGGCCAACACCGCGTCCAATGCCTTCGAGCTGCCGCGCAAGGCCATTTCCTGGGGCGACAACGTGCTGGGCTACGCCTGGAAGCTGCACATGAAGCACGAACGCAAGGACCGCAAGGGCACCGCCGGGGCCCAGGGCTACGCCTGAAGCCGCCGGCCTGTACCGCCCCGGCACCGTCCCGGGGCAGGCAGCGGCCAACCCGGCATGCGCAGGCGCATTCCTTGCCCCGACTCCCGGTTCTTCGACAACCCGGGAGACTGATGCCATGCCGCACGCCTTTGCCGACACGCTCACCGAGTTCTCCTCCGCTTCCGGGCGCAGCGGCAAGTACTTTTCCTTGCCGAAACTGGCCCAGCGCTGGCCCGGCGTGAACCGGCTGCCGGTGTCGCTGCGCATCGTGCTGGAGAGCGTGCTGCGCAATTGCGACGGCAAGAAGGTCACGCCGGCCCACGTCGAGCAGCTCGCCGGCTGGCAGCCGACGGCACAGCGCGAGGACGAGATTCCCTTCGTCGTGGCGCGCGTGGTGCTGCAGGACTTCACCGGCGTGCCGCTGCTGGCCGACCTGGCCGCCATGCGCAACGTCGCTGCCGAGCAGGGGCGCAACCCGAAGCTGATCGAACCGCTGGTGCCGGTGGACCTGGTGGTGGACCACTCGGTGATGGTGGACCACTACGGCACCCCCGCAGCGCTGGACCTGAACATGAAGCTCGAATTCGAGCGCAACCGCGAGCGCTACGAGTTCATGAAGTGGGGCATGCAGGCCTTCGAGACCTTCCGCGTGGTGCCGCCGGGCTTCGGCATCGTGCACCAGGTCAACCTGGAGTACCTCGCGCGCGGCCTGCACCGCGACCACGACGGCGTGAGCTATCCCGACACCCTGGTCGGCACCGACAGCCACACCACCATGATCAACGGCCTGGGCGTGGTGGCCTGGGGCGTGGGCGGCATCGAGGCCGAGGCCGCCATGCTCGGCCAGCCGGTGTACCTGCTCACCCCCGACGTGGTCGGCTTCGAGCTGACCGGGGCGCTGAAGGAAGGCGTCACGGCGACGGACCTGGTGCTCACCGTCACCGAGATCCTGCGCAAGCACCGCGTGGTCGGGAAGTTTGTCGAATTCTTCGGCGAGGGCACCCGGTCGCTGGCCCTGCCCGACCGCGCCACCATCGGCAACATGGCGCCCGAATACGGCGCGACCATGGGCTTCTTCCCGGTGGACGAGCGCACCGTCGAATACCTGCGCGGCACCGGCCGCAGCGAGGCCGACATCGAGCTGTTCGAGGCCTACTGGAAGGCGCAGGGGCTGTTCGGCGTCTCGCGCGCGGGCGACATCGACTACTCCGCCGTCGTCTCGCTGGACCTGTCCACCGTGCAGCCCAGCGTGTCCGGCCCGAAGCGGCCGCAGGACCGCATCGAACTCGGGAAACTCTCCAGCACCTTCGCCGAACTGTTCAGCAAGCCGGTGCCGCAAAACGGCTTCAGCCAGCCGCCGGAGAAGCTGCAGCAGGTGTTCACCACCAGCAACGGCCTGGACATCCGCAACGGCGACGTATTGATTGCCGCCATCACCTCCTGCACCAACACCTCCAACCCCGGCGTGCTGCTGGCGGCCGGGCTGCTGGCCAAGAAGGCGGTGGAAGCCGGGCTGACGGTGCAGCCGCACATCAAGACCTCGCTGGCGCCCGGCTCGCGCGTGGTGACCGAATACCTGACCCGCGCCGGACTCCTTCCCTACCTGGAAAAGCTGGGATTCGCCGTGGCGGCCTACGGCTGCACCACCTGCATCGGCAATGCCGGGGATTTGACGCCCGAATTGAACGAGGTCATCTGGCGCAACGACCTGGTTTGCGCCGCGGTGCTGTCGGGCAACCGCAATTTCGAGGCGCGCATCCACCCCAACATCAAGGCCAATTTCCTGGCCTCGCCGCCGCTGGTGGTGGCCTATGCCATTGCCGGCACGGTGATGAAGGACCTGATGACGGAACCGGTGGGCACCGGCACCGGCGGACGGACGGTTTATCTCGGCGACATCTGGCCCAGCAGCGACGAGATTCACGCGCTGATGAAATACGCCATGGACCCGGAGGCGTTCAAGAAGAACTATGCCCAGGTGGAAAGCGCGCCGGGCCCGCTGTGGCAGGCCATCACCGGCGTGACCGGGCAGGTCTACAACTGGCCGGAAAGCACCTACATCGCCCAGCCGCCCTTCTTCGAAGGCTTTACCTTGCAGCCCAAGACGCTCGTCTCCGGCGTGAAGGGGGCGCGCATCATGGCGCTGTTCGGCGACTCGATCACCACCGACCACATTTCCCCGGCCGGCTCGATCAAGGAAGCCTCGCCGGCCGGTCAATACCTGATCGAGCACCGGGTATTGAAGCCCGATTTCAACAGCTATGGCTCGCGCCGCGGCAATCACGAGGTGATGATGCGCGGCACCTTTGCCAACGTGCGCATCAAGAACCTGATGCTGCCCCTGAAACCGGACGGCGGCGTGGAGGAAGGCGGCCTGACCCTGTACCAGCTCGCCGGGCCGGAACAGGGCGAAAAGATGTTCATCTACGACGCGGCCATGAAATACCAGGCCGCGGGCGTGCCGACCGTGATCTTTGCCGGCGAAGAATACGGCACCGGCTCCAGCCGGGACTGGGCGGCCAAGGGCACGCAGCTGCTGGGCATCAAGGCCGTGGTGGCGCGCAGCTTCGAGCGCATCCACCGATCCAACCTGATCGGCATGGGCGTGCTGCCGCTGCAATTCCGCGGCGACGATTCCTGGCAGACGCTGGGGCTGATCGGGGATGAAACCATCGACATCGAGTTGCCCCCGGGCGAGCCGCGGCCGCTGAGCGAGGCCACATTGATCATCCGGCGCGGGGATTCATCGACGCAGCGGGTGACGGTCGTCCTGCGGATCGACACGCCGATCGAGGTCGATTACTACAAGCACGGGGGGATTCTGCCGTTCGTGTTGAGGCAGTTGCTGGAAGCGGCGTGATTTCTGCGGCTTGCTGGCCTCTGATGTGAAAAAGCCGCCTCGGGGCGGCTTTTTCCATAGTTGGTTTGAAACAATCAGGCGACGGATTTCTTCTGACGCCTGTAAGCCACCCAGACACCCAAACCAGTTCCAGCGAAACCCGCCACCAACAAAATTGGCAATGCCGTTTCGTAAGGAAGATCCGGCCAGAACTGACCCATTGTCAAAAGGGAAATCCCGATGCCCAATACAAAACCAATCAACCCTCCCAAAACCATACGCAACATCATGCCCACCTTGCCCTGGGGCAATTGGTCCAACTACCAACATCCGAGCCGCCTGCCTTGAAAACCTCTTCGACAAACGATGCACAGTTGTTGGGCAGCACCAACCAACGCCACCGACGAATGGAATACTCCTCAAGCTTAGCTTGCGCCGCATCAGGATCGGGAATTTGAACCCAACGGCGATATATTTCTCTTTTTCCGTTTTCGTGCAAATAGCGCTTATAGCCTTGAGCATTCATAAACCATGGATAATCATTCAAACCATCTACATGAAAATAAAATCGTCCTGCATTTACCATTGCATGCCCGCACAAATTGGGACCTGTCCCACTGACAACGACTACATGCGCTTGATGCCAGTCGAAAGGCACCGCGCCACAGGACATGAGTCGTTCACCTCGGTAAGCCATGTGTCCTCCTTCAACGAGTGTGATGGGGAATCCGGTATGACCCATTGCCCGACTGCTGGATACCGGGCGACCACTATCCGCACGTCTTTACCCCTCGTTCGTGGTTTCGGGAGAATACCAAGACTTGATCGGCAGCGAGATGGAAAAACCTGGATCGCTTCCACCTCAACAATACATGGGCGGTAATGAGCCGTTCACGGCTCCTCGGACTCCGAGCGCTGTTTTGCTGCTGCCGCGGCCGCCCGCTCCGCCTTGAAATTCCGCCACCGACTCTTCGACATCGACCCAATCAATCATCCCGCGGCGCAAACATGATGATCGCCATCCCCGCCATCGCCACCGCCGCTCCAATCAAATCCCAAGCCGTCGGCCGGATGCCGTCCACAGCCCAGAGCCAGAGAATGGCCACGAAAACATAGACGCCGCCATAAGCCGCATAAACCCGCCCCGCCGCCGTAGGGTGCAGCGACAGCAGCCAGGCAAACAAAGCCAGGCTGAGGGCAGCGGGCAGCGGGCAGCAGCAGCCAGGCACTCTTGCCTTGCTTTAGCCACAGATACGGCAAATAGCAGCCGACGATTTCGGCGACGGCGGTGAGGAGGAAAAGGAACAGGGTTTTCAATTCAGGCCCATGAAAGATTCAACGTGTCGGCTGGCCTCCATTGTGGGCGATAGTCTCAACGCGCCATCAAGCTCCCTATATCTGCGATGGGCTTGTTGTTGCTACGGCATGCTGAATCGTTCAGACCATGGAAAGGAGTCAAAGTATTGTTTCGCCCACCGTTCTTGACCCAAAACACCCGTCAGCCCGTCAGCACAAGCGCTCCGCACCCTCACCCGTCATTCCGGCGAAAGCCGGAATCCACGAGCATTGCCATGCCTCGCTGGCCCCTGTGGGCAAATTCCAACGCCAGCCATTCCACCAGCACGGCGCGCGTGGATTCCGGCTTTCGCCGGAATGACGAAGCAGTTGGCGCAACTGTTCAGCCGCCGGACCCCATTCGAACGGCCAGTCGATCACCCCTTCGGCCACAAAATCATCTGCGTGCACCGAAACAGCGCAATCGTCTTCCCGCTCGCCTCGTCCGTCACCACCGCATCCCAGACCTGCGTCGTCTTGCCCAAATGCTGCGCCGTGGCGATGCAGGCAATCGCGCCCTCGCGCACGGTGCCCAGGTGATTCGATTTCAGCTCGATGGTGGTGAAAGACAAGGCCCCTGCGGGCAAATGCGCGATCGTGGCGTAGCCGCAGGTGGTGTCGGCCAGCGCGACGACGCTGGCGGCATGCAGGAAATCATTGGGCGCAAAATGCAGCTTCTTTACCGGCATGCGGCTGCGCAGCCGACCCTGGGTCAGCTCCAGCATTTCCGCACCCAAATAGCCGGGCAGATACTCGGTGCCGGCCTGGTTGAGGGAGGAGATGGTGATTTCGGGGCGGAGGGTGGTCATAAATCGGCTCCTCAGTGGTGTTGAAAATGGAGGGAGGCATTATTCAGAGGGAGCAGAAGGCAAGACCTGACCACACCCTTGATCACCAAGCCTCATGAATACCGCATATATAACAATTTCTTGCATTAATAGGTCAGATAATTATAAAACCCAATTCACCATCTCTTGCGACCTTATCAGTCTTCCTTAAAAGCATCCCGCCCTTCTTGGGCAGACCAATAACCATTTACCTGAATCCGGTCGGGTTCGCTGGGAGAAAGGAATATATTAAAATAAAAACCAGGAGGCCGACCTGGTTCTGTAGCTTTTGACCGCTCGTCTGAAATGACAACTTTATAAACGTGCCTATACTCATCAATACCGGCCGAACGACGCCGATCTGTTACTCTTGACAAAACTCCCATTCCGAACTTAGATGTTGGAGGCACACTGAGAAGCAATGGCCGCCCCACCAGATCCTCCAGTACCACCGAAACTACGGTATACCAGTTTGACATACCAGTAAGCAAAAACGTTGGCACCGAAAATTCAACAAACAACATTAACAACTCTTGGCGAAGAGTGACCAAACCAAGCGCATCAAGAATGGTTCTCAACTCCACGTCGAAATTTGCATTACTTGGCGCAACGCAAAATATCGAGTCAATTTTTTCGATAAGAATCAAAGCACCAGAATTACGACCTAACTCCGCATGCTGAAGCCAATCGCAATACATAGCACACATCGGAAAACGGGGACGCAGCCTTTTTGCTTCTAAGATTAGGCGAATGAGGCGAAACAAATTAAGGATTTCGGCTTTGGTTGTTTTTCCACCTTTAGCCAGTTGACTGAGCTCTCGCTTGAGCGGAGTTAGGGGATCATATGTCATGATTTTCTCCAGAGCTAATTGCGTAAATAAATAATCAACAAGCCAATGACAGGAATTTCATTGCTTCGCGACATATTTGTTGCATATTCCCCGACACATATTTAAAGCCAAAGATTTTATCTTAATGTTCCTCCCGCCAACTTCACCCCAAACCCAATAAACGCCGCCCCCACCCCGCCCGTGCCGACCGCCGAAAGCCGCTGATACCGCCGAACGCGTTCAGCGAGTTTGCTTCCGGCGAATATCAAGAGGGTGAGATAAGCCGCGCTGAAAATCTGCACGATCGCCCCCAGGATGAAGAACGACAGTGCCGGGTATTCGTAGTCCGGCGAGACGAACTGGATGAAGAAGGAGACACAGAACAGGATCGCCTTCGGATTCAGCAGGCTGATGGTCAGCGCGGTGCGGAAGGGGTGGGCGTCGCGCACCACCGGCGCGGCGGCGGTTTCCACGGCAGCCGCGGGCGCCGTCCCGCGCCAGCCCTGCCACGCCGAGCGCAGCAGCTTGAAGCCCAGCCACGACAGGTACGCCGCCCCCGCGTACTTCAGCGCGAAGAACAGCGCCGGGTAGGTGCTCAGCAGGCTGGCCACGCCGCAGGCCGAGAGCGTCATCAGCACGGTGTCGCCCGCGAAGATGCCGGTCGCCCCGCGCCAGCCGGCCGCCGCGCCCTGCCGCGAGGCCAGCGTCATGACGTAGAAGGAATTGGGGCCCGGCAACAGGATGATGAGGATGGTGCCGAGGACGAAGCCGTAGAGGTCGGTGATGCCGTAAACCATCCGGCGATTCTCCATTACTTCCGGACACAACCCCGCAACGAAGTGCCCGCACCTGCCTGAAAAGGGTATTGCCGTCCGTCAGAAGTTGTCCCTGGCCGTGGACCGCCCGTCTGCAAACGTTGCGGCGCTCCCGCGCCCGGGCCAGCGCAATGCGGGCATGGCCGCGCGGCGCGGGCGGCGGGACGATGCCGGTCCCCTGGGGAGGGGTCGGTCCGCTCGATGGAGGTGCCTGCCATGCCGGCTTCGATCGCTCCCTGGCTGCTCGCCGCGCTGGCCACGCTGCCCGCCGCAGCCCTCGCCAAGGTCCGCGGCAGCGTGCAGCTCAGCCACTTCGGCTGGTCGCTGATCGACCTGCGCCCGGACGACGGCATCGCGCCGGGGCTGGGCATCTTTCCCGGCGGCTCCCGCGCCGCCTTCGAGGCCAGCGTGCACGAGCGGCGCGGCGACGCCAACGGCAACCCGCTGCCGGGCGACGACGGCGAGTCGCGCCGGGAGCGGGACATCATCGAAGGCCTGTTCCTGCCGACGCTGCAGGCCAGTGCGGCGCTGCCGCGTTCCGGCGCCACGGTGCGCATGGGCGGCGCGGCGGCCGACCGCGCCTTCAGCCTCCTGGCCCAGGGTCATGCCGGCAGTACCCCGGACGACACCGGCGCCTACCATTTCCTCGCCCAGGGCACCCCGGCCGCGGTGCCCGACCCGGCCGGCAACCCGGCCCTCGTCCTCACGCCCTACACGCGGCTGGTCTGGACCGGGGACCTGAGCATGGCGCTCAGCCACGAACCCTTCCTGCGTGGCGGGCGCAGCGAGTCCGCCCAGGGCAGCTTCCAGGCGTGGCTGGTCGGACCCGGCAGCAAGCTCATCGACCACGACGCCCAGCAGCTCAACCTCAACCCCCGCGACCCGGCCGCCAAGCAGCGGGACCGCCGCGTGCGCCTGGACTGGATCAACGACGGCGCCGAGGCGGCCAGCGCCTGGATGCTGCTGTCCGTCCACGTCGCGGGCAGCTCGCGCTACGCGCCCGGCCCGCCCATCCCCGAGCCCGCCACCTGGGCGCTGCTGGCCGGCGGGCTGGGCGTGGTGGGCCTGGCGGCTCGGCGCCGCAAGACCTGCAGCAGCGCCTGAAAGCAAAACGCCGCGGCAGGGAAGCCGCGGCGTCTCGTCCTCGCGTACACCGGCCCGCCGCAGCGCCTGCGGCAGGCCCAGGTTGGCTCACCAGCTCGGCTCGCGCTCCGGCGTCGCGCCGATGCGGTGGATGGACAGGTCCGCCCCGTCGTACTCCTGCTCGTGCGTCAGGCGCAGGCCCACGGCCTTGCACAGCACGCCGTACACCAGCAGCCCGCCGGCGAAGGCCCAGGCCACGCCCGCGAGCGTGCCGATGAGCTGCGACAGGAAGCTCACGCCGCCCAGGCCGCCCAGCGCCGTCTGCCCGAAGATGCCCGCCGCGATGCCGCCCCAGGCGCCGCACAGCCCGTGCAGCGGCCACACGCCCAGCACGTCGTCGATCTTCCAGCGGTTTTGCGTGAGCGTGAACGTGACGACGAACAGCGCGCCCGCCACCGCGCCCACCACCAGCGCGCCGGCCGGGTGCATCAGGTCCGAGCCCGCGCACACCGCCACCAGCCCGGCCAGCGGGCCGTTGTACGCGAAGCCCGGGTCGTTGCGGCCCAGCAGCACGGCGGCCAGCGTGCCGCCCACCATGGCCATGAGCGAGTTCACCGCCACCAAGCCGGAGATCTTGTCGATGGTCTGCGCGCTCATCACGTTGAAGCCGAACCAGCCCACGGCCAGTACCCAGGCGCCCAGCGCCAGGAACGGGATGCTCGAAGGCGGGTGCGCGCTCATGGCGCCGTCCTTCCTGTAGCGGTTGTTGCGCGGGCCCAGCCACAGCACGGCGGCCAGCCCGATCCAGCCACCCACCGCGTGCACCACCACGCTGCCGGCGAAGTCATGGAACTCGGCGCCGCCCACCGATTTCACCCATTCCTGGAAACCCAGCTGGCCGCCCCACACCAGCCCTTCGAAGAACGGGTAGAAGAAGCCGACCAGGACGGCGGTGGCGACGAGTTGCGGGTGGAATTTCGCCCGCTCGGCGATGCCGCCCGACACGATGGCCGGAATCGCCGCGGCGAAGGTGAGCAGGAAGAAGAATTTCACCAGCTCGTAGCCGTTGCGCGCGGCCAGGGTTTCGGCACCGCTGAAGAAATTCACGCCATAGGCGACGGTGTAGCCGATGAAGAAATAGGCAATCGTCGAGACGGCGAAATCCACCAGGATCTTCACCAGCGCGTTGACCTGGTTCTTCTTGCGAACCGTGCCCAGCTCCAGAAAGGCGAAGCCCGCGTGCATCGCCAGCACCATGATGGCGCCCAACAAGATGAACAGGGCGTCCGTGCCCTGCTTGACCTGATCCATTCCCCACTCCCCTGATGCCTTCAGGGCGCCCTCCATCGGCGCGCCTGCACCACCTCCCGGCGGCCATGCACCAGGAACCGCAAGTTCAGTGCCCGGAATGGTGCGGATTTTGCACGGCTTGACGCACCAACAATGGGCGACAGCGCTCTACCGGGATTCCGCCTTGGTGCACCCGAATCCGAGTGCGCACCAAGGCGGCGCCTTCGGTGTGCCGGGCCATATCTTGGGTCAGGCGGCACAATGCTGCGAAATTTGCAGGGCCTTTTTCTGCGCATGCCTCAATTCATATTCGGGAGTCTGTCATCAACCGTTCCGCCGGTGTCCGGGCGTGAATATGTTCGCCTTTCAATCCCGCGCGGCGGCGGGGTTTGCGCGGGGCCGGCTCCGGTCCACATTCAGGTGGCCTGATTTCCCTGGGCGCTGGTTTTGGGCTGAACGGGAGCATGCGATGAATCACCGGACCTGGCCGCCGGCGCTGTGCGCCGTGCTGTTGTTTTCGCCGCTGGCGGCGTGGTCGGATACCTCGGCCACTGCCGCGCTCACGAATTTCGGCTGGCGGCTGGTGGATCTGAATCCCGATGACGGCATCGCACCGGCACTGAGCTTCAACGACGCCCCGTGGTTCACGGGCGTGGGGGCCAACGCGGCCGAGGGCCCTTGGCCCGACGGCGTGAGCCTGCCGCCGCAGAGTGCCAACGCGAGCCGCAGCTACGGCGCGTACTTCTCGCGCTTCCCGCAGCTTGCGCGCGAGGCGGCCACGGCCCATGCCTCGGCGGCCGTCATGCTGTCGGGCGACGTCGCCGCGCAGACCTACAGCGCCGTGGCGAGCGGCCAGTCCCGCAACACCCGGGCCGACCCGCTGTTCAGCAGCAGCTTCTTCGCCAACTACATCGTCAACAGCCAGGCGCCGCTGCCCGGGCTGCCGCCCATGACGCTCACGCCGTTCACGGCGGTGGTGTGGAGCGGCGAGCTGCTGCTGCAGGCTTCCACCACGCTGCCCATCCGCGGCAACCGCTTCGAGCAGGCCGGCGCCAATGCGGTGCTGGAGTTGCGCGACCGCGCCACCAACGAGCGCCTGGCGAGCTTCAGCGAGTTCATCGCGACGCGCCGCTACCGCGCCGAGTCGGTCAGCCGCGCCCTGCCGCTGTCGCTGACCTGGGAGAACGCTACCGCGTCGGCCGCCACTGCCTGGTTCGACACCCGGCTGACGGCCTACGGCAACTCCTTCCAGCCCGTGCCCGAGCCGGGCACCTGGGCGCTGACGCTGTGCGGCGTGGCGCTGCTGGCCGGCGTGGCGCGGCGTTCGCGCGCGCGCGGCGGCTGAGGCCCGGCCTCCACGCCCCCTTCACCGCACAGGAGCGCCGCCATGAACCACCGCCGCACCACGCCGGCCCTGTCCCTGCTTGCCCTGTCGCTGGCCGCTGCCGCCGCGCCGGCCCGCGCCGACATCCTGGCCGAGGCCCGCATCAGCAACTTCGGCTACTCGCTGGTGGACCTGCGGCCCCGCGATGGCAACGCGCCGGGCATCGCCTTCTCGACCCTGGCCCCAGCCCTGGGCGGCGGCAGCGAGGTGAACTCGGAAATCGGCTATCTCGATCGCCGCATCGACCCCGACGGCTTCGGCCTGGGCGCGCAGGACCGGGCGCAGGACGGCTTCCGCATCTTCTCGCCGCTGTCCGCCGGCGCGTCGCTGCCGGGCATCAGCACCTCGGGCTCGATGTCGGGCTCGCTGGCCCAGCGCAGCTTCAGCTACGGCGCCACGGGCCGCTTCGACCTGGGCGGCGCCAGTGGCGCGAACTGGCTGGGCACGGGCTTCCGCACCGACACCGCGCCCGTGACCGCCGGCCCGGGCGGGCCCGGGCTCGACGTCTTCGTGCTCGCGCCCTACACGCGGGTGGCGTGGTCGGGCCGGGCGTCGATCCGGCTGCAGGCCACCGACGACCTGGGGCCCGGCGCCTGGCACTTCACCCAGGGCTACGTGGGCTTCGACCTGTCCAGCGAATCCGGGCAGCGCGCCCAGTACGGCCAGTACCGGTCGCTGAACCAGCAGGGGCCGGGCAAGCGCGTCTTCGAGCAGGCCTTCAGGCTGGGCCTGTCCAACAACAGCGCCACCCCCTTGCTGGTGAGGATGTCCGCCGTCAGCACGGCCTCCACCCAGATCTACCGGCCGAGCAGCCTGGCCGTGTCCCCCGTGCCCGAGCCCGGCACGTGGGCGCTGCTGCTGTGCGGGCTGGGCCTGGTCGGCGCGGCGGCAGCCCGCGCTCGGCGCGGCCATGCGGGCCTGGCGGCGCCGGCTACGGTCGCGGCCTGAAGGTCCGAGGCCTGGGGTCCGAGGCCTGGGGTCCGAGGCCTGGGGTCCGGGGCCCTGGGCCGGCACGGCGCGGTGCGTCAACCGGCCAGCCGCGCCTGCCACGCCGCCGCGTCGAAGCCCGCCGTCACGGCGCCGTCGCCCCACTCCACCACCGGGCGGCGGATCAGGCTGGGCTGCGCCCGCAGCAGCGCCAGCGCGCCGTCGGGCGAGGCCTCGGCCGCGGCGCGCTGCGCGTCGTCGAGCTTGCGCCAGGTGGTGCCGCGGCGGTTGACGAGCGCATCCGCGCCGCCCAGCGCCTGGCTCCAGCGTTGCAGTTGCGCCGCGTCGGGCGGCTGCCTCTTGAAGTCCACGAACTCGTGCTCGCGGCCCTGGGCGGCGAGCCAGGCGCGGGCGCGCTTGACGGTGTCGCAGTTGGGGATGCCGTGCAGGCGGGGGATCGTCGTCGTGCTCAAGGTCGTTGTCGTCTCATCGGAAGCCGAAGCCGAAGCGCTCGTTGCGCTCGCAGCGGGGGTCGGGGCCGTAGGCGGCGTCGGCCGTGCGGTCGCCCACCACCGAAATTTGCCACCACAGGCAGAACGGGCCCTCGTAGCGGTAGCTCCAGACCTGCCCGGGCTGCCAGCCGCCGCCGCGCACGTAGGCCGGGCGGCCGATGCGGCGCAGCATCTCCTGCACCGGCATGCCGGGCGTGATGGCATTGAAGTTGTTCTCGGTGAGCACCTGCTGCCAGCCGGTGACGCGCCCGCCCGGGTCGAGGTCGATCATGTAGGTGTGGAAGCCCATGGGCCCGCGCGCGTATTCCAGCCGCGTGCCGCCGCCGGGGTTGGCGTGGCGCGCGTTGGGCGGCCCGCCCATGAGCTGCTGCACCTGCGCCGCGTCCATGCCGGGCGTGACCTTGGCGGGGGAATAGGTGGCGCAGCCGGACAGCAGCGCCGCGGCCAGCACGGCGCCGGCCAGGAGGCATCTCGGGACGGGTTTCATGGGCAGGGCTCCAGGCAAGGCATCGGAGGCAGCCGCCGCGTCACCTGGGGCCGCCGGCATCGGGCGGGTCGCAGCGCGGGTCGGGACCGTAGGCGGCGTCCTTGACCACGTCGCCCACCACCGAAATCTGCCACCACAGGCAAAACGGCGAGGAGTCGTAGCGGTAGGTCCAGACCTGCCCCGGCTGCCAGCCGCCGCCGCGCGTCTGCGCCGGGCGGCCGAGGCGCCACAGCATCTCCCGCACCGGCATGCCGGGCGTGATGGCGTTGAAGTTGTTCTCGGTGAGCACCTGCTGCCAGCCGGTGACGCGGCCGCCCGGGTCCAGGTCGATCATGTAGGTGTGCAGCCCTGCGGGGCCGCGCGCGTACTCCAGCCGCGTGCCGCCGCCCGGGCCCGGGTAGCGCCCGGTGGGCGCGCCGCCCATGAGCTGCTCGACCTGCGCCGCGTCCATGCCGGGCTGGACCCTGGCGGGGGAATAGGTGGCGCAGGCGGACAGCAGCAGGGCCGCCGCCGCCGCCAGCAGCGGCAAGGGTTTCGGCAGTCGCTTCATGGCGCTCGTCGAGCAATCCAAGGGCCACCGCGCGCGCGAACCCGGCCCGAGGTTCAGCCCAGGCGCAGCAGCCGCCCGTCGCTGCCGTCAGTGAGCAGGTAGATGCGCCCGTCCGGGCCCTGGCGCACGTCGCGGATGCGCTCGCCCAGGCCGGCCAGCAGCCGCTGCTCGCCGGTGACGCGGTCGCCGTCGAGCGTGAGGCGCAGCAGCCGCTGCGCCTTGAGGGTGCCGATGAGCAGGCTGCCCTGCCAGCCGGGATAGCGGTCGCTGGTCACGAAGGCCATGCCGCTGGGCGCCACCGAGGGTACCCACGTGCGCAGCGCGGGCGCCACGTCGGCGCGGGTCTCGCCCTGGCCGATGGCGGCACCGCTGCCGTACTCGCGCCCGGCGGTGACCACCGGCCAGCCGTGGTTGCGTCCGCCCGTGACGATGTTGAGCTCGTCGCCGCCCTGCGGCCCGTGCTCGTGCGTCCACAGCGCGCCGGTGGCCGGGTGCAGCGCCGCGCCCTGCACGTTGCGGTGGCCCCAGCTCCAGATCTCGGGGCGCGCGCCGGCGCGGTTGCGCAGCGGGTTGTCGGCCGGGACGCTGCCGTCGGGCTCGATGCGCACGATCTTGCCGATGTGGTTCGACAGGTCCTGCGCATCGTCGCGGCGCGAGAAGCGGTCGCCCAGCGTGACGAAGAGCCGGCCGTCGCGGCCGAACACCAGCCGGCAGCCGAAGTGCGCGCTGCTGGACACCTTGGGCTCCTGGCGGAACACCACCTTCACGTCGGAGAGCCGCGCGCCGTCGAGCACGGCGCGCGCCACGGCCGTGCCGTTGCCGCGCCCGCCGGGGCCGGGCTCGCTGTAGCCCAGGTAGATCGCGCGGCTGCTGGCGAAGTCGGGCGCGGGCACCACGTCGAGCAGGCCGCCCTGGCCGCCGTCGTCCACTTCGGGCACGCCTGCCAGTGCCGGGCCGGGGCGGCCGTCGGCCACCACGCGCAGCCGGCCGGCCTTCTCGGTGACGAGCATGCGGCCGTCGGGCAGGAAGGCCAGGCTCCAGGGCCGCTGCAGGCCGCGCGCGACGGTCGCCACCTCGGGCTCGGACGCGGACGCGGACGCGGATTCGGCCGCGGGCTGCGCGCGCAGCGCCGGCGCGGCGCCCAGGCCGGCCAGCAGCGCGGAGCCGAGCAGCGCGCGGCGGGCGGGATCGGGGACAAGGTCGGGACGTTTCAAGAAGGCACCTCCAGGCGTTGCGCCCACCAGGCCACCGGGACAATGGCCGCATGAGCGCATCGCCCTCCGACTCCCCAGACGCGGCCGGCGTTCCGGAAGATTCCATCGTCGCGCTGCTGCGCGCGCTGGTGCGCATCCCCAGCCGCGCCGGCGAGGACGACATGGCGCCCGTCGTGGCGGCGGTGCAGCGCTGGCTGGCGTCGCAAGGCCTGGCCTTCGAGCGGCTGGACGACCCGCGGGGCGCGCCGCTGGCGCTGGTGGCCGAGGTGGCCGGCACCGCGCCGGCCGCGGCGCAGGCGCGGCGGCCCTGGATCGTGCTCGACGCCACGCTCGACACCGCCGGCTTCGGCGACCCGCGCGCCTGGCGTTTCCCGCCCACTTCGGCCCACGTTGAGGACGGCCGGCTGCACGGCCGCGGCAGCGCCGACTCGAAGGCCGGCGCGGCCCTGTTCTGCCACCTGCTGCGCGACTTCGCGGCGCGGCGCCACGCGTTCCGCGGCCGGCTCACGCTGCTGTTCGACCTGGACGAGCACACCGGCGGCTTCGCCGGCGCGCGCGCGTTCTTCGAGGGCCCCACGAAGCCGCGGCCCGACGGGGTGTGGATCGGCTATCCCGGCTGCCACCGCATCGTCGCCGGCGCACGCGGCTTCCTGCGCGCACGCGTCACCGTGCCGGGTGTCGCGGCGCACGCGGGCGGCGGCACGCGGCGCGGCGTCAACGCGGTGCTGCGCGCGGCCGAGCTGGCGCTGGCGCTGGAGGCGGCCGCCCTGGGCCGCGACGGCGCCATGGCCGGCTTCCCGCACCCGGGGCAGCTCACCGTCACGGCGCTGCACGGCGGCTCGGGCTTCACGCAGGTGCCCGACCGCTGCGAGCTGGCGCTGGACCTGCGGCTCACGCCGGCCTTCGGCGCGCGGGCCGCGCGTGCCGGCGTCGAGGCGCTGCTGCGCGCGCACGACGCGCGCTGGGCGCCGGCGGCCGCGTGCGCCATCGAGTGGATCGACGGCTGGCCGGCGTACCGGCTGGCCGACGACGCGCCGCTGGTGGCGGCGCTGCGCGACGCGGCGCTGGAGGTGCTGGGGCAGCGGCTGCCGACGGTGGCGGCCGGGCCCTCGAACATCGGCAACTACCTCGCGGCGCGGGGCATCCCGGCGCTGTGCGGCTTCGGCGTGGCGGGCGGGAACGTGCACGCGGCCGACGAGTCGGTCGAGATCGCATCGATCGCGCCGGTGTGGCGGGTGATGCGCGCGGCGCTGGCGCGGCTGCTGGCTTGAGCTGCGCCAAGCCGCGCCGAAGTGCTGCGCCGGCGGGGACGCGCGCTTGATCCAGCACAAGCCGGCGCGGGCGGCGCCTTCCTAGATTGGCCGCACACCGCAACGCAATACCGAGGGAGAGCCTCCATGAACCCGATCGCCTCCATCCTCCTGCACGTCGATCCGTCGCCGCGCTGCGCCATGCGCATCGGCGTGGCCGCGCAGCTGGCGCAGCGCCTCGACGCCACCGTGACGGCGCTCTACACCGCCGCGCCGGTGCCGTCCGTGGGCCGCGGCTTCCTGTCCGAGGGCCAGGGCCTGGTGCTGGCGCCGGCGCTGGACGCCGAGCGCCGCGCGCAGGCGCGCGCCCTGTTCGACGCCGCGCAGCCGGGCGCGCGCGTGCGCTGGAGCGAGACCGACCCGAGCCGCCCGCTGGTGCCGGCCTTCGTGCGCCAGGCGCTGCTGCACGACCTGGTGGTGCTGGGCCAGCACGACCGCGACGACCCGGCCGGCCCGGGCGTGCCGGCGGACTTCGTCGAGACCGTGGTGCTCGACAGCGGCCGCCCGGTGCTGTCGGTGCCCTATGCCGGGCGCTTCGGCGACGTCGGCCGCAACGTGCTCATCGCCTGGAAGCCCACGCGCGAGTCGGCGCGCGCGCTGGCCGCGGCGCTGCCGCTGATCCAGAGCGGCGCGCGCGTGCACGTGGCCAGCTGGGACCACGACCCGCACGAGATCGAGCCGCTGCTGCGGCTGCACGGCATCGAGGCGCAGTACCACCGCGAGGGCCCGGCGCCGCACAGCCTGGGCGACGCGCTGCTGTCGCTGACGGCCGACCACTCCATCGACCTGCTGGTCATGGGCTGCTACGGCCACAGCCGCGCCCGCGAGCTCATGCTCGGCGGCGCCAGCCGCACCGTGCTGCAGTCCATGACGGTGCCGGTACTGCTGGCGCATTGACGCCGCACGGGACGCCAGGGCTGCCTCTTTTTGGCGCACGCCCGGCACCGTCACGGTGCATCAAGCACTTGGCGCCGCTGTGTTCAGGCGGTCCACAGAGTTATCCACACGAACTGGGGAAAACCCTATGTATGCATGAGGATCCTGGGGCCGCTCCCGGGCGGCCGGGCGGGCGCCGGCTCAGCGTGCGCGTCCGCGCATCAGCCGGTCATAGAGTTCCAGATAGGCCTGCACCACACGCTCTTCGCCATGCTCGCGCTCCACGGTGTCGAACCCGGCTTCAGCCAGCGCCGCGGCTTCGGGCGCGCTCAGCGCCGCCAGGCGGCGCAGTCCCTCTGCCAGCCCGGCCGGGTTCCTGACCGGGGCCAGCAGCCCGTTGCGGTCCTCGGTGATGAGCGTCAGCGCGCCCTCATTGCGCGTGCTCAACACCGGCAGGCGGTGCCGCCAGGCCTCCAGGATCACATTGCCCAGCGCCTCGCGGCGCGAGGAGCAGACGAACAGCTCGGCCAGCGCATAGAAGGGCTCGGTGTCGTCCTGCCAGCCGGGCAGGCGCACCCGCGCCTGCAGCCCCAACTGCGCGACCTGCGCCCGCAGCTCGGCCATGCCGGGCCCGTCGCCGGCAATGACCAGCACCAGCGGCCGCGCGCCGGGGACGTCGGGTACCAGAGCCAGCGCCTCCAGCAGGTCGGTGAAGCCCTTGCACTCGACCATGCGCCCAAGCGTCAGCAGCACCCGCGCGTGCTCGGGAATGTCCAGCTGCCGGCGCAGCGCCGCGACGTCCTGCGCCGGTACCTCGCGCGGCGCGGCCACGAAGTTGCCGATCAGTGTCACGCGCTCGGCCGGCAGCCCGGCGGCGAGCAGGTGGTCGCACACCGCCTGCGAGTTGCCGATCCAGGCGTCGGCATGCTCGAAGGCACCGCGCACCCGGTAGAAGCCGCCCAGCCGCGCCACCAGCTGCGCCGGGCTGTGGGCGGGCAACCGCGTCAGCCGCGTGGCGCGGCTCATGTAGGTCTGCACGATGTCCGGACGGCGCTGCGCGATCAGCCGCGTGAGCCGCCAGCGCGAGAGCACGTCCCACGTCGCCGCCATCGGCAAGTGCACCTGCTCGATGGCCGGGTCAAGCGTGCGCGCCACCGGACTGTCCGGGCGCGTCACCGCCAGCGGCGGCTGGCCGGCGCGCGCCAGTGCCTCGACCAGCCGGATGTAGAAGCGCTCGGCGCCACCCAGCGCACGACTGGCCACGACATGGATGCTGCGAATCACGATGAAGGCCCGTTGAAATTCCCAAAAAAAAGGACCCAGGCCGCTACAGCCTGGATCCTTTATTTTCAGCTTGATTTTGGTGGGCCCTGAGTGACTCGAACACTCGACCTACGGATTAAGAGTCCGCTGCTCTACCAACTGAGCTAAGAGCCCGAATTCACGAAAACCGAAGTACCGCCTTCTGTGCGCCGAGAAATTGCCTGCCGGGTTTTTGGTGGGCCCTGAGTGACTCGAACACTCGACCTACGGATTAAGAGTCCGCTGCTCTACCAACTGAGCTAAGAGCCCCCGAAGACAAACTTCCCTCGCGGCGATGGTGGTGGGTTGTGCAGGATTCGAACCTGCGACCTACGGATTAAAAGTCCGCTGCTCTACCGACTGAGCTAACAACCCGCTGCGTCATTCGCGAAGCCTTGCATTCTAGCAGTGGTTTTTGCGTTTGCAAAGCCCCCGCCACTTTTTTTCGTAGCCCCTTCGCGGCGGCGCTTCCCGTGGACCGGGGGACGCCGTCCGCGCCGCCTGCAGCGCCGCGACAGGGATGCGTGCGCACGCTCCCTTCGCGGCGCCCAACAACGGCCCGGCCGCGCCCGGGGCTCAGCGCCGCGCCAGCACCAGCCGCACGGCTTCCGCCGCCGCCACCATGCCGAAGGTGGCGGTGACGGTGACGCTGGAGCCGTAGCCGTGGCAGTTGAGGCTGCCGTCCATGCTGCAGGCGGTGTCGCCCGGCGGCACGCTCACGCTCTCGCGAGAGAACACGCAGCGCAGCCCGATGTCGCCCTGGCGCGGCGCGTCGTTGGCCTTGCGCAGCCGCTGGCGCAAGCCCGCCAGCAGCGGGTCGTGCGTGGTGCGCGCCAGGTCGTCCACCTCCACGCGTTGCGGCTGCAACTTGCCGCCGGCCGCGCCCACCGCGACGAAGGGCAGCTTCTGCCGCAGCGCCCACGACGCCAGCGCCAGCTTGGCCTTGCTCTGGTCGCAGCAGTCGATGAGGCCGTCCACCGCCGCGGGCAGCAGCGCCGGCCAGTTGCCGGGCTCGACGAAGTCCTCGACGCAGGTGACCTCGCAGCCCGGGTGGATGTCGGCGATGCGCGCGCGCAGCGCCTGCACCTTGGCCATGCCCAGCGTCGAGCCCAATGCCTGCACCTGGCGGTTGACGTTGGACTCGGCCACGTGGTCCAGGTCGATGAGCGTGAGGCCGGCCACGCCGCAGCGCGCCAGCGCCTCGGCCGCCCAGGAGCCCACGCCGCCCACGCCCACCACCGCCAGCCGCGCGGCGCGCAGCCGGGCATAGGCCGCGTCGCCGTGCAGCCGGCGCAGCCCGCCGAAGCGCCGCTCCAGGTCGGCCTCGTCGAGCGCGGCGGCCTCGGGCAGCGCCAGCAGCGCCTCGCCGCCCTCGGCCGCGGTGGCGACCTTCACTTCAGCGCCGCCAGCCGCTCACGGCCGGCCACCGCCGCTTCGGACTGCGGATAGGTCTTCACCAGCTGGTCGAGCGTCGCGCGCGCCGCCCGGGTGTCCTTGGCCTCGACCTGCGCGTTGGCCGCGGCCAGCAGCGCCTCGGGAGCCCGCGGGTGCTGCGGCGCCGCCGCCACGAAGGCGCGGAAGGTGGCGATCGCCTCCTTGTAGTCGCGCTTGCCGTACTGGGCGTTGCCCAGCCAGTAGCGCGCGGTGTCGGCATAGCCGCTTTGCGGCCAGCGCTTGAGGAAGGCTTGGAACGCGGCCACCGCGGCGGGGAAGTCGGCGCTGCGCATCTGCGCCACGGCCTCGTCGTACTGGCGCTTCTCGTCCACCTCGGCGGTGAACTCGCGCCCGTCGAGCGTGACCTTCTGCGGCTCGATCTTGCGGATGCGCTCCTCCACGCCCTGGGCGATGTCCTTCTGCCTGCGCTGCAGCTCGGAGAGCTCGCGCGCGAGCTGCTCGTTGCTGCCGCGCAGCGTGGCCATCTCGGCGCGCTGGGTCTCGATCTGGTTGTTCAGGTCCACCAGGCTGCGTCGCAGGCTCGTGATCTCCTCCTGCAGCTGCGCGTCCAGCGCCTTCTGCGCCCGGGCCGCGTCCTCGACCTGCTTGCGCAGGTCCAGGATGGCGCGCCGCGCGTCGTTGTCCGCGAAGAGCTGGGCCTGGGCCGCCGGCAGCGCCAGCGCGGCGGCCAGCGCCACGGCCAGGGCCGGAAAGCGCGGTGCGAGGCGCATGGTCAGCGGTCCTTGATCTCGACGCGGCGGTTCCTGGCCCACGCGCCTTCGTCGCTGCCCTGCACCGCCGGGCGCTCCTCGCCGAAGCTCACCGGCTCCATCTGGTTGGCCGCCACGCCCAGCAGCGACATCGAGCGCACCACGGCCTCGGCGCGCTTCTGGCCCAGCGCCAGGTTGTACTCGCGGCCGCCGCGCTCGTCGGTGTGGCCTTCCACGCTCACGCGCCGGGCGCGGTCGCCGTTGAGGCGCCGGGCCTGGCCCTCGACCACCGGGCGGTACTCGTCCTTGACCACGAAGCTGTCGAAGTCGAAGTAGACGATGCGCTGGGCGCCGGCCGCGGCGGCGTTGGGGTCCACGCTCACGGTCGTGACCTGCGACTGCGGCGCCGCGCCCGCGCCCGCGCCCGCGCCGGCACCGGCGCCCGCGTTGGCGTCGGCCCCGGGCGTGCGCGTCTCCACCGGGGTTTCGTTGAGCTTGACGCCCGAGGCACAACCGGCCAGCAGGGCCGCTATCGCCAGCGCGCCGAGGCTGCCACGCATTGCATTCATCACCATCTCTCCTTGAATCAAGAACACGAATGAAAAATCCTGGGCCCCTCGCCAGGGCCGCGGTATGAGCCTGCGCGACGGCGCCGGGTTCACGACTTCAGCGCCCGAACGGCCCCCACGTGGGCTCGCGCACGTCCGCGCCCGAAGAAAGCAGCCGCGTCTTGATGCGGCCGTCGAGCGTGGTGGTCATGAGCACGTCGCGCCCGCCGCTGCGCGTGGCGTAGATCAGGAGCTTCCCGTTGGGCGCGAAGCTCGGGCTCTCGTCGTCGCTGGTGTCGGTGAGCGCGCGCGGGCTGCCGCCATCGGCCAGGTCCATCAGCATGAGCTTGAAGGCGCCGCCCTGGCGCGTGATGTAGGCCATGGCGCGGCCGTCGGGGCTGATGGCCGGGCTGATGTTGTAGCTGCCGGCGAAGGTCACACGCTCGGGCGAGCCGCCGGAGGCGCTCATGCGGTAGATCTGCGGGCTGCCGCCGCGGTCGCTGACGAAATAGATGCGCCCGTCGGGGGCGAACACCGGCTCGGTGTCGATGGCCGAGCTGCTGGTGAGGCGGCGCACGTCGCCGCCGCTGCGGCTCATCAAGTGCAGCTGCGAACCGCCCTCGCGGGAGAGCGTCACGGCGAGCTGGCTGCCGTCGGGCGACCAGGCCGGGGCGCTGTTGCTGCCGCGGAAGTCGGCCACCTTGCGCCGCGCGCCGCTGGAGATGTCCTGCACCCAGACCACGGCCTTCTGCGTCTCGAAGCTGACGTAGGCCAGCTCGCGCCCGTTGGGCGACCAGGCCGGGGAGATGATCGGCTCGGGGCTGGACAGCGCCACCTGCCCGCCCTCGCCGTCGGCGTCGGTCACGCGCAGCGAGTAGCTGCGCCCGGCGCGCACGACGTAGGCGATGCGGGTGGAGAACACGCCCTTGTCGCCGGTGAGCTTCTCGTAGATGGCGTCGGCCACGCGGTGCGCGGCCAGGCGCAGGTCGGCCGCCGGCACGGCGTAGGCCTGGCCGCCCAGGTCGGCGCCCTTGACCACGTCCCAGAGCTTGTGGCGCACGTCGAAGCGGCCGTCGGCCAGGCGGCTGACCGAGCCCACGGCCAGCGCATCGACGTTCTTGCCCTTCCACTCGCTCATCACCGGCAGCGAGCCCTCGTCGAGCACGCCCGGCGCCTCGATGGCGCGGAACTGGCCGCTGCGCTCCAGGTCGGCGCGTACGATCTCGCCGATGGGCTGGTTGCCGAGCTTCTCGTCGCGGAAGCGGCCGATGGCGATGGGGATCTGCGTGGCGCCGACGCCGCTGATCTCGACGCGGAACTGCGCCAGCGCCGGCGCGCCCACGGCCGCACCCAGCGCGCCCAGCGCCGCCAGCACGGCCCGGCGGCTCGGGGGCACGCGGGGGGAATCAAGCTCGGAAGGGGTCATGTAGGAAGCCAGCAGGCAGCCAAAAGCGGGGGATTCTAGGCAAGCGCCGCGCCCGAAGGAGGGATGGCGGCGCGGGCGCGACCGCCTCCTCACGCTTTGGACGCGCCAGCGGTTGACAGTGGGCGCGGCCATTTCGGGCCGGCCCGTCACCCGGGCCCACGCCGGGGCCACGCCGGGGCCATCCTCCCCCTCCGCTACACTGGCGGCCCGCGCGACTGGCGATAGGGGCTTCAATGGCAAGCCCCGAGGTGGAGGACCACCGTGGAGCGCGGGCGGTCGATGGGCCCTCTTCCGGGTGTCCCGCGGCCGTATCAAGCCGTTCGCCTGGGCAGCCCTTCCCGTCCGTGCCGCCGCCTGCTTTCGAGCCCGCTTCGTGCCGGACGCCGGGACACCTCCACACGCCTTCAGCCGAGGACTGCCATGTTCGACCGCACCCAATCCACCCTTGCCCAAGTTGACGCTGAGCTGTTCGCCGCCGTGCAGGCCGAGAACCGCCGCCAGGAAGAGCACATCGAGCTCATCGCCAGCGAGAACTACACCTCGCCCGCGGTGATGGAAGCCCAGGGCAGCCAGCTCACCAACAAGTACGCCGAGGGCTACCCCGGCAAGCGCTACTACGGCGGCTGCGAGCACGTGGACGTGGTCGAGCAGCTGGCCATCGACCGCCTCAAGCAGCTCTTCGGCGCCGAGTACGCCAACGTGCAGCCCAACTCCGGCTCGCAGGCCAACCAGGGCGTGTTCTTCGGGCTGCTGCAGCCCGGCGACACCATCATGGGCATGAGCCTGGCCGAGGGCGGGCACCTGACGCACGGCATGCAGCTCAACATGAGCGGCAAGTGGTTCAAGGTGGTCAGCTACGGCCTCAACGCCCAGGAAGACATCGACTACGAGGCGATGGAGCGCCTGGCCCACGAGCACAAGCCCAAGCTGATCATCGCCGGCGCCTCGGCCTTCGCCCTGCGCATCGACTTCGAGCGCTTCGCCAAGGTGGCCAAGGCCGTCGGCGCGTACTTCATGGTGGACATGGCCCACTACGCCGGCCTGATCGCCGCAGGTGTCTATCCGAACCCCGTGCCGCATGCCGACGTGGTGACCTCCACCACGCACAAGAGCCTGCGCGGCCCGCGCGGCGGCATCATCCTGTGCAACGACGAGGCCATCGCCAAGAAGATCAACTCGGCGATCTTCCCCGGCATCCAGGGCGGCCCGCTGATGCACGTCATCGCCGGCAAGGCCGTGGCCTTCAAGGAGGCGCTGTCGCCCGAGTTCAAGGCCTACCAGGAGCAGGTGGTCAAGAACGCGCGCGTGCTGGCCGAGACGCTCGCCGAGCGCGGCCTGCGCATCGTCAGCGGCCGCACCGAGAGCCACGTGATGCTGGTGGACCTGCGCCCGAAGAACCTCACGGGCAAGGAAGCCGAGGCCATCCTCGGCCAGGCCCACATCACCTGCAACAAGAACGGCATTCCCAACGACCCGCAGAAGCCGATGGTCACCAGCGGCATCCGCCTGGGCTCGCCGGCCATGACGACGCGCGGCTTCAAGGAAGAGGAAGCGCGCCAGACCGCGCACCTCATCGCCGACGTGCTCGACAACCCGCACGACGCCGCGACCATCGAGCGCGTGCGCGAGCAGGTCAAGGCCCTGACCAGCCGCTTCCCGGTCTACGGCTGAGGCACCGGGATTGCCGCTTGAACTGAACCCGTCGCAGTCCCTGGGCCAGGCCATGGCCCGGGCCCTTCGACGGGCTCGGGGCGAACGGAGAAAGTGAATCCATGCGCTGCGTCTACTGCGCCCACGCCGACACGCAGGTGGTCGAGACCCGCGAGGCCGACGACGCCGTGCGCCGGCGCCGGCGCTGCCAGAAGTGCGAGCGCCGCTTCACCACCTACGAGCGCGCCGAGATCACGCTGCCCGCGGTGGTGAAGAAGGACGGCTCGCGGGTGGAGTTCGACCGCGCCAAGCTGCGCGCCTCGATGCAGCTGGCGCTGCGCAAGCGCCCGGTCGGCACCGAGCAGGTGGAAGCCGCGCTGGAGCGCATCCAGGAGCAGCTGCTGCAGGACGGCCAGCGCGAGGTGCCCACGGCGCGGCTGGGCGAGCTGGTCATGCGCGAGCTGCAGAAGCTCGACAAGGTCGCCTACGTGCGCTTCGCCTCGGTCTACCGCAGCTTCGAGGACGTGGACGAGTTCCGGCAGATCATCAAGGACATCTGATCCGCGCCGCCTGATGCGCGCCGTCGGGTCCGTGCGACCCGATTCACGTTTTCCCGCCCGGCCGAGTTGTCCCGGGCGCAACGGTTCAATCCTCCCATGCGGCGCGCGCGGCCGCCGCCTACCGTGCCGGGCATCGACTGTCTCTTCATTGCGAGGAGCGCCATGCCCGCCGCCCGCCTCCGCAGTTCCCGGCCTCGTCGCCACCCGCGTCCCGCCCCGCGCGGCCTGAGCCTCGTCGAAAGCCTGGCCGTGCTGGCGGTGCTGGCCATTGCCGCCGGCGTGGCGCTGCCCAATTTCTCGGCCCTGGCCGAGCGCCAGCAACTCCAGACCGCCGCGGCGCGCTTCGAGGACGACGTGCGCTTCGCGCAGGACAGCGCCGTGCTGCGCGCGCAGTCGGTGCGACTCAGCTTCCACGACGACGCCGACGCGCCGCGCTGCTGGCTGGTCCACACCGGCGAGATCGCCCAGTGCCGCTGCGACGCCGCCAACGGCACCGCCGCCTGCGACGCCCCGGCGCAGCTGTTGCGCGTGCACACGCTGCCGGCCCACGCGCCGCTGCGCCTGGCCGCCAACGGCGCGTCGATGCGCTTCGGCGCCGTGCGCCGCACCACGACGCCGGCCCTGACGCTCACCCTCACCGCGCGCAGCGGCGCCAGCGTGCGCGAGGTGGTCAGCGTCATGGGCCGCGTGCGCGGCTGCTCGCCCGGCGGCGCGGTGGCGGGTTTCAAGAGCTGCTGACACGCTCGTGCCCATGCCGACCCCGAGCCGTGCCGCCACGCCGCGCCGCCGATCGGCGGCGGGCCTGTCGCTGCTGGAGGTGCTGGTGGGCCTGGCCATCGGCCTGTTCGTGGCGGCCGGCGCCGCCACGCTGCTGGGCCAGTTCCTGGGCGAGAACCGCCGCCTGCTGCTGCAGATGCGCGTCGAGCAGCAGGTGCACGCCGTGGCCGGCGTGGTGCTGCGCGACCTGCGCCGCGCCGGCCACTGGACGGCCTCGCACCAGGGCATCGCCCGCGACGGCGCGCCGGGCCATCCGAATCCCAATGCCGCGATCGAGGGCGCCGACCCCGACCGCCCAAGCGACACCGTCCGCTTCAGCTTCTCGGGCGCCGGCGGCGAGGCCGGTGCCGGCGCGGACGACGAGACGGGCTTCCGGCTGTTTCGCGGCCAGGTGGACGCGGGCTTCGGCGGGCGCTGGCAGCCGCTGACCGATCCGGCCGTCGTCACCGTCACCGCCTTCGAGCTGACGCTGCGCCAGCGCGCGCTGGACCTGGAGCGCCACTGCGCCCGGCCCCGCCCGCTGGGCGCGTGCGCCGGCGCCGGCGTGTGCCCGCCGCGGCTGCTGCGGCGCAGCGTCGCCCTGCGGCTGGAGGCGCAGTCGGCGCAGGACGCGTCGATCCGGCATGCCTTCGAGAGCGCCGTGGACCTGCGCAACGACGTGGTGGAGGGCCGATGCCCGGAGTGAACCCATCGGGCCGGACCCGCCAGCGCGGCGCCGTCGCGTTGCTGAGCGTGCTGCTGCTGTGTGGCCTAGCACTGCTGGCGAGCCTGCACGCGCACCGCGCGCTGCTGGCCGAGCTGCGCGGCGCGCAGGCGCAGCAGCGCAGCGCGGTGGCGCAGGAGGCGGCCGAGTCCGGGCTGCAATGGGCGCTGGCGCAGCTCAACGCCGGGCGCGTCGATGCGCAGTGCCGGCCTTCCGCGGACGGGGACGACCCGCGCTGGCGCGATCGGCTCATCGACGGCGCTCCCTCGCGCCCGGCGCCGCGCCTGGACGACACCGGCGCCCCTAAGCGCGCCGGCTGCGCGCTGCAGTCCGACGGCGGCTGGCGCTGCGGCTGCGGCGGCACGGGCGCGCCGGCCCTTGCCACCGAGACGCCCACCTTCGAGGTGCAGTTCGCCGCCACCCCGCGCAGCGGCCAGGTCCACCTGCTGTCGCGCGGCTGCCTGGGCTGCGGCGGCGGCGAGCTCGACGCCCGCGCCGAAGCGCGCGCGCTGCTGGCGCTGGTGCCCGCGCTCGCCGGCCTGCCCGCCGCGCCGCTCACCGTGCGCGGCGAGCTGCGGCTGCAGACGCTGGCCCTGGACCTGTCCACCCGCGAGCGCGATGCGCAGGGGCTGCTGCTGCATGCCGGCGGCGCCGTGACGCCGGCCGCGCCGGCGCCGGGCGCGGCGTCGGGCCCGGGCAGCGGCAGTGCCGCGACGGTGTCCGAGCGCGACCCCGCCCTGGCGCTGCCACCGGGCCGCTTCCTGCACCGCTGGCTGGGCCTGGAGCCGGCGGACTTCGCCCGCGCCCCGGGCGTGCGGAGGCTGCAATGCGGCGCCGGGGATTGCGCCGAGGCGCTGCGCGCGGCCGTCACCCGCGGCGCGCAGGCACTGTGGATCGAGGGCGACCTGGCGCTGCCCACCGGCGCGGTGCTGGGCAGCGCCGACGCGCCCGTGCTGCTGGCCGTGCAGGGCCGCGCGGCGCTGGGCCCGGGCGTGGCGCTGCACGGCCTGCTGGCGGCGGGCGCGCTGCGCTGGGACGCGCGCCCGGGCGGGGATTTCATCCGCGGCGCGGTGCTCGTCAACGGCGACTGCTGCGAGGGCAGCGGCGCGCCGGCCATCGAGCGCGACGCCGCGCTGCTGCGCCGCCTGGCGCGCCAGGCCGGGCGCTACGTGGCGGTGCCGGGCAGCTGGAGGGATTTCAATTGAGCGGGCAAACCCAGACCTGGGCGGGCCGGCGGCAGCGCGGCGTCACCCTGCTCGAAGCGCTGATCGCCGGCGTCGTCATGGGCGCCGGGCTGCTGGCGCTGCTGCAGGCGCACCTGTCGCTGCACGGCCAGGCCGAGGCCGGCCGGCTGCGCGCGCAGGCCGCGCAGGTCGCGCAGCGCGAGCTGGAGCGGCTGCGCGCCGGCATGGACCCGCTGCAGGACGCCGACGGCAGCGACGGCGTCTTCACCTTGCAGCGCCGCGTCGCCGACACCAACGCCGGCCCGGGGCTGCGCGCGGTGCGGGTGCGCGTCGCCTGGACCGCGCGCACGGGCGAGGACGCCGCCGTGGCGCTGTCCGCGCTGGTGGCGGTGCCGGACCCGGCATTCGCCGGCGCCCTCACCCTGGCCGAGCCCGCGACCGCACCGCGCCCGGCCACGCGCTGAGCCGCCCGCGCCCGATGGCCCTGGTGCCGGCAGCAAGTGCGCCGGCACTGGGCACAATCCCGCAAATGAGCATTGCTACGGATTTCTCCGCTTTCGACGAGCTCGCCATGGCGCAGGCGCTGCGTTTGGCGCACGAGGCCATCGGGCTATCGGACCCCAACCCGCGCGTGGGCTGCGTCATTGCCGGCGAGGGCTGGCAGGCGCAGGGTTTCACTCAACCTGCCGGCGAGGCCCATGCCGAGGTCATGGCGCTGCGCGCCGCGCAGGAGGCGGGCCACGACCCGCGTGGCGCCACCGCCTACGTCACGCTGGAACCCTGCGCGCACCATGGCCGCACGCCGCCCTGCTGCGACGCGCTGGTGGAAGCGGGCCTGGCGCGCGTGGTGGTGGCCGTGGGCGACCCGAACCCGCTGGTGGCCGGGCAAGGCCTCTCGCGGCTGCGTGCCGCGGGCATCCGCGTCGAGGTGGGCCTGATGGCCGATCAGGCGCGGGAGCTGAACATCGGCTTCTTCTCGCGCCAGATCCGGCAGCGCCCGTGGGTGCGCATGAAGATCGCCGCGTCGCTGGACGGGCGCACGGCGCTGGCCAACGGCGTAAGCCAGTGGATCACCGGCGAGGCCGCGCGCGCCGACGGCCATGCCTGGCGCAAGCGCGCCGGCGCCGTGCTCACCGGCATCGGCACGCTGCTGGAGGACGACCCGCGCCTGGACGTGCGGCTGGTACCCACCGCGCGGCAGCCGCTGCGCGTGCTGATCGACTCCCGGCTGGAGGCGCCAGTGGAAGCGAAGCTGCTGGCGCCGCCGGGCCAGGTGCTGATCTACGCCGCCGTGCCCAACGAGGAGCGCGAGGCCGCGCTGCGCGGCGCGGGCGCCGAGGTGGCGTTCTTCTCGGACCGGCGCGGCAAGGTGGAGCTGGCGGACATGCTGGCCGACCTGGGCGCGCGCGGCATCAACGAGCTGCACGTCGAGGCCGGGAACAAGCTCAACGGCTCGCTGCTCAAGGCGGGCCTGGTGGACGAGCTGCTGGTGTACCTGGCGCCGAAGCTTTTGGGCGTGGGCCGCGAGATGGCGGCCTTCGGGCCGCTGCTGACGCTGGCCGACGCGATGGAGCTGGAGTTCCGCGACATCGAGCCCGTGGGCCGCGACCTGCGCATCCTGGCGCGAGCGCCCGGGCGCGGCGAGTTCTGACTTCCTTCCGACCCTTTTTCCCGACCCCTTTCACGAGACGAGACACCCCATGTTCACCGGCATCATCAGCGGCGTCGGCCGCATCACCGAGGTGGCGTCCCTGGGCGCCGACGGCAGCCACGGCAAGCGGCTGCGCATCGAGCCGCCCGCGGGATACCTGGACGACGTGCAGCTGGGCGACTCGATCGCCCTGAACGGCGCGTGCATGACCGTGACGAGCTTCGACGCCGCGGCGCCCGCCTTCACCATCGACATCTCGGCCGAGAGCCTGCGCCTGACGGCCGGGCTGGACCGGCCCGGGCGCGTCAACCTGGAGAAGGCACTGCGCGCCAACGACCGCCTGGGCGGCCACCTGGTCAGCGGCCACGTGGACGGGCTCGGCGAGGTGACGCACTTCGCGCCGGTGGGCGAGTCATGGGAGCTGCGCATCCGCGCCCCGAAGGAGCTTGGGCGCTTCCTGGCCTACAAGGGCTCCATCGTCGTCAACGGCGTGAGCCTGACGGTCAACCGCGTGGCGGACAGTGACACCGGCTGCGAGTTCAGCATCAACCTGATTCCGCACACGATCCAGGAAACCACGCTGGGCGATTTGCAGGCGGGGTCGCGCGTCAATCTGGAGATCGACTTGATTGCGCGGTATGTGGAGAGGATGTTGACGGCGGGGAAATCGATCGGCTGAACGCTCATGTTCAGCGTTCGCTTCAACCGGCCGGTCATCATCACGCGTCATGCGCAGCAGCGAATGCAGGAGCGAGAAATTTCGCTTGAGCTGCTGCTCCAAGTGATCGACACCGGCCACGTTCGCTACAGCGACGAAGTGAGGTTGTGGACTTGACTGGACATACCGGGGCGCCATGACAACCTGTTGTGCGCGGCCCTGGTCCTGGAAGACGCCGTGGTAGTCAAGACCGTGATGCACTACTGGGAGGTCATGCCATGAAGGTCACGTACTTCGAAGAGGACGACACGCTGGTGATCCGGCTCTCGGACAAGCCCATCGCGCGCGAGGTATCGCAGGACTGGCGCACGCATGTCAGCTACGCGGCTGACGGGACGGTGGTTGAAACAGTAATCCTGGAGGCGCGCGAGTGCGGCGCGTGGCCGCTGCAGTTGGAACAGCGCAAGGCGGCTTGAATCGGACCATGGCGAAACGCGCCTTGGCCTCATCGCAAGGGCTTGCATAGGGCCCAACCCGGGGGCCCCGCCTACAATCGCGGGATGCCCATTTCCCCCGTTCCCGAGCTGGTCGCCGAGCTGGCGGCCGGCCGCATGGTCATCCTCGTCGATGAGGAGGACCGCGAAAACGAAGGCGACCTCGTCATCGCCGCGGACCACGTCACGCCCGAAGCCGTCAACTTCATGGCCAAGCACGCGCGCGGGCTGATCTGCCTGACGCTCACGCGCGAGCGCTGCGAAGCCCTCCAGCTGCCGCCCATGGCCACGCGCAACGGCACGCCCCACGGCACCGCCTTCACCGTCTCCATCGAGGCCGCCACCGGCGTGACCACCGGCATCTCCGCCGCCGACCGCGCCCGCACCGTGCAGGCCGCCGTCGCGCGCGACGCGGTGCCCTCCGACCTGGTGCAGCCCGGCCACATCTTCCCGCTGCAGGCCCAGGACGGCGGCGTGCTCATGCGCGCCGGCCACACCGAGGCCGGCTGCGACCTCGCCGCCATGGCCGGCTGCTCGCCGGCGGCCGTGATCTGCGAGGTCATGAACGACGACGGCACCATGGCCCGGCTGCCCGACCTGGAGATCTTCGCCAGGGAGCACGGCCTCAAGATCGGCACCATCGCCGACCTGATCCAGTTCCGCAGCCACAACGAGACGCTGATCGAGCGCCTGGGCCGCCGCGAGCTGCAGACCGCCCAGGGCCGCTTCGACTGCCACGCCTACCGCGACCGCAACGGCGGGCTGCACCTGGCGCTGGCCAAGGGCCAGTGGAAGCCCGACGACGAGGTGCTGGTGCGCGTGCACGAGCCGCTGTCGGTGCTGGACCTGCTCGACGTGGGCCCGAACCACCATTCCTGGCCGCTGCCCGCGGCGCTGGCGCGGCTGCAGGCGTCCAACGCCGGCGTGGCCGTGCTGCTCAATTGCGGCGAGGACGCCGCGGCCCTGCTGCCGGGGCTGCTGCCGCCGTCGGGCGCCGCCGCCGCGCCGCGCGCCGGCCAGATCGACCTGCGCACCTACGGCGTGGGCGCGCAGATCCTGCGCCACCTGGGCATCCGGCGCATGAAGGTGCTGGGCAACCCCCGGCGCATGCCCAGCATGACCGGCTACGGGCTGGAAGTGACCGGCTTCGAGGCCGCGCCCCACGACAAGGACGCTCAATAACATGCTCGACGCGGATCAAGGCCAGCCCCTGGGGCTGGACGGCAAGGGTTTGACCATCGGCATCGTGCGCGCGCGCTTCAACGACGCCATCACGGCCACGCTGGAGAAGGCCTGCCTGGACGAGCTGCGCGCCCTGGGCGTGGACGAGGACGACATCCGCCTCGTCACCGTGCCCGGCGCGCTGGAGGTGCCGCTGGCGCTCAAGGCCATGGCCGCCGGCGACGACCACTTCGACGCCCTGGTGGCGCTGGGCTGCATCATCCGCGGCGAGACCTACCACTTCGAGCTGGTGGCCAACGAGAGCGGCGCGGGCGTGACCCGCGTCGGCCTGGACCACCAGATCCCCATTGCCAACGCCATCCTCACGGTCGAGAACGAGGATCAGGCCTGGGTTCGCGCCGAACCCAAGGGCCGCGACGCCGCCCGCGTGGCGGTGGAGATGGCCAACCTGCTGGACGAGTTGTCGTGAATTCCCCCCAAACCCCGAAAAAAGCCCCGCCGCCCAAGTCGGCCCGCCGCCGCTCGCGCGAGTACGCGCTGCAGGGCCTCTATGAATGGCTCATCGGCGGCGCCGACGCCGGCGCCATCGAGGCGCACGTGCGCGAGCAGAACGAGGGCGAGTTCGACAAGTGCGACCGCGCCCACTTCGACGCGCTGCTGCACGGCGGCATCAGCGAGGCCGCCGCGCTCGACCAGGTGCTGGCCGCGCACGTGGACCGCAAGACCACCGAGCTCTCCCCCGTCGAGCATGCCGTGCTGATGATCGGCGCCTACGAGCTGCGGCACTGCCTGGACGTGCCCTACAAGGTCGCCATCAACGAGGCCGTCGAGCTGGCCAAGAGCTTCGGCGGCACCGACGGGCACCGCTACGTCAACGGCGTGCTCGACAAGGCCGCGGCCGACCTGCGGCCGCAGGAAGTGGCCGCCGCGCGGGCGCGCAGCGGGCGCTGAAGCTGCGCCAACGCCCCTCGCCCTCTCCCCCGTTTCCCCGGTGACGATGAAACTCGCGCGCCGGCTCGAGCGCATCGAGCCTTTCTATGTCATGGAATGCGCCAAGGCCGCGGCGGAGATCGCGCGCGGCCCCCTGTGCGACCCCGCGCAGGGCGGGCGGCCCATGCTCTACCTCAACATCGGCGAGCCCGACTTCACGGCGCCGCCGCGCGTGCTCGCCGCCGCGCGGGAAACGCTCGACGCCGGCCGCACCCAGTACACGCCCGCGGCCGGGCTGCCGCAGCTGCGCGAGGCCATCTCCGGCTGGTACGCGCAGCGCTTCGGCCTGGACGTGCCGGCGCGGCGCATCCTGGTCACGGCCGGCGCCTCGGCCGCGCTGCAGCTGCTCACGCAGGTGCTGTTCGAGCCCGGCGACGAGGTGCTGCTGTCCGACCCGGGCTACCCGTGCAACCGGCATTTCGTCAGCGCCGCCGGCGCCACGCCGCGGCTGCTGGCGACCACGCCGGAGCACCGCTTCCAGCTCGACGCGGCCGCGGTGGACGCGGCCTGGACCCCGGCCACGCGCGGCGTGCTGCTGGCCTCGCCGTCGAACCCGACCGGCACCTCGATCGAGCCCGAGGAGATGCGCCACATCGTGGAAGCCGTGCGCGCGCGCGGCGGCGTGACGATCGTGGACGAGATCTACCTGGGACTCAGCTTCGAGCAGCACTTCGGCGCCTCGGCGCTGCGCTGGGGCGACGACGTCGTCAGCGTCAACAGTTTTTCGAAGTACTTCTCCATGACGGGCTGGCGCCTGGGCTGGCTCGTGCTGCCGGACGCGCTGGTGGCGCCGGTGGAGATGCTGGCGCAGCACCTGTTCATCTGCGCCTCGACGGTGGCGCAGCGCGCGGCGCTGGCCTGCTTCGAGCCGGAGTCGCTGGCCGAGTACGAGGCGCGGCGCGCGGAGTTCCGGCGCCGGCGCGACTGGCTCGTGCCGGCGCTGGAGGCCCTCGGCTTCAAGGTGCCGGTGCAGCCCGACGGCGCCTTCTACGTCTGGGCCGACGCCAGCGCGTTCTGCGCCAGCTCCTGGGATTTCGCCTTCGAGCTGATGGAAAAGGCGCAGGTGTGCGTGACGCCGGGCCGGGACTTCGGCCACGCCGGCACAGAACGCTTCGTGCGCTTCAGCTTCGCCAATGCGCTGCCGCAGCTGCAGGAGGCCGTGGGCCGCCTGCGCCAGCTGCTGGTGCGCTGAGGGAGGCGCCGCGCATGAGCGAGTCAACGCCGGCGGACGTGCGCGCGTTCCGTTTCCCGGTGCGCGTCTATTGGGAGGACACCGACGCCGGCGGCGTGGTGTTCTATGCCAACTACCTGAAGTTCTTCGAGCGGGCGCGCACCGAGTGGCTGCGCCGCCTGGGCTTCGGGCAGGAGGCGCTCAAGAACGAGCAGCGGCTGATGTTCGTGGTCGCGCACACCGAGCTGCACTACCGCGCCCCGGCCCGGCTCGACGACCTGCTGCAGGTCACGGTGAGTCCGGAGCCGGCCGGCCGGGCGAGCCTGGTGGTGCACCAGCAGGCCTGGCGCGGCGACACGCTGCTGACCGAGGGGCGCATCCGCATCGGCTGCGTCGATGCCGACACCTTCCGCCCGCGGCGCATGCCCGACGCACTGATCAACTCCCTACTTTCGAGCCACGCCGGATGAACCAGCAGGATCTCTCCATCATCAACCTGGTGCTGCAAGCCAGCCTCATCGTCCAGCTCGTCATTGCCGGCCTGCTGGGCATGTCGCTGGCCAGCTGGACGGTGATCTTCGCCAAGCTCTTCGGCCTGAAGCGGGTGCGCGGCGCCAACGACAGCTTCGAGCGCGAGTTCTGGTCCGGGCGCAGCCTGCAGGAGCTGCACGAGGCCGCCGGCACCAAGGCCGAATCCGCGCCGATGGAGCGCATCTTCGCCAGCGGCATGCGCGAGTTCCTGAAGCTGCGCGAGCGCCGGCTGGATGCCGGCGCGCAGCTCGACGGCGCGCGCCGCGCCATGCGCGCGAGCTTTCAGCGCGAGCTCGACGTGATCGAGAGCCACCTCAGCTTCCTGGCCACCGTCGGCTCGATCAGCCCGTACGTCGGCCTGTTCGGCACGGTGTGGGGGATCATGCATGCCTTCGTCGGCCTGTCGAACCTGACGCAGGTGACGCTGGCCACCGTGGCGCCGGGCATCGCCGAGGCGCTGGTGGCCACGGCCATCGGCCTCTTCGCCGCCATTCCCGCGGTGATGGCCTACAACCGCTTCGCCCGCGACATCGACCGCCTGGCCATCCAGCTGGAAACTTTCATCGAGGAGTTCTCGAACATCCTCCAGCGCAACGTCGGCGCGCCGGCCACCGTGACGCCGGTGACCGCGGCGCAGGGACGCTGACATGCCGGGAGTCGCCGCACGCGGCGGCGGGCGCCGCCGCCGCACCATGAACGAGATCAACATGGTCCCGTTCATCGACGTGATGCTGGTCCTGCTGATCATCTTCATGGTCAGCGCGCCGCTGATCACCACCGGCACCGTGGACCTGCCCAGCGTGGGCAAGTCCAGCCAGCGCCCGGACAAGGTGATCGAGGTCATCGTCGGCAAGGACGAGAAGCTGCGTTTGAAAGTCACCGGCGAGGACGACGAGCGCGCGCTGGCCCTGGGCGACCTGCGCGAGCGCGTGCTCGCGGCGCAGGGCGGCGACGCCAGCGTGCCGGTGGTGATCTCAGCCGACCGCACGGTGAAGTACGAGAGCGTGGTGCAGGTCATGGACCGGCTGCAGCGCGCCGGCGTGCAGCGCGTGGGACTCTCCGTCAAGCAGGGCGGCGCGGACTGACCGAGCGATGACGCGACCCGCCGGACCTCCCTCCCCTGCCGTGCCGCGCGCGGACACGCCGGATTCCTTGCGTCCGCCCAGCGCCGATCGCGTCGGCCGCGGCGCGGTGGTGTCCACCGTCGTGCACCTGGGACTCGTCGGCGCGCTGGCGCTGGGCGTGAGCTGGCATGCCGAGGCGCCCACGCCGGTGAGCGCGGAGCTCAAGCAGCCGTTCATCGTGGACAACCGGCCCGGCGCCAGCGGCTCGATCGGCGCCAGCTTCGCGGCCAAGTCCGCGGCCGACGGCTACACGCTGCTGGTGGCCTCCTCCGACACCCATGCCA
>NZ_VIDQ01000076.1 GCF_009760915.1 Azohydromonas aeria
GCGCCAAGTGCAGCGACTGCCACGTGCCGCACAACTGGACCGACAAGATGGCGCGCAAGATGCAGGCCTCCAAGGAGGTCTGGGGCAAGGTCTTCGGCACCATCGACACGCCGGAGAAGTTCGCCGCGATGCGCCGCACGCTGGCCGAGCACGAGTGGGAGCGGCTCAAGGCCAACAACTCGCTGGAGTGCCGCAACTGCCACCAGTTCGAGTCCATGGACTTCACGCGCCAGAGCCCGCGCGCGGTGGCCGCGCACAGCACCGACCTTGCCAGCGGGCAGAAGACCTGCATCGATTGCCACAAGGGCATCGCGCACAAGCTGCCCGACATGTCCGGCGTCGAGAAGGTGCGCTAGGAACCACATGCTGGGTGTGATTCATCTGCGGTCTGAGTACGATATGCCGCTGCTGTGCGAATGTTTGCGCGCTCAGCAGCCTGAGCAAGCCGTGTCGCCTGCCGCAGAGGTTGCCGTCGGCGCATGAGCTCACCTCCTGTTTCGCTGCCATCCGGTTCGCAAGCCACCTGGGCGCCTTGGCGCCGCCTGGCGTCGCCACCGGTGTTCGAGGCCTGGGTGGCGCGCTGGTGGGCGCCGCTGGCGCTGCTGGGGCTGCCCTGTGCCCTGGCCGGGCTGTGGCTCACCTTCCTCGTCGCGCCGGCCGACGCGCGCCAGGGCGAGTCGGCGCGGCTGCTGCCGCTGCACGTGGCCGCGGCCTGGATGTCGATGTGGCTCTACGCCGTGATGGCCTTCTGGTCGGGCATGGCGCTGGTGTGGCGCGGCCGGGTCACGTCGGCGCTGGCGCAGGCCATGGCGCCCACGGGGGCGCTGTTCTGCGCGCTGGCGCTGCTCAGCGGCGCGCTGTGGGGCCGCCCGACCTGGGGCACCTGGTGGGCGTGGGACGCGCGGCTGGCCTCGCAGCTGCTGCTGTTGCTGCTGTACCTGGGCGTGATCGGGCTGCGCGCGGCCTTCGACGACGAGCGCCGCGCGGCGCGGCTGGCCGCGCTGCTGTCGCTGGTGGGGGCGGTGAACCTGCCGGTGATCTGGTTCTCGGTGCAGTGGTGGAACACGCTGCACCAGGGCGCCACGCTCACGCCGCGCGGCGCGTCGCTGCAGACGAGCCAGCTCGCCGCGCTGGTGCTGATGTTCCTGGCGGCCTGGGCCTATGCCGCGGCCATGACGCTGCTGCGCGCGCGCTGCATCCTGGCCGAGCAGCGCCTGGCGCCGCCGCGGCCGCGGCCCACCGTGCCGGCCTGGCGCTGAACCCGGGGAGACGACCACGATGAGCGGCATCGACTGGACCCTCCTCTGGCACATGGGCGGCCACGGCGCCTACGTCTGGGGCGGCTGGGGGCTGGCCGCGCTGGCGCTGGGCGCGGAGTTTTTCGCCCTGCGGCGGCGGGCGCGGCGGCTGCCGGCGCCGCGTGCCGTGCCGGGCCCGCGCGGCCGGGTCTTCAGTCCCCGCGTGTCCGAGGCCGCGCCCGGGCGCGACGCGCAGGAGCGGCCATGACGCCGCGCCGTCGCCGCACGCTGGCCCTGGCCGCCATGCTGGCGCTGCTGGCCGTCGCCGCGGCGCTGCTGCTGGGCGCGCTGCGGCACAACCTCAACTTCTTCCTGGCCCCGGGCGAGCTGCTGCAGCAGCGTCCCGACCCGCAGCAGCGCCTGCGCCTGGGCGGCGTGGTCGAGGCCGGGTCGCTGCAGCGCGAGCCCGGCAGCATGACCGTGCGCTTCGTGGTGGCCGAGGGCGAGCACCGCGTGCCGGTGCGCTACAGCGGGCTGCTGCCCGACCTGTTCGGCGAGGGGCAGGGCGTGGTGGCGGGCGGGCGCCTGGCCCGCGACGGCGTGTTCGAGGCGCACGAGGTGCTGGCCAAGCACGACGAGAACTACCGCGCCCCCGTCGGGGAGTCGCGGCCGGCCTGGGTGAAGCCGTGATCCCGGAGCTGGCGCACTTCGCCGCCATCCTCGCGCTGTGGCTGGCGCTGCTGCAGGCGGCCTGCGTGGCGGGCGCAGCGCCCGAGGACGTGACGCTGAAACTGCGGCTGGCGCGGCGCTGCGCGGCGGCGAGCTGCGCGCTGCTGGCGCTGTCGCTGGCCGGGCTGGCCTGGAGCTTTTACGCGCTGGACTTCTCGGTGCGCTACGTGGCGCAGCATTCGCACTCCACGCTGCCGTTGGCCTACCGCATCGCGGCGGTGTGGGGCAGCCACGAGGGCTCGATGCTGCTGTGGCTGCTGGTGCTGTCGCTGTGGGGCGCGGCCGCCGCGCGCTTCAGCCGCAGCCTGCCCGAAGGTTTTGCTTTGCGGCTGCTGGGCGGCATGGGGCTGGTGGTGGCGGCCTTCGGGCTGTACGTGCTGGGGGCGTCGTCGCCCTTCACGCGGCTGCTGCCGCCGCCGGCCGACGGGGCCGACCTCAACGCGCTGCTGCAGGACCCGGCCATGGTGCTGCACCCGCCCGCGCTGTACCTGGGCTACGTCGGCTTTGCCGTGCCCTTCGCCTTCGCGCTGGCGGTGTTGTGGGAGCGCGAGCTGCGCCCGGAGTGGGCGCGCTGGCTGCGGCCCTGGGTGCTGGCAAGCTGGGCGCTGCTTGGGCTGGGCATCGGGCTGGGCAGCGCCTGGGCCTACTACGTCCTGGGCTGGGGCGGCTGGTGGTTCTGGGACCCGGTGGAGAACGCCGCGCTGCTGCCCTGGCTGGTCGGCACGGCGCTGCTGCACGTGCTGGCCGTGGCGCAGCGCCGCGGCGGGCAGACGGTGGCCGTGCTGCTGCTGTGCATCGCCGGCTTCGCGCTGGCGCTCATCGGCACCTTCATCGTGCGCTCGGGCGTGGTCACCTCGGTGCACGCCTTCGCCTCGGACCCGCGCCGCGGCCTGTTCATCCTGGCGCTGATCGTGGCGCTCATCGGCGGGGCGCTGCTGCTGTGGGCGCTGCGCCCGCCGCGCGCGGCCGCGCCGCCGGCGCAGGCGCTGCTGTCGCGCGAGACGCTGCTGCTGTCGAACCTGCTGCTGATGGCGGTGGCCGCGGCCTCGGTGCTGCTGGCCACGCTCTACCCGATGGCGCTGGAGGCGCTGGCACATACGCGCATCTCGGTGGGCGCGCCGTATTTCGAGGCGGTGATGGTGCCGCTGCTGGCGCCGGCGGTGTTCCTCATGGGCGTGGCGCCCTTCGCCGCCTGGGGCCGCGCCCAGGCGCTGCCGCTGGCGCGCCGGCTGCGCTGGGCCGCGGCGGCCAGCGCGGCCGCGGCCCTGGCGGCCATGGCGCTGCTGGGCCGCTGGAGCCCGCTGTTCGGCCTGGGGCTGTGGCTGGCGGGCTGGACTTTCGCCACCACGCTGCAGCAGGTTCTCAGCAGTCCGCGCGCCGACCGTGCCGCCTGGGGCATGCGGCTGGCACACCTGGGCGTGGGCGTGTTCGTGCTGGGCGTGTGCGCCGTCAAGGGGCTGGAGGTCGAGCGCGAGCTGCCGCTGGCGGTGGGCGAGAGCGCCACGCTGGGCCCGTACCGGGTGCAGCTGCAGGCGGTGCAGCCGCTGCAGGGCGTGAACCACGACGGCGTGCAGGCGCGCGTGGCGGTGTGGCGCGAGGACGGCACGCCGGTGGCGCAGCTCGCGCCGCAGCGCCGCGCCTTCCGCGCCCAGGACCAGACCATCGCCGTGCCGGCCATCGACCGCGGTCCCTGGCGCGACGTCTACGTGGCGCTGGGCGACCCGCTGGGCGCCGGGCGCTGGGCGCTGCGCTTGCAGCTGAAACCGATGGTCAACTGGATCTGGGCCGGCGTGCTGCTGATGTCGCTGGGCGGCGCGCTGGCGGCACTGGACCGGCGCCGCCGGCCGCAGGCCGCACCCGCGTCCGCGGACGCGCCCCGGCCGGTGGCGGAACCGGCCTCCGGCGCCGCGCCACTGCGCCGGCCGGCCTGGGCGCGGGAGTAAGCCCCGGACATGGCCGTGCGCTGGTCGTCCCTGAAATCCGCAGCCCCGGCCCGGCCCGGGCTGCGCCGCCGCTGGCGCGCGCTGCTGCTGGCGCACGGGCTGCAGCGCGATCCGCGCGCGCTGCCCTCGGCGCTGGTGGGCCACCCGGCGCCGGCCTTCGTGCTGCCGCGGCTCGACGACCCGGCGCAACGCCTGGACAGCCGCGCGCTGCAGGGCCGGCCCTGGGTGCTCAACGTCTGGGCTTCGTGGTGCGGGCCTTGCCGCGAAGAGATGCCGCAGCTGCAGCAGTTGGCCACGCGCGGCGTGCCGGTGCTGGGCCTGGACTACAAGGACGATGCCGCCGCGGCCCGGGCCTGGCTGCGCGCCGCCGGGGCTTCGCCCTTCGAGCACGCGGTGCTGGACGCCGACGGCCGCGCCGCGCTGGACTGGGGCGTCAGCGGCGTGCCGGAAACCTTCGTCATCGACGCGCAGGGCATCGTGCGCGGGCGCTTCGTGGGCGCGCTCACGCCGCAGATGCTGCAGCGCGAGTTCTGGCCACTGTGGCGGAAGTTGCAGCCATGAGGCGTACCGTGGCGGCACTGCTGCTGGCCAGGGCCGCGCTGGGCGCGGGCGTGGCCGGTGCGGCTGATGCCGATGCGCCGCTGCCGCCGGCGCAGGAGGCGCGCGCGCACCGGCTGGCGCAGGAGTTGCGCTGCCCGGTGTGCCAGAACCAGACCCTGGCCGAGTCCGAGGCGCCGCTGGCGGCGGACCTGCGCGCGCAGGTCCGCGCGCAGGTGGCGGCCGGGCACAGCGACGCGCAGGTGCGCGACTTCATGGTCCGCCGCTACGGCGACTTCGTGCTGTACGAACCGCCGCGCAATGCCCAGACACTGCTGCTGTGGCTGGGGCCCTTTGCGCTGCTGGGTGGCGGAGCCTTCGTCCTGTGGCGCCGGGTGCGCAACGGTACGCGGGCCGCTGCGCCCGACGGGGATGACAGGGTGTTGGCCGAAGAAAGCCCACCTGCGGCTGCCGCCCGCGGGTCCGTGTCGGGGAAGGAAATGAAGGCATGACGCCGCTTCTGGCTTTCTGGCTGGCCGCGGGCGCGCTGGCCGTGGCGGTGACGCTGCTGGTGCTGCGGCCAGCCGCGGCGGCCGCTGCCGGACCCGGCCGGCCCTGGTGGCCGCGCGCGCTGGCCGCGGCGTTGCTGCCGCTGGCGGCGGTGCTGAGCTACGCGCGGCTGGGGGCGCCGGGCGCCATCGGCCGCGATGAGCCGCCGCCGCACCGGCTGCAGGAGGCCGACATGGCCGGCATGGTGCAGGGGCTGCAGGCGCGGCTGCGGGCGCAGCCCCAGGATCTGCCGGGCTGGTTCACGCTGGCGCACTCGCTGGAGGTGCTGGAGCGCTGGAGTGAGGCAGCCGACGCCTGGCGTGAGGCGTTGCGCTTAGCGCCCGATGATTCAGACCTGCTGGCCAACGCCGCCGACGCCGTGGCCACGGCGCAGGGCGGCCAGCTCGACCGGAACGTGAACCTCCTCATCCGATCGGCAATCGACGGTCGAGTCGCTTTCAACACCTGCGCTGTCGTCATGCCACGAGTATGCCGGGCGGGGCGCTACACCGAGGCCGTCCGACCGAACGCAGCCGTGGTCGTTGCAGCGCTACGGCGGCATTAGAGCAGGACAGCCTGCCCAGCAATTGGCGTTGACACAAGGAAAGTCGTAACCCATCCGGAGCACTGTTCCCCTGGGAGGCCGGCAAAGCCGTGGCCGGGAAACGCTGCACATTCGGCAACTAAAGTCGTAACGCTCGGCTCGGTTGCAACGAAAGTTGTTTCGCTCTAAACGGCTCTGCCGAGGCAGCTGACCCCTTCATCGGCCGCCCTTCCCTCAGGAGCTGGCTGCAGCGCGACCGATGAACACGACTTTGGTTGAAATTTGGGAACGACTTTAGTTGTATGAACGCGACCAGCAGACCTGCCTGTCCAGCAGCTCTGCTCTGGGATTGATAACTATGATTATCAATACAACGGAAAAACAGTCACTTGTCCCTGGTGTCATGGATAGCGTGGACAAAGGCGTGGCATGACAAGCACTTGGGTCGGTCAGGCGCCGAACTTCAAAGCTGGATGGCACTCTGCCAAGGCGCCCGCCTGACGTTCCGCAGTCCGGCGTGGCGTCAAGATCGCCCAGTGGCATGAGCGCCTCTCAAATTGCAGGCTGCGGCCCTCTGCCCTGCTGCGGTGTCGCGGCCACCACGCCCAGCTGGGCCAGCAGTTGCGCCGGCCGCATCCAGTAGCGTGCTTCGCCGCCACAGCCGCGGTCGAACCACGCCAGGTTCAGCGCCTCATAGACAGGCTGCCACGCCTGGCCGTGGCGCAGCAGCAGCGCAGGGTTGGGCACGTAGCGGCCGTGGCGTGCCCGGCGCCAGAGCCGACGCGCCGGCTGGTAGTCGCTGTCAGCCTCCGCGCGGGCCAGCACGTGGTTCAGGTAGCTGCGCTTGCGTCGCTTGTCGCTCCACAGGTGCGGTGGCAGCGCTTCGAGCGTGCCTTGCAGTTGCTCGGCGAGAAAGCCTTCCTGGTATTTCCAGGGCTCCAGCGGCCGATACGGGCAACGCGACCATTGGGTCTTCAGGCCCGCCAGCATCAGCGTGAGCACCCAGTACTCGCCCTGGTGGCGTTCAATGCGCACAAGGCGCCCATCGACCTGCACGTCGATGGCCGCAGGGGCGAGCAGGTCGAACAGCGCCGGTAGCCCCGTCCTGGCGAACTCCGGCTCCTCCAGCGCGCGGTTGGCCGCGAACAGCCAGGCCGTGTGCCCGAACTCGTCGCGCACTTGCGGATCGGCGCCCTTCTCGAGCAGCGCCTGCACCAGCGGTGCGTTGCCGGCACGCGCCGCCAGCATCAGTGGCGTGGCGCCCACCGGCGTGCGATGGTCCACGCCGTGCGCGTCGGCCTGGCGCAGGACTTCCTTGTAGTTCTTTGCCGCGTAGGGCTGCAGATGACGCTGGCGCAGCGCCGCCACTGTGCGCCGCACCAGCTGCTCGCCTTGCTCCCAAAGCGGCGGCCGGAAGGCGTCACGGGTGTCGTTCCAGCCGGCACCGAGGAATTCGCCGTCCACGACCAGCTGGCGCGCCCCAGGGAAGTTCACCGTCGACAGCTGTTCGATCCAGTGCTGCTGCCCGTGCCAGAGCGCGTAGTCGAAGATCACCTGCCGGGGCTTGGCGCTGGGGCTGGCGGCGTCCAACGCCTTGAGCGCGAGCTGCTCGATGTGCGGCTGGTCCCAGGGCGTCCAGGGCACCGGACGGTGCTGCAGGAAAGCGTCGCGGATCGCCTGGGCCTGCTCGGCCTTGCCCTGCAGCTCCAGCTTGCGCGCCTCCTGCGCCCACTCGTCCCTCGTCGAAGCACGCGCCGCCTGCAGCCGCGCCTCGCCCGCTTGCAGGCCCAGCAAGTCCAGCAGCGGGTGAGCTGTGTCGGACTCCACCAGCGTGAGCGAGCGCACCGCACGCGTCATGGCGACGTACAGCGCGTTGACGTAGAACTTGTAGACCTCCAGCGAGCGGTCGGTCTTGTCACGCGCCCGGGCGTAGTCCAGGCTCTCGCGCTGCACGTCGGCTGCCGTCACCCCCTCGCACACCTCGGCGTACGCGGCGCGTTGCCCCGACACCAGGTTGAACAGCACCACGTGCGGGTACTCCAGGCCCTTCGCCTCGTGCACCGAGAACAGCAGCGGCGTGCGGAAGTATTCCCGAGCCACGGCCTTGTCCTCGTCGCGCAGCACGATGACCGCGTGCTGCACGGACGCGCGCGTGGCCGCGTCCAGCGCTTTGAGGGCGGCGTCCTTGGCCGGCACCAGGGTGACCTCCCCTTCCTCGCCCGAGGTGCTGGTGACCAGGAAGTTGCTCTCGCGGTCCACCGAGCCGAAGCGCGACTGCTTGACCTTGAGCAGCCGGTTGGCCAGCTCCGTGACGCGGCGGGTGTTGCGGAAGTTGGCCTGCAGCACGTGCAGCTGCTGGCGCTGTGCCGCCGCGCCGGCCAGGCCGTGCCAGAACATCGTCTTGACCGCGGCCCAGGAGAAGAAGTTGGGGTGCACGATCTGGTTGCTGTCGCCGCACAGCAGGAACTGCCCCGGGGCTTTCAGCGTCGCCAGCACCAGCGCCAGCTGCACCGGGGTGAAGTCCTGCACCTCGTCCACCACCACGAAGTCGTACTCGGCCGTAGCCAGCGCGCGCCACTCGTGCGCCACCAGGTTGGCGTCGAACAGCCCGGCCTCGGCGAGCCACTGGCGGTAGCGCTGGAACAGGCCGTGCGTCGCCTCGCGCGCGGCGGCCGGCAGCAGGCTCTGGCGCGGGCCCAGGGCCAGGTAGTCCTGCAGCGCCAGCGGTCCGCCCGGCTGCGCGCCTATGACGCCCCGGAACTCCTCGAACAGCGCATGGGCGTCGAAGTCGCCCAGTGCCCGGACGGCTTGGCGGTGGCGGTCGAACCAGCCGCGAAACGCCTTCAAGTCCACCTCGCGCCCCGGCGGCACGCGCATGGTTTCCAGCAGTTCCCGAAAGCTCAGGAAGTCCGCCTCCTGTGCCGGGTTCTCGAAGGCGTGGGCGCCGTAGAGCGAAAGCGCCCCCTGCGCGAGGTACGGCGAGAGCGTGACGTACAGCACCCGCCCGGGCAGTTCGCGCAGCCGCGAAATGGTCAGTGCCGTCTTGCCGGAGCCCGCGGATCCCGCCACCACGAGCGGTAGAGGCAACCGCGAGAGCGCGTCCTGCGCGTCGTCGAACACCACGGGCTTGTCCAGCAATTCGAACTGCACGCGCTGTGGGTGCAGCCAGCGCAGCGGAGCAAGTTCGGCCTCGGGCACCGCCGCAGCATCGGCGGTCGGCTCGTGCTCGATCTTGGCCTCGTCCACCGCGGCTCCCCGCAGGAAGCGCGAGTGGTCGTAGGCATGGTTGAGGATGACCTCCAGCGCCAGGCACACCATTTGGCCGTCGATGCGCGCGAACTGCAGCAGCAGCCGGTTGGCATGGTCCAGCCGCGCGCGGTAGTAAGGCCCAGCATGCAGCTTCTTCACGTCGGCCGAACGGAAGTCGCCGGTCTCGATGGCGGCACGCACTTTCTCGAAGGCCGGACGCACACGCCGCAAGTCGAGGTCCTTGTACTGGAGAAGACGCATAGGGTGGCGGGTCGGGAAACAGGAGATGCTGGTGCGGCCATGCATGCCCCCGTTCGGTTTGCAGGGGTCGGTTCTGCTGTCAGTCTTCAGGCGCCAGATAGAGTTTCACCCGGCTCGTGGTCCAGGTGGCCACGCCGGTGCCGAAGAAATCAGCGTCCTCTGTCCATACCGGACAGCCCAACACCAGCGCACAAGCCAGCGCCGGCCAGTCGTCGAGATCACGCTCGGCAATGCGCGCCAGGGCCTGGCCCTGCAGCGGCTGGTAGACCTCTGCGTCAAGCGGATGCACTACCGCTTCCAAGGCGTCCAGAACCGCCAGCGTGGCGGCGCTGTCCACGCCGCGTTTTTCCAACAAGGCCGGTAGGTACTTGTGCGCCTCGATGTACGCGGTGTCGGGGGCGAAAAAGCTCACCTCCCTGGCGTGGTCCGCGATGAGTCGGCGCACCCGCACGCCCAGGACTGCGCGGATGAGGATGTTGGCGTCCAGGACGATGGCCCGCTGGATCATGGCCACTGACGGCTGCTGCGAAGGTGGCCTCACACGCGCTTGCGGCCTGGCCGATGGCCTGACGCATCGGCGGCCCGGGCGGCCTTGAATTCCGCTGCCACTTCCTCGACGTCAACGCCCTGGGCGGCCAGCAGGTGGTCGAGCTGTTCCCAGACCTGTTGCAGGGCGGCCATGTCCGCTTCTGCCTGAGCGTGCGTGGGAATGAAGTAGCCCACGGTCTGCCCGTGACGCGTGACCGCCACTGGCTTGTCTGCGGCGATGTACTCGGCAAGACCTGCACGGAACTCGCGGATGCCGACCTTGGTGGGTTCCATGGTGTGCTCCAAACATGGGAAAGAACACCTCAATTGTGCATCACTGTGTACACAAATGCGAGTTGCTGCCCTTGTGAAGCTGCCCAGCATCGCGCACATGGGCAAACTGGTGCGGCCAGAACCGTGACCACGCTGCACCAGGTGGCTTCCTCCGAAATCCATGCGGGACGCTGCGGTTTGCATGGAGCCGCTGGCCCGGACCAGCTGCCCCGCCCTGCCCAACCCGAACGGCGGCATGTTCACGTAGATGCTCTCGTAGCTGCCGGCAGCGGCGAGGTAGGTTTCGTGCCAGATGCCCACCGAGCCGTCCGTGCCTACGGCGCGGTTGAACCGGCGCCAGGCCGGCAGGTGCGCTGCCGTCCTGTCGTGGGCGTAGGCCTGCAGCTGCTCGATGCTGCGCCAGTACTGCACCATGATGGCGGTGCGGCCGAGCCAGCTCTCGGCGTGCAGGAAACCCATCTCCGGATGGCGTTGCAGCTCGTTGATCATGCGCGGCATGGCGCCGAGCACGGGCAGCCACTTGTGCACGAGCCAGGGCTTGTTGATACGCAGGCCGATCAGGAACACGACGAAGTTGCCGTCGATGGTGGCGGCCAGGCGCTCGTTGCGGATCATGGGTGTGCTTCCCGTCGTCAAGGATGGCGGCCACGGCGCGGATTCAGCGCAAGCGCTCCAGGAAGTGTCGGCCACCACGATGTGGCGGATCGCGTTCACCAACCGGCGCTAGCTCGCCAGGAACGGCAATGCCGGCCCGGCGGCCAGGGCCGCGCTGCCGCGCTCTGATTCTTGGGCGAGCTCGCCCGAGCTTACGGCCACGGCGCGCACGAGCCGCTCCAGCTCACGACGGCACAGGGCTGCCTGAAGCTCCATCGCCTCGTCGGCCGTGAGCAGGGCCTGAGGCGTGACGGCGCCAAACGCGCGCGCTGTGGGCAACTGGACGCCCTGCTCGACAGCATCGGTTTCGAATTCGAAGGCTTCAGCGGCAGCAGCGCCGACGCGATGAACGCGGTTGCCATCGCCGACGACTGGGCACGGGGCGGACGCGCGGGAGCACGGCAGGCACTGGCGGCCTCCTGGTCCGCCATCTGACGAATGATGCCCGCCGCCTTGCTGGGCCAGCGCCCCGGCGAGGACGTCAGCCTGTCGCCGGCCGGCCGCATGCTCGCGAGCTTGGCCACGCAGTTCTCGCCGGCGCAGCGCAACCCGATGGCGCTCAACGGCGTGCGCGGCCGCTGGTGCGACGTGTCGGTATCGAACGGCTGTGCCGGCACAGTCCCTTCAAACTGTTCATCGGCACGACGCAGGGCCAACACCGGGCGGCTTTGCGTGTCCCGGAAGTCTGAGCTGAGTGCCGAAGTGCAGCTGGCCTCGGCCTGCCTGCCCTGTCTCCACGCCTCCGTCGACATCAACGGACAGCCGTACTGGGTTGGTGGCTACAGCGCCGACCCGACCGTGTTCCCGCTGTTCCGTGAGTGCACCAGCACCGATGTGCTGTTGCAGCTGTTGAGCCCCTTGACGCGCGCCGACATCCCGCACACCTCGGCCGGGATACACGAGCGCGTCACAGAACTGGGCTCCCACGCCCACTTCATGCGCGGGAGGCCGCTCTTCTCACGCGCCATGTCCATTGCCGCGCCGTCCTTCATCGACCATGGTCGGCTGGAGCGCAAGCTGCAAGTCATGCGGCTTTCACAGGATCGAACCCGGTTCCTGCCCGAGCACGCAGCGGCAGGAAACGCGGCTACTGGCCCATGGGCCGCATCTGGAGCTGCTGTACGGCAAGGGCCGGAAGCGAGGCCCGGCCTGGCTGGCCAAGCACGCGGGTGCGAGCGGCGTGCGCTCCAGCACCGACGGGGCGCACCGCTTCGGCTGAACGCCACGTTGCCCCGCATGATCAAGGCTGGTGGCGCAAGCCACACCTGCACAAAAGCTCTCACGGTTCACAGCACTCGTCCCGGGACGCAGGCTTCGTGTGCCGCGCACAAAAGCTCTCACACTTGGCGGGACGCCTGGACCCGCAGGTTGGGCGCGTGTGGGTTCACGGGCAGGCCTGCACCGTCTGCTCTGCCCCTTCAGCCGGTCGTTCGGCATTCCAGGTTGCTGGCATGCCGGACGCTGGGATCCATGAACCTGCCGCCTTCCCTTGCAGCCGGACTGCTGCGGCTTTGCGCTGGCATTGAAATCCCTCTTTAAGGTCGTCTGCGCTTCATTTAACGCGACCCCTGGCCAGGACATGCGCTGTGGCGACGTGGCGTGAGGCTTCGCGGCGGGTGACAGAGTTCTCCTTGGCCGCGGGCTTGGCCCCCCGACGGTGGCGGCGCAGTCACGCGGGCTGGACAAGGGCCGCAACATCCAGCAGCGCCTGCGCCAGCGACAAGGTATCGAGTTGCTCGTAGGCGAACACGGCGTGAGGTGCGCATTTATGCCGTGCTCGCGCACGATGAAGCACGCCCCTTGTGCGGCCCAGCCGCTACTGCACGTGGGCGTCTTCTGCGGGCATCACGGCGAGCACAAGGCGCTGTCGGGGTCGAAAACCACCAGCGACTGCCCTGACAGTGACGCACCGCGGTTAGCCACGTAGCGGCTCAATGCGCAGTTCGCTGGCCCCGAGATGGTTGCCGTTGAGGATGCGCACGCGCCAGCCCGGGGCCAGCGTCGGCTTGTCGCACTGTAGCGCCAGCCGCGCCATCAGCATCACGGGACCGTGCTGTGTGAAACGCTGCACGCCGGCATCCGCCACCGTCACCGCACACCTCCACTGACATCCGGTGCATCAGTGGCGCAGCGTGCCCGCCATTCGGCCAGGTTGAAGGGGTGGCAGTGAAGCCGCCGAGCCGAAATGCTAAGTGTTTGATTTATAAAGATGTTATTTTATAGCAAGCGTTGCGGACCCCGGTGAAAGCCGACCTGCAATGGAAAAGGGGCCCGAAGGCCCCTTGTGGATACAGCATGTGCCGTGCGCTCACGGCGCCTCAGCCAGGTCACGCAGCAACGCCTCGATCGCTTGCTCGGCGCGCTGGCGGTCCTCCTCGGACTTGAAGCGCACCACGACGCGGTTACCGCTGGCCGTCACGTCGCAAAAGGTCTTGCGGCCCGAGCGGATCACCACCGGCGCGTTCGCCGCGGTGCGGGACGGGCGCTGCGGCGCGCGCACCCAGGCCAGGGCCTTGGACTGGTCGAGCTGCTGTTCGACCACCATTTGCACCGCCCGCGTCACGCGTTCGGGCTGGTCGGCAGAAAGCTGCGCCAAGCCCTGCGCCAAGTTGGCGCCGACACTGCGCGGGTGACTGGCGATCAGCGCCAGTGCGTCAGCGGGCAGCCGCTCGAAGCTCAGCAATTGCGCCACCAGTGAGCGGCTTACGCCAGCCTTCTTCGCCAGCGCTTCCTGAGACATGCCACTGGCACGGCGAATCTGCTCGAAGCCAAGGTACTTGTGATAGTCGGGCAGTTCCGGCGCCAGGAAGTTGTCGAAGAAGACCAGAGCCATGGCTTCTTCGTCGGCATAGTCCTTGACGACGGCGTCGATTTCCTCGCGACCGAGCCGCCGGAAGGCCTCGACCCGGTGGTGGCCCGCGATGATTTCGTAGCCGCCGTCGGCCAGCGTGCGCACCACCACCGGCGAAGCCAGGGCGTTGTGCTCCAGGTTGGCTTGCAGGCCAGCCACCCGGTCCTCGTCGATGCCGGCGGTCTGCCAGCGGCTGGGGCGCAGCGCCTCCAGCCGCAGCACCAGCGGACGCCCGGCGCGGCCTTCCAGTTCCTGCACCTTCGTCTGCAGCTGCTGGTAGCCGGCGGACAGCTGAGCCAACTGCACCGGCGCGCCGATGGAACCCGTGCCACGCGGTCGCAGGGCCACCGGCGCTGCATCGGCCAGCATGGCCGTGATCTCGCCCAGATGGGACTTCACACCCTTGGCCATGTCATTCCTCCGATTCAGGCTCGTTCCACACGTGGCGGCGCGTCATCAGATCGACCTCGTCGACGAACTTGTCGAACGCCACGCGCGCACGCTCATAGGTCTTGGCCGATCCAACGTACTTCTCGACGTCGAAGACGGTCGCCAGCTCCGTGCCGCTGGTCTTGATGGCTTCGGTCAGCGGCAGCTCGCTGCTCATCACGTACTCCCCGTAGAACATGCGGATCCACTTGAGCATCTCCTGCACGCGGCCCTTGTGCGACTCGACCATGCTGGGCACCACGCCCAGCCAGGCGAACAGGCGCTCCCGGTCCGAGACCCGGCGCATCGTCTCGGCCAAGTCGGTAAACATGTTCCAGAACTGCACCGAGCTTTGCAGGCTCAAGCCTTCAGGCACCACCGGCAGGATCAGCGCGTCCGAGGCCCAGTAGGCATTCATGGTCAGGTACGACAGCGCCGGGGGCAGGTCCAGGATGATGTAGTCGTACTCGCTGCGCAGCGGGTGCAGCGCCTGGCTCAGCACTTCCAGGAAGTTGAACTGCTTGCCCTCGCGCTGCGCTTCCATCGAGCGCAGCGGCAGATAGAACTCGGAGGCGAAGAGGCTGGTGGAACCGGCAATCAGGTCCACCCCGCTCCAGTAGGTCGGGCGAATCGACTCGGCAAGCGAGGCGCGGTAGCCCTCGGTGCCGGGCGCGCGCGTCACGGGCTCGACCGTCTCCTCCGCGCCGATGGCGCCCGGGTTCGAACCCATGACGGCCGTGGCGCTGCCCTGCGGGTCCAGGTCCACCAGCAGCACCGAGTACGAGCGCAGCGACAGGCCCTGCGCCAGCGAGGTGGCCAGCGTCGTCTTGCCGATGCCGCCCTTGAACAGGCCCACCGAAATGACGGTGCCCAGCTGCCCGGGCTGGCGTGCGTAGCGGCGCGCCCCGACGTGCCGCACCCAGTCAATGGCCTGCTCCAGCGAGAAGGAGCGGTGCGGCGTGAGCTTGTTGCCGGACTCGTCCGTGACCAGCCCGTTGGCCAGGCCAAACTCCGCCGATTTGTCCAGCAGCCGCAACATGGCCGCATGCGACTTGCCGCACAGCGCCGCCAACTGCGTGGCGTTGAAGCGGGGCGCCCGCTTCTCGCCGGTAGGCCGGTAGATGGCGGAGCGGATGCGCTCCATCATCGAGCTGATTTGGAAGTCAAGCCGGTTGAGGTCGTCCAGCGTCACGCCGCGGGACAGGGCAGGTGTGGGCGACACCGCGTCTGCTGCCATGAGTTTTTCCTTTTCGAAGACAAATCTTATGTTCGGCGGCCTTTTCTTCTTCGGCAACCGTTTTTGAAGCGCCACGCACTATACGTTGCTGCAGCACCCTTGCCCCGTCTGCAGACGCAACAGCACCAGGCAGCGGCTGACGCCTGCGTCCGGGACCAGCCCAATGGGGTTAGAAGGAGGCTGCGGATGCCGGTTTGCACAAAACGGCTCACGTTCAGCGATTCCATGCCCGTTCGCGCAGCGTCCGCCTGCAACGAGACAGCTGCGGCGCCGATGCAGTTGGCTGCACAAAAGCACTCACGGTTGCTGCATGGGATCTGCACGTTTCCACTCACCACAGCGCACAGAAGCTCTCACGCTCAAACCTCGGAAATGCGGATTTCCACTCACCGCAGCGCACAGAAGCTCTCACGTCGGCGCACGAAAGCTCTCACAGCAACACAGCCAAGTCGTTGTTGCACAACGATTTTTCCGTCCGTCAAATAGTGTTGGAATTGGATTGAACTTGTATTGCTCAACTGGCATCAAGGCACGCGTGTTTTTGGCGTGAGAACGGTACGGCCTGGAGCAACGCGCATCAGCCTTTCGTACCAAGCTTCGTGTGAGAATTCGCCGTTGTCCTGATCTCACACTTGCATGGTCACCCGCTCCAAACCTGCCGCTCAGCCTGCGCTGTTTGAAGGCATGGATCCGCCTGCGAACCGCGTGCGGGTGAACACGGCGGCCACTGCGCCGGCCGCCGAGGTGGACCCGGGCACGCTGCGTCGCGCCGATGGCGAGCTGCGCACCGTGCGCAAGCCGGTCGAGATGGCGGTGCTGGAGCCCCGCACCCGGCGCATCACGCTGTGGAGTCGCAAGGCCTGGCTGCTGCTGGTGAGCTATTCGCTCAATACCGAGGCGGCCAAGATCGCCGACGGCATGGTCTGGCGCATCCCGTTGCGCACCCTCATGCGCGATGCCAGCTTCTCCAGCCGCGACCACGCGCATATCAAGGAAAGCATCCGCGAGTGCCAGCGCACGCTGGTGGAGTGGTCCGAGTCGGTACGCGATCCGCGAACCGGCGAAGTGCGCACCTGGGCCTCCAGCCAGCTGCTGGGCAGCGTCGAGTTCGTCACCAACGCCGCTGGGCGCGAGTGCATCGAGTGGTCGCTGCCGCCGACGCTGCTCAAGGAGCTGCGCGCCTACCAGCACTACTACATGCTCTCCCTCAACGTCGTGGCCGAGATCGGCCTGAACTCGACGCTGAGCCTGTACGAGATCGTGTGCCGCTACCGCAGCAATCCCAGTGGCCTGACCATGCGCCGGCCCTGGCAGGAGTGGGTGCCGGTGCTCACCGGGGAGTCCGACGAGAGCGCGCGCATCCGCTCGCAGATCCGCTACGGCAAGCAGGCCGGCGAGGCCAGGGAGCGCTACGGCGAGTTCCGCTACTTCAACCGCGACGTGGTGCAGAAGGCCGTGCGCGAGCTCAATGCCGTGCAGGATGAGTTTCTGGTCGAGCCTGTTCTCATCAAGGAAGGCCGGGCGGTGAAGGAACTGCAGTTCCGCATCCATCACCGCAAGGGCTTCGTGGCCGCTCGCGGCGGCGAGCTCAGCGCGCAGGAGCAGTCGGCGGTGGACAGCGCCGTGGGCGTGGGCGTCAACGAGAAGGTGGCGCGCAGCCTGGTGCGCCAGTACGGCGGCGAGCAGCTGCGCGCCGGCGTCGAGCAGGCCGGGCAGGCCAGCGGCCTGCAGAACCCGGCCGGCTTCGTGGTGGCCCAGGTACGCGCCCAGGCCCGCGCCGGCGACGCCGCCCCGGGCCCAGCCGCCGCGCCTACCCGGCCGCAGCCGACGCCGGAGGAGGGCATGCGGCTGGCGCTGGAGGACTTTCGCGCCAGCCGCGTGGAAAACGCCAAGGCGCACTGGCCCGAGGTGCCCGTCGAAGTGCAGGAGGACTACCTGCGCCGCTTCGAAGCGTTCGCCCGTGAGCGCTTCCCGTACCTGCTGCGCGACTTCACGGCCACCGGCCTGAAAAAGCCCATCGTGCGGGCCAACTTCTTCCAGTGGCTGGCCGAGACGATGGCCAACGAGTCGGGCCCGGGTTGGACGCCCTCGGCCGAGCAGCTCGTGGCCCACTTGGTGGCGCAAGCCCCGCCTGCGCCGAGCCCCAGCGCTGCCGCGAAGCCTGCGCGCAAGCGCCGCTGAAGCCGTCCTGCTTTTCGGCCTGATGTAAGGGTGCAGCGTCCCGCCTCGACAGCGGCGGAGGAATCGCGGCCCGGGCTCGTCAGTCCGCGCACGGCTGCTCAGCATCGCCAAGGCCGAGGCTTCCCACTTCAACTCGGTGCTCGTGCGCTACGTGCTTGAGCGCTTCCTCTACCGCTTGGGTGTCTCGCCCCAGGCCGGGCGCTTCATCCTCAAGGGCGCGCTGCTGTTCACACGTTGGTACGACCTGCTGCACCGGCCAACCCGTGACGTCACCCGCCTGGGTTTCGGGCCGAGCGAGCTTGATGCCCTTGCCGCGCCCTTTGGTGAGGTTGCCGCCGTCGCGGTCGAGGAAGGCCTCGTTTTCGACCCGGGCAGCATCAGCGTGGAGGAAACCCGCAAGGAGGCCGGCTACGGTGGCGTCTGGGTCCTCCTCGATGCCATGCTGGCCCATGCCCATGCCCATGCCCATGCCCATGCCCATGCCCATGCCCATGCCCATGCCCATGCCCATGCCCATGCCCGTCGCAGGGTGCAGGTGGACGTCGGCCCCAGTGCCGGCGGTCTACCCGGTGTTGCTTGACGACCTCCCGGCACCGCGGCTACGCACCTATATCGTCTACACCGTCGTCGTGGAGAAGCTGCACTGGTGCTGCCATTGCAGCCGAACGGCTCAGCAATGGTATGAAGACGGATAAGGGAAGTGCCTTGCTCGTCCATTGGACAAAACGCCTCGCCCGGCTCGCATACAGCTGAAAATTACCTTGGTTCATGCCGCAGTGCTTACAGTGATTCATCCAGCAGGACGAAGCCGTGGTCTGGCTATAGTCGGTACAGTAATGCGGTGAATAATCGCGCAGACGTGTTGCCGGACATGCCGTCAAATCGAGAGTACAGTAAGAGACGGCAGGATCGTCATACCTGCCCCGATTTAAGTTGCCGTTGTCGCCATCGTCATATTCAAGGCTTTCATGTCCCACAGGCAAGATGATGTCGTGGATACGGGTCGCCGATTGGCATTTTCAGCAAGTATGCCAAGCCTCGGCGAAGAAATAGCCTGTGCGCGCACGGTGATTCAGGCTCGCTGGGAAGCCAACGGTCGAACGCAGCAGGATACACGCCTTCTGCGAACCACATCTTGCGCTTTGCATCCCACCGTACGCCCAGGCGCTTGACCATCTCTTTTTTGGAAAAAGGGCCTACAGATCAATGCGTGGCATGAAAAGCTGCCTTCAATCAATAAGATCGGATCAGAAAATTATTGCTTCTACTGGCTTCCAAACAAGGCCTTGAACGGCGCTCCTAGAAAAGGAAGCGCAAGCACCGCGAGAGTTATCTTTCCTAGCATGGTGACTTTTCCACCGGACTCATATTGCTTCGTGCCGCAATAAGGACACAAATGCTCATGGGAGAGATGTGTGAAAAGGCTGCCGCCCTTACGCCAAAGATGCGGCACCGACCTGCAACCGCATTATCGACGGGTAATCCGGTTGTCGCTCATGACAAGAAGCCCTGCAGAACGTCAGCGCGGTCATGGTGCCGCTGCAGCAGGCATCCTTTTGAAGCTCGGAGGAAAAGCAGTTGCAACATACCTGTTGGAGCATTTCCCATTCGATGATGGGTTCTCATGGCAAAACGTCAAAAATCGTGATGTACTAACACAGCTTCGAAGCGTGTTTTTAACCCCACTACACGCACAAGTAGCTGATAGACAACAAAAAATCGGCGTCACATTCACTTGTGTGCTGAGCTGGATGTTGAAGCAGCCGCACTGTCAGAGAGGCTTGTCGCCACGCGATGTCCCATGAATTGCAAGCCGCCAGTGGGCAGAACCAAGCCCTGCAACCGCATGCACGCTCGCAGCGGCTGCTTGACTTGGTACTGCCGCCCTTGCCCAGAAGCTATGCGGATGCGCTCCTGCACAGCGGCAGCACTTTCAAGCTCATCGACCAGTGGTTCGGCCTGAAATGCCATGAAAATCTCGGTATCGGGTTGACGGAACATCGATCGGCAAAGAGAACCGGAGAGGCGCCCGAATACGAGCTGGCTCCGCTGCTGACCTTGCCCATGGCCATGCAGTTGCACGACAGCATGCCCATGCTGAAAGCCGTGCTGCTGTCAGGATACGTCTTGGGCCGGCAGGAAACACGGCTGCTGGCCCATCTCGCGGACGGCGTCAGGCTGTCGGCCAAGCCCAGCGGCACGTGGAAGGCGATCATGCCGCCACGGCTGAAGAATGAGTTCAGCTTGCAGGAAGCGCTGCAGCACTGCCGAAGCCATGTCAGCACATGCCTGCGCGATACGGCGGGTTTGCACAAGGACAAGGTAAAATGGCTGCGGAATTTGGGGCAGTGGTGCGACCTGCTGTTGGAGCCTGCTGCCAAGGTCAGGCCGGTATTGCAGGATCCGGAAATCTCCCCAGCACGCCAGCCGGCGACGCGTGAGTTTGCCGACCCTGCGCCCGCACCTGTCCGGATTGACTTCAATGTGGACACCGATGGCGACAGTGATGTCGCCGCTGGCGGCAATGGCGAGACGGAATTCCTCCTCCCATCGCGACAAGCCCCGGAAGCGCCGTATCCAGAGCCCCGTGCCTTGCCCGATCCTGCACGGACCTTGGAAACTCGGGCTAGTGCAGAGGCGCGTCGCGCCAGGACGGGTTTTCGCTCCGCCCTGGAAAATCAACACCTGGTGTGGGTCAACGAGCAACTGTCGCCCGCAGACCACTCGGTATTGGTAGCCGAATTGAAATCGGCATTCACCGCGGAAATCGGTGAAACTCCAGTGGCCGTGGGTTTGCTGGCTCTGGCGCACGTGACCGGACGATTGCTGGACCAAGCCTTGGCGTTGTCGCTGGAACCGTCTCTGGATGCGTCCTGGCTCGACGGCTGCGACACGCTCGTGCACCGGGTGCCCACGCCACCGGATGCCTGGACTCCCGACGCGCGGCAGCTGGCGCTCATGCGTTCCGAGGCCACGCATGTCCGGTTGGCGCTTCCCGGCGAGGTGGCGCACTGGCTGGAGCGTCAACTGCCACGGGATGCCAAGGGAACGCTGGGGCAGGCGCTGAAACTGCCGCGCGAGACGGTGGAAGCCGACGTCCGGGAGTGGCTCGCGGGCTTGCGCGGGCGCACCCGCGGGCTGCAGACGCTGGGCCGGGTGGAAACCTGGCTGTCCAACGCCCTGTACCAGGCGCGGCGGGACCACGTGCCGCTGCATCTGCTCTGCGACACGGAATCGGGTCATCCTTGTCCTGCTGCCTATTACCGCGCGTACCCGTCAGCCGAACTGTCGGCGCTGCACCGCGGCACCTTGCTGAGGGCCGGATGGTCAGTGCCGGATACGGCAGCCGGAACAGGCGATACCGGCTGGGTGGGCAGCCGCCTCGATCCCCATGTTGATGCCGTCAGGGCGCAATGGGCATCCTTCACGGCCCAGTGCGAGGCGGTGGCTGGAGATGCCGGGCGGCCGCTGCACGAGCGCCACAACGCTCGCGAATGCCATGAGGTGCTGCTGCTGATGTTCCAGACGCTGCACCGCGTGGTGTCGGACCCCGTCGAATCGCTGGAGCTGCTGGACCTGCGTACGCGCCGCATCGTCATCGCCGACAAGCAGCAGGGCGACACGCGGGCGCACCGCGTCGTGCCGCTGCCGGCACTGGCGGTGCTGCAGTGCGAGGAGCACATCAGGTATGTGCGCCGCCTGGCCGTTGAACTCGACGCCACGGCACCGCAGACGGCGGCTCGGCTGCGCTCGATGCTGGAGCAGCCCGGGCAGCGCAGCGCGCCGTTTCGCTTCCTGCTCGATGAGCAGCACGGCATCGTGCCAGTGACGCCGGCGCGGCTGGCGCAGGCCGCGGCCGGGGTGTGGACGCTGCCGCTGAATCTGGGACGGCATTTCATCTCGACCTGGCTGCTGGAGCAGGGCGCCAGCGACCAGGCCGTCAGCAGCCTGCTGGGACACCACGACCTGGGCACGCACAACCTCTCGCTGCTGTCGCCCGTGCCTTTCGAGGCGCTGTTCGGCGACGTGAGGCAGCGGCTCGACGAGCTCGTGGCGCTGCTGGGACTGCGCTCCATCCCGGGCTTCTTGGCGCCGGGAAGCCCGAACCACCCACCGCGCCCGGCCACGAAGCTGCCCGCGATGTCCTTCGGGCATGAACAACGCGAGCAGATGCGGCGCCAGCGGCGGCAGAAGATCCAGGCCGAGGTGGACGCCTGGATCACGGAGCAACTGGCCGGGCGGCCACCCGACGACATCACGCAGGACGACGTTGCCCGGCTGTTCGCCCGTGCGCGGGAGGCTTCGGGCAATCAGCGCAGCTACTGGGCCAGCGAACGGCTCGAAGCAATGCGCGATGCGTTGCTGGCGCTCCAGACCACGGATGACGGCCTGGACCTGGAACTGCCCGCCATCACCTTGAGCATTCGCGACCTGGGCCACCAGTGCCCTCCGCATGGGCTGGCCTGCGCCCGGTGGCTGCGTCGCTTTCGCAAGGCCTTGCACGCGTTCTGGGCCGCGGAGATCAAGGCCTGGCGTGCGGCGCGCTCGTCGGGGCCCGCGCCGCATCTTGAGGCCCTGGTGTTGACGCTGGTCGTGGACTCGCTGCTCGTGGATCCCGAGGTCTGGCGCGGGTGGAACAAGGGCCACACCCGACTGGAGGTCTTTCTCGATGACGCCGGCTTGGCGTGGGTGCGCGCCGGACTGCCCAGCGGAAACTCCCGGCTTTATCCAGTGCGCCGGGTCTTCGCGGAGATGGTGGCCGGTGTGGATGCCGCGGCCTGGAGGAGCTGCAGCCTGGCGTCCGTGACGCGGCTGGCCAACACGCTGGACTGGCAGGGTTGCGGCATGGCGCCGCTTTCTGGCTTCGACGCGCTGTTGGCACGCGTGCTGGCGGGCACGGCGGCCGATGCGCCGGGCCTGGTGCTGGGCTTTGCCGGCGGCGCGCACGGCAGCGTCTCGCCGGAAGGCGCCTGCCTGGAGCGCGCGGGCGGCCTGCCGCCCACACAGGCTGCGGTGGACGCCTGGGGTGGCGGCCGCGCCACGCCGGAAGACGAACCGGAAGAGGAGGGCGCCGCGCTGCCCATGAAGAGGGCGGGCCGGCTTCGCGACGAGGCGCTGTTTCGCGAGCGCATGTCGCTGGCGCTGCGGCTGATGGACCGCTCGGCCGCGGCGCGTGCCCGGGTGCAGGAGCGCCGTGGCGCGGTCCCGGGTGGAAGCCCGTCCGCCGGCCGCGAGCTGCGCCCGATGCGGCGGTTCACCGAGGCCATTGAGGCGCAATCCGCCGACCTGCTGCACTCACCTGCGCTGCCGCCCATGTGCGGCCTGGCAGCGCAGTGGATGTACCGCCTGGCCAAGCTGGGCCAGAAGGGCGGACGCGACTATGCGCCGAAGACGCTGCGCAATTATTGGTCGTCATGGGCGCTGCGTGCCATCGAGGAGTTCGGGGCCATCGATCCGGCGGCCCTGTCGGCCGATGAGCTCGAAGGGCTGTACCTGCAGATCGCCGAGGACGCCGAGGTCGAGAGCCGACAGCACCTGTACGCGCCGATGCGCAGCCTGCACCGCCACCTCGTAGTCCACCATGGTGTGTGCGAAATCAACTGGCATGCGCTGCAGCAGGCGACGCAGCAAGGCCTGGCGCGCGTCGACGCCAACCTGGTGCACGAGCACGAATACTTCCGGGCGCTGGCGATGCTGCGGGCGGACGGGGCCATGCCGGCACGCGTGAGGGCCATGCAGGCTGCCGTCCTGGTGCTGCTGTTTCGCTTCGGGCTGCGCATTGCCGAGTGCCTGGGGCTGCGCGCCGGGGACGTCGTGTTCGACGCGGACCGTGGACGCTGGCGCGTGCTGGTGCGGGCCAACCGCTACCGCGCGCTGAAGACCGAAAGCGCCCGGCGCTGCGTCGTGCAGATCGAAAGCCTCGGCGACCAGGAACACGAGGCGCTCAGCAACTGGGTGCTGCACGTCCAGCACCATGCCGGCCCGCAGGAGGTGCAGCCGCTGTTTTCAGCCGGCAGCGCGGGCCAGGACCGCGCCGATCTGTTCCCGCGTCGGCTGATCACGCTCAGGATCGTGCAGGCATTGCGCAGCGCCAGTGGCGATCCGTCGGTGCGCATTCATCACTGCCGGCATGCCTACGCGACACGGCTCCTGGGCCGTGGCCTGCAGGTGCGGGCAGCCATGCCGGCGACGCCGGACGCCGAAGGCAGCAATGCCGCCGGCACGCTGCACGAGCTGACATCGGAGGAACGGCCGTCCCGGCGTTTCGTGTGGGCGGTCGCGTCCTTGATGGGACACGCGTCGCCGGCCACCACGCTGCAGAGCTATTTCCATGGCGGGCACCTGCTGCTGCGCCACTGGTGCGAAACGACGCTCTGGCCCGAGGCCGCTGAACTGGACGGTGCCGAGGGTTTCGCTTTCGCCACGGGTACCAGCCTGAGGACGCTGCAGCGGGCGCTCCAGCGCTCCCGCGCCGCTGGCGACATCGAACCGTCCTCGAACCGGCAGCCGCCGCTGGAACTCGCCAGGAAGCTGTGGTCCCGGATCGATGTCCTGGGCAGCGGCCCGCGGGTTTCGCTTCCACTCACCTTGCCGCCATTGGCCTTGCTGCCCCAGGGCGACGCCTTCCACTCGGCCGACGCCATCATCGAGCACTGGCGGCGCTTCGGACGCGTGGACGGCCTTGCGGAGCGTCTGCATGTCACCGAACCCTGGATCGAGCACGTACTGCGCGCGGCTGCGTCCCTGACGGACAAGCACAGGACCAGCAGGACGCCACCGGATCAGCGATGGGTCGAAGCCACGACTTCGGAATACCCGGAACACGAGCGCTACCAGGTCCAGCAGGCCTTGCAGCGGCTGCAACCGGCTCCAAAAGAGCGGTGCGAGGAATTTGCCGGCCTGATCGAACGCTGCCTGGTGCCCGCCGCCCGCATGCTGGTCATCGAGACCATCGGTGCGTTGGAGCAAGCCGTCGATCTGGCTGGGCACATCCTTGGAAACAGCAGATCGCTCGTATTGCTGGTGCCAGCGAAAACCTCAGGGCGTGGGGCATCATCAATCCGCCCAACGGCAAAGGCGTCGGCTCAAGGAATTGAAAGCGAAAACGTCTTCGAATTGGCAGAGCGAGCGAGGCAATTAGGCCTGATGGTCGAGGTTCATGGTCGGGTTGCCGGTGCACGGGACAGTTCGCACAATTGGCTGCGGCCCGGGGACCGGGTGGGATTGACGGTGAAACGGGATCAGGCAGCTCCTGTGCGCTCCGCCAGGACATACGCCCGGATTCTTGCGGTTGCCGCCGTCGCATGGCGCGCACAGCAGACACTGGCGCAAGCCGCTTCAGCAATGAATGCCTTTCATTGATGCAATACTGCCATTGTCGAAAGCCTGCGGATTCAGGAGCCGGGCAGTGAAGGGGCGTCCCTGTCCATCATCTTCTTCAATGTGTCCAGGCAAGCCTCATAATCGTTGATGAATTCTCCATAATCCTGCCACTGTGGCGTGAGACCCAGCAGGGCCTCGATCATGAATGCGGGCTTCACCTGTGTGTCGGGCGTATCGCATACGTATTTCTTGACCATCAGCCTGACGGCCGGAAAACCAGGCAGAAACTTCAGCATCATGCCCAATTGCTCGTAGGAGCTGAATGCCGCAATGACATTTCGCGAGCTGCCTTCTTCGCGCAACTCACACTGGTGCGCGGACACGATGCGGGTGATGCGAGCCGTGATCTCAAGCGGCTCCGAAAGCCTGTAGTGCACCTGCTTGCCGGCAATCCTGCTCCCGGCCTTCACCGTGTCCGGCGGGGACTGGGCCATGCGGCCCCCAGCAACGAAGTTGAGGCTGACATCCTGGATACCGTTTCGCTTGACCAAGCTGCGATGAATACGCTCGGCGCAACTGTCGGGCGGAATGGCATTTCGCTCGGGTTCCGTGGCGTTGGCACCAGTGGACACCGCCGTGGCGGCGGCTTCATGGGGGCTTTCTACTGCCTGGGATTCCGCGCTGCCGTGCGCAATATTGCTGAGCCCGTGTGCTGCAGCGTTGATGCCACTGGTCCACTGCCTGATAGTGTCGTTGATGATGTCGCCAGCCCTTTCAAGCAGGTCCGACATGGCCATGTGGCGGGGCAGGAGGACCGCAACGCTCAACTCGTTATCGTTGTGCAATGCGACAATCGGCATGGATTCGACATTGATTTGTGCCCGCTTTGCGATTTTATGCCGCACGCCTGTAATGTTTTCGCAACCTATCGAAATATAGTCCCGAATCGCATGTATTTCGACGGCGCAACCGGATTTCGTCTCGAACAGCGCGGCAGGTCCAAGCTTGAAAGTCATGCCGATGACGATGCTGCTGAGCAAATGGTCTGTGGCACCGAATCTTTGGTCTGCTTCTGAAGTATCAGGTGACAGATAACGGCCCATCGATGGCGCGGATTCGTTCGCGGCCAGATTCGACGTTGAGGCGTTGCTGAATGGGCTCGGGTCGGTGAAATCACTGCTCATTTAATTCCTTTGCCTGAAGCTTTGAGCCGTTGCCTTGGGATTGTGAGCAGGAGATTTTCTCCGATGCCTTAACTCGAGGATTTCATGGGTGAAATGTGAGTTTTCAAGGCTTCAACCATTAACCGGGCGAGTGACGCTACATCCATCAGGGCCAGCAGCGCAAGCTTGCGGCAATGTCCCTGCCCGTGCTGCGGTCCATATGCCAATGGAATGCGATGGTGCAAATGGCATGCTGTCCTGCACCGCATACGCCAGCTGCCTTGCGCAAATGTCCGGGTCCGTGAATGGCTACAGGCCCGCCTGCGCCTGCGCCGGCGGTGAGGACGACGCGCCTGGCGGCCAGTAGGTCGAGTCGAACACCATGTCCGATAGCCGGCGCTTGAAGCCGGGGCTACCGCTGAACAGCTTGAACAGCTCGGTGAGGTCGGACAGCAGGTCCAGCACGACGCGACCCAGGGCCCGGTCATGCCCCCGCCGAGCGCTCTGCCGGTCGGAGTCGCGTTGCGCGTTGAGGTAAGCTTTGTTTCGGGCCAAGCGCGCCTGGATTTCCTCGGCAATGACTTGCTGGATCTTGTCGGTGTCCTTCCACTCGATGTTGCCGAACAGGGTGTTGAAGGTCTTGACGATCACGGGCAACCGCTCGATTTCGGGCACCAAGCCCGTACCGCCAGCGACTTGGTACGCGGGCTCGACCGTGCCGTCCTCGTCGGCCAAATCCATGTTAGACAGCTCCGCCTCGACCCCGGACCGTTAGCTGTCCTTGTCGATGGCTTCGAGCACGTCCTTGGACAGGTCTTCCTTTTTCAGCGCGGGCAGCTTCGGGATCAGGAAGTTGAGGAACCTGGACAGCTTCTCCCGGGCCGGGTGCCTGTAGCTCAGGATCGCGCCCAGGAAGCCGTAGCTGCGCACGAAAGCCTTGGCCTTGCTCTTGAATTCGACCTGCCGGTCCTCGTCCAGGCGTTCCTGGTGCGCCGCCATGCATGCGTCGAGCATCGGGTCAAGCCGCTCGTGCTCAGCGCCTCGCACGGACAGCACCACCGATATCCTCGACCTGCTGCGCGTCGAGGTCGGCCTTGGGGTCGTGCAGCTTGTTAGGGTCGGTCCCGCCCAGCTGCACCGTGGCGCGGTAGGGGTCCTGGAACGCCGTCTTCAACCCACGGCATTGTGCCGGCGAAGTCCACCACGCAGGGGGCGTGCAAATATTCGGCGGGCCCGCAGGCCGGTTGGGCATGGACGGAACACACACGCGGCTCACAGACAAAGAAAACGCCAGCGCCAACTCCGAAGCAACATACCCGAGTCTCACCATCAGGCTATCCCTGCCCAGCCTGTTTTTCTCGACTGCACCGCCTGTTCTGGCCGCGTTGAAGGGGGGAGAAGGGGGAGGCAGGGGAGGGGAGTTGGTCGGTGGGTGGTTTGTAGTCTTCGGGTATGTTGCGGATGTGCTTTCGTTGCCTGTTCGCTGGCTGCACTGAGATCCTGGTCAACGGCCCGGCCCCTTGGGCAAACATCGAGAATTCCGCCATGAGCCATTCACCGTCGCCACGGCTGGTCCTCGTCGGCGGCCCCAACGGCGCTGGCAAGACCACCTTTGCCCGCCTCTACGCCCGCAGCGAAGGGCTGCCCTACCTGGGCGCTGACGACATTGCCCTGCAGCTGTCGCCCTTGGACCCAGCCCGTGCACGCGTGGCCGCCGGACGTGAGTTCAGCAAGAGGCTCGGCGCTGCACTGCAGGCCAGCGAGTCACTGGTGATCGAATCAACGCTCTCCGGCGCGAGCCTTGCCCGCAGCATCGCTAAGGCACGCGAGCGCGGCTACGAGGTCACGCTGGTCTTCGTCTTCCTCGACAGCGCCGAGCTGTGCCTGCGCCGCATCGCTGAACGGGTTGCGCAGGGCGGCCACGACGTGCCGGAAGAAGACGTACGCCGCCGTTTCCTACGGGCTGCTCCGGTGTTCTGGCACCAGTACCGCCCGCTGGCTCACCAAAGCATGGTGGTGTTCAATGGCGGAGAATCCTTCCTCGTCGTCGCTGAGACGCAGGACGGCCAGTGGCAGGTATACGACGAACAGATGTGGACCGCTTTCCAGGCCCTCCTTCCTACACCGAAACATGACCCATCCGAAGAAGGCTGAACGCTGGTCCGCCGGCATCATGCGCATTGGCAACCAAGCCGTGCGCGAGGCACAGGCCCGCAACCGCGCGCTGGGCATTCCCAACTGGTATTCGCTCAACGGCCGCTTGGTCAGCGACGCCAGCGTGACGCCTGGCTCGTCCGCGGTGAACACGCCACGGCAGGACAAGGGCAGCGATCACACCAGCTGACCAGTCAAAGCGGCTGGACTACGCCGGGCTTTCCTTGCCAGACTTACTTCGGCAGCCGCCGGATGCTGACCATGATCAGCACGACGCTTGCGAGCAGAAGGGCTGCGAACACCGACATGGCGCCTTGCACTTTCAGGGCATCCATCAGTGCCCCAAGCCCTATGGTGGAAACGGCGGACCCCAGGTAGCCCGCCATCAGGTAGGTCGAGGCCAACTGTGCACGGCGCTGCGGCGGTGCGAGCTCCGTCACGGCGCTGGAGGATCCAATGAAGCCCGCCCCGTAGCCCATGCCGTCGGCGATGGCGGCCAGTCCCAGGCTCCATGCCGAGCCCATCGCCAGGGTGACCAGGCATCCGGCCAGGGACACGACCAGCAAGACGAAACCGGCTTGCACGGTCGTGCGCTGCACAAAGCGAGAGGCTGTCATCTGGCTGCACCCGGCCACGACCTGAAACAGCGCGGCAATGAGCCCGGCGCCTCCCGTGCCCAGCCTGGGCACGACCTCACGCGCCAGCGTCGGGCCGAAGGCCATGAAAGCCGCGCCCACCGACGAGGCCGCGACCACCACTCGCGCCACGCCGGCTCCTTCAGCTTGGTCAGTAGCGTCACGACGTGAAACCAGGGCAATTGGTCAGCAGGCTGCTGACCGAATCGGCCATCCGGGCAGTGCTGCGCGAAGAAGCGCATGTACTTGAGGTTGCTGCCGGACCAGCCGCGCATGTCGGGGAATGCATCCCGGATGTCGCGCGCCAGGCGGTCGATCACCTTGGCTCTCCAGCCCTGCGCGTGCTGCCGCGCCAGGATTTCGCGCCCGATGCGGCCGTAGAACTGCCCCAGTTTGGCGTTGACCGCCAGCACCGTGCGCTGGCGCACGTGGGCAATCTCGGCCTTCAGGGCAGCGAGCCAGTCGGCATAGCCCACCGGCAGTGCCTGTGGCAGCGCGTCTTGGTGGAATCCTTCTTCATTGCCGTCGATTCTGGCGGAACGCCGATCCCCTCCTTCGTCTGGCTGGACGCTGCGACAGCCGGCTTCAGCCGGGCAGTCCGCGGCGGGTCGAATGGCTGGATCACCTCGACTCTGGCGAGACAATCCCCAGCATGGCCAACGCCTCCCAGCCCGAGCGGGACCTCATCGCCGCACTGAAAACCGAGAACGCCCGGCTGGTGGCGCTGCTGGAGCAGCACGGGATCGATTGGCGCCGGCCCTCGGTGCCCCTGCCGGCACCGGCAGCGCCGCTGCAGGAGCCTGCGCCAGCGCGGCTGTCCACGGCCGGGAAGGTGGCACTGTTCCGCCAGCTCTTTCGCGGCCGCACCGACGTCTACCCGGTGCGCTGGGAAAACCGCGCCGGCGACCGCTCGGGCTACACCCCGGCCTGTGCCAACGAGTGGCGGCCCGGCGTGTGCGCCAAGCCGACCATCAAGTGCGCCGACTGTGCCCATCGACAGTTGCTGCCGCTCGACGACGCCGTTGTCCACGACCACCTGGCCGGCCGCCACACCATCGGCGTGTATCCGCTGCTGCAAGACGACAGCTGCCACTTCCTAGCCGTGGACTTCGACGAGGCCGAGTGGCGCGAGGACGCCCGTGCCTTCGTGGGCTCCTGCCGGGAGCTCGGCGTGCCGGCGGCGCTGGAGATTTCGCGCTCGGGGCAGGGCGCGCACGCGTGGGTGTTCTTCGCCGGCAGGGTCGCCGCCCGCGATGCCCGGCGCCTGGGCACCGCACTCATCAGCCATGCCTGCAGCCGCACACACCAGTTGCAGCTGAGCTCCTACGACCGGCTCTTCCCCAACCAGGACACGCTGCCCAAGGGCGGCTTCGGCAACCTGATCGCCCTGCCACTGCAGAAGTTTTGCCGCGAGCACGGCTGCAGCGTCTTCGCGGACGACGAGCTGCGCCCGCATGTCGATCAGTGGGCCTTTCTTGCCTGCGTCGAGCGGATGGCACCGCTCGACATCGAGCCCGTGATCCTGCGCGCCACCGGCGGAGCGCACCCATTGGACGTCACGTTCATCGAGGACGAGGATCTGGCCACGCCGTGGCAGCGTCCGGCTCCTGGCGGCCGGCTCGCCGGCCCCATGCCCGAAGCGCTGACCCTCACCCTGGCCAACCAGATCTACGTGGAGAAGGCAGCGCTGCCGCAGGCACTGGCCAACCGGCTCATCCGCCTGGCCGCGTTCCAGAATCCGGAGTTCTACCGGGCACAGGCCATGCGCCTGTCGGTCTGGGACAAGCCCCGCGTCATCGGCTGCGCGCAGAACTTCCCGCGCCACATCGGCTTGCCGCGTGGCTGCCTGGACGGCGTGCTCGCGCTGCTGCGCGACAACGGCATCCGCTGCGATCTGCACGACGAGCGGCAGGGCGGTACACCCATCGACGCCAGCTTTGCCGGGCTGCTGCGTCCGGACCAGGAGGCCGCCGTGTCGGCCATGCTGCGCCACGACACCGGCGTGCTGTGCGCCCCCACGGCCTTCGGCAAGACGGTCAGTGCCGCAGCGCTCATCGCGCGACGCGGCGTCAACACGCTGGTGCTGGTGCACCGCACCGAGTTGCTGCGTCAGTGGCAGGAAAGATTGCAGGCCTTCCTCGGCGTCGAGCGGAAAAGCGTCGGTGTCATCGGCTGCGGCAAGGACCGACCCACCGGGCGTATTGACGTTGCGGTAATGCAGTCGCTCTACCGCCAGGGAAAGGCTGACGAGCGCGTCGCGCAGTACGGGCATATCATCGTCGACGAGTGCCACCACGTCGGCGCAGCTTCCTTCGAGGCGCTGCTGCGACACGTCAAGGCCAGGTACGTGCTGGGCCTGACCGCCACGCCCATCCGCCGCGACGGTCAGCAGCCAGTCCTCTTCATGCAGTGCGGCCCCGTGCGCCACACCGCGCAGCGACCCGTCGAAGCGCCGCAGGACCTCGCGGTCATCCCGCGCTACCTCTCCTCGCGTCTTGACGTGGCAGCCGACGCCGCTATCCAGGAAGTATTCCGCCGCGTGGCCTGCGATGCGCCGCGCACCGACGCGATTGCGGCTGAGGTACAGGCCGCCTGCCAGCAAGGCCGCAAGGTGCTGGTACTCACCGAGCGCACCGACCACCTCGATGCGATGGCGGCGCGGCTGGTCGACTGCGCTGCACCGCTGTTCGTGCTGCACGGGCGCATCTCGCGCAAGGATCGCAGCGCGCTGCTCGATGCACTCGATGCGCTGCCACCTGATGCCGCGCGCGTGCTGCTGGCCACTGGCCGCTTGGTCGGCGAAGGTTTCGACCATCCGCCCCTGGACACCCTGGTGCTGGCCATGCCCGTGTCATGGAAGGGCACGCTGCAGCAGTACGCGGGCCGGCTTCACCGCGAGCACATCGCCAAGGCTAGTGTGCAGATCATCGACTTCGTGGATGAGGGCCACCCGGCACTGCTGCGCATGTGGGACCGGCGCCAGCGAGGTTACAAGGCCATGGGGTACCGAATAACAGAAAGCGGTTCGCTGCCAACAGACCGAACGATGCAAGCTGTCCTGGAATACGGCACGTCGGGGCAACCTCCGTAGACAAGGCAGGTGGTGCACTTCGTCAGGTCAGCACTGTTTATGGTTTTGTTGCCTATGAAACTTCACATAATGCCGATTGTTGCCAACGCAACTTGTTGAGCGGTCAGGCGATTCTCCGGCGCCCCGCGCCAGCCGCGGGTTCCTCGCAGTGGCCCGGATCCAGCGCAAGTTTCGGCGACACGCCGGGCCCTCGTCGTTGCCTCTCCTGGGTTCAAGCGCCGCATCTTGCGGTGGTCGTTGATGCTCGCATCACACCGACCGGCCGGAACATGGCGTGCGGCTTCAAGGACCCAACTGCTCATGGCCGCTCCTGTCCTGCAGTGCGGCGAGCGCCTTGCCCGGTAGCCAGCATCGTTGATGCGCAAGCGCGAACCGGCGCCTTGAAATAGCCGATGGTGGAGATGGCGGCCGTGCTGCGTAGCGCCAACCAATACGACGGCTTGCAGGACAAGTTCTTGAAATACCGTCGTCTTGCAAACCGGAATCCATCGTCCATCGCAAAGCACAGGGAAAGGCCCTGCGAATATACGAGAGCGACTGGTGCACCAGGGTGTCGAAGAGGCGGTTTAATGCCGCTTTTTTTGGCTCGCGGCTGTCGTCGCATGGGTCGGCCGTGCAGTTTCGAGGAAGACTCTGGGCAACAACGGTCCCCGGGGTATCGCGGCGAATTGCACGGAGTTCAGGACGCCTCGCGTTTGCACGAAAAAGTCAGTTTGTCCTCTTCCGAGAGGGAGTCCCAGTCGAGTGGCTCTTTTTCCTGGGCCAGCCTGTACACCAGGGAGACGAACTCGCACGCGCCTGCGCCGAAAGCTTCGACCCAGCGGTCGCTCCAGGATCGCTTGCGGCCGCGCTTCTTGCGCCGCTTCGCCTTCCGCGCGGCACTGCGGAACTGCCCGGGCGAGACGTTCGGATGAGACGTATCAACGGTGCCCTTTCTTGCGGGCTTGGCGCCCTTCTTGCCGTGTGCCGCGTCCACAGCGGGATTTTGCGCAGCAACCGCTGTACTGGACGCGGACTTGTCGGTGCGGTGGTTGGACATATTGCAATTGCACCCGTGTTTAGCAAGCAATCACGCTAGCATGGCGACTTGGCAATTCAAGTGCAGGTTGCGCTGATATGCATGATGGACAGCCAGGCCCAAATTGATGACGTTCAGTCAGATCAGGAGATGCCGTGCTGATGATTACCACGTCCACGCTGCCGGCAAGATACGTCGTCAAGGACGTGTTCCCGATGGTTCTTGCCAATCAGCCTGTCACGATCGCCGGGAAGAGCGTGGGCCGGCAGGTGCTCGAAATGATGGGCAAGGGAAGCAACGAATACGAGGCAGCGCTGAAGTTGCTGGAGTCGCTGGCGCCGGCAGAGGCCAACGTCATGCTCGGCGTGCAGGTCTCCACGTCGACCTGCATGCTGGGCAAGGAACTCGTATTGATGCTCACGCTGGTCGGCACGCCAGCCATTGCTGAGGAGGTTGCTGCCTCAACCGAATGATGTCCAAGCTATGACTTGCGACGCCTTCATCGCTTGACAGGTCGCGATAAGGCGCCTTATGCAAAGCCGGTGTCGCGTCCGCCGTGCGTGTGGCCGGTGACGAATGCCAATCGTGATCACGCGCGTCCTGTCTGGCCGGGACAGTGGACCCGTCCGGCCCGGGCCGATCGCTGTACGGGTTCGTTCCTGACGCCCGGCAGCGATGCCGTGGGCACTTGATGGTGCATGGCCGCCACCGGCAAAGAGCGCAACGGCTCCTCTCCGGTATGCTCGCGCCCCTTTTTTGCAACAGCAGGACCCCCGTGGCCAACACCGAAACTTCCAAGAGCAGCGCATTCATGAAGGCGTTGACGCCCAGCCCCGAGCTCGCGGCCATCATTGGCGCCCAGCCTCTGCCCCGCACCGAAGCCACCAAGCGCCTGTGGGACTACATCAAGCAGCGCAATCTGCAGAACCCGGCAAACAAGCGCAACATCCTGTGCGATGCCGCCTTGAGGGCCGTCATGGGCAAGGACGAAGTCACGATGTTCGAGATGACCGGGCTTGTGAGCAAGCACCTGGCCTGAACACGGTCCTGTGCCCGGGCACGGGTACAGCAAGACCGCAGGCGGAGAAGATCCCGGCTGTGGAGCCGCGTTGCCGAGGACGGTCCTTGCTGCACCAGAGACCGCAGCCGGCCCCGTTTCAAGATGATGGCGTCGTCAACGGCCCTCGAGCTGCGCTCGTGCGCCTCTCAGCCGCAAAGCTCCACCTGCAGCTCGGACAACGCATGCAGCAGCCCGGGTGCAGCGGTTAACGGCCCGTACAGCGCCCGTCCCATGCGGGTGCGGGCCCGCGAGAAGATCACCGCGGCCTTGCGATCGTTGACGTGTCGCGACATGTAGAGCATCCCGTCCACCTGCTCGGGATGTGCATGAATCGCGCCCGCCCAGCGCTGCGGCAAGCCGTAAGGCTGCACCGTGGAAATGGAGCCGTCGCCGCCCAGCCGCTTGAGCGCCACGCCCGTGAGATCGGCCAGTCGCAGTGTCGCCCTCTCCTGCGGCGCCTCGAAGCGCACGAGAAAGCGGCTGCTGAACTCGCGCGCCGTCACGGTGAAGCGGCCGGCAGCGGGCAGCTCGTCGTGCAGGATCGTCTCGGCGATGGCGGTGGTGAGGTCGAAGCCGCAGTAGCAGGTGCCGAAGCGCCCGGCAGGTGATGCTGAAGGGTCGTCGAACCGGTTGGCCTGCGATGTGCCGAAGTACGGCTCGCCCGTGCCGTGGGACGAGATGCGGTAGAGGCTCGACGCCGGGATCTCGACAACCGTCAGCGGTGTCTGGTGCAGATCGGCTGGCGGCTCGCGCAGGATCAGCCGGCTCACCGCTCGGCAAACCCTTGCGCCGTGCGCAGCACCTCGCCGACCTGTCCCTGTGCCAGCGCCTGCAGCGGCGTGAGGCCGCCAAGCGACCCCTTGGCCGAGGTCATGAAGCGCAGCTTGGTCGCACCGGGCAGGTCGCCCAGGGCCCGGCTCACGGTTTCGAGCTGGCGGCGCTCGTACGTCGGGTCGGCGAAGAACGCGGGATAGCAGCGCCGCCCTTCGAGCTCGACGTAGAACACGCGCCGCGCGCTCAGCGCCCGGCTCAGCGCCTGGCGAGTCCAGCCCAGGCGGGCGGCGAGCTCCGTGGGCGTGAGCAGTTCCCCCTGCTCCACCAGCGCCGCGAAGTGCTGCTGGCCGCGCGCGGCGGCCTGCTGCGCCAGCGCCTCGAAGCCTTCCGTCTCGGACGGCGCTTGCGCCGGCCCGGCAGCGTCATTGGCAGACCCCAGCCCGCCGGAGATCACGAAGTGGATGAGCGTGGCGATCTGCTGCTGCAGGTCGCCCATGGCCTGCAGCGCGCTGCGGTCCTGCAGGGCCTGCAGGATCTCGTCGGCGGCGCAGTAGCAGGTGCCGAAGCGCCCGGCAGGTGATGCTGAAGGGTCGTCGAACCGGTTGGCCTGCGATGTGCCGAAGTACGGCTCGCCCGTGCCGTGGGACGAGATGCGGTAGAGGCTCGACGCCGGGATCTCGACAACCGTCAGCGGTGTCTGGTGCAGATCGGCTGGCGGCTCGCGCAGGATCAGCCGGCTCACCGCTCGGCAAACCCTTGCGCCGTGCGCAGCACCTCGCCGACCTGTCCCTGTGCCAGCGCCTGCAGCGGCGTGAGGCCGCCAAGCGACCCCTTGGCCGAGGTCATGAAGCGCAGCTTGGTCGCACCGGGCAGGTCGCCCAGGGCCCGGCTCACGGTTTCGAGCTGGCGGCGCTCGTACGTCGGGTCGGCGAAGAACGCGGGATAGCAGCGCCGCCCTTCGAGCTCGACGTAGAACACGCGCCGCGCGCTCAGCGCCCGGCTCAGCGCCTGGCGAGTCCAGCCCAGGCGGGCGGCGAGCTCCGTGGGCGTGAGCAGTTCCCCCTGCTCCACCAGCGCCGCGAAGTGCTGCTGGCCGCGCGCGGCGGCCTGCTGCGCCAGCGCCTCGAAGCCTTCCGTCTCGGACGGCGCTTGCGCCGGCCCGGCAGCGTCATTGGCAGACCCCAGCCCGCCGGAGATCACGAAGTGGATGAGCGTGGCGATCTGCTGCTGCAGGTCGCCCATGGCCTGCAGCGCGCTGCGGTCCTGCAGGGCCTGCAGGATCTCGTCGGCGGGCCGCTCCAGCAGGCGCCGCACCTGGTCGCTGGTGCGGTGCGCCGAGGAGACGAGGTGCCGCACCTCGCTGCGGCCGGATCCGCCCGCGCCGCGTGCAGCCCCGGACCGGGCAGCGCTGGTCATGGTTGCGTCCTGTTCATGACCGTGATTCTACAGTCCGCCTGTCAACTTGGACAACCAAGTCAACAGGTGGGTCAACCGCCCTCGCAAGTGCTTTTCGCCCCGCTCACGCCGGTTCGGCCGGTTCGTCCGGGCACATGCCGGCACCGCCGCTGACGCACAGCCGGTTGCGGCCGGCCTGCTTGGCCGCGTACAGCGCCGCGTCGGCCCGGCGCAGCAGCGCGCCCAGGTCGGCGTCCGCAT
>NZ_VIDQ01000077.1 GCF_009760915.1 Azohydromonas aeria
TGGGCGCTGCCCGAAGGGCTGCTGCACGGCAACGACGACGCGGCCGTGTACGACTGGATGCGGCAAAGCGTGGTGGACCCGGTGCGCTACCAGCTGCGCCTGGACGCCGTGCGCGAGGCCGCGCTCATGCACGCCAGCGACCGGCTGCGCCTGCGCTCGGGCCAGGTCGTCGAGCGCGTGACGCAGCCGCAGTGGATGAACGGCCGCGCCATGGGGCGGGTGTACTCGTTTCGCGACCTGAGCGAGCGCATCGCCGCCGACCAGCGCATCGAGCGGCTGGCCAGCACCGACGCGCTCACCGGGCTGATGAACCGCGCGCAGTTCGGCGACGCGGTGGCGCGCGCCGTGGCGGCCGAGCCGCCGCGCCACGAGCCGTTCGCGGTGCTGGTGCTGGACCTGGACCACTTCAAGCATGTCAACGACAGCCTGGGCCACCACGGCGGCGACCGGGTGCTGTGCGAGATGCGCACGCGGCTGCAGCAGGGCGTGCGCGAGGGCGACATGGTGGCGCGGCTGGGCGGCGACCAGTTCGCGCTGCTGGTGCGCGGCTGCGACGCGCGCGGTGCGGAGCTGGCCGCGGCCCGCGTGCTGGAGGCCGTGGCGCGGCCGCTGACGCTCGAAGGCTCGGAGTTCACGCTGACGTGCAGCATCGGCATCGCGCTGCACCCGATGGACGGCGCCAGCGCCGACGAGCTGCTGCGCCATGCCGAGACGGCCATGCAGCGCGCCAAGGCCGGCGGGCGCTCGGCCTACCGGCTGCACCACCCGCTGCAGCCCTCGATCGATGCGCGCTCGCGCATCCGGCTGGACCACGCCATGCGGCTGGCGCTGGCCAGCCAGCGCTTCCGGCTCACCTACCAGCCCCAGTACGAGCTGTGCAATGGGCGCCTGGTGGGCGTGGAGGCGCTCATCCGCTGGCACGACCCCGAGCGCGGCGGCGACATCCCGCCGGCGGAGTTCATTCCCGTGGCCGAGGCCAGCGGCTTCATCGTCGCCATCGGCGAGTGGGTGCTGGCGCAGGCGGTGCAGCAGGCCGCGCGCTGGCACCGCCAGGGCTTGCCGCTGCCGGTGGCGGTCAACGTCTCGGCGCTGCAGTTCCAGCAGCCGTACTTCGTGGACCAGGTGCAGGCGGTGCTGGAGACGGCCGGGCTGCCGGCGCAGCTGCTGGAGCTCGAGCTCACCGAGAGCCTGCTGCTGCACGACGCGGAGGAGACGCTCTCGCGGCTGCAGGCGCTGGCGCGGCTGGGAGTGCGGCTGGCGGTGGACGACTTCGGCACCGGCTACTCCAGCCTGGCCTACCTGAAGCGTTTCCCCATCAACAAGCTCAAGATCGACCGCGGCTTCGTGCGCGGCCTGCCCGGCGACGACAGCGACGCGGCCATCGTGCGCGCCATCGTGCAGATGGCGCGGGCGCTGGAGCTGCGCGTCATCGCCGAGGGCGTGGAGACGGCGGCGCAGCGCGAGTTCCTGGCGCACGCCGGCTGCCACGAGGGGCAGGGCTACCTGTGGTCGCCGGCGCTCGAGGCCGAGCTGCTGCAGCAGCCGCCGCCGCCGGGCTGAATCCCGGGCCGCGCGGCGGCAGCGGCGTCTCCCCCGCACGGGGGTTCGACCTGGGCACGCACATTGCGAGGCCGCGCGCTTTCTCCCAGGATGGGACACCCCACTGCCCTGAAGCGCCCCATGCCGACGCTCGAAACCCTGGTCGAACGCAAGATCTCCACGCTGCAGCCGCCGCTGGCGGTGACGCTGCCCGGCGGGCGGCGGCTGGGCCCGCTGCAGGCCGGCGTGACGCTGGCGCTGCGCGACCTGCGCTCGCTGGCGCACCTGGCCACGGGCCAGATCGGCCGCGTGGCCGAGGACTACGTCGAGCACCGGCTGGACATCGGCGGCAGCCCGCGCGACGTGATGCGGCTGGCGGTGCAGCTCATCGCCGCCGACCCCACGCGCGGCGAGGCGCGCTCGCCGCTGGGAGCCTGGCGCGCGCTGCTCGACGCGGGCCGCGCGCTGGCGCGCCACACGCCCGAGGCCGACGCGCGCCAGGTGCAGTTCCACTACGACGTCTCCGACGACTTCTACGCGCTGTGGCTCGACCCCAGGCGCGTCTACTCCTGCGCCTATTTCCGCGACGCCGCCATGACGCTGGCGCAGGCGCAGGAGGCCAAGCTCGACCACATCTGCCGCAAGCTGCTGCTGCGCGAGGGCGAGCGCTTCCTGGACATCGGCGCGGGCTGGGGTGGGCTGCTGCTGTGGGCGGCCGAGCGCTACGGCGTGCGCGCCCACGGCATCACGCTGTCGAAGAACCAGCATGCCCACGTCAACCGGCTCATCGAGGAGAGGGGCCTGCGCGGGCGGGTGCGCATGGAGCTGCTGGACTACCGCGCGCTGCCCGAGGACGAGCCCTTCGACAAGATCGCCTCGGTGGGCATGTTCGAGCACGTGGGGCGCGCGCAGCTGCCGACCTACTTCGCCAAGATCCACCGCCTGCTCAAGCCCGGCGGGCTGCTCATGAACCACGGCATCACCGCCGGCGGCACGCGCAACCGCCAGCTCGGCGCGGGCATCGGCGACTTCATCCAGCGCTACATCTTTCCCGGCGGCGAGCTGCTGCACGTCTCTCACGTGCTGCGCGACATGGCCGACGCCGGGCTGGAGATGGTGGACACCGAGAACCTGCGCCCGCACTACGCGCGCACGCTGTGGGCCTGGTCGGACGCGCTGGAGGCCTGCCGTGCCCGGGCCGAAGCCGTGGCCGGCGAGCGCGTGGTGCGCGCCTACCGGCTGTACCTGGCCGGCAGCGCCGCGAGCTTCGAGCAGGGCTGGCTGTCGCTGCACCAGATGCTGGCCAGCCGCCCCAGCGGCGACACCGACGACGGGCCGATGCGCGGCGCACAATCGGCCTATCCCTTCAACCGCGACTACATGGCGAAGCGATGATCTACAAGTTCAAGTCCAAGGCGGCGGGCGACGTGGTGATGCTGGGTGTCAACGGCGACCACCTGCTGCGGATCATGGGCCGCGAGCCCTCGGCGCAGGGCATCTTCGAGGTCGAGCACATGCCGCGGCTGCGCGCGGCGCTGGAGCAGGCCGTGGCGGCGGAGGAGGCCGCGCGCGCGCAGGCCGAGGCTGAGGCCGCCGCCGAAGGCCGGCAGCTGCCGCCGCACGACGGCGTGGGCCTGCGCCAGCGCGTGTGGCCGCTGGTGGAGATGATGAAGCGCGCCGAGGCGGCGAACTACCCGATCGTCTGGGGCGTGTGAGCGGCGCGCCTGGAGGCCGCCGCTGCGGCCCTGCGCCCGGCCCGCGCCGCAACGCATTCCGCCGCGCACCCGGCCAATGAACCACTGATGAGAACGAATGAGGAGAGCGTCATGAAACTCTGGAGCGACAGCTGGGCCGATGGCGGGCGCATTCCCGAGCGCTTTGCCGCCGGGCGCATCGAGGGCGAGGGCGTGGGCTTCGCCGCCAACGTCAATCCGCACCTGGCCTGGAGCGGCGTGCCCGCGGGCACCTGCTCGCTGGCGCTGGTGTGCCACGACCCGGACGTGCCCAGCCGCGGCGACGACGTCAACCAGGCCGACCGCGAAGTCCCGGCCGAGCTGCCGCGCGTGGACTTCTTCCACTGGCTGCTGGTGGACCTGCCGCCCACGCTCACCGAGATCGGCGAGGGCCAGTTCAGCAGCGGCTTCACCGCGCGCGGCAAGCCCGGGCCGGCGGCGCCGCACGGCGCGCGCCAGGGCCTCAACGACTACACCGGCTGGTTCGCCGGCGACGCGCAAATGGCCGGCAACTACTTCGGGTATGACGGCCCCTTCCCGCCCTTCAACGACGCGCTGCTGCACCATTACGTGTTCACGCTCTACGCGCTGTCGGTGCCGCGCTTGGCGGTGGAGGGGGCCTTCACCGGTGCCCAGGTCCGCGCCGCACTGACTCCCCACGTGCTGGCCGAGGCCAGCTTCAGCGGCACCTACACGCTCAACCGGCGGCTGCTGGCGCAGCCCTGAAACCCGCCGCGCCTCCGTGCGCGCGCCGCCGCAAAGGAATTCCCCTGGACGCCACCCGCATCATTGCCATCCGCCACGGCGAGACCGACTGGAACGCCGACACGCGCATCCAGGGCCACACCGACATCCCGCTCAACGCCACGGGCCGCTGGCAGGCGCAGTGCCTGGCGCAGGCGCTGGCCGGGGAGGCGCTGGACGCGGTCTATGCCAGCGACCTGGGCCGGGCGCTGGAGACGGCCGCCGCCTTCGCGCAGGCCGCCGGGCTGCCGGTGCAGGCCGAGCCGGGGCTGCGCGAGCGCCGCTTCGGGCATTTCGAGGGGCTGCGCTTCGACGAGATCGAGCAGCGCTGGCCCGAGCAGAGCCAGCGCTGGCGCCGGCGCGACCCGGACTTCGGCCCCGAGGGCGGCGAGACGCTGCGCGAGTTCTACGAGCGCTGCGTGACCGTGGCCGGACAGCTTGCCGCGCGCCATGCCGGGCAGTGCATCGCGCTGGTGGCGCACGGCGGCGTGCTCGACTGCCTCTACCGCGCCGCGACGCGGCTGGACCTGCAGGCGCCGCGCACCTGGCAGGTCGGCAATGCCAGCGTCAACCGGCTGCTGCACACGCCGCAGGGCTTCATGCTGGTGGGCTGGAGCGACGACACGCACCTGGCGCGGCCGGCGCTCGACGAGTCAGCCGCCTGAGCAGGCGCTCCCGGCGCCCTTGCGCCGGCGCCGTTGCCGCCGTCCCGGTGGTTTTCCCGTCGCCCGCCTGGGGGACGCGCGGGCCGAGCCCGCTGCCGCGCCGCCACTGCCCTGGCCACACTGCGGCCATGGCGCAAGCAAATGTTTCCTTCCCTGGTTGCTGCCGTGCCGGTGCCGGCATGGGCTTCACGCTGGTGGAGATGGTGGTGGCCCTGGCCATCGCCGCGGTGGTGGCCGCCATGGCCTACCCGTCCTACATGTCGCAGCTGCGCAAGAGCCGGCGCGCCGACGCGGCGATCGCGCTGATGCAGGTGGAGCAGGCGCAGGAGCGCTGGCGCGGCGCCCATCCCGGCTACGCCCTGGAGCTGGGCGCGCCACCGCCGCTGGGCCTGGGCCTGGGCGCGGCCAGCGCCAGCGGCTACTACCTGCTGGCCGTCACCGCGGCCGACGCCACGGGCTACGCCGTCACGGCCACCGCCGTGCCGGGCTCAAGCCAGGCCGGCGATGCCGGCTGCACCACACTGGCCGTCACGGTGCGCCACGGCAACGCGCTGCGCACGCCGGCGCAGTGCTGGAGCCGCTGAAAGCCCGCGCGGGCCGGACGCCAGTTCGCGGGCTGGCTGCGCATCACGCCGGGCCCACCTCGCCCCGATGGGGGAGGCGGCATCCCCCTTCGGGGTGATTTCGCATGCAACCAAGAAATGGCCTGCAGCGGTATGCCGTTTTGTCGTGACATCCGTCACGCCCGTGGTGGCCGGGATGACAGGGTTTGTCCCTACAGGACATTCCCGCGGTTTTGATCCGCGACAGGTGACAGCGCGGCTGCAAGTGCCGACCATCCGGTTCCGTCTATTGAATCAAGTTCAGCAGATTGAACAACACCGCCTCCCTCGCCAGCCGTGCACGCCCGGGCACCGCGCATGCCGCGGCCGCTTCGCCGGCTGCCGCCGCCGTGCCGGCGCAGCCGGCGCTGGTGCCCGCCGTGGCCCGGGCGCTGACGCTGCTGGAGCGCATTGCGCAGGCGCGCACGCCGCTGACGCTGGCGCGGCTAGCGGCGGACCTGGGCTATCCCAAGAGCAGCGTGCACGGGCTGTGCAACACGCTGCTGAGCTTCGGCTACCTGCGCCGCCAGGCCGACGGTGCCTTTCTCATCGGCGCGCGCGTGATGGGGCTGGCCGAGGCGTTCGTGAGCGGCACGCAGGTCACCGACGAGTTCAACGCGCTGTGGCAGACCGCGCACGGCGGCGCGCACGACGAGACGATCATCCTGTCGGTGCTCAACGGCGCCGACGTGGTGTACGTGGCCGCGCGCCCGGGCCGGCGCCCGCTGGGCCTGGCCTTCAACGTGGGCATGCGGTTGCCTGCGCACCTGGCGGCCACGGGCAAGGCGATGCTGGCCTACCAGCCGGCCGGGCGGCTGGAGCAGATTTTCAAGTCGGAGCCTCTGGCGCGCATGTCGGGCAAGGGGCCGCTGACGCGCGCCGCGCTCAAGCGCGAGCTGCGCGCCACGCGCGAGCGCGGCTACAGCATCGACGACGAGGGCGTGCGCGAGGGCGTGTACTGCATGGGCGCGCCCGTCTTCGACGCCACGGGCCAGGCCGTGGCCGGCGTGGGCGTTTGCATCAACAAGAGCATGCTCGGCACCGACGGCGGTGCGCGGCACCTGCAGGTGGTGCTGGGCACGGCGCGCGAGCTCACGCAGCGGCTCGGTGGCGCGGTGCCGCCGGCTCCCCCGAGTGACAACGTCAGGCAAGGAGGCGGCGCATGAGCGGCGAATACATCCTGGAAACCCAGGACCTCACCCGCGAATTCAAGGGCTTTGTCGCGGTCAACAAGGTCAACCTGCGCGTCAAGCGCGGCACCATCCACGCCCTGATCGGGCCCAACGGCGCGGGCAAGACCACCTGCTTCAACCTGCTGACGAAGTTCCTGCAGCCCAGTTCCGGGCGCATCTTCTTCGAGGGCACCGACATCACGCGCGACGCGCCGGCGCAGGTGGCGCGCCGCGGCGTGATCCGCTCCTTCCAGATCTCGGCCGTGTTCCCGCACCTGACGGTGCTGGAGAACGTGCGCGTGGCGCTGCAGCGCAAGCAGATGGGGCCGTCGTTCCAGTTCTGGCGCTCGGAGCGGCGGCTGAACGTGCTCAACGACCGCGCGCTGGAGCTGCTGCACGCGGTGGACCTGCAGCGCTATGCCGAGCTGCCGGCGGTGGAGCTGAGCTACGGGCGCAAGCGCTCGCTGGAGATCGCCACCACGCTGGCCATGGAGCCGCGGCTGATGCTGCTCGACGAGCCCACGCAGGGCATGGGCATCGAGGACGTGGACCGCATCCGCCAGCTCATCAAGAAGGTGGCCGCGGACCGCACGGTGCTCATGGTCGAGCACAACATGAGCGTGGTGTCGAGCATTGCCGACACCATCACGGTGCTGCAGCGCGGCGCCGTGCTGGCCGAGGGGCCGTACGCGCAGGTGTCGGCCAACCCGGCGGTGGTGGAGGCCTACATGGGCAGCGCCAACGTCGAACTGCAGGGAGCGCACTGACTATGCAACGCACGCAAGCCGGCGACGTGGTCGCCACGCTGCCGCCCGCGGGCAGCAGCGACAGCCCGCTGCACCCCGCGGCTGCCAGTCCTGCCGCGGCCACCGCCCCGGGCGGCGCGCGCAAGCGCTTCCTGGAGGTGCGCGACCTGCACGCCTGGTACGGCGAGTCGCACGTGCTGCACGGCGTGGACTTCCACGTCGAGGAGGGCGAGGTGGTGACGCTGCTGGGGCGCAACGGCGCCGGGCGCACCAGCACGCTGCGCGCGATCATGGGCCTCACCGGCAGCCGCAAGGGATCGATCAAGGTGCACGGCAACGAAACGGTGTCGTTGCCTACGCATCGGATTGCCCGGCTCGGCGTGGGCTATTGTCCCGAGGAGCGCGGCATCTTCTCCAGCCTCTCCGCGCAGGAGAACCTGATGCTGCCGCCCGTGCTCTCGCCCGGCGGCATGAGCGTGGAGCAGATCTACGCGATGTTCCCCAACCTGCGCGAGCGCGCCTCCAGCCAAGGCACGCGGCTCTCCGGCGGCGAGCAGCAGATGCTGGCCGTGGCGCGCATCCTGCGCACCGGCGCGCGGCTGCTGCTGCTCGACGAGATCTCGGAAGGCCTGGCACCCGTGATCGTGCAAAAGCTCGCCGAGATGGTGCTGGCGTTGCGCCGCCAGGGCTACACCATCGTGATGGTGGAGCAGAACTTCCGCTTCGCCGCCCCGCTGGCCGACCGCTTCATGGTCATGGAGCACGGCCGCGTGATCGAGGAATTCACCCAGGCACAGCTGCCACAGCATGCGCAAAAGCTGCGCGAATACCTGGGCGTATGACCGTCCGAAGCGACCCTACCGACTGACGCGACAAGGAGACCCCGACATGAACAAGCTCAAGACCCTCGCCGCCGGCTGCACCGTTGCGCTGGCATCCATGGGCAGCGCCCATGCCCAGTTCTCGGGCGACGTGATCCGCATCGGCTTCATCACCGACATGGGCGGCCTGTACTCGGACATCGACGGCCAGGGCGGCGCCGAGGCCATCCGCATGGCCATTGCCGACATGGGCGGCGCCATCAACGGCAAGAAGATCGAGCTGCTCACCGCCGACCACCAGAACAAGGCCGACGTGGCCGCGGCCAAGGCGCGCGAGTGGTTCGACACCCAGGGCATGGACATGCTCATCGGCGGCACCAACTCCGGCACCAGCCTGGCCATGGCCAAGGTCGCTGCCGAGAAGAAGAAGCCCTTCATCGCCGTGGGCGCGGGCACCTCCGCGCTGACCAACGAGCAGTGCTCGCCCTACACCATCCACTGGGCCTACGACACGGTGGCGCTGGCCAAGGGCACCGGCGGCGCGGTGGTGCGCGCCGGCGGCAAGAGCTGGTACTTCCTCACCGCCGACTACGCCTTCGGCCAGGCGCTGCAGAACGACACCGCCAACGTCGTCAAGGCTGCCGGCGGCACGGTGGCCGGTTCGGTCAAGCACCCGCTGTCGGCCAGCGACTTCTCCAGCTTCCTGCTGCAGGCGCAGTCGAGCAAGGCGCAGATCCTGGGCCTGGCCAACGCCGGCGGCGACACCATCAACGCCATCAAGGCGGCCAACGAGTTCGGCATCACCAAGTCGATGAAGCTTGCGGGGCTGCTGATGTTCATCAACGACGTGCACTCGCTGGGCCTGAAGAACACGCAGGGCATGTACCTCACCGACAGCTGGTACTGGAACCGCGACGCCGAGACCCGCGCCTGGGGCCGCAAGTTCTTCGAGAAGGTCAAGCGCATGCCCTCGTCGCTGCAGGCCGGCGACTACTCGGTGGCGCTGAACTACCTGCAGGCCGTCAAGGCCGTGGGCAGCGACGACGGCGACAAGGTGATGGCGCAGCTCAAGAAGGCCAAGGTCAACGACATGTTTGCCAAGAACGGCTACGTGCGCGAGGACGGCCGCATGGTGCACGACATGTACCTCATGCAGGTCAAGACACCCGACCAGTCCAAGGAGCCCTGGGACTACTACAACGTGGTGGAGACCATCAAGGGCGACGCGGCCTTCACCACCAAGGCCGAGAGCAAGTGCGCGCTGTGGAAGCAGTGACACGCTGCTGACGTAGCGCCCCGAAGCGCGCGCCGCGCGGCCCCAGCGCAGCATCGCCGCCCCTGCGGCGCGCCGCTTTCACAGCCACTCCACACCGGAACTCGACCTCGTGGAAATCTTCGGCATACCGCACCAGGCCTTCCTGGGCCAGCTCATGCTGGGCCTGGTCAACGGCTCCTTCTACGCCATGCTCAGCCTGGGGCTGGCGGTGATCTTCGGCCTGCTGGGCATCGTCAACTTCGCGCATGGCGCGCTCTACATGATCGGCGCCTACGTGGCGTGGGCCGCGCTGGAGTACCTGGGGCTGAACTACTGGGTGGCGCTGCTGCTGGCGCCGCTGGTGGTGGGGGCGCTGGGCGTGGGCATCGAGCGCACGCTGCTCAAGCAGCTCTACAAGCTCGACCCGCTCTACGGGCTGCTGTTGACCTTCGGCCTGGCGCTCATCGCCGAAGGCCTGTTCCGCGAGCAGTTCGGCGTCTCCGGGCAGCAGTACCCGGTGCCGGACCTGCTGCAGGGCGCCACCAACCTCGGGTTCATGGTGCTGCCCAACTACCGCGCCTGGGTCATCGTCGCCTCGCTCGTGATCTGCCTGGGCACGTGGTTCCTGATCGAGAAGACGCCGCTGGGCGCGACGCTGCGCGCGGGCACCGAGAACCCGGCGCTGGTGCAGGCCTTCGGCATCAACGTGCCGGTGATGGTGATGCTCACCTATGCCGCGGGCGCCGGCCTGGCGGCGCTGGCCGGGGTGCTGGCCGCGCCGGTGATCCAGATCACGCCGCTGATGGGCAGCAACCTCATCATCGTCGTGTTCGCGGTGGTCGTCATCGGCGGCATGGGCTCGATCCTGGGCTCCATCCTCACCGGGCTGATGCTGGGGCTGGTGGAGGGCCTGACCAAGGTCTTCTACCCCGAGGCTTCCAGCATCGTCGTGTTCGTGATCATGGCCATCGTGCTGGTGCTGCGGCCCGCCGGCCTGTTCGGCAAGGAGAAATGATGCACGGGGCTTCTGCTGTCACCCTGCAGCGCCGCGCGCGGCTGCTGTGGCTGGTCGTGCTGGCGCTGCTGGTGGCCGCGCCTTTCATCGGGCTGTACCCGGTGTTCATGATGAAGGCGCTGTGCTTTGCCATCTTCGCCTGCGCCTTCAACCTGCTGCTGGGCTACACGGGGCTGCTGTCCTTCGGGCACGCGGCGTTCATGGGCTCGGCGGCCTACGCCACGGGCTGGCTGGTGCGCAGCGCCGGCTGGTCGCCGGAGCTGGGGCTGGTGGCGGGCACCGTCATCGCGGCGCTGATCGGGCTGGGCGTGGGGCTCATTGCCATCCGGCGCCAGGGCATCTACTTCGCCATGATCACGCTGGCCATGGCGCAGATGGTGTACTTCGTGTGCCTGCAGGCTCCCTTCACCGGCGGCGAGGACGGGCTGCAGGGCGTGCCGCGCGGCGATCTGTTTGGCTTCATCCCGCTGGCCGACGACGTGACGATGTACTTCCTGGTGCTGGCCGTCTTCGTGGCCGTGTACCTGGGCGTGATCCGCATCGTGCACTCGCCCTACGGGCAGGTGCTCAAGGCCATCCGCGAGAACGAGCCGCGCGCCGTCTCGCTGGGCTACGACGTGGACAAGTACAAGCTGCTGGCCTTCGTGCTGTCTACCGCCATCGCGGGCCTGGCCGGTGCGCTCAAGACGCTGGTGCTGGGCTTCGCCACGCTGTCGGACGTGCACTGGTCGCTCTCGGGCGAGGTGGTGCTGATGACGCTGCTGGGCGGCATGGGCACCTTCGCCGGGCCGGTGCTGGGCGCCTTCACCATCGTCGGGCTGCAGAACTTCCTGGCCGATCGCGTCGGCTCGTGGGTGACGGTGATCATCGGCGCCATCTTCGTGGTGTGCGTGGTCGCCTTCCGCCGCGGCTTCGTCGGCGAGCTGCTGGCCTGGCAGCAGCGGCGGCGCAAGGCCGCCTGACGCGGCCTTGTGCCGCAGTGCCCGGGCTCTCCCCGGGCATCCGCCTTGCCTCCGGGACTGTGCGGCGGCCACCGGCAGGGGCCGCCGCTTCCCTACCAGCACGGAGGTGACCATGGCGGCTCAGAGAATGACCAAGACGCAGGTGCCCGTGTCCTTCGGCGCCTTCAAACCCGTGGGGCACGTGGTGGTGGCCTTCCCGGACGACGAGTCGGCGCAGCAGGCCGCGCGCGCGCTGCGCAACCTGGGCTTCGGTCCGGAGGACATCCTGTTCTACACCGGCGAGGAAAACGGCCGCGAGATGCGCGAGCTGCTCGAAGGCGTCAGCGGCACGGCCGAGTTCGGCCACGAGGTGGTGCTCATGCGCCGTTACCTGGAGCTGGCCCAGGAGGGCTGCGGCTGGCTCATCGTGTTCGCGCCCGAGGACGAGCAGGCGCTGCGCGTGAGCGAGGTGGCACACCAGCACGGCGCGCGCGTGGCCGAGCGCTACCACCGCCTGGTGGTGGAGGACATGCTCTGAGGCGACGGCGCTTGCGCGTCGCCGCCGCAGGGTTTCAGCTCTCGAACAGGTCGCCGGCGCCGGCCTTGGGTGCCACGCCCAGGTGCCGGTAGGCGGCCAGCGTGGCGATGCGCCCGCGCGGCGTGCGCTGCAGGTAGCCCTGCTGGATGAGGTAGGGCTCGATCACGTCCTCGATCGTGCCGCTTTCCTCGCCGATGGCCGCGGCCACGTTGTCCAGCCCGACCGGGCCGCCGTCGAAGCGGTGCACCACCGCCTCCAGCAGCTTGCGGTCCATGAGGTCGAAGCCCTGCGGATCGACGTCGAGCATGGCCAGCGCCGCCGCGGCGATGGCGCCGCCGATGCTGCCGTCGCCCTTGACGTCGGCATAGTCGCGCACGCGGCGCAGCAGCCGGTTGGCGATGCGCGGCGTGCCGCGCGAGCGCCGCGCGATCTCCATGGCGCCGGCGGCGTCGATGGGCGCCTGCAGCAGCCCCGCCGAGCGCGTGACGATGCGCGCCAGTTCCTCGGGTGTGTAGAACTCCAGCCGCGCCACGATGCCGAAGCGGTCGCGCAACGGGTTGGTAAGCATGCCGGCGCGGGTGGTGGCGCCCACGAGCGTAAAGGGCTGCAGGTCGAGCTTGATCGAGCGCGCCGCCGGCCCCTCGCCGATCATGATGTCGATCTGGTAGTCCTCCAGCGCCGGGTAAAGGATCTCCTCGACCACCGGCGAGAGGCGGTGGATCTCGTCGATGAACAGCACGTCGTGCCGCTCCAGGCTGGTGAGGATGGCGGCGAGGTCCTTGGGCTTCTCCAGCACCGGCCCCGAGGTCTGGCGCAGGTTGACGCCCAACTCCGTGGCGATGATGTGCGACAGCGTCGTCTTGCCCAGCCCCGGCGGGCCGAACAGCAGCACGTGGTCCAGTGCCTCGCGCCGCTTGCGCGCCGCACCGATGAAAATCTCCAGCTGTTCGCGCGCCTTGGCCTGGCCCACGTACTCGCGCAGGCCCTTGGGGCGCAGCGCCTTCTCGAAGGCTTCCTCGTTGGGCGAGCCCGGCGCGGCGCTGACGACGCGCCGCGCCGGGCCGGCCGCGAATTCGTCCGTCTGTATGCTCATACAGGCATTATCGGCCGCCGTTGCCTGACCACCCTGACTGAGGTTCGATCCATGAAACGTTCGATTCCGCGCCGCGGCCTGCTGGCCGCCGCCCTGCTGCTGAGCGGTGCCGCTGCCTGGGCCGACGGTGCCATCCAGGCCCGCGACGGCTGGGCCCGCCCGACGGTAGCCGGCCAGCCTGTCGGCGCGGGCTACCTGAAGCTGCACAACACCGGCGCCACGCCCGACCGGCTGCTCGGCGCCAGCACCGGCGCCGCCGAGCGCGTGGAACTGCACAACATGTTCATGTCCGGCGACGTGATGCGCATGCGCCAGGTCGAGGCCATCGACGTGCCCGCCGGGGCGACGGTGGAGCTGGGCCCCGGCGGCCTGCACCTGATGCTCATGGGGCTGAAGGCGCCGCTGACGGCCGGCCAGCGGCTGCCGCTGGTGCTGCGCTTCGAGAAGGCGGGCGAGGTGAAGACCGAGCTGCAGGTAGGCCAGCGCGCCGCGGCCGCCGGTGCCTCCGCGCCCTCGCACCAGCACGGGCATGGCCACGAGCGCGGCCACAAGCACTGACCCTGCGCCGCGCGCACCACCGCGGCGGCGCGCGCCGCGATGTCAGCGCGACAGCGCCTTGAGCGCGAGCTTGATGCCCTCGCTCACGCCCACGTCGGCCGGCAGCGCCTTGAGCGCCGACGTGGCGTCCTTTTCCGCATAGCCCAGTGCGATGAGCGCCTGCACGATGTCGGCCTGCGCGTCGCTGGCCACGGTGGCGGGCTGGCCCAGGTCGGGGCCGAGCTTGCCCTTGAGCTCCAGCAGCAGCCGCTCGGCGGTCTTCTTGCCGATGCCCGGCACTTTCACCAGCCTCGCGCCCTGCTGCAGGCTCACCGCCTGCGCCAGCTCCGCCACGCTCAGGCCCGAGAGCAGCGACAGCGCCATGCGCGGGCCGACGCCGCTGATGCGGATGAGCTGCCGGAACGTGGCGCGCTCCTCGGCCGTGAGGAAGCCGAAGAGCTGATGCGCGTCCTCGCGCACCACCATGTGCGTCAGCAGCGTGACGCGCTCGCCCAGCGCGGGCAACTGGTAGAAGGTGCTCATCGGCACGTCCACCTCGTAGCCGACGCCGCCGACGTCGAGCATCACCAGCGGCGGTGACTTCTCGACCAGTTGGCCCTGCAGCCGGCCGATCATGGGCGGCCTCCGCGCGGGCAGCGGACATGAAAAAGCGGCGCCGGTGCGCCGCTCACGTGGGAAATGGAAAGGATTTTTCTGCTCATCGACTCCGGCCGAACAGCCCCAGCCGCTGCGCTTCCAGCGCTGCCTCGGCCCGGGAGCTGACATTCAGCTTCCTGTAGATCTGTTTCACGTAGTCAGCAATTGTGTGCCGCGACAGGTTCAGCTGGACACCGATTTCGGGCAGCGTGAAGCCCTTGGCCACGCGCAGCAGCACTTCGCTTTCGCGCTCGGTGAGCTGCACATGCGGCATCAGCGGCGCCTGCGGCTTGGCCTGCGCGGCGAAGTAGGCAATGACGCGCCGCGCGATCGAGGGCGACAGCGGCGGCTCGCCCTGGCTGATGCGCTGCAGCTGCTCGGTGATGAGCTCGCGCGGCTGTTCCTTGAGGATGTAGCCATAGGCGCCGGCCTGCAGCGCGGGGAAGAGGTGCTCGTCGTCGTCGTGGATCGTCACCACCACCGACTGCGCCTCGGGCTGCTGTTCGCGCAGCGCCGTCACCACGTCCACGCCCGAGCCGTCGGGCAGGCCCAGGTCCACCAGCGCCAGGTCGAAGCGCAGCGCCGACACCAGGCCCAGCGCATCGTGCACGCGCGCGCTCTCGGAGATTTCGGCGTTGGGGAACACTTCCATCACCAGGCTCTTGAGCCAGGTTCGGATCTGCGGCAGGTCTTCCAGAAGCAGGATGTTCTTCACAGGGCCTCCACTGAACACGGGTTGTGTGTGTAGTTCATGGTAACAGTGGCCCTAAAAAGGGGCACCCGGGCGAGGGCCCGCGTTCGAAGGGAAGCGAGTTGCCGGGCACTTGCGGTTTGTCACGCCGGTACGGCATGGCGCTCCAGCGGCAGTGTCAGCCGGATGACGGTGCCGTAGCCGGGCCCGGATTCCACCAGGCACTGGCCCTGCAGTTGCTTGGCGCGGTGCTTCATGCTGGACATGCCGTGGCCGCGGTCAAGCCGGCCGTCGAGCTCCATGGGGATGCCGCGGCCGTTGTCCTGGATGGCGAGCTGGAAGTCGCCGCCGTCGATCTGGCAGGTGACGGTGCAGTGCGTGGCGCCGCTGTGCTTGATGATGTTGTTGACCGCCTCGCGCAGGATGCGCGTGGTCTGCACGTAGGCGCGCGCCGACAGCGTCTGCGGCATGTCGTCGGTGGGCGCCACCCAGCTGGCCTCGATGCCGGTCTGCGACAGCCGGCTCATGGCCTCGGCGCGCCAGTCGCCCAGTGCGTCGATGAGCCGCACCGGGCGCCCGGTGAGGCCGCGCACTGACAGCCGCATTTCCTCCAGCGCCTCGCGCGCCAGGGTGGAGATGCGCTCGTTGTCGCTTGTGTGCACGATGGTCAGCAGCTTGGCGCCCAGGTCGTCGTGCAGGTCGGCGGCGATGCGCTTCCTCTCGCGCTCGGTGACCTGCTCGATGCGCAGCTCGGTGAGCTGCGCGAAGTTGCGTTCGATCTCCTCGGTGGCCTCGCGCACGCGTGCTTCCAGCACGCGGCGGTCGGCTTCGGCGTCCTGCAGCGCGCGGCCGTGCTGCTGCACCAGGCGCAGTCCCATGCCGATGAAGGTCAGCGGCAGCGACAGGTGCACCAGCGCCAGGAAATCCGAGCCCGGCGGCTCCAGCAGCGCCAGCAGCTGCACCGCCACCAGCGCCGCGGTGCCGGCGATGAGCACGGCCGTGGCCCAGCCATGCGTGCCGCGGCGGCGCCAGGCGCGGCGCAGGAAGCGCGCCAGCGCCACGATCACTTCCAGCGCCAGCAGCGTGGCCCAGGCATTGGCCAGCAGGTGCACGCGGTCCGGCCCGCCCAGCAGCAGGCTTGCCGGCACCAGCACGCATTGCAGCGCCAGCAGCAGGCCCACGCGCGGCGTGCGCTGCCCGGCGCGGCGCAGCAGGAACTGCACCGCCGCCAGCGTCACCACGGGCATCAGCGCCGCCAGCGCGAGCTCGGCCTGGAAGCTCGTGAGCGGCAGGTCGCGCCAGCCCAGCCGCGAGGTCAGCAGCGCCGAGCCCACGGCCAGGATGCCGAAATAGGCCAGGTGGCTCTGGCGACGGTTGAGCCAGCCCAGCACGCACATGAAACCGCCCAGCAGCAGCAGGCTGCCGCTGAGCACCAGCGGCAGCGTGCCGTTGAGCGCGAGATGGCGCTCCTGCACGGCTGCCAGCGCGGCGTGCGGACCCAGCTCCAGTGCCGACAGCCCGGCCGAGCGCAGCCGCGAGCCCACGCGCTGCAGCGGCTGGCCCGCGACCTTGATGTCGAGCTCGTTGCCCTTGGGACGCAGCAGCGCCGCGGGCAGCGTCACGAGTTGCGCGTGGTGGCAGTTGCGCGTCATGGGCTCGCGCATGCGCCCGGCCGCGTGCACGCGCTGGCCGTTGAGCTGCACCTCCAGGTTGCTGCAGGCGCGCTCGACGTAGAGGGCCAGCAGCTCGCCGCCGTCCCGCGGCGCCGGCGCGTCGAAGCGCACGCGGTACCACACCGGCCCGGCGTATCCCGGGCGTGAGTCGTTCCAGTCGTCGGGCAGCGCCACCGTGCGCGCGGGTGCGCCGGCCGGGAAGGTGGCTTCGTCGCCTTCGGCGCTGAGCGCCGCGTCGATGCGCAGCACCTGCGCGCCTCGGGCCGTGGCGGACAGCGCCAGCATCAGGAACAGCAGCGTCAGGAGGCGACGCAGCAGCGCGCCGGAGTGCGGAAGGGCCATGGCGGACGATTGTGCAGGAGCACATCGCCAAGACCGCCCGGCGTGTGCGGGACTGCGGCGCGGCGACAATGCCCGCCCTGTTTTCCGTTTGAGAGCCGAGGCCGACTTGATCCTGCGCCACGCCTTCATCCCGCTCGACAACGAGCGCCTGTCGCACCTGTGCGGCGCCACGGACGAGCACCTGCGCATCATCGAGGACGCGCTGGGCGTCAAGCTGTCGCGCCGCAACGAGTCCTTCCGCATCGAGGGCCCCAAGCGCGAGGCCGAGCGCGCCGCGGCGCTGCTGCAGCGCCTGTACGAGCGCGCCAGCCGGCCGATCCCGGCCGAGGCGCTGCAATTGGCGCTGGCCGAGGCCACCAGCGACAACCCGCCCGCTACCGGCGAGGGCACGCCGCCCGGCGACGAGGTGGTGCTGCACACCCGGCGCGCCGACCTGCAGGGCCGCACGCCCAACCAGATGCAGTACCTGCGCCACATCCTGTCGCACGACATCACCTTCGGGCTGGGCCCGGCCGGCACGGGCAAGACCTTCCTGGCCGTGGCCTGCGCGGTGGATGCGCTCGAGCGCAGCCAGGTGCAGCGCATCATCCTCACGCGCCCGGCAGTGGAGGCCGGCGAGCGGCTGGGCTTCCTGCCCGGCGACCTGACGCAGAAGGTCGATCCCTACCTGCGCCCGCTCTACGACGCGCTCTACGACCTGATGGGGTTTGATCGCGTCACCAAGGCCTTCGAGCGCGCCACGCTGGAGATCGCGCCGCTGGCCTTCATGCGCGGGCGCACGCTCAACCATGCCTTCGTGATCCTGGACGAGGCGCAGAACACCACCCCTGAGCAGATGAAGATGTTCCTGACCCGCATCGGCTTCGGCAGCAAGTGCGTGGTCACCGGCGACACCAGCCAGATCGACCTGCCCAAGGGCATGACCAGCGGCCTGGTGGACGCCGAGCGCGTGCTGCAGCGCGTGCGCGGCATCGCCATGACGCGCTTCACCGCCGCCGACGTGGTGCGCCATCCGCTGGTGGCGCGCATCGTGCAGGCCTACGAGGCCGCCGACGCCCGCGGGGAGCGCTGAGCCATGGCCGCCGCTGCCGCCACGCTGCCCGAGCTGAGCCTGTCGCTGCAGTTCGCCGACAAGGCGCACCGCGCCCAGCTGCCGCGCCACAAGGTGCGGCGCTGGATCCGCGCCGCGCTCGATGAGTTGCCCGCCGAGATCACGGTGCGCATCGTCGGCGAGGAGGAGGGCCGCACGCTCAACCGCGAGTTCCGCGGCAAGGACTACGCCACCAACGTGCTGACCTTCGACTACGCGCACGAGCCGGTGGTGGTTGCCGACCTGGTGCTGTGCGCCCCGGTGGTCGAGCGCGAGGCCGCCGACATGAAGCTGCCGCTGGCCGATCACTACGCGCACCTGCTGGTGCACGGCACGCTGCACGCGCAGGGCTTCGACCACGAGGACGACGAAGAGGCCCAGGAGATGGAGGCGCTGGAGACGCGCATCCTGCTCGGCCTGGGGCTGCACGACCCCTACGCCCGCGACTGAAGCGCCTTCTCGCGCCGCCGGTGCTTTCGGCGCGTCAGCGCCGCGTCGTGCCCAGGTAGCGCTTGCGCCAGAAGAACCAGCCCAGGCCCACGCCCAGTGTTGCCATCAGCCCGATGGCGACCCACACGCCGCGGCCGGAGTGAATCAGCGGCAGGGCGTCGAAGTTCATGCCGAAGAAGCCCGTGATCAGGTTCAGCGGCAGGAAGATGGCGGTGAGCACGGTGAGCGTGCGCATGATGTCGTTGGTGCGGTGGCCGAGGGCCGAGAAGTGCATCTGCACCGCCGTCTCGGCCGACTGCTCCAGGCGCCGCACGTGCGCCAGCACGCGCTCGATGTGCTCCTGCACGTCGCGCGAGCGCACGCGCAGCAGCTCGAACTCGCGCGCCGACTGCTCGCCGCTGGGCAGGGGCTGCTCCTCCAGGCCGTCGATCCATTCCTGCACTGCGGCGCGCTGGTCCTCGCAGGTGTCCTCGAGCAGGTGCAGCGCGTTGCGCGCGTCGAGGAGCACCTGCCAGTCGTGGAAGCGGCTGTGCGGGTGCAGCAGCGCCTGCTGCAGCGCGCCGAGCTGGCGCGTGAGCAGCCGGCGCAGGTCCAGGTAGCTGTCCACCATGTGGTTGACCATGCGCAGCATCAGGTCCGCCGGCGTGGCCGGCAGGCGCGGGCCGCCGCGCTCGCGCGCCGCGCCCGGGGCGGTCAGGCGGCGCTCGAAATAGCTGCGCACCGGGCAGCGCGGCGGATGCACCGTGACCAGCACCCGGTCGTAGATGGCGAAGCCGACCGGGCTGGTGTCCACCAGCGTCGGTGCGGGCGGCGCCGGATGTGCGGTGGTTGCGGCGCCCGGGGCCGTGTCGGTCGCGTTGCCGCTACCGATGCCGGGCGCGGCCCCGTTCGACCCGTTGGCCGCGGCGTCACGTGCAGGCGCGGACGCGGTCAGGCGCCGGAACACCAGCAGGTCGTACCAGGAGGTGTAGTCGAAGTGGCTGGGCAGCTGCGCGTTGAGCAGGTCGGAGACATGCAGGTCCACCAGCGCGCCGCAGTCCCAGCGCTGCAGCGCGGACTGCAGCGCGGGCACCGCGGCCTCGAAGGCCGGGCGCTCGCAGCCGATCCAGAGGAAGCCCTCCAGCGGCAGCTCGGTGGGCAGCGTCTCCAGCGCCACCGCGCCGTCGGCGCCGACGTAGAGGACGTGCATTCAGCGATTCGACGGCTGTGCTCAGCGCGCGCGCAGCAGCCGCGCGGCGTCCAGCGCGAAGTAGGTCAGCACGCCGTCGGCGCCGGCGCGGCGGAAGGCCAGCAGCGACTCCATCATCACCGCGTCGTGGTCGAGCCAGCCATTGGCCGCGGCGGCCTTGAGCATGGCGTACTCGCCGCTGACCTGGTAGGCGAAGGTGGGCACGCGGAACTCGTCCTTCACGCGGCGGACGATGTCGAGATACGGCATGCCGGGCTTGACCATGACCATGTCGGCGCCCTCGGCGATGTCCAGCGCCACCTCGCGCAGCGCCTCGTCGCTGTTGCCCGGGTCCATCTGGTAGACCTTCTTGTCGGCCTTGCCCAGGTTGCCGGCGCTGCCCACGGCGTCACGGAAGGGGCCGTAGAAGGCGCTGGCGTACTTGGCGCTGTAGGCCATGATCCGGGTGTGGACGTGGTTGGCCTCCTCCAGCGCTGTGCGGATGGCGCCGATGCGCCCGTCCATCATGTCGCTGGGGGCGACGATGTCCACGCCGGCCTCGGCCTGCGCCAGCGCCTGCTGCTTGAGCACGGTCACGGTGGCGTCGTTGAGGATGTACCCGGTCTCGTCGAGCAGCCCGTCCTGGCCGTGGCTGGTGTAGGGATCCAGCGCCACGTCGGTGAGGATGCCCAGCTGGGGAAAGCGCTTCTTCAGCTCGCGCACCGCGCGCGGCACCAGGCCGTCGGGGTTGGCGGCCTCGCGGCCGTCGGGCGTCTTGAGCGAGGCGTCGATCACCGGGAACAGCGCCATCACCGGCACGCCCAGGCTCACGCACTGCTCGGCCACGGCGTAGAGGCGGTCCAGGCTCAGGCGCTGCACGCCGGGCATGCTGGCCACGTCCTCGGCGCGGTTGGCGCCGTCGAGCACGAACACCGGCAGGATCAGGTCATGGGCGCCGAGGCGGTGCTCGCGCACCAGGGCCCGGGTGAAGTCGTCGCGGCGCAGCCGGCGCGGCCGGCTGGCGGGGAAGGGAGGCAGGATGTGCACGGCGGGGGCGTCCTCGGCTGATTCGGGCGTGGGGCGCGGGAACCGGCGCACAGCCGCGTGGCGATGAAAGGCGCGTAAGCCCTCGTGACCGGCCCGCATTGGGCAGGCATGCGCCTGCTAGACTGGAAGTCGAATGATAGCCGCGAGGCGTCATTCCCTGCTTTTCCTCCCTGAGCAGGTGCCTTGTCGTCATGACAGCGCAAGGCTTGCGGCCCCGGGCATGTCCCGGGGCTTTCTTTTTTGGGCCGTCGCGTCCGGGCAGCCCGGCTGCATCACGGCAAGCCCGGCGACGGGGCTGCCGATAATGGCCGCATGAGTTCCACGTACCTGTGGGCCAAGGCCCTGCACATCGTCTTCGTGGCCAGCTGGTTTGCCGGCCTGTTCTACCTGCCGCGGCTGTTCGTGAACCTGGCCATGGTGCCGGCGGACTCGCATGCCGAGCGCGAGCGGCTGCTGCTGATGGCGCGCAAGCTCTACCGCTTCAGCGGCGTGCTGATGCTGCCGGCGCTGGGCCTGGGCCTGTGGCTGTGGCTGGGCGTGGGCATCGGGCGCGGCGCGGGCAATGGTTGGTTGCACGCGAAACTGGCCCTGGTGCTGGGCGTGATCGGCTACCACCATGCCTGCCGCGGCATGCTGCGGCGCTTCGAGCAGTCGGCCAACCAGCGCAGCCACCGCTGGTACCGCGTCTTCAACGAGGTCTCGGTGCTGCTGTTCGCCGCCATCGTGATCCTGGTGGTGGTCAAGCCCTTCTGAAGCGCGAAGGCCGGCGCCGTGGCAGTACCGGAGGTGCCTTTGAAGGACGGGCCCGTGGGGCCGGCGCGCCGGCGCAGCTCGGCCGCGGTGCCGCTGGCGGCGGCCTTTGCGCTGCTGATCGTCTACGCCTCGCTCTACCCGTTCAGCGGCTGGCGCTGGCCGCCGGGGCGATCGCTGGAGTCGCTGCTGGCGCTGCCCTGGGCGCAGTACCACATCGCCTTCGACATCTGGGCCAACTTCATCGGCTACGTGCCACTGGGCGCGCTGCTCTACGGCGCGGCGGTGCGCAGCGGCGGGCACTGGGGCTGGGCGCTGCCGCTGGCGGCGCTGCTGCCGGGGGCGATGTCGTATGCGCTGGAGCTGACCCAGAACTTCCTGCCCGAGCGCGTGCCCAGCCGCGAGGACTGGCTGCTCAATGGCGGCGGCGGCATCGTCGGCGCGCTGGCGGGCGCGGCGCTGCAGGCGCTGGGCGCGCTGCGGGTGTGGCAGGCGCTGCGCGACCGCTGGTTCCTGCCGGCCAGCGCCGGGGCGCTGACGCTGCTGCTGCTGTGGCCGCTGGGGCTGCTGTTCCCGGCGCCGGTGCCGCTGGGCCTGGGCCAGTGCTGGGACGAGTTGCGCGAGCTGGCGCGCCTGGCCTTCGAGGACACGCCCTGGGCCGCCGCGGCCGAGTCCTGGCTGCAGCCCTCGGTGGCCAGGCCGGCGTCGCTGTCGCGCCCGACCGAGATGCTGGCCATCGCGCTGGGGCTGCTCGCGCCGTGCCTGGTGGCCTTTGCGGCAATGCGCTCGCGCGCGCGCCGCGCCGTGCTCACGCTGGCCATGCTGGCGGTGGCGCTGGCGGTGAGCACGCTGTCCACGGCGCTGAACTTCGGCCCCCAGCACGCGCTGGCCTGGCTCACGCCGGCCACGCTGCCGGGCCTGGCGCTGGGGCTGGCGGCCGCGCTGGCGTGTTGCCTGATGCCGCCGCGGCTGGCCGCCGCGGTCGGGCTGATGGTAATCACGGCGCTGGTGGCGCTGGTGGCGCAGGCGCCCGACGACGCCTACTACGCGCAAAGCCTGCAGGCCTGGTCGCAGGGCCGCTTCATCCGCTTCAACGGCTTGGCGCGCTGGCTGGGCTGGCTCTGGCCCTATGCCGCGGCGGCCTGGCTGCTGGGCCGCGTGGGCGCGCGGGGCCAGCGCCAGTCCGGCTGATCCGGGCATGTCCGCAGCGCGTTTGTAAGCAAAAACCCGTCCCTACAATCCCGGGGATGAGCTACTACAAGCACCACATCTTCTTCTGCCTGAACGCGCGGGAGAACGGGGAAGCGGCCTGTGCGCAGCATGACGCGCAGGGAGCCTTCGACCATTGCAAGGCGCGCGTCAAGGCGGCCGGGCTGGCCGGCCCGGGCGGGGTGCGCGTGAACAAGTCCGGCTGCCTGGACCGCTGCGCCGGCGGCCCGGTGGCGGTGGTCTACCCGGAAGCCACCTGGTACACCTTCGTGGACAAGGAGGACATCGACGAGATCGTCGAGTCGCACCTGAAGAACGGGCGCGTGGTCGAGCGCCTGGTGCTGCCGCCGGACGTGGGCCGCTGACATGAACGTCCACACCCAGCGCCTGCGCGTGGCCGGCCCGGCCGGCGAGATCGAATGCGCCCTGGACGCGCCGCCCGAAGGCACGCCGGTGCGCGGCCTGGCCGTGCTGTGCCATCCGCATCCGCAGCACGGCGGCACCATGGACAACAAGGTGGTGCAGACACTGGCGCGGGCCTGCGTGCAGCAGGGCTGGCGCAGCGTGCGCTTCAACTTCCGCGGCGTGGGCGCCTCCGCCGGCGCCTGGGACGAGGGCCGCGGCGAGATCGAGGACGCGCTGGCCGTGATCGCCGCGCTGCGCCAGGACGGGGAGGCGCTGCTGCTGGGCGGCTTCTCCTTCGGCGGCTTCGTCGCCTCGCAGGCGGCGCAGCGCGTGCAGGGCGCGCCGCAGCGCCTGGTGCTGGTCGGCCCGGCCACGAGCCGCTTCGACGTGGCGCCCGTGCCCGCCGACACGCTGGTGGTGCACGGCGAGCACGACGAGGTGGTGCCGCTGTCGGCCACGCTCGACTGGGCGCGGCCGCAGTCGCTGCCGGTGGTGGTGGTGCCCGGCGGCGGGCATTTCTTCCACGGCCAGTTGCCGCTGCTCAAGTCGATCGTGCTGCGTCACCTGGCGCACTGACACGCTTTCCGGACCCCTTTTCCTCCACCCCTCTCAAACGACACTGGCGGCCGCTGCCCCTGCCCGCCGCGCGGGCGGCGCGCCGCCCTGACTTGCCCCCGACCGAATCGCCATGAAACGCTTCTTTGCCTTCCTGCTGGCCGCGACGCTGGCATTGCCCGGCTTTGCCCAGGCCCCGCAGCCGCCCGAGATCGCCGCGCGCCAGTACGTGCTGGTGGACCTGTCCAGCGGCCAGACCCTGGCCGAGCGCGAGGCCGACGTGCCCGCCGACCCGGCCTCGCTGACCAAGCTCATGACCGCCTACGTCGTCTTCACCGCGTTGCGCGACAAGAAGCTCACGCTGGAGCAGACGCTGCCGGTGAGCCAGCGCGCCTGGAACGAGCGCAAGGGCGGCGCCTCGGTGATGTTCATCGACACCACCATGAGCCCGAAGGTGGACGAGCTGCTGCGCGGGATGATCGTGCAGTCGGGCAACGACGCCTCGGTGGTGCTGGCCGAGGGCGTGGCCGGCTCGGTGGACGCCTTCGTGGCCATGATGAACCGCCAGGCCCAGGCCTGGGGCCTGAAGAACACCGAGTTCAGGAACGTCACCGGCATCACCGAGCCCGGGCACCGCAGCACGGCGCGAGACATCGGCGTGATTGCCGCGCGCATCATTCGCGACTTCCCCGAGTACTACCCGCTCTACGCGCTCAAGGACTACACCTACAACAAGATCCGCCAGGACAACCGCAACCTGCTGCTGCGCCGCGACCCGACCGTGGACGGCATGAAGACCGGCTACACCGACGCCGCCGGCTACTGCCTGGTGGCCAGCGCCAGCCGCGACTTCCCCAACGGCAAGCGGCGCCTGCTGTCGGTGGTGCTGGGCACGGCCTCGCGCGAGGCGCGCGCCAGCGAGAGCCAGAAGCTGCTCAACTGGGGCTACGGCAGCTTCGACAACGTGCGCCTGTTCGAGCCGGGCAAGGCCATCGTCACGCCCGAGGTGTGGAAGGGCGCGGCGGCGCAGGCCAAGCTCGGTGCCGCCGCCGGCGTGGTGGTGTCGGTGCCCAAGGGCGAGGGCCAGCAGCTGCAGACCAAGGTCGAGCGCGCCGACCCGCTCGTGGCGCCGCTGGCGCAGGGCCAGCGCGTGGGCTCGGTCAAGGTCAGCACCCGCGCCGGCACGCCGGTGGCCGAGGTGCCGCTGGTGGTGCTGGAGCCCGTCGAGCCTGCCGGCTTCATTGGCCGCACCTGGGATGCGCTGCGGCTGTGGATCAAGTAACCTGACCGGCTGAGCCGCCCCCGGCTCACCCTGCCGCCCAAGCCCTTCGAAGGAGCCGCGATGCACCCCGCACCGATCCAGCCCCAGAGCCTGTGCTTCCTGAACGGCGAGTTCCTGCCGCTGGGCGAGGCCCGGGTGCCGGTGATGGACCGGGGTTTCCTCTTCGGCGACGGCGTCTACGAGCTGCTGCCGGTGTACGGGCGGCGCTTCTTCCGGTTTGAAGACCACATGGCGCGGCTGGAGCGCAACCTGGGCAAGCTGCGCATCGTGAACCCCTTCAGCCGCGAGCAGTGGCTGGCGCACGCGCGGCGCCTGGCCGCGGCGCAGGAGGCCGAGGACCAGTCGGTCTACCTGCAGGTCACGCGCGGCGTGGCGCCGCGCGACCACGCCATGCCCGACGGGCTCACGCCCACGGTGTTCATGATGAGCAGCCCGCTGCGCGCGCCCACGGCCGAGCAGCGCCACCAGGGCGTGGCCTGCGTCACGGCGCGCGACTTCCGCTGGGAGCGCTGCGACCTCAAGACCACCTCGCTGCTGGGCAACGTGCTGGCGCGCCAGATCTCGGCCGACCATGGCGCCAGCGAAACCATCCTGCTGCGCGAGGCGGCCAGCGGCATCAGCTACCTCACCGAGGGCTCGGCCAGCAACGTCTGGATCGTGCACGAGGGCGCGCTGCTGGGCCCGCCCCGGAGCGAGCACGTGCTCGAAGGCGTGCGCTACGAGCTGCTGCGCGAGCTGTGCGAGGAGGTGGGCATTGCCTACAACCTGCGCCCGATTCCCGAGGCCGACCTGCGCGCGGCCGACGAGGTGCTGCTGAGTTCCGCGGCGCGCGAGGTGCTGGCGGTGACGCGCCTGGACGGTGAGCTCGTCGGCCACGGCGCGCTGCGCGGCAAGCCCGGGCCCGTGTACGGCCGGCTCTACGAGGCCTACCAGCGCGCCAAGGCCTTGCAATCCGTCTGAGCCGCCCCATCTCCCAAGCCTTACGGGCGCGGTGCTTGCCGCGCCCTTTTCATTGCCCGGCGCCATTCCAGCGCCGATTCAACGCTGTCAGGCCATGAACACTGCTGCCACGCCCCGCGACTCGCTCATCGACTACCCGTGCGCCTTCCCGATCAAGGTGATGGGCGTGCACGTCGAAGGCTTCACCGAGGCCGTGGTCGAGGTGGTGATGCGTTTCGACCCGGCCTTCGACGCGGGCAGCGTCGAGAAGCGGCCCAGCAGCAGCGGCAAGTACCTGGGGCTCACCGTCACCGTCACTGCCACCAGCCGCGAGCAGCTCGACGACCTCTACCGCTCGCTGAGCTCGCACCCGATGGTCAAGGTCGTGTTGTGACCCCCGCGGGCGGCGGCGTGGCTGCGTCGTCGCCCTCCAGCCGCTGCGCCAGCGCGCGCGCCTTGAGCGCGGCGGCCGGGTCGCCGCCGGCGGCCGCCGCGGCATACCAGTAGCGCGCCAGGCGCAGGTCCTGCGGCAGCCCGTCGCCGGCCTCGTACATCGAGGCCAGCAGGTACTGCGCGCCGTTGTCGCCGCCCACCGCCGCGGCGCGGAACCAGTGCGCGGCCTGCGCCGCGTCGCGCGGCGCGCCGCGGCCGAGGTAGAAGGCGGTGCCCGTCTCCAGCTGTCCGGCGGTGCTGCCGGCCTCGGCGGCGCGGGCGTACCAGCGGTGCGCCTCGGACAGGTCGGCGCGGCCGAGGTGGCCGCTCTCGTGCAGCCGGCCCAGGTCGAACATTGCCGTGACGAAGCCGTGCCGTGCCGCGCGCGTCATCAGCCGCAGCGCTTCCTGCAGGTCGGGGCGCGGCATCTCGCCGCGCAGGTGCATCACCGCCAGGTTGTGGTCCGCCGCCGGCAGCCCGGCGCGCGACAGCGCCTCGAAGGCGGCGCGCGCCTGGGACAACCGGCCCGCCTCGTAGTCCTGCACGGCCGCCTGCAGCGCGGCCTGTGCCTGCGCATCGGGCCCGGCGGCGTGTGCCGGCCCGAGGGCCAGCGCCGCGCCGGCGAGCAGGGCCGCGGCCGGACGCAGCAGGATCGAGGCGAGGCGGTATTTCATGGCGGGCTTGCAGATAAGGCAGTGCGGCGCGGGATGCGGCCGCCGCAGCCACGATAAGACGGCGGCGCCCGGGCGTGCCACCCGGGGCGAGCATCCGTGTCCCGGACAGGGCCGCGCCGCCTCGGCTGCGGCTCAAGGCCCGCCGCGCCTCAGGGCTGGCCCGCGCCCGGCAGCGGGGTGTTGAGGTACGGGAAGCGCGGCAGCAGCGGCACCGCGGCCTGGTCCACCGCGTCGTGCAGCTTGAAGGCGGTGTCCTTGAGCGGCACGGCCGCGGGCCTGCAATCCGCACCCAGTCCCAGGGCGTCGCTGTTGCCGTTGGCCATGCACAGCCCGCCCATCACCGCTACCAGCGCGATGTCCACCACGTCGTCCTTGGGCCGGCGGCCGTTGGGGAAGCCCGCGAAATCGCTGCCGCCGGCCAGCAGGTTGCCGACCACGCCCAGGCGGTTCTGCTGCGCGTAGGGCACCGGCGCGATGTCGGTGTTCAGGCGCAGCATTTCCGCGGGCGTGACGCGGCGCGGCTGGTTGAGCTTGGGGATGCCGGTGAGGAAGGTCGTGACCAGGTCGGTGCGCGGCAGGTTGGTCGGGGCGATGCCCGGGGCGCCCAGCGCGATCTCCAGCAGCGCTGGCAGCGTCGGGTTGGTGACGTAGCGGCCGAACTGCGCGTCGCCGCGCGGGCGCGAGCCGTTGAAGCGGTCCTTGTCGCGCAGCCCGATGACGACCTCGTTGACCAGCGGCATGCCCAGGCGCGAGACCTGTACCCAGGGCGCGTCGAAGTCGCCCTCGGTGGTCTGCAGCCCCGGTTGCGGCGCGAACTGCAGCTTGCGCGTCTGGCGCAGGCTGGCCGTGGTCCAGCCGCCGATGACCGGATCGCCGCCCTGGGTCAGGCAGCTCTTGTGGATTTCCAGTCCCAGCGTGGTGACGTTCTTCTGTGACAGCGGGTTGGGCAGCGCGCCGATGCGCGCCGGGTCGGTGATGACGGACAGCGGCGCGTTGACCAGGTCGAAGATGGGCCCGAGGTTGACGGCGAAGGCTTCCCGGCGCTGGCCGGCAAAGATGCGCGCGGGCTGGCTGCAGCCGGGCACGTTGACGCTGTAGACGTGGCGCGCGGCGTAGCCGGCGTAGTCGGGCAGCGTCTTGGTACCGATGTGGTCCACGGGCTTGTTGAACCAGGTGGCGCCGGTGGCGGCGCTGGTGAGGGGCTGCGCCGTGCCGTCGCGCATGTCGCCGCGGCGCACGTAGACGGCAAACTTCTGCTGCACGTTGAGGTTGGGGTCGCTCGGCCCCGTGATCTGGCCGCTTTGCGACAGCGGGATCGGCACCATCTGGTCGCCGATGGGCAGCTCGGCACCGCGCCCGCCGTTGGACAGCAGGTTGCGGAAGCGAAAAGTGAAGGTCAGGTTCTCGCGCGCGTCGCCGTCGTTGTCGATGTGGATGTCGTAGACGGCGTTGGGGTCCATCAGGAAGTAGTTGGGTCCGCCGTAGGCGTCCTGCAGCGGCTGGTAGTTGGCCAGCAGCGTGACGTAGCCGTCGCGCCCGTTCTCGTAGCTGCGGAACATGTAGAAGTCGGTGCCGTCCACCTTGGGCGCCGTGGTGATGAACGGGGCCTCGCGGTGGCTGGAGGCCTGGGCCGCGGCGGCGGCGGCGAGCATTGCGGCCGCCACGAGGGCGGCGCGGCGGCGGGGAAGCTGGTCCATGACGGCTCCTGCCCGGCACCATGCCGGGCTCGCGTCTGTACGAAGCCGTGTCGCGCGTGGATGTGAGGGGATGTGTAGGGGCTGACAATTCGCGCATGACCGATGCCGCCGCGATTCCCCAAGTCCCGCAACTGAAATGGCTGGGCCGTGCCGACTACGCCGCCACCGAGGCCGCCATGCGCGCCTTCACCGAGGCACGCACCCCCGACACGCCTGACGAGATCTGGCTGTGCGAGCACCCGGGCGTGTTCACGCAGGGCGTGGCCGGGCGCGCCGAGCACGTGCTGGCGGCGGGCGACATCCCGGTGGTGCAGACCAACCGCGGCGGGCAGGTGACCTACCACGGGCCGGGACAGGTGGTGGCCTACCCGCTGATCGACCTGCAGCGGCTGGGCCTGTTCGTGCGCGAATACGTGTACCGGCTGGAGTCGACGGTGCTGCGCGTGCTGCAGGACTACGGCGTCACGGGGCACCGCGTGGCCGGCGCGCCGGGCATCTACGTGAAGCTCGACGACCCCTTCGGCCATGCCGCGCTGACCGGGCCGCTCGATCCGGCCGACCCGTTCCGCGGCCTGGGCAAGATCGCGGCGCTGGGCATCAAGGTCAGCCGGCATTGCAGCTATCACGGCGTGGCCTTCAACGTGGCGATGGACCTGGAGCCCTTTCACCGCATCAACCCTTGCGGTTATGCCGGGCTGCAAACCATCGACCTCGCTAAAATCGGGGTTTTCACCACATGGGATGACGCGGCCGCGCGACTGGCGCTGCGCCTGCAGTCGCAACTGAGCCGATGAGCACCGAACTCCCCAGCGCTCCTGGCGTGCCCGCCACCCCGGGTGCCGCTCCCGCCGCCTACGACCCCACCGCCAAGCAGAAGGCCCAGGCCAAGACGGCGCGCATCCCGATCAAGGTGGTGCCGGCGGAGGTGCTGAAGAAGCCCGAGTGGATCCGCGTCAAGGCGGGCTCGCCGACCACGCGCTTCTACGAGATCAAGGAGATCCTGCGCGAGCACAAGCTGCACACCGTGTGCGAGGAAGCCTCCTGCCCGAACATCGGCGAGTGCTTCGGCAAGGGCACGGCGACGTTCATGATCATGGGCGACAAGTGCACGCGGCGCTGCCCGTTCTGCGACGTCGGCCATGGCCGCCCGGACCCGCTGGACGTCAATGAGCCGGAGAACCTGGCCAAGACCATCGCGGCGCTCAAGCTCAAGTACGTCGTGATCACCAGCGTGGACCGCGACGACCTGCGCGACGGCGGCGCAGGGCACTTCGTGGAGTGCATCCGCAAGACGCGTGAGCTCTCGCCGCTCACGCAGATCGAAATCCTCACGCCCGACTTCCGCGGCCGCATGGACCGCGCGCTGGACATCCTCAAGGCCGCGCCGCCGGACGTGATGAACCACAACCTGGAGACGGTGCCGCGTCTGTACAAGGAAGCGCGCCCGGGCTCGGACTACCAGTTCAGCCTCAACCTGCTCAAGCGCTTCAAGGAATTCGCCCCGGGCGTGCCGACCAAGAGCGGCATCATGGTCGGCCTGGGCGAGACCGACGACGAGATCCTGCAGGTGATGCGCGACATGCGCGCGCACGGCATCGACATGCTGACGCTGGGCCAGTACCTCGCGCCCAGCGGCCACCACCTGCCGGTGCGCCGCTACGTGCACCCGGACATCTTCAAGATGTTCGAGGACGAGGCCTACAAGATGGGCTTCACGCACGCCGCCGTGGGCGCAATGGTGCGCTCCAGCTACCACGCCGACCAGCAGGCGCATGCGGCCGGGCTGGCGCCGGCGGCCTGAGCGGGAGGTTCCCTTCTTGTGGCGCCCGCCAACGGGCGCCGTCCATGAAAAAGCCGGGCAGTGCCCGGCTTTCGCGTTTCAGGGGAGGAAGCAAGACCGGCCGCTTCAGCCCTTCTTGAGCAGGTCCTCGACCAGCACATGCAGCGCGGCGAAGTCGGGCTGGCCGACGTAGCGCTTGACGATGCGGCCCTGCTGGTCGAGCAGGAAGGTGGTGGGCGTGAGCTGGATGTCGCCGAAGCGCTTGGCGATCTGGCCGGTGTTGTCAATGGCCACGCCGAAGGGCAGCTGGCGCGTCTGGGCGAATCTGGAGACGTAGGCCGGCGGGTCGTAGCTCATGGCCACGGCGAGGGTTTCGAAGCCGCGGTCCTTGAACTTGTTGTGGGTGGCAACGATCTGCGGCATCTCCGCGACGCAGGTCGTGCAGCTGGTGGCCCAGAAGTTCACGAGCACGACCTTGCCCTTGAGCGACGAGGTGGTGCCGCTGCTGCCGTCGAGCAGCGTGTAGCTCACCTCGGGCGCGGGCTCCAGGCTCGCCATGCTCTGCCAGGCCAGCACGCCCGCGGCCAGCGCCAGGGCGGCCGCGACGGCGACGACGGGACGACGCAACTTCATGATGGGCACTCGGTCAGGCTGGGAAAGGCGGGCAGTTTAGGCCAGGGCGCCCGGGCCTGGCTTGACATCGGTCATTCGCGCGGCGGGCGTCGAAGGCCCGCGGGGCCGGGCCAAAATCGCCAGCATGAAAAGGTTTCCGCGCTCCCTCGGACTGTGCACCGGCGTGGCGGTGAGCGTAGCCGCCTGCACGCCGGCGCTGAACTGGCGCGAGGTGCGGTTGGACGGCGGCGCCGTGGCGCTGTTCCCGTGCAAGCCGCAGCACCAGACGCGCACGCTCGCGCTGGACGGCCAGCCCGTGGCGCTGACGCTTCATGCCTGCGAGGCCGCGGGGCTGCGCTTCGCGGTGGCGCGGGCCGACGTGCAGGAGCCCGCGCGCGTAGAGGCGGCGCTGGCCGCGCTGGCCGCAGCGCAGGCGCGCAACCTGCAGGCCACGCTGCCCGCAGGCGAGCCGGTGCAGGTCCCGGGCATGACGCCCAACGCGCAGGCGCGCCGCTACGCGCTCACCGGGCGGCGGCCCGACGGCTCCGGCGTGCAGGCGCAGCTGCTGCTGTTCGCGCGCGGCACGCAGGTGCTGCAGGCCACGGTGCTCGACGCGGCGCCGGACGCGCCGGCCGTGCACACCTTCATGGAGGCGCTGCGCGCATCGGGCTGAGCGCTGCGGCGGTGCCGCGGGCGCTGCGTATCATGCCGCCCATGGCCGGACTGCTTCTCATCGCCCATGCGCCGCTGGCTTCCGCCTTGCAGGCGGTGGCCGCACATGCCTTCCCTGACTGCGGCGCGGCGTTGCAGGCGCTCGATGTTGGCCCGGACACCAGCCCCGACGATGCCGAAGCCCGTGCCCGCGTGCTGCTGCAGCGCCTGGAGGCCCAGGAAGTGCTGGTGCTGACCGACGTGTTTGGCGCCACGCCCTGCAACGTCGCGCAGCGCCTGGCCGATGCGCCGGGCGTGCGCGTGGTCGCCGGCGTCAACGTGCCGATGCTCTGGCGCACGCTGTGCTACGCCGCCGAGCCGCTGGACGCGCTGGTGGCGCGCGCGCTGGCCGGCGCCGCGCAAGGCGTGCTGCAGCTGCCCGGGCCGTCCAACCCCGTTTCCTGACCGCGTCCCATGATTCAGACCAAGCTGACCATCAGCAACAAGCTGGGCCTGCACGCCCGCGCCTCGGCCAAGCTCACCAAGCTGGCGGCCAGCTTCGCCTCCGAGATCTTCCTCAGCCGCAACGACCGCCGCGTCAATGCCAAGAGCATCATGGGCGTGATGATGCTGGCCGCAGGCCTGGGCGCGGAAGTCGGGCTGGAAGTCGAAGGCCCCGACGAGGAAGCCGCCGCCGCTGCGATCAAGGCGCTGGTGGACGACAAGTTCGGCGAAGGCCAGTAAGCCGGCAAGCCGCGCGGTCGTTTCGCCCCTGCCGAGACGGCCCGGCTGTCCGGGCCAATCCGAAGGGTTGACCCGGACATGCACTGTTAAAGTGCCCCGGATGAGCATTCAGGTCTTCGGTCTGCCGGTGTCGCGTGGCGTTGCCATTGGGCGCGCGGTGCTGGTGGCTTCCAGCCGCGTGGACGTGGCGCATTATTTCGTGCCCGCGTCGCAGACACGTCGCGAGATCGAGCGCCTGCGCCGCGCGCGCGATGCCGTCGCGGCCGAGCTCAGCGCGCTACAGCGCGACTTGCCGGCCGAAGCGCCCAGCGAGCTGTCGGCGCTGCTCGACGTGCACCTGATGCTGCTGCACGACGAAGTCCTGGCCGAGGCCATCATGCACTGGATCCAGGAGCGCCACTACAACGCCGAGTGGGCGCTGTCGGCGCAGCTGGAAGTGGTGGCGCGCCAGTTCGACGAAATGGAAGACGAATACCTGCGCGGCCGCAAGGCCGACATGGAGCAGGTCACGGAGCGCATGCTGCGGGCGCTGTCGCGCGACGGCATGGTTGCGGTGTCGCCGGTGGCCGCGCCCGCGCGTGGGGCCGAGGGCGATGCTGCCGAGGACCCGCTGGTGCTGGTGGCCAACGACATTGCGCCGGCGGACATGCTGCAGTTCAAGCGCAGCGTCTTCACAGGTTTCGTCACCGACGTGGGCGGCAAGACCTCGCACACTGCCATCGTGGCGCGCAGCATGGACATTCCGGCCGTGGTGGGCGCGCGCGAAGCCAGCCGACTCATCCGCCAGGACGACTGGGTCGTCATCGACGGCGACTCGGGTGTCGTCATCGTCAACCCGTCGCCCATCGTGCTGGAGGAGTACCGCTTCCGGCAACGCCAGAGCGAACTCGAACGTGCTCGGCTGAACCGGCTGCGCCACACGCCGGCGCTGACGCTTGACGGCGAGAACGTGGAATTGCTGGCCAACATTGAGCTGCCCCGGGATGCGCAGGCGGCGGTGGAGGCCGGCGCCGTGGGCGTGGGGCTGTTCCGCACCGAGTTCCTGTTCATGAACCGTGGTGGCGTGCTGCCCAGTGAGGAAGAGCAGTTCGAGGCCTACCGCTCGGTGGTGCAGACCATGGCGGGACTGCCGGTGACGGTCCGCACCGTGGACATCGGCGCCGACAAGCCGCTGGACCGGATGACGTTGCAGGAGTTGCGCCACGAGCACGCGCTGAATCCGGCGCTGGGCTTGCGGGCTATCCGCTGGAGCCTGGCCGAGCCGGCGATGTTCCGGCAGCAGATCCGCGCCATCCTGCGCGCCAGCGCCTATGGCCGCATCAAGCTGCTGCTGCCGATGGTGGTGCATCTGCGCGAGATCCGGCAGACCATGGAGATCATCACCCGGGCCAGGCAGCAGTTGCTCGACGCCGGGCATCCGATTGGCGAAGTGGAGTTGGGCGCGATGATCGAGGTGCCCGCGGCCGTGATGATGCTGCCGGCCTTCTTCCGCTACTTCGACTTTGTCTCCATCGGCACCAACGACCTGATCCAGTACACGCTGGCCATCGACCGGGCCGACGAGCAGGTGGCCCACCTGTACGACCCCTGGCACCCGGCGGTGCTCAAGCTGATTGCCGACACCATCGCCTGCGCGCAGCGTCTGGGCAAAGGGGTGAGCGTGTGCGGGGAGATGGCGGGCGACCCGGCCTTCACGGAGTTGCTGCTGGGCATGGGGTTGCGCAGCTTCTCGATGCACCCGGCACAGGTGGCCGGCATCAAGCAGCGCGTGCTGCGCGCGGACACGCGCAAACTGCAGGGTGCCATCGAGCGCGCGCTGCAGTCAGAGGATCCGCAGACCTTCTGGAGCACGGTGGGAGTGCGGGCCGACGATGCCGCGGAAGCCGTCGTGCACCATTGAGTCGACCAGCCGCTGCCGGCATCAAGCCGCAGGATTGTTTTCAACGTCTCCCACACCGTGTGTTGACGGTGCTTCAAGATAAATGCCATAATCTGCGGCTTCGCTGATCGCAGCGGCGCTTGAGGAACGAGGCTTAAATGCCGGCGATTCACGAGCAGCCAAGCCAAGGTTGAAAAGCCTTGGAATGCGGTTCAGCAAAGTAAATGCCGCAAAGTATTGACGAAGTTCCAAAAACGATGTCATAATCTCTGGCTTCGCTGATCGACGGCGATGCTTGGTGAGTTGGGGTGCTGGTGGCGCGATGCGCAGCTGGCGTGACAAGCCAAGCGACGAGGTTGATTGGCAGAAGATGGAAAAGCCTGAGCGTTTGACAAGGTTTTTAAGACGTGTCAGAATAGCAGGCTTCGCTGATCGAAACAGCGAGACGCGCAGCAGGTTGCTGCAGCGGGTCGAAACAAGGTTCGATGCTCTTTAAAAACATACAGCCGATAAGCGTGGGCGTTCGAGGCGTTGGGTGAGGTGCCTGACACATGGGGACTTTCGGGGATGCCTGGAGTTCCCGGGGCCTTTACTGGTCTCGAACGCTCTGAGAAATTGATTGAGAGAGAGCTTTGCTTCTCTTGTCGATTTCCTTTGAGCAGTGATTTTTTCAAGATCGAACTGAAGAGTTTGATCCTGGCTCAGATTGAACGCTGGCGGCATGCCTTACACATGCAAGTCG
>NZ_VIDQ01000078.1 GCF_009760915.1 Azohydromonas aeria
TTCAGCCTCAACAACTCGATGCTGATCATCGCCGGCTCGCTGGTGGGCTCCTCGGGCGCGATCCTGAGCTACATCATGTGCAAGGCGATGAACCGCTCGTTCTTCAACGTGATCCTGGGTGGCTTCGGCGGTGACGCGGCCGCGGCCACGCAAGGCAGCACCGAGCAGCGCAGCGTCAAGAGCGGCAGCGCCGACGACGCGGCCTTCATCCTGGGCAATGCCGAGACGGTCGTGATCGTCCCGGGCTACGGCCTGGCCGTGGCGCGCGCGCAGCACGCGGTGAAGGAGCTGGCCGAGAAGCTCACGCACAAGGGCATCACGGTGAAGTACGCCATCCACCCGGTGGCCGGGCGCATGCCGGGGCACATGAACGTGCTGCTGGCCGAGGCCGAGGTGCCTTACGACCAGGTCTTCGAGATGGAGGACATCAACGGCGAGTTCGGGCAGGCCGACGTGGCCATCATCCTGGGCGCCAACGACGTGGTGAACCCGGCAGCGCTGCAAAAGGGCAGCCCGATCTACGGCATGCCGATCCTGGAGGCCTACAAGGCCAAGACCGTGATCGTGAACAAGCGAAGCATGGCCGCGGGCTACGCCGGCCTGGACAACGAGCTGTTCTACATGGACAAGACCATGATGGTCTTCGGCGACGCCAAGAAGGTCGTGGAGGACATGGTCAAGGCCGTGGAGTGAGCCGCTGCCGGGGCGCCCTTCGCGGCGCCTTCCCCGGCACGCTGCGGGCCGCCTTCGGGCGGCCTTTTTCTTGCCGGCTGCAACTCCCCCTGAAGGGGGACGGAGCCGCTATCGAATCCCCTCATGCTCCTCCTCGGGGGTGGCCCCAGAATGATCCGGACTCAGGAGCCCGTCGGCACATGGAAAAGATCTGGTTGAAGCAATACCCCGAAGGGGTGCCGGCACAGGTGGACACTTCGGTGTACGCCTCGCTGGTGGCCTTGCTGGAGGAGGGTTTCGAGCGCCACCGCGCGCGTCCGGCCTGCACCTTCATGGGCCGCAGTTTTACTTACGGCGAGATCGACGGCCTGTCCGCCGCCTTCGCCGCCTTCCTGCAGGCACAGGGCCTGGCCAAGGGCGACCGCGTGGCGATCATGCTGCCCAACACGCCGCAGTACCTGGTGGCCATTGCCGGGGTGCTGCGCGCGGGCTGCATCGTCGTCAACGTCAACCCGCTCTACACCCCGCGCGAGCTGGAGCACCAGCTGCGCGACGCCGGCGCCAAGGCCCTGCTGGTGCTGGAGAACTTCGCCGCCACGCTGCAGCAGGTGCTGGGCCAGCTGCCGCAGCTGCGCACCGTGGTGCTGGCGGCGCTGGGCGACCAGCTGGGCTTCTTCAAGGGCGCGCTGGTGAACCACGTGGTGCGCCGGGTCAAGAAGATGGTGCCGCCCTACTCGCTGCCCGGCGCCATCCGCTTCAACACCGCGCTGGCGCAGGGGCGCGCCGCGCCGCGGCGGCTCGTGGACATCGGCCCTGACGACATCGCGGTGCTGCAGTACACCGGGGGCACCACCGGCGTGAGCAAGGGCGCGGTGCTGCTGCATCGCAACCTGGTGGCCAACATCCTGCAGTCCGAGGCCTGGTACCGGCCGGCGCTGGGCCGCGTGCCGCAGGGCGAGCAGCTCGGCACCGTCTGCGCGCTGCCGATCTATCACATCTTCGGCTTCTCCACGATCGTGCTGCTGACCATGCGCGTGGGCGGCTACAGCATCCTCATTCCCAACGCGCGCGACCTGCCCGCGCTGCTCAAGACGCTGTCGAAGCAGCGCTTTCACAGCTTCCCGGCGGTCAACACGCTCTTCAACGCGCTGGCCAACCACAAGGACTTCAGCAGCGTGGACTGGAGCCACCTGCGCATCTGCGTCGGCGGTGGCATGGCGGTGCAGCAGGCCACGGCCCGGCTCTGGCTGGAGAAGACGGGCTGCGCCATCGTCGAGGGCTACGGGCTGTCCGAGACCTCGCCCTCGGTGTCGTGCAACCCGGTGAACAACACCGAGTTCAACGGCACCATCGGGCTGCCGCTGCCCGGCACCGAGCTGGCGCTGCTCGACGACGCCGGCAACCCCGTGCCGACGGGCCAGCCCGGCGAGATCGCCATCCGCGGCCCGCAGCTCATGGCCGGCTACTGGCAGCGCCCCGACGAGACCGCCAAGGCCATGACCGCCGACGGCTTCTTCCGCACCGGCGACATCGGCACCATGGACGAGCGCGGCTACTTCCGCATCGTCGACCGCAAGAAGGACATGATCCTCGTCAGCGGCTTCAACGTGTACCCCAACGAGGTCGAGGACGTGCTCACGCAGCTGCCCGGCGTGCTGGAGTGCGCCGCCATCGGCGTGCCCGACGGCAAGGCCGGCGAGGCGGTGAAGGTCATCATCGTCAGGAAGGACCCGGCCCTCACCGAGGACCAGGTGCGCGGCTACTGCGAGGCCAACCTCACCGGCTACAAGCGGCCCAAGGTGGTGGAGTTCCGCACCGACCTGCCCAAGTCGCCCGTGGGCAAGGTGCTGCGCCGCGAGCTGCGCGAGCAGCCGCAGCCCCAGAAGGTCGATTCCTGACCCGACGCGCAGCCCGGGTCCGCGCGTTGCGGCACACTCCCGGCCGCAATGAATCCCCGACTGCATGTGACGCCGGCCCTGGCCGCCGGCGCTGAATTCGACCTGCCCGAGGCGGCGGCGCGGCACGTCCAGGTGCTGCGGCTGCAGCCCGGCGCGGAACTCACCCTCTTCGACGGCCACGGCGGCCAGTGGCGCACCCAGGTGCTGCACATGGGCAAGCGCACGGTGAGCGTGCGCGTGCTGGAGCACGAGGCGCTGGAGCGCGAGCTGCCCATGGCCGTGACGCTGGCGCTGGGCGTGCCAGCCAACGACCGCATGGACACGCTGGTGGAAAAGGCCACCGAGCTCGGCGCCACCGCCATCCAGCCGCTGCTCATGGAGCGCTCGGTGCTGCGCCTGGCCGACGAGCGCGCCGCGCGCAAGGTGGCGCACTGGCAGGCGGTGGCGGTGGCTGCATGCGAGCAGTGCGGCCGCAACCGCGTCCCCGCGCTGCAGCCCATGCGCACGCTGCACGAGTGGTTGCAGCTCAATCCGACGCCCGCGCCCGCGCAGCGCCTGGTGCTGAGCCTGGGCCCGGACACGCTGCCGCTGGCACACGCCGTGGCGCAGCCCGCGGCCCAGCCGGTGACGCTGCTCAGCGGCCCCGAAGGAGGCCTGTCGCCGGTGGAGGAAGCCACCGTGCGCGACCATGGCTTCCAGCCGGTGACGCTGGGCAACCGGGTGCTGCGCGCGGACACCGCGCCGCTGGCGGCCCTGTCCTGGCTGGGCGTGGCGGCGATCGCCGCTGCCGGCCTGGCCTTGCTGTAGGCGGTGCCGCGAGCGGGCCGCCTGCCCGTGAAACCGCTCCAGTGACCTATTCGGCGTCGCCCGGCGCGGCCTCGCGCCGCGCCGACCCCGCCACGAGGTCGAAGCGGAACAGCCGGCACTCGATCGGGCCGTTCCACATCGGCACGCGGCGGCTTTCCTTCAGCCGCATCAGCGAGGGCAGCTTCATGTCGGGCGTCAGCACCCACGCCGTCCAGCCGGCGTAGTGGCGCTTCCAGTGCGCGGCCAGCCCGGAGAAGAAGGCCGACGAGCTGCCGCCGCCCTCGAAGCTCTCGCGCGCCGCGGCCGGCGCCTGGCCCTGGCCCTTGGGCGCCAGGCGCTCGCCGTAGGGCGGATTCAGCATCAGCACGCCCGCGTCGGCCGGTGCCGGGCGCTGCAGCGCGTCGGCAGTCTTGAACCGGATGGCGTGCGCCACGCCCGCGCGCTCGGCGTTGCGGGTGGCGAAGTCGGTCATGCGGAAGGCCACGTCGCCGGCGAACACCTCCACTTCGGGCGCGTGCGCCGCGGCGCGCGCGGCCTGCTGCAGCTCGCGCCACTGCGGCAGCAGCGACCGGAACGGCCCCAACCGCTCGAAGGCGAAGCGGCGCTGCAGCCCCGGCGCGATGCCGCAGGCCAGCTGCGCCGCCTCGATGGCGATGGTGCCGGCGCCGCAGCAGGGGTCGAGCAGCGGGGCGTCCCCGGCGCGCCCCTGCCAGCCGGCGGCGGCGAGCATGGCCGCGGCCAGCGTCTCCTTCAGCGGCGCCTCGCCCTGCACCTCGCGCCAGCCGCGCTTGAAGAGGGCCTCGCCGGAGAGGTCCACGTAGAGCATGGCCTGCTCGGGGCCGGCGTGCAGCGCCAGCGGCAGGTCGGGGAACCGGGTGTCCACGCTGGGCCGCTCGCCTGCGACCTCGCGCAGCACGTCGCACACGGCGTCCTTGATGCGCAGGTTGGCGAAGTTGAGGCTCCTCAGCGGCGAGCGCTGCGCGGTGCTGTCCACGCGCAGCGTCTGCCGCGGCGTGATCCAGTCGTCCCAGGGCACGCGCCGCGCCAGGTCGTAGAGGTCGTGCTCGTCGCGGTACGGGCCCCAGGCCAGCTCCAGCAGCACGCGCTGCGCCAGGCGGCTGTGCAGGTTGAGCTGCATGGCGCAGCGCAGGTCGCCGTGCACGCGCACGCCGCCGCGCAGCGGCTCGATGTCGTGCGGCTCCAGCGCGGTGATGCGCGCCACCTCGTCGGCCAGCAGCGGCTCCACGCCGGCGGCGCAGGGCAGGAAGAGAACAGCTTGAGTCACGGAATTTCGGGTCTGGGCCCGCGGAAGAATCCGTTCGTCCTGAGGTATCGAAGGATGAACGGCCCTGGCCGGGAGGCCGCCATCGCGGCCTCGCCGGCTTCGCACTTCGATACCTCAGTGCGAACGGTTCATGTCACGGGCAAATGGTTCGCCATCGGGCTCACAGCTCTTTGCGCAGGTTGGCCGGCGCGATCTTGAGCGCCTCGCGGTACTTGGCCACCGTGCGGCGCGCCACCTGGATGCCCTGCTCCTCCAGCATGGCGCTGAGCTGGCTGTCCGACAGCGGCTTGCGGGTGTCCTCCGCGCCGATGAACTGCTTGATCAGCGCCCGCACCGCGGTGCTGGAGGCGTTGCCGCCGGCGTCGGTGTTGAGGGAGGACCCGAAGAAGTACTTCAGCTCGAAGGTGCCGTAGGGCGTGGCCATGTACTTGGCCGTGGTCACGCGCGAAATGGTGGACTCGTGCAGGCCGAGCTCGTCGGCGATCTCGCGCAGCACCAGCGGCTTCATGGCGATCTCGCCGTGGGTGAAGAAGGCCTTTTGCCGCTCCACGATGGCGGTGGACACGCGCAGGATGGTGTCGAAGCGCTGCAGGATGTTCTTCATGAACCAGCGCGCCTCCTGCAGCCGCGCCGACAGCCCCGAGGCCGAGCCGTTGCGCTGGCCGCGGATGGCCTGCGCGTACAGGTCGTTGATGCGCAGCTTGGGCATCACGTCCGGATTGAGCACCACCTTCCAGCCGCGGCCGGCCTTCTGCACGATCACGTCGGGCACGACGATGTTGGCCTCGGCGCGCGTGAAGGGCCGCCCGGGCTTGGGCTCGCAGCCGCGGATGAGCGCCTGCGCCGCCTTGAAGGTGTCCTCGTCGCAATGCGTGAGCGTCATGAGCCGGCGCACGTCGCGCCGCGCCAGCAGCTCCAGGTGCTCGCGGCACACGGCCAGCGCCACCTCCAGCGCACGGCACGCCGGCTGGCCCCGCAGCTGCAGCACCAGGCACTCGGAGAGGCTGCGCGCGCCCACGCCGGTGGGCTCCATGCTCTGCAGCCAGCGCAGCGCGCACTGCAGCCGCTCCAGCAGGTCCTCGCGCGCCAGCAGCGCCTCCTCGTCCTCGCCGGGCACGAGCAGCGCGGCGATGTCCTCCAGCGGGTCGGCCAGGTAGCCGTCGTCGTCGAGCGACTCGATGAGCACGTGCACCGCGGCGGCGTCCTCGGCCGACAGCCGCATGCCCAGCAGCTGCGCGCGCAGGTGCTCCTGCAGCGAGATGCCGCCGCCGCCGCGCTCCTGCGGCTCGAAATCGTCGTCGCCGCTACTGCCGGCCGAGGCCGCGGGCGTCTCGCGGATGCCGTCGAAGTCGTCGCGCTCGGTACCGTTCTCCCAGTCCTCGCGCTCGGTGGCGCCGAACTCGGCGCTGTCCACGCCCTTGACGTCGCCGTCGTCACGGCCGTCGGTGTCGTCACGCTCGGCGGTGCCGTCGCCGGCGCTGCGCTCGGGGGCGCTGGCGCGGTCGAGGCTCTGCTCGTAGCTGGGCACGCCTTCGTCGTCGGCTTCCAGGAAGGGGTTCTGCTCGAGCATCTGCTCGACCTCCTGGTGCAGCTCCAGCGTCGAGAGCTGCAGCAGCCGGATCGACTGTTGCAGCTGCGGTGTCAGCGCCAGGTGCTGCGACAGCCGGACTTGCAAGGACGGTTTCATGACTTCCCCAACTGCTTCGTGTTCGGTGCGCTCACATGCGGAAATGCTCGCCGAGGTAGACCTTGCGCACGTCGGCGTTGTCGACGATCTCCAGCGGCGTGCCCTCGGCCAGCACCCGCCCCTCGCTGATGATGTAGGCGCGGTCGCAGATTCCCAGCGTCTCGCGCACGTTGTGGTCCGTGATCAGCACGCCGATGCCGCGTGCCTTGAGGAAGCCGATGATTCGCTGGATCTCGATCACGGCGATCGGGTCCACGCCGGCGAAGGGCTCGTCGAGCAGGATGAAGCGCGGCTGCGTGGCCAGCGCGCGCGCGATCTCCACGCGCCGGCGCTCGCCGCCCGAGAGCGCCAGCGCCGGGCTGTGGCGCAGCTTCTCGATGCCCAGCTCGCCCAGCAGCTCCTGCAGCATCGACTCGATGCGCGACGCCGGCAGCGGCCGGCCGTCGGCGTCGAACTGCAGCTCCAGCACCGCGCGCACGTTCTCCTCCACCGACAGCTTGCGAAAGATCGACGCCTCCTGCGGCAGGTACGACAGCCCCATGCGCGAGCGCTGGTGGATGGGGCGCTGCTGCACCTCCTGCCCGTCGATGAGGATGCGCCCGGCATCGGCGCGCACCAGGCCCACCACCATGTAGAAGGTCGTGGTCTTGCCAGCGCCGTTGGGGCCCAGCAGCCCGACCACCTCGCCCGCGCCCACGGCCAGGTGCACTTCCTTGACCACCAGGCGCGCGCCGTAGCGCTTCTGCAGCCCGTGCGCTTCGAGCCGGCTGCCTTCGGACAGCGGCTGCGCGGCGGCGTTGACGGCGGCGTTCATCGCCGCGGAGCGCCGGAGGCGGGGCTGGAGGCGGCGTCCGGCGACGGCGGCGGCGTGAGCACGGCGCGCACGCGCCCGCCCCGGGCCGGGTCGCCCGCGACGCTGAAGAGCTCGTTGCGGTTGTCGTAGGTGATGAGGTTGCCGGTGACCTCGTCGGCCACCGCGCTGCCGCGCAGGCGCAGCGCGCGGGCGTTGCCGATGAGCTTGAGGTAGTCGCTGCGGCTGTCGTACTCGATGCGGTCGGCCCGGCCCTCGATGTACTCGTCCAGGCCCTCGCGCTTCTGGCGGAAGGTGGCCTGCTGCCCGGCCGTGCCGGTGGCCACGGCGGTGCGGTGGCCCTCGCCCACGTCGTGCACCTCCATGTGTTCGGAGCGGATGCGCATGGTGCCCTGCGTCACCACCACGTTGCCGTTGAAGACCACCACCTTCTTCTGCATGTCCACCGTGCCGGGCTTGTCGGCTTCGATGACCAGCGGTTGGTTGCGGTCGGCCCTGTCGGCCAGGACGGCGCCACCGGACAAGGCCAGGGCGGCGCTCAAACAGAGGATGCGAAGGCGGTGTGGGCTCATAAGGGCATGAAACTTGCAGGCCATTCTAGCCACAGTTCATGCCCTGCGCGGCGCTGTCGCACGCCGCAGTCGGGAAAGGCCACGGCAAGGGAACCGCGGCGCCGGGTGGACCCGGCAGGGGCCGCCGCGCCGGCGGCGGCGGCCGGTCGGCCTCAGCCGCTCTTGCGCGCCAGATTGATGAGGTACTCGGTGGCCGCGAGCGCGCGCTCGTTGGAGCCGGCCAGCGCGCCGGAAGTGAAGTAGCGGCCCTGCACGCCCAGCGAGGGCACGCCGTCGATCTTGTAGGCGTCGGTCAGGGCCTTGGCCTGGCGCACCTTGGTGGCGACGCCGAAGGACTTGAAGGCCTCGGTGAACTTGGCGCCGTCCAGGCTGTTCTCGGTGGCGAAGGCGACGATGTCGGCCTCCTTGTCCAGGCGGCGGCGCTGCTGGTGCATGGCGTTGAAAACCTTGCGGTGCAGCGTCTCGACCTGCTGCATCGCCTCCAGCGTGTAGAACAGCCGCGCGTGGGTCTCGTGCATCGCGGTGAAGCCCACGGGCACGCGGCGGAAGGCGACGTAGTCGGGCACCTTCTTGCTCCATGCGTCGAGCTGCGGCTCGAAGGCGAAGCAGTGCGGGCAGCCGTACCAGAAGAACTCGACCACCTCGACCTTGCCCGGCGCACTGGTGGGCGCCGGGGTGGCCAGCTTCACGAAGTCCTTGCCCTCGACGAAGCCGCCCTGCGCCCGGACAGCGGGTGCCGCGCCCAGGGACAGCGCGGCGGCGGCCGCAGCGCAGGTGAATTCACGACGTTTCATGGTTCCAGTTCCTTGGCAATCAGGGCTGCCGCGGCCGGGGGAGGCGGCCCGCCGCGGCGATTCAGGGGATGTGTCTTGTCTCCGGCGCTCAACGCTCCACGCGCACCAGGGCCGATTCGATCGTGCTGCCGCGCAGCCGGTCCTGCGTCATCTCGGCCTCTTCCTTGCGTTCAAACGGGCCCAGGCGCACGCGGTAGACGGTGCGGCCGGACTGCTCGCGCTCGGTGACGCGGGCCGTGTAGCCCAGCATCGCCAGCCGCGCGCGCTGCTGCTCGGCGTCTTCCACGCGCCCGAAGGCGCCCACCTGGACGAAGTACGTGAACGCATCAGCCTCGCTGCGGGTGGACCGCGTCGTGTTCGAAGGCGCGGGCATCGTGACCGAGGGCGGCGTGGCGCTCTCGCCGGAGAGGATGGCCGCCGGGTCGCGTGTGGAGCGCGCCGCCGGCGGCGTGGCCGGCGCGGGGCGCGGACGCGAGGCGGCGCTGTCGGGCGGCACGGCCGGCGCGGTGGCGGTGCCGCGCGGCGGCACTTCGGGCGCGGGCACCTGCGGCAGCGGCGCCACGCCGGTTTCCGGCGGCGGGGGTGCCGCCGGCTCGGCCGGCGGCGGAGGCGGCGTGCGCTTGCCCGCCAGCGGCGCGTTCGGGTCCCAGCGCTTGTTGCGCTCGGCCTCGGCCGCGTCCTGCTCCGGGGTGCGCTGCTGCACCTTGTCCACGAAGGGCACGGGCACCTTGGTGACGTACAGCGCCACCGCCAGCGCCAGGCCCAGGCCGACCAGCAGCCCGATCACGATCCCCAGGCCGAAGCCTCCCCGCTGGTATTTCATCGTTTTGTCGTGTCAGTTCAGTCGGCCGTGGCGGCGGCCTCGTCGCCGCGCTGCATGGATTCGGGGGCGGACACGCCCAGCAGCGCCAGCGCGTTGCGCAGCACCTGGCGCGTGGCCGCCAGCAGCGCCATGCGCGCGCCGGCGAGCCGCGCGTCGTCCACCAGGAAGCGCTCGGCGGCGTAGTAGCTGTGGAAGCTCGCGGCCACGTCGCGCAGGTAGAAGGCGACGTCGTGCGGCGCGAAGTCGGCCGCGGCGCGCTCCAGCACGGCCGGGAACTCGGCGAGCTTCATCATCAGCGCCAGCTCGGTCGGCGCGGTGAGCAGCGCGAGGTCGGCGTCGGCCGGCACGTCCTGGCCGTACTGCGCCAGCACCGAGCAGATGCGCGCGTGCGCGTACTGCACGTAGAAGACCGGGTTCTCGTCGCTGTGCTTGAGCGCCAGGTCCACGTCGAAGACGAACTCGGTGTCGGCCTTGCGGCTGATGAGGAAGAAGCGCACCGCGTCGCGGCTGGTCCAGTCGATGAGGTCGCGCAGCGTGACGTAGCTGCCGGCGCGCTTGGAGATCTTGACCTCCTGGCCGCCCTTCATGACCGTGACCATCTTGTGCAGCACGTAGTCCGGGTAGCCCTGCGGGATGCCCACGCCCGCGGCCTGCAGCCCGGCGCGCACGCGCGCGATGGTGCCGTGGTGGTCGCTGCCCTGGATGTTCACGACCTTGGTGTAGCCGCGCTCCCACTTGTTGATGTGATAGGCGACGTCGGGCACGAAGTACGTGAAGGTGCCGTCGGACTTGCGCATCACGCGGTCCTTGTCGTCGCCGTAGTCGGTGGAGCGCAGCCACAGCGCGCCGCCCTCCTCGAACGTCTTGCCGGCGTCGATGAGCTTCTGGACGGTGGCCTGCACGCGCCCGTCGGTGTAGAGGCTCGACTCCAGGAAGTAATTGTCGAAGCGCACGCCGAAGGCCTGCAGGTCGAGGTCCTGCTCGTGGCGCAGGTAGGCCACGGCGAACTGGCGGATGCCGTCGAGGTCGTCCTCGCGGCCGCTGGCGGTGAACTCGCGGTCGTCGGCCTTGACGGTGCGGCCAGCCCTGAAGTCGGCGGCGATGTCGGCGATGTAGTCGCCGTTGTAGGCCGACTCGGGCCAGTCGGCGTCACCGGGCTGCGAGCCCTTCAGGCGCGCCTGCGTCGAGGCGGCCAGGGTGCCGATCTGCACGCCGGCGTCGTTGTAATAGAACTCGCGCGTGACGCTGAAGCCCTGGGACTCGAACAGGTTGCAGATCGAGTCGCCCAGCGCCGCCTGGCGGCCGTGGCCCACGTGCAGCGGGCCGGTGGGGTTGGCGGAGACGAACTCGACCATCACGCGCTGGCCGTTGCCGGCCTTGCGGCCGAAGCCGTCGCCGCCGGCGCGGATCTCGGCCACCACCTGCTGCTTGGCCGCGGCCGAGAGGCGCAGGTTGATGAAGCCCGGGCCGGCAATCTCCAGCGACTGCACCCAGCGCTGCACGGCGGCTTGCGCCTGCAACGCCTGCACCAGCTGCTGCGCGAGCTCGCGCGGATTCTTCTTGAGGGACTTGGCCAGCGCCATGGCGGCGGTGACGGCGAGGTCGCCATGCGAGGCCTGCTTGGGCGACTCGAAGGCCAGTTGCGCGGGCGCCTCGGCGCCGAGTTGTGCGAAGGCTGCGCGCAGCGCGGCGAGCAGCTCCTGCTTGGCTTGGATCATCGCCCGATTCTACGAGGCGGGTCCGGGGCCGCTTTCCGGGCGCCGGGCGCGCCACAATGCTCCGCATGCGTGCCGACACCCCCTCCACGCCCCTCGCGCCCCTGGCTCCCGCCGCGCCGCTGCCGCGCAGCATCGGCAAGTACCGGGTGGTGGCGCGCCTGGGCGAAGGGGCGACCAGCGAGGTGTTCCTGGCGCGCGACGAGTTCGCCGGCCGCGAGGTGGCGATCAAGCGTGTGTACCCGGGCACGGCGCCGGGCGCGGACGTGACCCTGCCGCAGCTGCAGGCGCGCTTCTTCGCCGCCGAGGCGGCGCTGGTGGGCAAGCTGCAGCATCCCAACGTGGTGCAGATCCTGGACGCGGTGCCCGACCCGGTCGCGCCCTACCTGGTGATGGAGTACGTCCCCGGCACCACGCTGCGCGACTATTGCCGCCCCGACCGGCTGCTGTCGCTGGAGCAGATCGTGGAGATCGGCTTCAAGTGCGCCATGGCGCTGGGCTACGTGCACCGCCAGGGCCTGATCCACCGCGACGTGAAGCCGGCCAACGTGCTGGCGCAGCTGCAGCGCGAGCAGGTGGTGGACATCAAGATCACCGACTTCGGCAGCGTGCTGCAGCTGGAGTCGGACCGCACGCAGGTGTTTCGCGTCGGCTCGCTGGCCTACATGTCGCCCGAGCAGCTCGACGGCTCGACGCTGGACGCGCGCGCCGACATGTACTCGCTCGGCGCCGTGCTCTACCACCTCATCAGCGGGCGCGCGCCCTTCGACGCGGCCACGCAGGCCGCGCTCATGGGCCAGATCTACACCGCCACGCCGCCGCCGCTCGCCGGGCTTCGCGACGGCGTGCCCGTGGCGCTGGAGGCGCTGGTGCACGACGCGCTGGCCAAGCGCGCCGACGACCGCCCCGCGAGCTGGGACGATTTCGCGCAGCGCCTGGCCGAGCTGGTGTCGCGCCGCCTCATCCCGCTGCAGCGGCTGCAGGGGCCGCTGGACTCGGAGCGCTTCAACCTGCTGCGCACGCTGGAGTTCTTCGGCGAGTTCGACGACGTGGCGCTGTGGGAAGTGGTGCACCGCGCGCGCTGGCAGCGCTTCCCCGCCGGACATGCGCTCTACCGCAAGGGGCAGCAGGGCACGAGCTTCCACATCCTGGCGCAGGGCGAGGTGCAGGTACTGCGCGAGAGTGAGCTCGTCACGCGGCTGGGCGCGGGCACGTCGGTGGGCGAGATGGCCTACCTGGCGCCCAACGCGGAGCTGCGCACCTACAGCACCGACGTGGTGGTGGCGCAGCCCTGCATCACCGTGAGCTTCACGCCCGAGACGCTGCAGCAGCTCGGCGCCTCCACGCGGCAGCTCTTCGATGCCGCCTTCATCCGCGTGCTGGTGCGCCGCCTGCACGCCGCGCACGAGGCGCTGGCGCACCCGCGGCGCATCGTCTGACGCGGCATTCCCCGGGAAAACGCCTGCGGGAAAACATGTGAGGGAAAGTATTTGCGGGGAAACGTTTGCGGAGTTGTGCCCGTTCGCGCCGGCGGGCGTGGGTGCTTCAATGAATTGCGGCCCGTTGCCGCACCTCAAGGAAGGAGCGCTCCATGACCAAATCCCTGCTGGCCTGGCTGCTGGCCGCCTGCGCCTTTGCCGCCCATGCGGCCGAACCTGCCGCCGCGGACAAGCCGGCCGACAAGCCCGCCAAGGCGCCCACGGCGCCCACGGCGCAGCAGGCCAAGATGAAGACGTGCAACGCCACGGCCAAGTCCGAAGGCAAGAAGGGCGACGAGCGCAAGGCCTTCATGAAGGAGTGCCTGAGCAAGAAGGCCTGAAGCGCGGCGCGCCTGGCCCGACCCCGCAGCAGCAGCCCGGCAACGCCGGGCTTTTTCATGCCTGGGCCGGCGCGGCGGCGCCCGGGGCCCAGGCCGGCGACTGCCAGTACTGCGGATCGCCCCAGCTGTGCTTGAGGAAGTCGATCCACAGCCGCACGCGCAGCGGCAGGTGGCGGCGCTGCGGGAACAGCGCGTAGATGCCGTTGGGCGGCGCGGTGAAGTCGTCGAGCACGCTCACCAGCGTGCCGCGCGCCAGCTCCGCCTCCACCTCCCAGGTGCTGCGCCAGGCCACGCCCAGGCCGGCCAGGCACCACTCGTGCAGTACCTGGCCGTCGCTGCAGTCGAGCCGGCCGCTCGGGCGCAGGTGCTGGATCTGCCCGTCCACCAGGAAGGCCCAGCCGCGGGTCTGGCTGGCTTCGGAGCTCAGCGTCAGGCACTCGTGGCGCTGCAATTCCGAAGGGTGCTGCGGCACGCCGGCACGCTTGAGGTAGCCGGGCGCGGCGACGCAGCGGCGGCGGTTGTCGGCCAGGCGCACGCTCACCAGGCTGGAGTCGGGCAGGTCGCCCACGCGCACGGCGCAGTCGTAGCCCTCATTGACGATGTCCACCACCCGGTCGCTGAGGTTGAGGGAGAGGCTGACTTCCGGGTGCTGCGCCAGGAAGCGCGGCACCAGCGGCGCGACGTGGCGTCGCCCGAAGCCCGCCGGCGCGGTGATGCGCAGGTGCCCGCTGGCCTTCACGCCGCCGGCGCTGACGCTGGCCTCGGCGTTGGCCAGGTCGGCCAGCAGCCGCTGCGCGTCCTCCAGGAAGGCGCTGCCCTCGTGCGTGAGCGTGATGCGGCGTGTGGTGCGCAGCAGCAGCTTCACGCCCAGGCGCTCCTCCAGCGCGTCGAGGCGCCGCCCGATCACGGCCGGCGCCACGCCTTCAGCCTGCGCCGCGGCGGTGAGGCTGCCCTTGGTGGCGACGGCAACGAAGGATTCGATCTGTTTGAGGCGGTCCATGGCGGCGGTGGAATGCGCGGGCAATGCAATGCGGACGGAAAAGCCCCGGATCAATGACCTGCGCAGGGCTTATCCCAGGGAGCAGCGGAGCATGCCCGCGACATCTTTGCGTTGAAGTCACGAATGCTTAGCAACTTCGACGCTTAATGTATCGCGCGCGGTGGAATAAATTCCAGCCATGGATGCCGCCGCCAACCCCGCCACGCCCCGCGCCGTGCTGTTCGATGCCTACGGCACGCTGTTCGACGTCTACAGCGTGTCGCTGCTGGCGGAGCAGCTGTTCCCGGGCCGCGGCGAGGCGCTGGCGCAGATCTGGCGCGACAAGCAGATCGAGTACACGCGGCTGCTGACCATGAGCGGGCGCTATCAGCCGTTCTGGGACCTGACCCGCGCCGGGCTGCGCTTCGCGGCGCAGCGGCTGGGACTGGCGTTGACCGCGGCCGACGAAGAGCGGCTCATGAACCAGTACCGGCACCTGAGCGCGTTTCCGGAAAACATGGAAGTGCTGCGGGCGCTGCGCGCGCGCGGCATCCGCGCCGGCATCCTGAGCAACGGCGACCCGGAAATGCTGGGCGTGGCGGTGCGCAGCGCCGGTTTCGGCGACTGCATCGACCCGCTGCTGTCGGTGCACGCGGTGCGCCGCTTCAAGACCGACCCGGCCGCCTATGCCCTGGGGCCGCAGGCGCTGCACTTGCCCGCACGGCAGATCCTCTTCGTCTCCAGCAACGGCTGGGACGCCATCGGCGCCACCTGGTACGGCTACACCACGCTGTGGGTGAACCGCGCCGGCGCGCCGCTGGACCCGCTGGACACCGAGCCCACGCGCCGCGGCACCAGCCTGCGCGACGTGCTGGCCTTCTTTCCCGAATAAGACCTTCAACCTCCTGACAGAGCGAGCCCGAAAAATGACTGCACGCACCACCGTCCATAGCCTCCAGGTCGCCACCGAGCTGTACCGCTTCGTCGAGGAGCAGGTCCTGCCCGGCACCGGCATCGACAGCGCGCGCTTCTGGGCCGGCTTCGACGCCATCGTGGCGGAGATGGCGCCGCGCAACGCCGCGCTGCTGGCCGAGCGCGACCGGCTGCAGACCGAGCTCGACAACTGGCACCGCAAGAACCCCGGCCCGATCGCCGACATGGCCGCCTACCGCGGCTTCCTGGAGTCCATCGGCTACCTGCAGCCGCAGCCCGTGGGCGCCAAGGCCACCACGTCCAACGTGGACGCCGAGCTGGCGCTGCAGGCCGGCCCGCAGCTGGTGGTGCCGATCCTCAATGCCCGCTACGCGCTCAATGCCGCCAACGCGCGCTGGGGCTCGCTCTACGACGCGCTCTACGGCACCGACGCGCTGCCCGAAGCCGACGGCGCCGAGAAGGGTGCCGGCTACAACCCGGTGCGCGGCCAGCGCGTGATCGAGTTCGCGCGCAACTTCCTGGATCAGGCCGCGCCGCTGGCGCAGGGCTCGCACCGCGACGCCACGGCCTACCGCATTGAGAACGGCCAGCTGGCCGTGACGCTCCAGGACGGCGCCCGCGCCGCGCTGGCCGACCCGGCGCAGCTGGTGGGCTGGCAGGGCGAGGCCAGTGAACCGTCGTCGGTGCTGCTGGTGCACAACGGGCTGCACGTGGACATCCGCATCGACCGCGGCACGACCATCGGCAAGTCCGACGCCGCCGGCGTCAGCGACGTGGTGCTGGAAGCGGCGCTGTCCACCATCCTGGACCTCGAGGACTCCGTGGCCGCGGTGGACGCCGCCGACAAGGTGCTGGCCTACGCCAACTGGGTGGGCATCCTCAAGGGCACGCTCACCGAGCAGGTCACCAAGGGCGGCAAGACCTTCACCCGCGGCCTCAACGCCGACCGCATCTACAACGGCCCGAACGGCGAGGTCCGTCTGCACGGGCGCTCGCTGATGTTCCTGCGCAACGTCGGTCACCTGATGACGAACCCGGCCATCCTCTGGGGTGCCGAGGGGCGCGAGATTCCGGAAGGGATCATGGACGCCGTCGTGACCACCGCCATCGCGCTGCACGACCTGCAGGGCCACGGTGCCAACGGGCTGCGCAACTCGCGCACCGGCTCGGTCTACATCGTCAAGCCGAAGATGCACGGCCCGGCCGAGGTGGCCTTCGCCAGCGAGCTGTTCAGCCGCGTCGAGGAGCTGCTGGGCCTGCCGCAGCACACGGTGAAGCTGGGCATCATGGACGAGGAGCGCCGCACCAGCGTCAACCTGCAGGCCTGCATCGCCGCGGCCTCGGCGCGCGTGGCCTTCATCAACACCGGCTTCCTGGACCGCACCGGCGACGAGATGCACAGCGCCATGCAGGCCGGCGCGATGCTGCGCAAGGGCGACATGAAGAGCAGCGCCTGGATCCAGGCCTATGAGCGCAACAACGTGCTGGTGGGCCTGGCCTGCGGGCTGCGCGGCCGCGCACAGATCGGCAAGGGCATGTGGGCCATGCCCGACCTGATGGCGGCCATGCTGGAGCAGAAGATCGCCCACCCCAAGGCCGGCGCCAACACCGCCTGGGTGCCCTCGCCCACCGCCGCCACGCTGCACGCGCTGCACTACCACCAGGTCAACGTGTCGCAGGTGCAGCAGGAGCTGGAGAAGATCGACGCCGCCGCCGAGCGCGACACGCTGCTGGCCGGGCTGCTGACCATTCCGGTGGTGGCCGAGGCGAAGTGGAGCGCCGCCGAAATCCAGCAGGAACTCGACAACAACTGCCAGGGCATCCTGGGCTACGTGGTGCGCTGGGTGGACCAGGGCGTGGGCTGCTCGAAGGTGCCCGACATCCACAACGTCGGCCTGATGGAAGACCGCGCCACGCTGCGCATCTCCAGCCAGCACATCGCCAACTGGCTGCACCACGGCGTGACCAGCCGCGAGCAGGTGATGGAGACGCTGCAGCGCATGGCGCGCGTGGTGGACGAGCAGAACGCGGGCGACCCCCTCTACCAGCCGATGGCCGCCAACTTCGAGGGCAGCGCCGCCTTCAAGGCCGCGTGCGACCTGATCTTCAAGGGCCTGGAGCAGCCCAGCGGCTACACCGAGCCGCTGCTGCATGCCTGGCGCCTGAAGGTCAAGGCGGGCGCCGCGGCCTGAGCCTGAAAGCGCGCTGAACGGGTCCCGAAGCGGGCCCCTGAAACGACGAAGAGGCCGCGGTTGCGGCCTCTTCGTCCTTGTAGCGGGTGCTTGCCGGCCCTCGATGCCCCGTCAGTCCCGGGGCGGCGCGGCGCGGCGCCAGCGCTGGTGCAGCCACCACAGGGCGCTGACCAGCGCGTAGGCGGCCAGGCCCGTGAGCGTGGCCATCAGCGCCAGGCCCAGCAGCAGCGGCTTGCCCACCGCGTGCAGGCGCTGCCACAGCGAACTCCACCACGAAGCGCCCGCCGCCTCAGGGGCCGCTGGCGCCGCGGCCGGCGACGCCAGCACCGCCGGCGCGGCGGGCTCGGGCTCGCCCAGCACCGTCGCGCCCAGGCGCCAGGCGGCGTAGTACAGCGGCGCCATCGTCACCGGGTTGGTGACAAAGGTGCTGACCACGGCGGTGGGCAGATTGGCGCGCAGCAGCACCGCGGCGGCGGCCGAGAACGGCATTTGCGCGATGGGGATCAGGAGCCCGAAGAACATGCCGATGGCCAGGCCCAGCGCGATGGCATGGCGGTTCACGCTCCACAAGCCCGGATGCGCGATCGAGGGGCCGAGCCAGCGCAGCCAGCGCTGCTGCACCAGCTTTTCGGGCGTGGGCTTGAAGCGGCCGAGCTGGCACGCGGCTTTGACGGCAAGGCGATCGACGGGCAGGCGCATGCCCGCCAGCATGGCATCAAGCGCGCAGCGCCGCGTCGCCCTTTGGTGCCCTGCGACGGGGGGAAGAATCCCTCTTGCGGGGGAGTGCGTCAGAGACTCACGCGCAGGGCCTGGCGGCGCTGGCGTGTCTCGATGGCGCTTTCGCAGGCGATGCAGCGCAGCGCCCAGGGCTCCAGGCGCAGCCGGTCGAAGGCGATGTCGCCGCCGCAGTCGGCGCACAGGCCGTAGTCGTCGCCGCGCACGCGGCGCAGCGCCAGGCTGACGTCGCCGAGTTCGCGCAGGTCCAGGTTCGACAGCGCCATGTCCACGTCGCGCCCGGCGTCGCGGGCCTCGAGCAGTTCCTGCGCATGCGTCACGCGCGAGTCGCCGTGGTGCAGCGCGATCTGGCGCTGCAGCTCGTGCAGGCGCTGCAACAGCAGCGATTCGAGCAGCGCGCGCTGACCGGTGGTGAGCGCCATGGCCCATCTCCTCATGTTGTTTGTGAGGCCATCGTGGCGCGGCGGCACGGTGGTGGCGTTGACCCGGGTCAAGCCCGGTGCCTGCCTAGAATCTTTGCCACCATGGAAAACACTTTTCCCCGAGCTTGCGAGGTGCTGGTGGTGGGCGCCGGGCCCGCCGGCAGCGCGTGTGCGCAGATGCTGGCGCGTGCCGGCCTGGACGTGCTGCTCGTCGACGAGCACGACTTCCCGCGCGAGAAGGTCTGCGGCGACGGGCTGATCCCGGACGCACTGGCGGCGCTGCGCCGGCTGGGCGTGTTCGAAGAGGTGATGGCGCAGGCGCGGCGCGTGGCGCACGTGGCCTGCATCGGTCCGCGCGGCGGGCGCGTGGACGTGCCCGGCACGCTTGCTGTGCTGCCGCGGCGCGAGCTCGACATGATCCTGTGCACGGCGGCGCGCCGTGCCGGCGCGCGCTGGCTGGCGCCGGCACGCTTCGAGGCGCCGCTGCTCGACGGCGAGCGCGTGGTGGGCGCGCGGCTGCAGGTGAACGGCAAAGCGCTGGAGGTGGCGGCGCGCTGGGTGGTGCTGGCCACCGGGGCGCGGCCGCAGGCGCTCATCGCCGCGGGCATGTGCGAGCGCCACACGCCCACCGGCGTGGCGCTGCGCGCGCACGTGCGCCACGAGGCGCTGGCGCAGCGGGTGCAGGCGCTGGAGATCGTGTGGCACCCGCGGCTGCGCGGCGGCTACGGCTGGCTGTTTCCGGGGCCCGGCGGCGTGCTCAACATCGGCACCGGGCTGCTGGGCAGCCACAGCGCCGACGCGAAAGGACATGGCCGCATGCAGCCGCTGAACCTGCGCCAGCTGTTCGAGGCCTTCTGCGAGGTGCACGCGCCGGCGCGCGAGCTGATGGAGCACGGCGAGATCGTCAGCGACGTCAAGGGCGCGCCGCTGCGCTGCTCGCTGGCCGGCGCGCGCTGGTCGCGCCCGGGGCTGCTGGTGTGCGGCGAGGCCGCGGGCAGCACCTACGCCTTCTCGGGCGAAGGCATTGGCAAGGCCATGGAAACCGGGCTGCTGGCAGCGCAGGCGCTGGCCGCCGCGGGACCCGAGGCACTGGGCGAGGCCCGGGTGCGCGCGCGCTACGAGGACGCGCTGCACGCGCTGCGGCCACGCTTCGCGCTCTACGAGAAGGCCAACCGCGTCAACAACCACCCGTGGCTGGCCGACCTGTTGATCTGGCGTGCGCGCCGGCGGCCGTCGGTGCTGGACCGCCTGGCCGGCGTGCTGGAGGAGCGCAACAACCCCGGCCAACTGCTGACGGTGCGCGGCCTGGTCAAGCTGCTCACGCCCGGACTTTGAAGCGCCCGTGAAAACCGCGCCGCGCCGGGGGCCACGCGGCCCCGGCGCACGCGCACCGGTCCTGCACAATCGGTCGCATGTGTCAGCTTTTGGGCATGAATGCCAACACGCCGACCGACGTGATGTTCAGCTTCACGGGGCTGGCCACGCGGGCGCACGAGCACAAGGACGGCTTCGGCATCGCTTTCTTCGAAGACCGCGGCGTTCGCATGTTCGTGGACCACTACGGCGCGCGCCAGTCGCCGGTGGCCGAGCTGCTGCAGCGCTACCCGATCCGCAGCCGCAACGTCATCGCCCACATCCGCAAGGCCACGCAGGGCCGCATCGCGCTGGAGAACACGCACCCGTTCATGCGCGAGCTCTGGGGCCGCTACTGGGTGTTCGCGCACAACGGCGACCTGAAGTCTTTCGAGCCGCGGTTGCATGGCGCCTTCCGCCCGGTGGGCGACACCGACAGCGAGCGCGCCTTCTGCTGGCTGATGCAGGAGCTGGCCAAGGCGCATGCCAGCGTGCCGGCGCTGCCCGAGCTCAAGCGCACGCTGGCAGAGCTGGTGCCGCAGCTCAACGCACACGGCACGTTCAATTTCCTGCTCTCCAACGGCCAGGCGCTTTGGGCGCACGGCTCGACGCGCCTGTTCTGGCTGCAGCGCCGGCATCCGTTCCGCGCCACGCGGCTGCGCGACGAGGATCTGACGGTGGACTTCTCTCAGCTCACCACGCCGCAGGACCGCGTGGCCGTGATCGCCACCGAGCCGCTGACCGCCGATGAGGAGTGGACGGCCTTCGAGCCCGGCGAGCTGCGCCTCTTCATAGACGGCGCGCCGGCCTGAGCGCGGCGCTCGGCGGCGCCTTGTCCTTTCAGGCGGCGCCGTAACCCTCGCCGGCGTTCTGGAGCTGCTCCTGCACGCGCTGCGCCGTGTCGAGCAGCTTTTGCGGCTGCATCCCGGCCGGGTCGGCCACGCGCTGCACCGTGTCTTCGAGCTGGTGGGGCAGACGGATCAGGCTGTGCGCCACGGCCGAGAGCGCCAGCACCTGCGCGCGCTGCAGCCCTTCGGGCAGCGGCGCGCCGTGCTGCACCGCGACGTGATTGCGCACGCAGTTCACGGCCGCGCCGGCCAGGCCCCAGCTCTCGCACAGCGCTGCGCCCAGCGCGTCGTGGCTGACGCCGAAGCGCTCGCGCTCCAGCCGCGCCAGGGCCACGTCGTCGTTGCCGGCTGCGCTCAGCATGGCGCGGTACGGCGCACAGTCGTGACGGAACAGCACCGCCTTGCCGCATTCCTCGAACAGCCCGGCCGAGTGCGCAGCCCAGGCGTCGGGCGTGCCCAGGCGCTGCGCCATGCGCCCCATCAGCAGCCCGCGCCGCACCGCGTGGCGCCACAGCGGCTCCAGCTCGCGCGCCGGCGGGAATACGGCGCGCAGCCCGATCTCGAAGGTGATGGCCGCCACCTCGCGCAGGCCCAGGTACGTCAGCGCCTGGTGCACGGTCTGCACGCGCCCGCGCAGCCCGTAGAGCGAAGAGTTGACGGCGCGCAGCACCGCCGCAGCCAGCGCCATGTCGGTCTCGATGAGGGCCGACACTGCCTGCATGGCCACGCCCTCGCTCTCCAGCAGCGTGGTGAGCCGGGCCAGGGCCTGGGGCTGGGTGGGGATGTCGACGTCCAGGCGACGCAGTTCAGGATCGACGGGCATGGCACGGTTCTGCGATGCGGAGGGTTCATGGTAAGCGGCGTGCGTGCCGAAGCACGTCAGGACTTCACAGCCGCAATGCATCGAAGCTGGTCTTGAGAATCAGTGCGCCCACCACCGCGATGAAGACGCCGCGCACGAAGCCCGCACCATGGCGCAGCGCCAGCCGCGTGCCCAGCAGGCTGCCGCCCACGTTGGCCGCTGCCAGCACCGGCGCCACCTGCCACCACACGTGGCCCTTGGCCGAGAACAGCACCAGCGCCGCCACGTTGGTGCCCACGTTGAGCAGCTTGGCGCTGGCCGAGGCATGCAGGAAGTCGTAGCCCAGCACGCGCACGAACAGGAACACGAAGAAGCTGCCCGTACCCGGTCCGAAGAAGCCGTCGTAGAAGCCGACGACGGCGCCCACCGCGGCGGCGGCCAGCGCCTCGTGGCGGCCGACGAAGCGCGGCCGGTGCGTGCGTCCCAGGTCCTTGCGCATCAGCGTATAGGCGAACACCGCCACCAGGATCAGCGGCAGCGCGCGCTTGAGCCCGGCCGGGCTGACCTGCGTGACGGCCCAGGCGCCGGCGAAGGCCGCCAGCAACGCTGCCGCCACGGCCGGCCACAGCGTGCGCCAGTTCAGGCTGACGCGGCGCGCGTACTGCGTGAAGGACCAGGCCGTGCCCCACACCGAAGCGCTCTTGTTGGTGCCCAGCAGCGTTGCCGGCGCGGCCTGCGGGTAGACGGCGAACAGCGCTGGCGTCAACACCAGCCCGCCGCCCCCGACGATGGAGTCAATGAAACCGGCCAAGGCGGAGGCCAGGGCAACCAGCAGGAGTTCGCTCATCAAGAAACAGCAGCGGGAGACAGCGAAGCCATGCGCGAGACGCAGGGACGAAAAAAAAGGCGCCGGATCAACCGGCGCCCTTGAATTGTGACAGCGGGCCGCCATCGGGGCGGCGCTTCGCTCACTTGATCGATTGGTTCTGAACAGTCTCCTCGGCCTCCGTCCAGACGACACCTGCCGAGGAGGCGGCATCGCTGCGAGTGCCGGCAATGTAAGGAATTGCAGTAACTTTGGCATCGGTGTTTACCCGAGACGTTGTGTCCTCCGGTGTCTCGGTGCGCATCCAGTGGGCGGCGCGCTCGGCAATCATGAGCGTGGGCGAGTTGGTGTTGCCGCTGGTGATGGTGGGCATCACGCTGGCGTCGGCCACGCGCAGGGCGCGCACGCCGCGCAGCCGCAACCGGGCATCAACCACGGCCAGCGGGTCATCGGCGCGGCCCATGCGGCAGGTGCCCACGGGGTGGAAGATGGTCGTGCCGATGTCACCCGCCAGACGAGCCAGTTCGTCGTCGCTCTGGAACTCCACGCCCGGCCTGAACTCCTCGGGCCGGTAGGGCGCCAGGGCCGGCATCGAGGCAATGCGCCGCGTCAGGCGCAGCGACTGCGCGGCGATGTGGCGGTCCTGCTCGGTGCTGAGGTAGTTGGCTCGAATGGACGGCGGCTGCGCCGGGTCGGCCGAGACGATGCGCACGTGACCGCGCGAGCTCGGGTTGAGGTTGCAGACGCTGGCGGTGAAGGCGTCGAAGGGATGCAGCGGCTCGCCGAAGGCGTCCAGCGACAGCGGCTGCACGTGGTACTGCAGGTCCGGCCAGGGCTGCGCGGGGTCAGAGCGCGTGAAAGCCCCCAACTGCGACGGCGCCATGCTCATCGGGCCGCTGCGCCGCAGCAGGTATTCCAGCCCGATGCGCGCCTTGCCCGTGAGCGAGTTGGCCAGCGTGTTGAGCGTGCGCACGCCGCGCACCTTGAACACCGCGCGGATCTGCAGGTGGTCCTGCAGGTTCTCGCCCACGCCGGGCAACTCGTGCTGCGGCGCAATGCCCAGCGCGTGCAGCAGCGGCGCCGCGCCGATGCCCGAATGTTGCAGCAGTGCCGGCGTGCCTACGGCCCCGCTGGCGAGCACCACCTCGCGCGCGGCTCGCACCCGCACCGGCGCGCCGTCGGTGCCCAGGCGCATCTCAATGCCGGCGGCGCGCTGTACGCCGTCGCCGTCGCGCTCGAGCAGCACGCGCGTGACGGTGGCGCCGGTCTGCACCGTGAGGTTCGGCCGCGAGCGCGCCGGGCGCAGGAAGGCCTTGGCGGCGTTCCAGCGCACGCCGCCGCGCTGGTTGACCTCGAAATAGCCCACGCCCTCGTTGCTGCCACGGTTGAAATCGGCGGTGGCCGGGATGCCGGCCTGCTGCGCCGCCTGCGCGAAGGCGTCCAGGATCTCCCAGCGCAGGCGCTGGCGCTCAACGCGCCACTCGCCGCCCGGGCGCCGACCGTCCGGGTCGAAACCCGGCGCAGCGTGCATGTCGTCGGCACCGCGCCAGTGGTCCTCGTGGCGCAGGAAGAACGGCAGGCATTGATCCCAGTCCCAGGCTGCGTCGCCGCAGGCCGCTGCCCACCGCGCGTAGTCGCGCGACTGGCCGCGCATGTAGATCATGCCGTTGATGCTGGAGCAGCCGCCCAGTACCTTGCCGCGCGGATAGCGCAGACGCCGGCCGTTGAGCCCAGGGTCGGCCTCGGTGTGGAACAGCCAATCCGTGCGCGGATTGCCGATGCAGTAGAGATAGCCCACCGGAATGTGGATCCACAGGTAATCGTCACGCCCGCCCGCCTCCACCAGCAGCACGCGCCGCGCCGGATCAGCGCTGAGCCGGTTGGCGAGCAGGCAGCCAGCAGTGCCGGCGCCCACGACGATGTAGTCATAGGTGGCGCTTGTCTCGTCTTTCATGGTGCTGTCGGATGCCGAGCTTGCGCGGGCAACCGGATCTGGAAAACTCAGATGCTGATGCGCTGCCGCCCATCGTGCCCATACCACAAGGAAAATCCTGCTATCGCGTGCCGCGGCGGCTTGCGCCCTGAGCGCATTCCCGGGTTTGCTACGGGTTTGTCCTCAACCTGCAACACAACATTTAACGCCCTCACGGCGTGTGGTGCGGAAGGATTCCTTGATAATGGTTCGCCTGTGTCTGGATGCGGCGCCTTCGGTTGAGTGGTTCACGATGGGTTGAAGCTCCACATGGTATTGAGTGAGTGATTGGAAAGGGGCTTCCCCATGGGAAATAAGCTGTACGTAGGCAACTTGGCCTACAGCGTCCGTGATGAGTCGTTGCACGAGGCGTTTGCGCAATTCGGTTCGGTGACCTCCGCCAAGGTCATGATGGACCGTGAAACCGGCCGTTCGAAGGGCTTCGGCTTTGTCGAGATGGGCTCTGATGCCGAGGCGCAAGCCGCCATCAACGGCATGAACGGCCAGGCGCTGGAAGGCCGCGCCATCGTGGTCAACGAGGCCCGTCCTCGTGAAGAGCGCCCGGGCGGTGGCTACGGCGGCGGTGGCCGCGGTGGCTATGGCGGCGGCGGTGGCGGCTACGGTGGTGGTGGCGGCGGCTACGGCGGCGGTGGTGGCGGCTACGGTGGCGGCGGCGGCGGTGGCCGCAGCCCCTACGGTGGTGGCGGCGGCGGTGGCCGTGGCGGCTACGGTGGTGGCGGCGGCGGTGGCCGTGGCGGCTACGGTGGCAGCGGCGGCGGTGGCCGCGGTGGCTACGGCGGCGGCAGCAGCGGCTACTGATCCACGGATCACATCTCCGGCCTGACAGGGCCGGGCTTCAAGGGCGCAGGTGGCAACACCAGCGCCCTTTTGCTTTGTGGACGTGCCGGGATAACGGCGACGATGCCGGCGATGGCACTTCAGCGCACTGGCGGTTGCAAGCGCAGGCCAGTTGCAGATGCAACTTGGCAGCAGGAATGCCCAGGCCCGGCGCTCAGCGCCCGCGACGTGGCTTGCGCGGCTTGCCGGCGAGGACACGGTCGAACACCGCGTTGGGCAGCAGGCGCAGCAGCTTGGCCACCACGCCCATCTGCCACGGAACGACACGGTAACTGGCGCCGGCGTCGATGGCACGCCAGGCACGCTCGGCAAAGGCCTGCGGCGACAGCAGGAACGGCATCGGGTACGGATTGCCCCGCGTCAGCGGCGTGTCCACGTAGCCCGGGCAGATCGTGACCACTCGCAGCCCGAACGGCCGGCAGTCACCGCGCAGGCTCTCGCAGTACGACACCACCGCCGCCTTGCTCGCGCAGTAGGCACCGTGTCCGGGCAGCCCGCGGATGGCCGCCACGCTGGCCACGCCTACCAGCGTGCCCGCGCGTCGCTCGCGCATGGCGGCAATGAACGGGTGAAAGCTCGCCGCCATGCCCAGCACGTTGGTCTCCAGCGTCTCGCGCATGACCTGCAGGTCCTCGAACTCGGCCGTGTCCATGCCGATGCTGATGCCGGCATTGGCGATGACGACGTCGGGCACGCCATGCGCCGCGATGCAGGCCCGGCCCGCCTGGGCCATCGCCGCCACGTCGCGCACGTCGGCGCCGACCAGCGCGATGCGCCCGGCCGTGGCCGCCGGCTGCGCATCGGCCCAGGCGCGCAGCGCCTCGGTGCGCCGCGCCACCAGCACCACGCGGTCGCCCGCATCCAGAGCCCGTGCCGCCAGCGCCTGGCCGATGCCGCTGGAAGCGCCGGTGATGAAGACGAGCCGGCTCACCGCCGCCGTCCCGGCGGGTCGAAGCGCGCCCGGGCCGGCCCCTGGTAGCGCGCGACGCCGCTGCGGTGGTCGTAGTCCACGCCGGCGGCACGGATGTCGTTGCTGCCCTGCAACACCTGCACCGGCTGGTCGGTCTGCACCCGCTGCTCCTCGGTGAAGACGCGCAGGAACTCGCTGCGCACCTGGACCGGCGCGCCGCCGTCCGGCGCCTCGCGCACCACCTGCGCGGCGCCGAGCAACTGCACCTGCGTGCCCTTGCCGTCGCTGAGGGCGCGGCGCGCCGTGGCGCGCAGCACGCTGCCGTCCTCGCCCAGCGAGCGCAGGCGCACCTCGTCGATCTCGAAGGTGTCGGTGTCCGGGTAGTGGCGCATCTGCGTGCCCTCGATCTCCATGCGCAGCTCGCCCGTGGCCGCGAAGCGCTGCAGCCGGAAGCCCTGCATGAGGTAGTCGGGTTCGTGGCGCAGCACCCGTTCCTGGCTGGTGGCCGGCGCGCCGGGCGTGTTCTTGACCAGCCACCAGGTGGCCAGCGCCAGCAGCGCCATCAGCAGCAGCGGCAGGTACGACAGCACCATCTCGCGCAGCCGCAGCGTCCAGGGCAGATGCACCGGGGCGCGGGGCGCGAGCGGGGCCAGCGGCGGATCGTCGTCAAGCGGCAGCACGGGCAGCAGCGACCTTTCAGCGCGCGTCCAGCGTCATGAGATGGCCGTCGAGCAGCGCCGCGTAGCGGCCGCTGGCCACCAGCAGCAGGTCGCAGAACTCGCGCGCCGCGCCCTCCCCGCCGCGCGCGGCCGTGACATGGTGCGCGCGCGCCTTCGCCTCGGCATGCGCGTTGGCCGGCGCGCAGGCGAAGCCCGCGCGCGCCAGCAGTGGCAGGTCCGGCCAGTCGTCGCCGATCACGGCCAGCTCGTCCCAGCCGGCGCCCAGCGCGTCGAGCACGCCTTGCGCCACCGCCAGCTTGTCCTTGACGCCGTAGAAGGCGTGCTGCAGCCCCAGGTCGGCCACGCGGCGGCGCACAGCCGTGGAGTCGCGCCCGGTGATGACCACCGGCACGATGCCGCCCTGCGCCAGCAGCTTCAGCCCCTGCCCGTCGAGCACGCTGAAGGCCTTGAACACCTCGCCCGCCTCGCTGATGTAGAGGCTGCCGTCGGTGAGCACGCCGTCCACGTCGAAGATCGCCGCGCGCATGCCCAGCCCCGGGCCCTGGGCCTTGAGCAGCAGCTCCGGCGCGAAGGTCAGTGCCGGCTGCATCAGATGACCTTGGCCTGCATCAGGTCGTTGCTGTTGAGCGCGCCCACCAGCTTCCCGGCCTCGTCCACGACCAGCACGCTGGTAACGCGGTGCTGCTCCATCAGGTCGGCTGCTTCCACGGCCAGGTCGTCCTCGCACACGCGCTTCGGGTTCGGATGCATCACGTCGGCGGCGGTGAGCGAGCGCAGATCCGCGCCGCGCTCGATGAGGCGGCGCAGGTCGCCGTCGGTGAAGATGCCCAGGATCGCGCCGGCGTCGTCGGTGACGGCGGTGAAGCCCAGGCCCTTGCCCGTCATTTCGCGCAGCAGGGCGTTGAAGTCGGCCTGCGGGCTCACGCGCGGCACGGCAGCACCCGAGCGCATCAGGTCGCGCACCAGCACCAGCAGCTTGCGCCCGAGCGCGCCGCCCGGGTGCGAGCGCGCGAAGTCCTCTTCCTTGAAGCCGCGCGCGTCCAGCAGCGCCACCGCCAGCGCGTCGCCGATGGCCATCTGCGCCGTGGTGCTGGCCGTGGGCGCGAGGTTGAGCGGGCAGGCCTCGGCCTCGACGGCGCTGTCGAGCACCACGTCGGCATGGCGCGCCAGCGCCGACGTGGCCCGGCCGGTCATGGCCACCAGCGGCACCTGCAGCCGCTTGAGCACGGGCAGGATCAGGTTGAGCTCGTCGCTCTCGCCGGAGTTCGACAGCGCCAGCACCACGTCGCCGGCGGTGACCATGCCCAGGTCGCCGTGGCCGGCCTCGGCCGGGTGCACGAACATGGCCGGCGTGCCGGTGGAGGCCAGCGTGGCGGCGATCTTGCGGCCGACGTGGCCGCTCTTGCCCATGCCCATCACCACCACGCGGCCGCGGCAGTCGAGCATCAGCCGCACGGCACGGGCGAAGCTGTCGTCGCGCTGCACGCGGTCTTTCAGCGCCAGCAGCGCGCGCGCCTCGATGTCGAAGGTTTGCGCGGCCAGGGTGAGCGCGCGTTGAGTGTCCAGGGGTTTCACTGCGGGGGGTCCGGATAGGATCGGCGATTCTAGGTTGCGACGCCCGCGTGCCCGCCGCCACGCCGCCCTCTCCTGCGCTTGTTCCATGGCCTCCACGCTCGAAGTCGTCCTGCTCTATCTCGTCGCCGCGGTACTGGGCGTGGTGCTGTGCCGCAGCATGAAGCTGCCGCCGATGCTGGGCTACCTGGCCGTGGGCGTGCTCATCGGCCCCAATGCGCTGGCGCTGGCCAAGGACAGCGCGGGCGTGAAGTACCTGGCCGAGTTCGGTGTGGTGTTCCTGATGTTCGCCATCGGGCTGGAGTTCAACCTGGGCAAGCTGCGCAGCATGCGCACCCTGGTGTTCGGCCTCGGGCTGTCGCAGGTGGCGCTGACGATGCTCGGCGCCGTGGCGGGCAATTTCTTCTTGCAGTTCGTCTTCTCGTTCACCACGCGGCCCTGGGAGCTGCCGTGGCAGGGCGCGGTGGCGCTGGGCGGGGCGATCGCGATGTCGAGCACCGCCATCGTCGTGAAGCTCATGGCCGAGCGGCTGGAGCTGGAGAGCGAGCACGGCCGCCGCGTGCTGGGCGTGCTGCTGTTCCAGGACCTGGCCGTGGTGCCGCTGCTGGTGCTGATCCCGGCGCTGGGCAGCAGCGGCGGCGACCTGGTGCAGTCGCTGGGCCTGGCGCTGCTCAAGGCCGTGGCGCTGCTGGCGCTGCTGCTCTCCGGCGGGCAGAAGCTCATGCGCTGGTGGCTGACGCTGGTGGCGCGGCGCAAGAGCGAGGAGCTGTTCGTGCTCAACGTGCTGCTGGTGACGCTGGGCCTTGCCTGGCTCACCGAGCACGCCGGGCTGTCGCTGGCGCTGGGCGCGTTCCTGGCCGGCATGCTCATCGCCGAGACCGAGTACCGCCACCAGGTGGAAAGCGACATCCGCCCCTTCCACGACGTGCTGCTGGGCCTGTTCTTCATCACCATCGGCATGAAGCTCGACGGCCGCCCGATGCTCACGCAGTGGCCGCTGGTGCTGATGCTGACCACGCTGCCGCTGCTGGCCAAGTTCGTGCTGGTGGCGGCGCTGGCGCGCATCTTCCGCGCGCCGCCGGGGGTGGCGCTGCGCACCGGCCTGTACCTGGCGCAGGCCGGCGAGTTCGGCTTCGTGCTGCTGACGCTGAGCAGCCAGCACGGGCTGATCGACCCGAAGTGGGTCAGCCCGGTGCTGGCCAGCATGGTGCTGTCGATGCTGGCCACGCCCTTCGTGATCATGCACGCCGACCGCCTGGTGATGCGCTTCTCCGCGACCGACTGGATGCTGCAGTCGGTGCAGCTGACCACCATCGCCAAGAAGTCCATGCGCAACGAGGCGCACGTGATCATCTGCGGCTACGGCCGCAGCGGCCAGGCGCTGGCGCGGTTGCTGGAGGCGGAGAAGGTGCCCTACATGGCGCTGGACCTGGACCCCGACCGCGTGCGCCAGGCGGCCGCCGCCGGCCAGAGCGTGGTCTTCGGCGACGCGGCGCGGCTGCGCAGCCTCATGGCCGCGGGCCTGGCGCGGGCCAGCGCCGTGGTGGTGAGCTACCACGACACGCCCTCGGCCCTGAAGGTGCTGCACCTGGTGCAGGAGCACGCGCCGCACGTGCCCGTGGTGGTGCGCACGGTGGACGACGCCGACCTGGAGAAGCTGCGCGCCGCCGGCGCCACCGAGGTGGTGCCCGAGGCGCTGGAGGGTTCGCTGATGCTGGCCAGCCACGCGCTGGCGCTGGCCGGCGTGCCGGTGCGCCGCGTCATCCGCATCGCGCGCGACGCGCGCGACGCCCGCTACGGGCTGCTGCGCGGCCATTTCCACGGCGCCGACGACGACCAGACGCTGGAGGAGCGCCAGCAGGCGCGGCTGGCCACGGTGAGCCTGCCGGCGGCCGCCGGCAGCGTCGAGCAGCCGCTGGGCGACCTGGCGCTGCACGCGCTGGGCGTGCGCATCCTGTCGGTGCGCCGCGCCGCCGGCCAGGTGGTGCCGGCCAGCGACGCGACCGTGCTGCACCCCGGAGACACGCTGGTGCTCTCCGGCGTGCCCGAGGCGCTGGCGCTGGCCGAGGACAAGTTGCTGCGCGGCTGACCCTGCGCAACAAACCGGAAGTCGTTCGCGGTGTCCACTTCTCCCGAGTTCCACCCGCGCCGCGACGAGGCCGGCCACCGCGTGGCACTGCACTGCCCAAGCACGCCCACCGCGCCCGGCACCTGGCTCGATCCGGAGGCGGCGGCCAGCGTCGTGCCCGACGGCGCGTTGCCGGTGGACACGCTGCACGGCGTGGCGCTCGCGCCCGCCACGGCGCTGCCCACGGACGTGGCTGGCTGGGAAGCGCTGGCCGCGGCCGCGCCGGTGTTCGACGAGCCGCCCTACCCGGCCGTCGCAAGCCTGAAAGCCGCCGCCGGCGTGGTGATCGAGGAGGCCGACGGCCGCCTCTGGCTGGTGTCGCCCAGCAATGCCTTCGGCGGTTACGTGAACACCTTCCCCAAGGGCCGGCAGGACCCGGGCCTGTCGCTGCGCGCCACCGCGGTGAAGGAAGCGCTGGAGGAGGCCGGGCTGCTGGTGCAACTGCAGGACTTCCTGCTGGATTGCCGGCGCACGCAGACGCTCACGCGCTACTACCGCGCCCGCCGCATCGGTGGCCACCCGGGCGCGATGGGCTGGGAGTCGCAGGCGGTGCACCTGGTGCCGCGCGCGCGGCTGGCGGACTTCCTCGCGAACCCGAGCGACGCGCCGCTGCGGCGGCTGCTGGCCGGGGGCTGAAAGCCTCCCCCACACGGCGGCGTTGCCAGGCGCCGCGCCCAGCCGTGTCCGCCGCAAATGAATAAAGCTGTGGAGATTGACTTGAACAACTCCGGCTTGTGCACAGGCCGGGCCGCTGAGCCGAAGTTGTTGTCTGTAGGCCGACCTTCAAAACGGGCCTCCGCCCACAGGCTTGTGCGCACGCCAAGCGGTTGACAACTTTGGGAATAAGTCAGTTATCCACAGGCGAGGACCGGGCCTACTACGACGACTACCTTGAAATCCTTGTATTGGGAGGGAAGAACTAACCCGCGAGGCGACCGGCGATCAGGGCCGGGAGGCCCGGCGGGATCGAGACGGCGTTTCAAGGATGTCTGACACATCCGGGCTTTGAGGCGACCAGCGGTCAAATGTTTTGAATGGTGGTCATGATGATTGAAGGATGCTGCCGGCGCTTCAAATTCGGGTCGTGCCACGCGGTGTGACGCCATGGCGGGTCGCCCGGGAACGTGGGGTTTTGCACTTGGGGGAAGTCACGGAAGGCACCCTGGACCGGCCGGTTGGCTCACTACGCCCTGATCCCTGCCAAGCGACAGGCTGTCCGAGGGAAGTACGGCTCCTGGCATCCCGCCAGCCACGACGCTCCGCACCCCGATCCGTCATTCCGGCGAAAGCCGGAATCCACGTGCGCCGATACGGTGCAAAGGCCGACGCCGGCACGTGCGTGCACTGACCAGCGAGACATCGCAGCACGCGTGGATTCGGTTTTCGCCGGAATGACGAGGCAGGAAGCGTGACACCCGTGCCATCGAGCTTTTAATTTTCAGGCAGTATCCGAATACGTATTCAAAAAAATTGCCTCGAATTTCGGAAAATATTAAGCGCGCCTTGAAATTTTCATCATCGTCTTGATAAGCATATGATGGCGGACCGCTTCCTGTGGCTTGGCCCACACTTTTGAAGAATATGATTTGATTTCTATCGATTTATATTGATCATCTTCGATAAATCGAGCGTGCCCCGATTGGGAAATAAAAAAGGCATCCTGCCGGAGTCCCGGCGGATGCTTTTCCTTGATGGGGGTGGGAAATGAAAGGTATTCCGGCGCTTTCTGCTCCCTATTTCCCGATGCAAAATCGGCTGAATATCTCGCCCAGTAAATCGTCCGCCGAGAACGCCCCAGTGATTTCACCCAGCGCGTTGTGCGCCAGGCGCAGTTCCTCGGCGAACAGGTCCAGCGGCGGTTCAACTGCATCGACGTGGGCCGCGGCCAGCTCCAGGTGCTCGCGCGTGCGGCGCAGCGCCTGCACGTGGCGGGTGCGGGCGATGAAGACGCCTTCCGGGCTAGCGTGCCAGCCGGCGCGCTCCAGCAGCGCCGCGCGCAGCGCGTCCAGCCCTTGCCCGCTCTTCGCGCACAGCGCCAGGCTGCCCGCGGGCGCGCTGCCCAGGTCGGCCTTGTTGTAGACGTGCAGCACGCGCGCGCCCGTGGCCCGTGCGTGCTCCAGTCCCAGGCGCCGGGCGATCTGGTCCTCGTCGGCGTCGTAGTCCGGCTGCCCAAGGCGCGAGAGGTCGTGCAGGAAGATCACCGCGTCGGCCTCCCCGATCGCCTGCCAGCTGCGCTCGATGCCGATGCGCTCGACCTCGTCGGCATGCGCCTCGCGCAGCCCGGCGGTGTCGATGACGTGCAGCGGCACGCCCTGGATCTGGATCGTCTCGCGCACCCGGTCGCGCGTGGTGCCGGCAATGGGCGTGACGATGGCCAGCTCCGCCCCGGCCAGCGCGTTGAGCAATGAGCTCTTGCCCACGTTGGGCTGGCCGGCGAGCACGACCTTGATGCCCTCGCGCAGCAGCGCGCCCTGGCGCGCGCGGTCCAGCACGGCGTCGAGCGTGGCGGTGATGCGCGCAAGCTGCCCGCGCGCGTCGGCCTGCTGCAGGAAGTCGATCTCCTCCTCGGGGAAGTCCAGCGTCGCCTCCACCAGCATGCGCAGCTTCACCACGCGCTCGCGCAGCGTCTCGATCTCGGCGGAGAAGGCGCCGCTCAAGGACCGTCCGGCGGAGCGCGCCGCGGCCTCGGTGCTGGCGTCGATCAGGTCGGCCACGGCCTCGGCTTGCGCCAGGTCGAGCTTGCCGTTGAGGAAGGCACGCTCGGTGAACTCGCCCGGCTCGGCCAGGCGCAACCGCGGCAGCCGCGCGCGGCCGTCGGCACCTGCCTGCGCCGCCGCTTCCAGACAGCGCGCCAGCAGCAGCTGCAGCAGCACCGGGCCGCCGTGCGCTTGCAGCTCCAGCACGTCCTCGCCGGTGTAGGAGTGCGGCCCGGGAAAGAACAGGGCCAGGCCCTGGTCGATGGCCTGGCCGGCGGCGTCGAGGAAGGGGCCGTAGGCCGCGCGCCGCGGCTGCAGCGCGCGGCCGCACAGCGCCTCGGCGAGGGCGCCGAGGCCGCGGCCGGAGACGCGCACGATGCCCACCGCGCCGCGTCCGGGCGCGGTGGCGATGGCGACGATGGGATCCTGATGTCGGGCAAGCATGGGCAAATTGTGGGGCGCCAATGAAAACGCCCCGCGGGGCGGGGCGTCGGGGGTCAGGCGGTGCGGGGCTGGAACCGGATCAGTTCACGCCCAGCCGCTTGTTGATCACGTACTGCTGCGCGATGGACAGCAGGTTGTTGGTCAGCCAGTACAGCACCAGGCCGGCCGGGAAGAAGAAGAACATCACCGAGAACACCAGCGGCATGATCCACATCATCTTGGCCTGCACCGGGTCCGGCGGCGTCGGATTGAGCCAGGTCTGCAGCATGGTCGAGGCGGTCATGAGCAGCGGCAGGATGAAGTACGGGTCCTTGACCGAGAGGTCCGTGATCCAGCCGATCCAGGGCGCGTTGCGCATCTCCACCGAGCTCAGCAGCACCCAGTACAGGGCGATGAAGAAGGGCATCTGGATGAAGATCGGCAGGCAGCCGCCCAGCGGATTCACCTTCTCCTCGCGGTAGATGCGCATCATTTCCTGCTGCATCTGCTGCGGCTTGTCCTTGTAGCGCTCGCGCAGCTCCTGGATGCGCGGGTTCACCGCCTTCATCTTCGCCATCGACTTGTAGGCGTTGGCGTTGAGCCAGTAGAAGGCGATCTTGAGCAGCACCACCAGGGCGATGATCGACCAGCCCCAGTTGCCCAGGATGCGGTGCAGCTGGTCCAGCAGCCAGAACAGCGGCTTGGACAGCACCGTGAACCAGCCGTAGTCCTTGACCAGCTCCAGCCCCGGGGCCAGCGCCTCCAGGCGGTTTTCCTCCTGCGGGCCGGCGAAGAGCTGCGCGTCCTGCGCCTTGGTCGTGCCCGGGGCGACTTCGCCCAGCGGCAGCACCATGGCGATGCTGTAGAGGTCGCCGCCGATCTTGGCGGTGCGGAACTCGCGCGGCTGCGCCTGGTTCACCAGCCAGGCCGAGGCGTAGTAGTGCTGGACCATGGCGATCCAGCCGTTGTCGGCGCTCCTGTCGTGCTCGGCCTTGCCCTTGGCAATGTCGCCGAAGTCCACCTTGTGGAACTTGCTGGCCTCGGTGTAGAGGGCCGGGCCGGTGAAGGTGGCGTAGAACGAGGAGTCGCCCGGCAGCGGCCGGCTGTCGCGCGCGAGCTGCAGGTACAGCTGCGGCGCCACGGCGGCCGCGGAGCGGTTCACCACCTCGTGGCGCACGGCCATGGTGTAGTCGCCGCGGCGCAGGGTGTAGGTCTTGACCAGCTGCACGCCGCCGACTTCGGGCGACTCGAAGCGGATCTGCAGCTCGCTGCCGTCGCCCAGCTCGCGCGGGCCCGGCGCCACCGTCATGGGCGTCAGGTGCGTGGGCAGCTGCACGCCGGTGGGCGAGATCAGCCCGGTCTGCGCCAGGTAGGTGCGCTCGGCGCTGCGGTCGAACAGCACGACGCGCTTGTCCCGGTCCTGCTGGTCCACCTGCGTGAGCAGCTCCAGCCGCACCAGGTCGCCGCCCAGGCTGCTGAAGGTGGCCTTGACCACGTCGGTGGTCAGTGTCACCAGCTCGCCGGCCACCGGCGCCGCGGGGGCCGGGGCCA
>NZ_VIDQ01000079.1 GCF_009760915.1 Azohydromonas aeria
AGCCCGCCGCCCGGGCGCGGCGCGTCGCCCGCCGGGGCAGGTCCCGCCGGCGGCGTGGCCGAGGCCGGCGCCGCGGCGGGCGTGCGCACGGCCACCGGCGGCCGCACGGGCGCGTAGGCATCGCGGATGAGCCGCTGCGCGTGGTCCACCAGCCAGCGGCCGCCGTCGATCTGGACATAGACGTAGCCCTGGTCGTAGAGGTCGCGGTCGGCGTCCTCCCAGGGCTTGAACCACAGCCGCAGGATGCGCGGCGGGGAGCGCAGGGCGCTGGCCGGGGAGCCCGGCGTCCCCGGCGCGGTCGCTGGCAGGGCGGCGGCGGCCGGTGCCGGGCCTGCGGTGGCCGGCCCGGGTGCCCCGGTGCGGGCGCGCTGGGCGGGCAGGTTGCTGGCCAGGGCGTTGGCGTAGGTCCCGGAGACCGACTGGCAGGCCACGCCCGCGGGCGCCTTGCAGGCGTAGCTCGACGAGCCGTCCAGGCCGGAGAGGTTCGTGCAGGCGCCGCACAGCACCGCGGCAATGGCCGCGGCCAGCCGGGCGCGATCCGGGCCGCGGCTCATGGCCGCCGCTCCTGCGCCGCGCGGGCGAGCCGCTCCTCGATCACGGCCCGGGCGACATGGCCCTCGGTGCGCGTGCCGTCGGCCCAGAGCAGGGTGGGCGTCCCTTGCACGCCGAGCCGGCGCGCCAGGGCCGCGTTGCGCTCGACGGGGTGCTCGCAGCGCGCGGCCGGGTCCGGTGCCGGGGTGTCGCCCTGCAGCATCGCGCGGCGCCAGGCCTGCCCGCGGTCGCGGGCGCACCAGATGGCCACCGGCCGCTCCAGGCCCTGGAACGGCACCAGGAAGGTGTGGATCGTGACGTCGTCCAGGCCCGTGAGCTCCTGCTCCAGCAGGCGGCAGAAACCGCAGGCCGGGTCGCTGAAGACGGCGACATGGCGCCGGCCGCGGCCGTGCACGGTCGTGATGGCATCGGCCCAGGGCAGGGCGTCGAAGGCCACCGGCTCGCCTGGCGCCGGCTGTGCCTCGCCGGGCGTGGCCACGGTGGCGGCGGCCGCGGCGAGGCGCGGGCCGGTCAGGTCCGTCATCGTCCGCGTGTCGAACAGCCGGCCGAACACGAAGTGGCGCGGGCTGCGGTCCGAGACGTAGGCCACGTTGGCACCCATCCAGACCTCGTAGAGGCCGGGCACGGGCGAGCGCGTCACCTGCGTGAAGCGGGTCTGCGGATGCGCCCGGCGCAGTTCGTCCAGCAGCCGGGCCTCGTCGGGCCGCGCGGCGTGTACCGTGGCGGCGAGCGCGCACCCCAGCAGCGCGAGGAGGACGGCCGCGCGCGGCCGCGGGCGGTGCTCAGTAGCGGCCATCGTCGTTGCCCTCCAGGTACCGTTCCTCGGGCGGGACCGCGGCGGCGTCGGGCTCGGCCGCGGCCGTCGCCGTCGGCACGTCCACGCGCACGCCCCTGGTGATCACCACGTCGATCTCGCGGCCGGCATCGACCTCGATCACCGGGAAGGTGTTCTCGGCGAGCTTGATGTAGTACTGGGCCAGCCGGTCCAGCGCGCGCCCCACGCCGTGGCCGAGCCCGGCCCGGTAGGCGTCGGCGCCCGTGGTGGTGGCGATGGTGCCCAGCGCGGAGGTGCTGTAGCTGGTCGAGGAGGTGGCGATCCCCTGGCCGATGCCGCTGACGACCCCGGCCAGCAGCGCGTTGGCCAGCATCTGGCCCTGCTTGGTGACCAGGCGCCCGCGCATGCCGACCTTGCCGTCCTCGCCGTGGACCGTGCCCTGGATCCGGACCTCCAGCGCGGAGCCGTCGGGGCGCACGCACGACAGGCTCTCGGTACGCAGGTAGGCCCGCTCCGAGCTGATGTCGCCGTAGCCCGCGGCCACCACGAAGCACTCACGGTACTCGCCGCGGAAGCGGTTGGGCAGCACCGTGTCGTCCGAGAGCCGGATGAGCACCGGGTGCGGGTTGGACTGCGCCTGCCCGCCCGTGGGCGCGTCCAGGCCGCCCAGCAGCGTGCCGCGCGTGAAGCTCACGGGCAGGAAGCCCGCGGCGCCCCGGGCCTCGCCCGCGGCCGGCGCATCGCCCCGTACCGCGCCCGCCTTGTCCGCGGCGGCGCGCTGCGTGACGGCGACGCGCGTGAGCGCCGGCTCCGGCGGCTCCGGGTCGAGCGCGGGCAGCGGTGCGGCCAGCGAGGCCATGGGCAGCGGCGGCAGGCCCGGCGGCAGGGCGCCCGGCACGGGCGTCGCCGCCAGTCCGGCCGGCCGGGGTGCCGGCAGCGGCGGGACGGCGGGCGCCGGGGCCGGAAGGGCCGACGCGGCGGGAAGCGCGGCGGGTGCGGAGGCCGGCGCCCTGGCCGGCGTCGCGGCCGTCAGGCGCTGCTCCAGCTCGGCGAAGCGCTGCATCGTGCGGGCCTCGAAGGCCTGCCGGTCCTTGTTGAGCCGCTCCTGCTCCTGGCGCTCGCTCTCGTAGCGGGCGAGCTTGCTGCCCGCCGTGCCGACCCACTGGTCGACCGGGTTCACCTGGCCGCCCGGTGGCATCACGCCGATGCGGGTGACGTGGTCCTCGGCCTTGGCCCGCGGGCCCGGCGGCCGCTCCTGGCGGCCGTGGTCGGCCAGGGCGAACACGGCCCACAGCAGGCCGATGCCGCCGGCCAGGAGGGCGGCCAGCAGCGCAAACTGGCGCTGCCGGGGCGTCAGGCGCTCCAGCAGCCGTTTCAGCACGGCGGGGCGGTTCATCGCTCGCCCCCGCGCCGGATCACGAACACGCTGGTGCTGTCGCCGGGCCGCAGGTTGTGGTTCTCCACGGCCACGCCGAGCACCTGGCCGCCGGTTAGGCTGTCGGGCCGGTCGAACTCCTGCTCCGCCAGCACCATCACGGCCCCTCCGGTGTTCTGCAGCAGGTACTTCTCGCCCCACAGCCCGCGCCCCTCGTAGCGGCGCATGAGCGAGAAGCGGCTGCCGGCCCAGAGCTGCACCGGTTGGCCCACCTCCTCGACCCGGATGTCGCCCGGCACCCGGTCGGAGGCCATCGCCACCAGCATCGCCTTCATCGCCCGAACGTGGTGGGCCGGGGGGCTGGCGGAGGCCGTCCCGTTCGCGGCGGACCCCGCGCGTCCGCCGCTGCGGTCGCGGATGACGATGGTGTCGGCCGGCGTGTCGGCGCGCTGCAGCAGCAGCGTGTAGGTCGCGCGCGCCGAGGACACGAACAGGCTGACCGGCCTGCCGCCGTCGCGGCCGCGCGCGGACGGGCGCACGTAGATCTCGCCCTTGTCGCGGTCACACTCGACCACCAGGTCGGCCGTGCTCCGGGCGGTCGGGACCGCCCCGGCCGCCGCGCCGCCGGGCACGTCGCCGCACGCGCCGGCCTGCACGTTGCCGAACACGTCGACGATCGGCGCGCCCTCGATGCGGATGCGCGTGGGCTCGCGGGTCGACAGCGCGGCCCGCACCGTCACGCCGTCGCGCGCCTCCACCACCTGCAGCGCACGGGACGGCGGTGCGTGCAGCAGGGCCAGCAGGCCCGCCGCCGCGGCAGCGTGCCGGCACAGGGCGACCTCCATGCCGCGCAGGCGGGACGGGGCCGGGTCAGGACGCCTCATGGGGCAGCTCCTTGAAGGTCTTGAGATGGATGCGCCCGCCCGCGTAGCGGAACTCGACCAGGTAGGCCCGGCTGTCGTTGCTCGTCTCCTGGCCGTTGACCAGCGTGCGCAGGCGCCCGCGCACGACCACCGACTGGCTCGCCTCGCTGGGCCGCAGCTCCTGCGGCGCGAAGGAGGTGCTGGCGTTGATGCGCTTGAGGCGGGCGGCCTCCAGCTCCTGGCGCGTCTTCAGCGCCCCGTGCTGGTCCGGCTCGACGTAGCCCAGCAGCACGTCCTTCTTCCAGTCGATGGACGCGGGCGTGACGTCGAGCACCAGCCAGGCGACGAAGGCGGCCATCTGCTCCAGGTAGGCGCTGCTGGCGCGGTCGCGCGTGACCCAGAACGAGCGGTCGATGGCGGGCGGCACGATGACGGTGCGCTGCGTGCCCAGCAGCCACAGGATCACCGCCAGGGCCAGCAGCAGTGCCGCCGCCATCGCGCCCACCGCCACGCCCAGCACGGCGTTGCGCCGGCGCAGGTCCTTCAGGTCGGCGCTGAGCCTCGGGAAGTCCATGGCCCTTCCTGCGCCCGGTCAGCCCACCATGCGGCGGATGTGCGACGGCGGCGTCGCCGTCATGGCCGACAGCGGGTTGGTCGGCAGGTGCCAGTACAGGCAGTGCAGGGCGAAGGCCGGATGCCGGTCGGCCTTGACGCGCGCCACCCAGCGCGAGGCCAGGAAGCCGGCGAGCACGCACAGCGCGAACGCCAGCCCGGAGCCGGACAGGTAGCCCACGAACAGGCCCAGGATGGTAGGCGCCGCGACGTCGATGTCCCAGAAGCCGATCTTCCAGGGATCGTCCAGGCGGCGCGGGATGTAGGTGTCGTCTTGCATGGCAGGCCTCTGCTGCAGCCGGGGCCGCGTGCCTCAGACGACGGCGCCCATGATGGCGCCGCCGATGACGAGCCCGACCGCGGCGAAGATCGCCAGCCCGACGTAGGACAGCACCGGTCCGAAGTTGCGCAGCGCCGCCAGCGAGATCAGGGCCACCACGAAGCCGATGAAGCCGACCAGCGCCTTGATGCCCGGCCCCAGCGCCGCGATCTGCGTCAGCGCGGAGGTCATGGGCCCGTCGATGCCGGTGAAGCCCACGAGGTCGAGCGCCTGCGCGGGCGACGCGATGCCCAGGGCCAGCATGGCAAGCGCCAGGAGCGCCACGGCGGACTTTCCGCGGCGTGGCGGTCGGGCAGGAACGGCGGCAGGGGAAGCGGTGACGGGCATGAGGGCCTCCGGTACGCGGTTCGGAAGGGGCAGGGGCGTGCGGCTGGAGCTGTCCGCCACACCGGGCGGCGCGTGGCTCCAGGGCGGCTGGAACCGGGGCCGCAGCGGCCCCGGGGCGGAGGCAGGAATGGCCCGCGTCACGCTCCGCTCCCCCGGTGCTCGACGAGGATCTCGACGCGCCTGTTCCGGCGCCGGCCTTCGGCGGTGTCGTCGTCCGCCGCGAGGCAGCAGGCGCCGCGGGCCTCGACCCGGATCGCCGATTCCAGGCGCGGCTGGCGCTGGCGCAGGCGGGCCGCGACCGCATCGGCGCGCGCCAGGGCCAGCGCCTGGTTGACCTGCGCCGGTCCGACGCCGTCGGTGTGGCCGATCACGAGGACGCTGCGCGCCGCCGGCACCCGGCTCGCGAGCGCGTCGATGGCGCGGCGTGCCGACGGGTCGAGCGCGGCCGAGCCGGACGCGAAAAGGATCGTCGCCTGCAGCGTCTGCGGTCCGCCCCCGGCCGGGCTGGCGGGTTGTCCGGCCGGCACCGGAAGCCTTCCGGGGCCGGAGGGCGGGAGGACGGTTTCGTGCTCATCCAGCCCGGCCGCGACGCCTTCCAGCGCAGCGCCGGGTTCCGCCGGCGGCTCGGCGGCCAGGACCTTCGGCGTGCGCACCGGGCAGTCGGGCGGCAGGCAGGTCGTGAAGACCGCGTCGCGGCCGAAGTCCTGCTGCACGATCCGCGGCTGGAGCACCGACGCCTGCTGCCGCACCGGCGCGGCCGGCGGCTGCGATGCCGTCGGCCGTGCCGACGTGCAGGCCGAGAGGACGGTGCCGCACAGCAGCAGCGCGCCGCAGGGCCACACGAGGGCGCGGGCGTGCATCACGGCGACACCCCTGGGGCTGTGGTTGCGGCGACATCGGTATTGGGCCGTGTTCCGCGTGGCAGGCTGCGGAACACCCGCCACGCATAGCGCGCGCGTGCCTGCGTGCAGGCGTCGCCCTTGAGCCGCGAGCAGGCCGCGTTGTAGGAGCCCACGGCGTCCCAGGTCACGCCCCGGCGGGCGAAGGCCTCGGCCAGCAGCCAGGCGCCGACCTGGATGTTGGTGCACGGGTCGTGCAGCCGGGCCTCGGTGATGCCCAGGCGCGCCAGCCGGGGCAGGTGCCCACTGTTGATCTGCATGAGCCCGATGTCGTAGGTGCCCGTGCGCGCCTGGTGCGAGCGGTTCATCGCGCGCGGATCGAGGCCGGACTCGACCCGCGCGACGGCCACCAGCAGCTCGGGCGCGATGCCGTAGCGGCGGCCCGCGTCCTCCCAGCAGGCCCGTGCCTGCAGGGGCAGCCCGGTCGCCACGATCACTCCGGCAAGCAGCAGTCGCATGGTGCGGTCCGTCGCGGTTCGATGCGGTCGGTCGCCTGCGGCGCAGGCGGCAGGACAGGGCCCGGCGCGGCCACGGTCGCGTCCGGTCCCGGGGTGTGCCGGCGGGGCGGTTTCAGCTGCAGCCGCCGGTCAGGCGGCGCGGGGCTGCATCAGCCCGGGCGCGGCAGCCGCCATCGGCTGGAGCGGTCGGCCACGTTCAGCCGGGCCTGGTGCAGCACCCGGACATCCGTGTCGACCTGGCGTCGCGCCAGCGCGACGCAGGCGGTGGTCAGCTGGTCGAGCTGGAAGTTGGGGTGGGGATGCCGGTTCGCCGGTGAGCGCTGCAGGGCCTGCAGCAACTCGTACTGCGCTCGCCACATCGACTCGCGGCGACGCGGCGTGGTGGGCGGGCGCAGGACGAGCTCCGTGCGCAGGAACTGGAAGATGCGGGGCGCCGCGTCGTCATCGGTGAACACCAGCGACACGCAGGCGCCGATGAGGTCGGGAAAGCGGAACTTGGGCGCCACGTTGTCCTCGCTGTGCAGCAGGCCGTAGAGCCATTCGTGCTCCTCCAGCCACAGGCGCGTCTCGACGGTGTCCGAGGGCTCCGTGTCCGGTGCGGCCGGTGCCGCGGCAACTCGGGCGGGATGCAGGTCGCGGCTCATGCGGGCTTCCTCCGGCATCGACTGTGGCGGGCGGGGTGCTGTCCAGTGCATGCGCCCAAGGGTAGGCAGCCGCTGTGGCCGGATCCGGGTGAAAGGGGTGGCCTGCGAGGGGGGATTTCGCGATCAGGGTTGGGGCGGCCATCCATGGGCGATTCGAGCCCGGTCCGGATCCATTGCCATCCCGTCGCGGGTTGGCGATCTTGGCGTGGATGGCCTTGGTGCGCGCCTTCTTGCCCGCGCGTTGCGCGGTGGCAAGCGCCGGCTCCAGGTCACGGTAGAAGCGCTGCGCGGCGACCTTCTCCCCACTGGACACCGACGCGAGCTCTTTCAGGCCCAGGTCGATGCCGATGCAGTCACTCACGGGCGGCATGGGCAGCGGGCCGACGAAGTCAGGCTCGTTGACCGTGACGTTCAAGTACCAGCGCCCGCGCGCATATGCCGGGGTTTCTCGCGGAGCCTTGTGACGAGCGCCAGCGCCGCAGGCACCGGGGCGGCCTCCGGCCAGCGCGTGAACTGATGGTCGGACGCGACCGCCCGGTGCTGGGCCAGGGCAGGGCCAAGTTCCGGCACCAGTTAGACAAGACGGCCGCGCGCGGCGTGGGAGTGCTGGCTGGGCACGGACAGGGTGCCCTCTTGTCTGGCGGGATGGTCAACTCAGCTGCCCGGCGAGGGGGTGATCCGGCTCAGCACGCCGGCCGGGTCGTAGACGCGCATTTGCGATGCCGGCCGGCTGGAGCTGCCGTAGACCACGAGGTTGGTGCCACCCGGCCGCGCTTGCGAGGGGAACACGATGCCGTCCAGTCCGGCCGCCACCACGTCATCAGCCATGTACCAGGTGGGCGGCTCGATGGACTTGCCGAACCATTCGGCACGCCAGTCCACGGCGAAATCTGCCCAAAGTCGCGGCCAGCGCTCGGGGTCGAAACCAGCCCCCAGGTCGGCGACGCGCAGTCCCTGGGCAAAGAAGGTGCAGATAGTGCCTGGCGGCAACCAGGGGTTGTCCTGCTTGTACTCGGCCAGGGCGGTCACCTCGTCCATCGACAGGTACAGCGCCTCCTGGCCTGGCCGGTTGAACCGACCGCCGCGCCGCGCTGCCCCCATGCCGGACAGCGGCATGCCCGCATAGGCAGGCGAGATTACGCGGTAGCAGGCGAGCGGCTCATCTTGGCTGAGCGAGGCCAGGATCATCCGGCAGCACCGCCCGCGAGCGATTCCAGGTACGCGATGACGTCCTCGACCCGACCTTCCTGCACGAGTGTGTCGGCGGTCTTGTAGCCAAAGGCTCGCAGCGGTTCGTTGCGCAACAGGAAAGCGGCCCGCTCGGCGTCGCCTGTCATCTCCGTGGCCACCGCCAGCGCGCGGATCATGTCCTGCAGGTACTTCTGCAATTGGGGCGCCTGGGGACGTGAGGTCGGGGTGTTGCGATGCACGTGTGCCCGCTCGGCCAGCTCCTGGACGCGAAAGCCGAAGAAGTCGCCTACCCGCGCCGGAGATAGGTACGGAGTGTTGGGCTCGCGGAAGCGCTCGACGAAGGGCTGTTGCAACACGGCGGCAGACATGATGGATCACCTAGTGCAGACTATTTGCACTCATTTTGCACCAAAAACGCCTTTGGTGTGAACGGCGGATCAGCGGGCTGTCGCGGGCTGTCGTCTTGTTTCTCGGCGTGTCCTGGGCTTGTGATGGAGCACCACCAGGCTGGTGCAGCGCGGCTGGCGCTCGCTGGTGCTGGCGGCCGGCAGAGATGAAAGGCCGCGAGATATCTGCGAACTGAAAGGCGGCTGCGGTCGGCGCGCGGTCCTCCTCTATCCAATAGGGCATCGTCGCCTCCAGGCCGCATCGCGGCCGACCTCATTGGATGGAGTCCCCCGCGCTGCCGGTGGAGGCCATTGCCGCATACCTGGATGCGGCGCGGCGTCCCGAGGCTTGTACGGCTCCCGCGGCGCCAGCGGCGACCGCGTCGCACAGGCGCCGCCGCACCTGCGACTCATGCGCCCGAACCCGCACATCGACGGGGACGCGCTGCCAATCACCGGGCCGGGGGCCCCGTGCCCGCGTCTGGCGGCCGTGAGCTCCTTCGCGGCAAGCGGCACCAACGCCCACTTGGTGCTGGGCAAGCGGGCGCAAGCGGCGGGGGCCGCGTGGTTCGCAGCGGCGAGGCGGCCGCCGTGGCGCGGGTGGTGCTCCTTGACCAGGTGCGCGCGGCCCCAGCGCCTCGGGCGACCACTGCAGCCGGCTCTCCAAGTGCACTGTTGCCGGGCCCGGTGCCGTGGCTGCAGCCTCATCCTGCGCGCGCTTCTCCGTGCTGGCCTCGGGCGCGTGCCGCGGCCATTCTTCGGGGATGGCGGCGGCATACTCACTCAACCGGAACCGATTTGCGGCCCGGACAGGACGGCCGGCGCAGGCTGGGCCGTTGGCAGCGTGGCCTCAGCGGGCGGGCGACGCCAGCGGTTCGGCAGTGGATCGCCGCACCGGTGCTCCATCAGGGACGGGCCTTGTATTGCAGCGTTGCACGCGATGCGGGCGGCTTGGCCTCCAGGCCGCTACGCGGCCAACCTCATCGGATGAATCTTGCCGCGCCTTCGGTGGCGGCTGGATCGGGTTCAGCTGCTCCAGTTCTTCGGTCGCCACGAATGGGCGCGTCGTTTCTAGCAACGAGCAACGCGGAGCGGCCAATTGTGATCCTTCGACATGCCGTTTTCAGCGACCGCTTTGCAATGTATCAGCGCCCGCCGGGAAGCGGGCGCTGATAGGCTGATCACTCAGATTTCGATCTGTTCAGCGATCTCCAGAGCATCATCGACTTCGATGCCGAGGTAGCGTACTGTGCTCTCCAGCTTGGAATGTCCAAGCAGAATTTGAACCGCACGCAGGTTCCTGGTCCGCTTGTAGATCAGTGAAGCCTTGGTTCTTCGCATTGAGTGCGTGCCATACGCCGTTGGATCTGGTCCGATTTCCCTAATCCACCCGTGCAGCATCCGGGCGTACTGTCTGGTTCCCAGGTGCGGCGACCGGTGAATTCGACTGGGGAATAGGTAGCTATCGGATTTCAATCCAGCTTCACGAATCCAAGTTTGCACGGCGTCCTGGGTAGTGGCTGTAATCTCAAATTGCACGGGCCGGTGCGTCTTGCGCTGAAGGACGATGGCGCGGTTGGCGACCCTGTCGCCGTGGCATACGTCGCGAACGCGCAAGGCGATCAGATCGCACGCGCGCAGTTTGCTATCCAGGCCCAGGTTGAATAGCGCCAATTCCCGCGCGCGGTGCGCCATCTGCAGCCGAATACGGATCGCCCAGATTTCCTTCGGCTTGAGGGGCAGCTTTTGCCCAACCAACTTGCCCTTGTTCCATGGCTCACGGGACTTCACTGCAGAGACGGCGTCCATGACGACCTCCAAGCTGCAACCGCGGCGACGACCGCCGCGATGTCAAACATTGACATCTTTTGCTAGCATTGCGCCTCATCCTGAAGGGACGCACCATGGGCATGAACGTCAATCTGACGCCTCAGCTGGAGGAAATGGTTCGGCGCAAGGTCGCCTCCGGCCTCTACACCTCCGCCAGCGAGGTGGTGCGCGAAGCCTTGCGCCTGATGGAAGAGCAAGACCAAGTGCGCGCTGCTCGACTGCAGCAACTGCGCAGTGACATCCGCGAAGGACTGGAAAGCGGCGAGAGCGAGGCTTGGGATCCCGCTCAGGTCAAACAGCAAGGTCGCGTGCGGCGTGCGGCGGCGAAATCAAAGGCAGCGGGCAAGTAAATGCCTCGTATCCTCCGACGCCCTCAAGCAGCAGCTGACATCGCGGATATCTGGAACTACATCGCTGACGACAGCCTTGATCAGGCGGATGCCTGGGTCGACAGGCTTGACGAGCAACTCCAACTGCTGGCCACGCAGCCGCTCATGGGTCGACAGCGTGATGAGCTCGCACCGCGTGTCCGCAGCCTGCCTTTCGGGCGCTACATCATTTTCTACGTGCCACTGGACGTCGGTATCGACGTTGTCCGCGTACTCCATTCAGCCCGGGATATTGAACCTGGTCTTTTCTGATCCGGACGTCGCTTTTTGACGGTCGCGCGGACCAGCCGAGAAGACGATTTGCGGCGCAGAGCCGTCATTCAGCCGAGGCCACCGGGTGTCGGTAATGGGCACATAGCAGGCATTCATATGCTGGTGGTCCATTTGTCAGCCGCGTTGGTGAAAACATCCCAGCGCCCGCGCCCCCAGCAGCCCGACTACCAGCGGCGCACACGGCATAACCAGCGGATGCAGCGGCATCGGCGCCACTGCGCAGACCATCGTCAGGCAGCCGGCCATCACCGCCGCCGAGGCGTGCGCGGCGAACATCTCCGGATCGAGCCGCCGGAATTCCCGGGCTTTCACGGCCCGCGACGCCAGAGCGTCGGCGCCCGCGGCAAGCAGGACGACCAGCGTCCAGGGCAGCCACTCCACCAGCGCCACGGCGCGGTAGCCGGCCAGCAACAGCAGGGCGTCGATGGAGCGGAAGTAGGGGTTGTCGAAAAGCTTCGCCACCGCGCCGGCCATCTGCCGCGACACGGCACCGCCGACGTCGCCCGGTGCTGCCATGGCGGCATCGGGGTGCGGTGTCGCGGCCCGGGCGGTTTCCTGCGTGTCCAGTGCCCGGGCCAGCAGCCGCGTGGCGTGCTCGGGTCCCCAGAAGGCCACGGCGGCCTCGTGCTCGGCGCGCAGCCGGGTCAGGAACCGCTCCGCCGGCAGCGCCGACGGCAGGTACAGCACGAGCACCAGCAGCCCGAGCAGAGAGACGACTGCCGTGGCGCGGATCATGGGCCGGCTCCGGCGGACACCACGGCGGCGGCCGGAGCGTCGGCATCCAGGATCGGGAAGCGCCCCTTGATGATCCGGCCGCCGGACACCGAGGCGAAGTACTGCAGGTTGGGCAACTTGCCCAGCACGTCCGCCGGCACCATCTCCTCGAAGCTCTCGCACAGCTGCGTCGAGTAGCTCGACGAGAAGTCGCCCAGGTGGGCGTCCGTGCCGGTGCTCACGCCCACGCGCAGCGTGTGGATGGCCGTGCGGCCGAAGGTCTCGACCACGAAGTCCTGCGTCGGCCGGTCCTTGGAGCGCAGGGCGATCAGGTTGTTGAGGTTGCCCAGGGCCATGCGCGCCGCGTGCTCGCTGCCCAGGCGCCGCGCCAGGTCGGCCAGCGTCTGCATGGCGCAGGTGGTCTGGATACCGCCCTCGGCGCCCTTGTTCAGGATCTCGATCAGCGGCTGGTTGATGACGTTGGAGACCTCGTCAACGAAGAGCGAGATGCGCCGGTGGGCGCCGAGGTTGTAGCGCATGCCCACCCGCGCGGCCAGGTCGGCCAGCGCCAGCGCACCGATGGCCGTGGCCACCGACGGGTCCGGCAGCGAGTCCAGGCACATGTAGAGCACGTGGCCGGCGCGCTCGATCTTCTCGAAGTTCATGATCGGCCGCAGGTCGTCAGGGTCGAAGGGGTCGGGCGAGAGGCTGCGGCCCAGGTCGCCCGAGGTCAGCATCGACAGCACCGGCAGCAGGTTGGCCGTGATCTTCTGGTAGTGCTCGCGGTTGTGGCGGAAGGTGCGCACCTGCGCGTCGATGGCCTTGTGGCGCTGCGACGGCGCGACGTGCTGCTCGTAGTAGGTGACGAGGGCCAGCAGCTCGGTGCTGGCCGCCTCGGAAGGGCGCTTCAGGTTGCCGCGCTGCGCCTCGTGCAGCAGCCGCTTCATCTCCGGCTGCTCGCGCCAGCCCGAGCCCAGCGTGCGCTCGCAGTAGCGCCGCAGCGAGCCTTCCAGCACCGGCTCGATGCCGCCCTCGATGTAGCGCGTGAGCTTCACGAGGTTGGGACGCTCCTCCAGCTCGATCAGGCCCTGGACCACCACGTTGACCGCGTCCCAGCCGAAGGCCGTGAAGGCGCTGGCCGTGTCGGGCGGCATGATCGACTGGATGCGCGAGGCGATCTCGGTGGGCTTCTGCCAGTTGAAGGTGAAGTCCAGCCGCACGCCGTCCTCAGGGAAGGCGGGGTGGAACTCCAGGAAGGTGCCCGGCTCGCGCCAGTCCTCGCAGGCGCGCTGCACGATGCGCCGCAGGCGCCGGCTGTTCTTGGGATCGATGACGATGACCACGTCGCCGCGGCGCACGGCCTGCGTGACGAGGCAGCCCAGCGCCACGCCTTTGCCCGACTGGGTGGTGCCCACGAGCAGCGTGCCGCCCTCGAAGTTCTGCAGCGGCCGGTACAGCGGCACCTCGTCGGGCTCAACGCCGTGGATGTAGGGCAGGCCGATCTGGGCGTCAGGCTGTGGATCAGTTTCGTGGCCCAGCCAGGCCAGCAGGCGCGGCGACAGCGCGAACTCCCGGTAGTCGGCCTTGGCCAGCTCGTACAGCCGTTGCGCGTGCACCGGCCGCCATTCGAAGCCGAAGCCGAGGAACACCTGGTCGGGCCGGCCGCACCAGCGCGCCAGCTCGGCCGTGCCGATGGTCTGCACGGCGCGGCCGCTCAGCGACGCGCGCAGCACCAGCGTGCGCAGCGCCTGCGCCAGGCGCATCACGCCGCAAGCGAAGCAGCCCAGCGCCAGCGGCCGGGCCAGGGCCGTGGGCAGCACGCCCGACACGCCACCGAAGGTCAGCACGGCGGTGGCGGCCAGCCAGGCGGCCGCGGCGTGGCCCTCGTAGGCCGGCCGCCACGGCATCTCGTATCGGCGCACCAGCATGTCAGTCCCCGGCCGGGCCGTCGGCGGGCGAGAAGTCCGCCAGGTCGAGACCGTTGATGAAGCGCGGACGGATCAGCAGGCCGCCGCAGGGCTCGCCGTCGATCTCGTGGGTCGTGAGCGTGGCCTTGGTTCCTCCTGTCCCGGCCAGCATCCCGGCGTCACCGAGCGCGCGCAGCGCCTGCGCGGCGTCGATGCCCTGGCGCTCCATGTCGTCGAGCCGCACGAAGAAGCCGCCCGCCGTGACACGCGATGCGACCTGCCCGGCGCCGACGGCGCTCACGGCTTTCGCCACCGCCTCCCGCACCAGGGGATCGAGACGCCTGGGGGCCTGCAGCGCGAGCCTGCGACGCTCGGGGGCGTCCGTCGTCCGGGGCGGTGCGGCGGGCTTGCCGGCGTCGGGCCCGCCGACGGCCTCCGCGGTGGGTCCGGACTCCGTGCCGGGCAGGGGCAGCTGTGCCATGGCCGCCGGCGCGGACGGCGCGCGTGCGGGCCGCGCCTTGGCGGGCGGCTGCCCGGGATCGCGCGCCAGCGCGACTTCCAGGGGCGCGGGGCAGGGCGTGAGGCCCGTGAGCAGGATGTCGGGCGAGGACAGCTTGATGGCCTCCACAGGCGCCTGGGCCCCCGGGGGCTGGATCGACCAGGGGATGGTCTGGCCGTCGCGGGGCTCCAGCACGCCCGCGTCCAGCAGGGCGGCCAGCATGGCGTCGGCGGACCTGGGCATGCCGGCCAGCTGCGCCGCCTCCAGGGCAGCCTGCAGGTCCGCGGCGGCCTGCAGCCAGGTGACGAACAGGCCGTCCCGGCCCAGCCACAGGCGCGACTTGTCGCGGTTGGGCACCCAGGCCGCGTGGCTGCGCACGAGGCCCTGCATGGCCTCGACCAGGTAGCGCGCGACGTGCGTGCCGGCCGGATCGGTACCGCCGCGGCCGGCACGGGCGCGGAGGTCGCGGTCGATCACCAGCGCCAGGGCGCGGCGCACCAGCGTGTCGAGCACGTTGCGGTCGCGGTACAGCGACAGGCCGCCGACGCCGGCTAGCAGGTGGGGCACGATGACGGCGTTGTCCTCGCCGAGGAAGCGCATCACCCGCGGCGGCACGACGTGGGACAGCATGAACAGGCCCTGGGCCTGCACCGGCGGCACGTCGCCGCGCCAGCGCACGCGGTACCGGTCCAGGCCGTGGTCGAGCAGCCAGTCGGCGAGCGGCATCAGGCAGGCCGGCCATTCCCGGCCATCGGCGTCCAGGACCCTCAACGGCCCCATGGTGCGATGCAGCTCGCAGCACAGTCCGGCGATGAAGGTGGCGAGCTGCCAGCGCGGCTCCAGGTGGCGCCGCTCGGAGATGGTGGAGCGGCCGGCGATGATGTGGGCATCCGTGCCCTGCAGCGCGAAGAAGCCGACCTCCAGACCCAGGCGCAGCAGCCCGCCCGGTTCGCTGAAGTGGCTCTCGGCCGTGGCCGGGAGCCGGTGGACGCAGGCGGCGTAGCGCTCCAGCAGCGGCGCGATCTCGCTGTCGAAGGTGCCGCGGTCCACGCCGAAGGCCAGCCGGATCCGGTCGATCAGCGCCTGGTGGTCGGCGAGCAGCCGGTTGGCGGGCACGGCCTCGATGCCGTCTTCGTCCTGCAGGGGGAAGCCGGGCATGGCTGCTCCTTCGCGCCAGGGAGGCGCCGATCCTGCAGGGTCCGTCGTGTCCGCGCGATGGGGAAACGGCCGCCGGAGGGGCGGGGTTTCGGCACCAGGGACGGTGCTGTCCGGCGCAGTTGCCGAGAGGGGAAACCGCGTATCCGGTCCGGGATGCTGACAGCGTCAGGGCGACGTGGCAGACCTGCGAGCACCGAGCGGTCGCGGCCACATCAGCCTGCCCAGGCCACCGGCTGCCCATTTCTTGAGCAGCACAGCGGAACGGTTTGCCGATCAACGACTTGCGGCACCCGCGCGCCCCTTGCCAACAAGCTTGTCCACAGCAGTCGTGGATTTCCCTGGCCGCGCATTGACAAGGAAGGCATGATTCAAGAAACAACATACGGGATTCACTCGACCTACCATCCCGCCATCCTTTCCGCGTGATGGCCTCGGCGGGGCAGCCACCCATCACGAGCTTCGCGGCTCCCTCCTGTCTCCACCTTCCACGTCGGCCGCCGACCGGAGCGTGGAGTCCCGCAGCAGCTCGCGCACGCCGAGCGGCACGCCGCTGAGGTCGGCCAGCGGCCGCACCGGAAACGACGCCTGCACGCGCGGGTCGGTGCCGTAGCGCTGCACGAGCTTGCAGAACGGGCACTCCTCGTTGCTCAGGGCGATGGTGCCGCAGGCGGCCAGGAAGGTGCTGTGGCAGGCCGGGCAGGCCACCAGCGAGAAGCTGCGCACGGTGGTGAACCAGAGTCCGTCGGTGTGCCCGGCCAGGTCGAAGGCGCGGTCGAAGCTGATGCGATGCGGCGGCTCGCACACGCCGCGGTAGTGCCGGTAAGCGCCGACCAGGGCCTCGGGCGGCGGGAAGCCCGCGTCGCACAGGCGCCGGTACAGCACCATGGCGATGGAGGCTTCCGCACGGTTGAGGAGGTTGGCGGTGTGGTACCAGTCCGGCGAGGCCGGCGGGCGGCCGCGCGGCACGGCCTGCCGGTCGGGAAACAGCAGCTCCAGCAGCTCGCGCGCGGGCAGCCCCGTGAGGGCCGCGATGGTGCGCACGCGGGCGCCGAGCTCCGCGCAGGCCTGCGCCAGCTTCAGCGCCTGCAGCCGGGCCTCGATCCGCGCCGGCGCGCGGGACGCGTCCATGGGCATGCTCCCATGCCGGGTCAGGCGCAGAGACGGCCGGGGGCCTGCACCGCGGCGAGCGGCCGCGCCAGCGGCAGCGGCGCGTCGAGCAGCGCGAGCAGGTCGCGCCGCGCCGGAAACAGCGTGATGTCGCCCAGGTTGGCCACCAGGGCCATGATTTGCTGGACGCCCAGCGCGGCGATGCGCTCGGCCAAGGCGGCGTCGAGGCCGAACCTGCAGCAGGCGGCGGTGCGGTCCTGCACGATGGCGTCGCGGATCGTCAGCAGCAGGGTGAGGTTGATGAGCTGGACATCGGAGAGCCGAGCCTGTTCCATGGTGGGTTGTCCTTCAGTGGGGCCCGTGCGGGCTGGGTGTCATGGAATGCGCAAGTCCGGTGGGTCGCGGGTGGGCACTGCGTTGGTGCGCCGCAGCATAGGCAGCACGGCGGGGAGGGCGGCGCGTGCCGCCCCCCTCGCGTCCGGCACCCCGCCGCATTGCCATCCGCAAGGGCAGGAAATCGCCGGCAACTGCGTGCAGCCCGGGTCCCGCGGGACCCGAAGCGCCGGCCGGTAGACGCGGCAAGCCGCATCCGGCCGGCGGCGCGGAGCGGACCGGCCGCGCACGGCGGTCGCACGGGCCGGTCCGCCTGCTCATGGCCGTGTCAGGCCGCCTCGGCCAGGGCCTTCCACTCGGCGGGCGGCAGCTCGACGAGCCGGCCGCCCAGCGCCTCGAACTCGGTGGCGCGGTCGTAGTCCTCGACGTCCTGCGAGTAGTGCGTCACGGCGTTGACCAGGCCGTAGGCCGTGAGGTCGCCGCCCAGCACCAGGTACCGCAGCACGCCGGTGCGCTCCTCCTCGTTGAGGGCGTAACGGCTTGCCAGCACCTCGACCGAGCGCACCGGATCGCCGGCGAGCGGGATCGCGCGCGTGCGCTCCAGCCGGCGCGCGGCCTGCTGGAACGCGGCCTCGGACACCGCCGCCTCGACCACGTCGCGCACCTTCAGGAAGAAGGCCCGGTCGTCGGCCTGCACGGTGTCGTCGCGGAACAGCGTCACGGCCTCCTGCCCGGGGGCGAGGCTGCGCCCGACGTGGGTCTTGCGCAGCGAGCCGTCGGAGACGATCAGCCCGTTGCTGCACACCAGCCGGTACAGCAGCGGCTGCACCGACAGCGTGCCGTGGCCCACCTCGGAGTTGCTCACCACCACGCCGGCCTGCACCAGGTCGCCGGGCGACACCTCGTGCTGCAGCCGGGGCGTGACGACCTTCAGGTACATGCGCGTCCCGGTCAGCTCCACCGACTCGAAGCGCGCCTGCGGCAGCCGCTGCAGCAGCGGCAGCACGCTCTCGGCGAGGTCGTGGTTGTCGAGCCGCCGGTAGCGGTCCGACAGCACGGCCCGCACCTGGCCGTCCAGCGTGCGCAGCATGCGCCGGTCCTCGTCGCGCTCCAGCCAGGCGTTGACGTTGCGGTCGAGCAGCTCGGGCTGCTCCTCGCGCATGCGTTCGAAGTACGCGTAGGGGATGCGCAGCTTCTCGGCCAGCTGGCGCCGGGCCAGGGGCGTCATGGCGTAGCGGCCGGGGCCGCCGTCCTCCTCGACCACCAGGCGCGTGGCGCCGGCGGTGTCGGTCTCGTGGTGCATCAGCGCCGAGGGGACCACCAGGTCCCTCTTCGATTGCTGCTGGCGTTCCAGTTCCTGCGCCAGGCTCACCAGGCTTCGTCCTGTCTTCATCGCGGGCTCCTCTCGGGAGAGAGCGGGGCCGGCACGTCCCCGGACGGGACGCGGGCCCCGCCGGGGTGGGTGAATGGGCCGGAGCGGTGTCCGGCCCGGGGGCGCGCGAGGGGTCTCGCGCGCTGTCTGCGGGGCTGTCTTCGCCGCGCCGGGTCGGCACGGCCTGGTGCGACAGCGACCAGGGGAAGATCGTCGGCACCGCCCGGGTCATGGCACGGCCGACGGCGTCGCGCCGCCTGTCCGTGCCGCGCCCCAGTGCCATGGCGTCACGCTGCCTTCAGCGCGCGCTCTCGCGCCTGCGCCAGCCACACGTCAGCCCAGTCCTGGCCCGGCGTGCGCGGCACCATCACCTGGACATCGAGCGTGGCCGCCGCGGTGCCGGCCTCGCGCACGAGGCGCCGCGCCAGCGCGTAGGCGCTGGCCTGGCCCTCGAAGCCGCCGTCGGCGTCGTTGTCGGCCCAGATGTCGAGGCGCCGCACGGTCTGCGGCAGCCGCAGCCGCTCCAGGTTGCCCGCGCCCAGGGCCGCCCACACGGGGCGGCCGGTGGCCAGGTGCACCGCCAGCGCGGTCTCGATGCCCTCGGCCACGGCGAGCTCGTCGGTCGCCTCGTGCAGGTGCACCGCCGCGCCCTGGATGCCGGGGCACAGGACCTTGCGGGGCTCGGGCACCGGCGCCTTGGCGCCGTCCAGCACCCAGGTCCGGTGCAGGCTGACCACCTGCCCGTCGGGCCGCTGGATGCGGGCCAGCAGCGCCGGGTAGGTGCCGACCAGCCGGGGCCGGCCGTCGTCGCCGCTCTCGTAGTAGCCCAGCGCCGGGTGGCAGCGCAGCGTCACCGGCGGCATTTCCAGCGTCAGGCCGCGGGCGCGCAGGTAGCGGTCCGCGGGATCGCCCGGCTGCAGCGGCCGGGCCGCGTCCCACAGGCGCCGCATCCGGCGTCGCATCTGCTCGGGCGAGGGCGCGCCGGCGTCCCGGGGCGGCGCCATGCCGCCGGTACCGACGCAGGCCTCGACCCGGCGCAGCACGGAGGCGAAGTCCTCGCGCAGCACGGCCTGCAGCAGCTTGAAGCCGCCGCCGGGGCCGCAGTGGCGGCAGTAATAGTTGCCCTGGCCGAACTTGTCGGTGTACTGGAAGCGGTCGGTGCCGCCGCACAGCGGGCAGGGCCCGTTGCGCCGCTGCAGGATGCGCTCCTCGACCCCGAGGCTGCGCAGGATCTCCGTCCAGCGGCCGAGCGCCAGCCGCTTGACCTGCTCGACGCGGGACTCGCCCGTCCGGTCAGCCATGGCGGCCTCCCGGGTGCGGTATCCCGGCGGCAGGCACGCGCGCTGCGCGCCGGGCCGGGCGGTTCGGGAAGTGGTTCATCGTCGTCTCCATGTGATGCCGCACGGGGCCGGAGCGCCGGTTCTGGCGCTCCCGGCCCCGCGGGCGGGACAGGACGAAGGCACGGGCGCCATGGACCGTGGAACGGCCGCGGGGCGCTCGTGCCGCTGCGGCGTGCCGGCGGCCTGCAGGCCGGCCCGGCACGCCGTGCGGGCATGGCCAGGACAGGGTAGTTGCCATGTCATCGGCCCGGCCCGTTGCTCAGGCCACAAGCTCGACGCGGTGGCCGCCTCGGTCGGCACCCACGGTCACGAGGAAGCGCCGGCCGTGCAGCGCCGGGAAGCGCTCGGGCCGGAGCTCCCGCAGCAGCGAGGCGAGTGCATCCCCCGGATCGGCGCAGCGCAGCCGGCCGATCAGCCCGGCCAGCGCCTGGCGGTCCGCGTCGAGGTCGTCCTCCAGGAAATGCCCGTGCTCGTCGGTGAAGTCGCAGACTTGGCGCACCGGTTCGCCCGAGCCTTCGCCGTCGGGGATGTAGAGCGTGCTCCCGTGGAGAACGCCTTCCCCGCCAATCTCCGCCGTGTCGTCCCCGACCGTCACCTGGACACTCGAGCACAGCACGACCTCGGCCCGGGCCTGGCGGCCGTCGAGCCGGGAGCGCGCGTGCACGCCCTTCGGCCGGAGCCGGACCTGCTGCCCCCGCTGGAAGCGGACATGGGCGAATACCCAGTGCCCGAAGTGCAGGGCCCGGACGTCGAGCACGAGGAAGCCCCGGGCACGCGCCAGCATCCAGCAGGCGGCGGTGTCGTCGTCCAGGTCGTCGAGCACGACCAGCGTGGCCTGCCCGCGCTCGATGGCGTCGCGCGTGGGCACGACGTCCACCGGGCGCAGGCAGTCGCAATCGCCACAGTCGTCCCGGCAGGGATAGCCGCCGATCGTGGCCAGCGCCGCGGCCGGCAGCACGTCCACGTCGTTGAGCAGGTCCAGGTGTCCCCAGGCCTGCATGGCAGCGTGGTAGGTCGCGACGAACTCGGCGGCGGGCAGCCGCGCCTTGGCCTGCTCCAGCACGGCGCGCCAGGCGGCGCCGAGCGTGGCGTCGATTCGGCGTCGCTGCTCGTCCTCGTCGATCAGCTTGTCGCGATCAGGCAGGCGGGCCATGAACTGGCGGGGATCCAGGTGCAGGACGTTGATGCGGCCGGGCCGCGGGTCGAACGGCCGCAGCACGCACAGGCCCTGCAGGAACACGGCCGTGTCCCGACTGGACCAGCCGTCCGGTGTCCCGCACAGCCAGAGCCCGCCGATCGGCGTGGCCTGCAGCGCCAGCCGGTCTGCCGCCCAGGGACGGTCCAGCACGTGGCCGTTGCAGGTGACCGCGACCGGAAAGCCCGCGCACAGGGCGCCGATGCGCCCGGCCAGGTCGGGCAGCTCCACGCCGTGCAGCTCGACGGTGGTGCCGCGGCCGGCGCGGGACGCCGGCACGCCGGACTCGAAGACATCGACGGGCTCGCGCGCCAGCGCCGCGCGCGTGTCGAAGTCGATCCGCCGTCCCCGCGACATGACCACGCAGCGCGTGGCCGCGTAGAGGCAGCGGGAGAAGCCGATCCCGAAGGGGCTCTCCTCCTGCCGCGTGGCCTCGTCCCAGCCCGACTCGTGGAACGTCAGCAGCGTCTGGAAATCCTCGATCCCGCAACCGTCGTCGGACACGCGCAGCCGGCCCGACATCTCGTCGAAGTCGATGTCGATGCGCGTGGCGCCGGCGCGGCGGGCGTTCTGCAGCAGCTCGGTGACGAGCGTGTACCTGTCGGTGAAGGCGTGGCGCTGGTGGCGCAGCACGCCTTCCTCGCTGACGCGGACCTGTATCTGCATGGTGGTCTCCATGGAGGGCCGGCAGCCCCTTGCGGAGGCCGCCGGCGGTGGCTGAAGCCGGCTCAGCGGGGCCGCGGGACGCAGGCGTCCCGGGCCGTGAACAGCTGGCCGGCGTGCAGGGCCTCGAGCACGGGGTGGTCGAGGAACTTCTCGAGCGGGAGGTGCCGCGCGTGCAGCACCCGCCCGCGGTGGTCGAGGCGCGCAACCTCGACGCCCACCGGGCGCCAGTGCAGCCGGTAGGCGAGGCGGTCGGCGCCCGCGATCAGGAACACGTGGCCGCGATTCCCGGCCCGGCGGGCCAGGTCCTCCAGGTCCTCGGGCGCGCACACGAGGTGCAGCGCCCGGACCGGAATGCGGTGCAGGGCCGTGCGCATGGCCGCTCCTCAGCCGTCGCGCCCGGCCTGCGCCGGGGCAGCGGTGCGGGGGAACGTGCCCGGTCCGCTGGGGACGGGGCACGGGGCCGCGGTGGCGGGCCGGCCAGGGACGGGCTGGAGGTTCGGCATGGCGTGCCTTCCTTCGGTAGCGAGGGGCCGTCCGCGCGTGGCGGCGGCGGGCCGTTGACGGGCTCAGGCGAACAGGTCGCCCTGGACGGTCCGGCTGCGGACCTGCTCGTTGATCCACTGCGGGTCGCGCGCGAGCTGCGCCTCGACCCAGCCGGGATGGCGGGCGACGGCCTCGCGCACCCAGGCCGGGTAGCGCTCCAGCGTCGCGGCGAGCCAGCGCCGCACGCCGTGGCGGATGCGGTCGCGGATCTCCTCCACGTCCACGAGGCCGCAGTACGGGATGGGCGACAGCGGACTGCAGCCCACCACGCGCAGGCAGCTCGCGAACGAGAACGGCCCGGCATCCTTGTCGCGCTCGGTGAAGACCCAGCACAGGGTGTCGAGCTTGGCCTCCAGCGGCGCCTCGGGGTCGGACAGGGCCGCGACCTCCTGCAGCAGCCGCCAGTGCAGCAGTACCACCTCCTCCTCGGACCAGGGGTCCGGCGGGGCGTCTCGTCCCGGCACCGCGTCCGCGGCGTCGCGCGAAGGCACCTTGGCGTCCTCGGGGAGCGCGCCGGCGGGCGCGCTCCGTGGCAGGGGCTACCCGCGGGTGTCGCGGGCGGGCCCCGTGGCGGGCTCCTTCATCGTGGCCTCCAGGGTCATGCGGAGGCCGCGCGGAACGCCCCGCGGGGACCGGGCCCCCGGGGGATGGCATGGGCCGGTCGCGAGGACCGGCGGCGACCGGTGGGTCGCGCTTGCGGGGCTGGCTGGGCGCGGCAGCGGCCGCGTGATCGGTGTGCCAGCAACCGATCGGGGAAGTGCGCTTGGGAGGGCAGGGCCGGGCCGCCGCCTCCAAAGCGCACGCGCTCGTCATCGGACCCGTGCGCCGGTCGGGAACCGGCGCCGGCGGGAAACCGTCTCCAGGGCTTGCCAGGGATGCAGGGCCAGCTGCTGCTCGTGGATCCAAGGTAGGCCCGGCCCCGTCGCCGGTCAACCCGGCGGGGGTTGCGGCCGCGAGGCTGATGGCGAATGGGTCGCTTCGGAGGGGGCCTTTCGCATGGCAACGGGATCAGGACGTGTCAAACACTGGGGCCGAGCATCGCCATTGCCGGAGGACGCCCATGCCAGCCCAGACGCCGCTGACCATCCCCGGCTCGCGCTTCACGAGGGCCGACGAGGGCCGGATCAACGAGCGCATCCTGGCGCGCCGCGTGACCGCGGACTACCGGCGCGTCGAGGGCGCGAGCGTGAAGATGACGGCGCGCTTCCACAGCGCCGAGGCCAAGCGGCTGTTCGTGCGCATGTTCGCCACGCTGCAGCTCAACACCCATTTCATCTCCGTGATCGCCCGTGCCGGTGCGGACCACGAGGAGATCGCCCGGATCGAGGCGACGCTGCGGCAGCTGCTGGAGGAGGCCATCCAGGGCCTCGACCAGGCCATCGACGGCGCCGAGGCGCTGTTCCAGGCCCACGGCATCCGGCAGACGGCGACCTACGACGCACAGCCGCTGGAGGTCGAGGTGCCCGTGCTGTCCTCCTTCGGGCGCCGCTACCTGGAGGTGCTGGGCCGGCTGGACCGCATCATGCCGATGCTGCAGACGCTGGAGATCCACGACGTGATCAGCGTGCGCGAGCTCGACGCCCAGCGCGCCGCGCTGAAGCGCCAGGGGCGCGGCATCGCGATCGCGGCGCGCGGCTACGCGAACCTGCTGCGCCGGCGCATGAATGCGCTGGCCTCCGGGCATGCGGGCGCGGAGCGGCCGGCGCTGCCGGATGCGGCACCGCCGGCCGCCGTGGCTGTTCTCCCGGCTCCCGAGGAGACCAGGGCCGCGGCGGCCGCCCCGGAGGACGACACCGCCGTACCTGACGCCCAGGCTCCGCAGGGCGACGCCGAGGCACTCGCGCCGACCCGCTGAGCCTGCTGGCGCTGCCGAGCCGGCCATGGACTGCCAGCACCGATCCGCCACCGCCTGCGGCCCTGCCGCGGGCGCCCGAATGCCGGGGACGCCGACCGCCACGGGAATGCGGTGCCGTGCCGGCGCGACCCGCCGCATCCCGCCCGAACCTCTCCCGCGCACACGCGGGAGCGCCGCAGACGATACCTGCCCGTGACCAGGCCGCCAGCCGGTGCCGGCCGCCCTGGCCGGGCCGCTGGCGAGGGAGGGACCCCCGTGCGGCCTCCCGGCGCGGCGTGACCGTCACGCCGCCGAGTGAAGCATCCGTGCCGCCAGTCCGGGACGCCGGCGGCATGCGGCCTCGACTGCGTCCCCGGCGGCCACGCCTTCCGATGACCGGACGTGGCCCGCGCAGAGCCGGTCATGGCCGTCGGCGGCCGAAGCCGCCGAGGAGCCCGATCATGCGCAAACCCCCTGCGGCCGCCCCGGCGGCTTCTTCTGCCCGTTCCCCGCGGCCCATGGCGGCCGCCCCCGTGCAGCCCGTGGCCGGGCCTTCCGGGCTGCGCCTGCCCGACACGGGTTTCCTGCGCCAGGACCAGGTGCTGGCGTTCGTGCCGGTGTCCCGTTCCACGCTCTGGCGGCGCGTGCGCGCGCGCAGCTTCCCCGAGCCTGTCCACCTGTCCGAGCGCGTCACGGCCTGGCGCGCAGAGGACGTGCGGCGCTGGATCGCCGAGCAGGGCCGATAGCGGCCCGACGCCCGCGATCCCTCCACGAGGGGATCGCATCCCCCGCAAGGGGCACAGCACCCACGGGAGGTCTTTCCCTCCCAGGGGTGGACCCGGGGGGACCCTGTGGTTTCGTAGCATCGTTCCCACGATCCGGCGAAGGCAAGCCGGTCCGGGTGGCGCTGCTGCCTGGGCCAGCCCGCCGGCGTTACCGGTGCAACGGGAATGTTCCACAGCCCTTGGAGGGCCTGAATGGGTGATGACGCAACGGAAGGTGGCAAGGACACGGCGGCGCTGTCCGTCGCGATGCTGCGCCACGTGCTGTCCGGCAGCACCTACGAGGCCGTGGCTGCCGAGTTCGGGATCACGCGCACGGCGGTCGAGCGGCGCGTCAAGGCCCTGTCCGGCCGCCTCAGCCGCGAGGTGGGGATCGAGGGCCTGAGCGAGGGCGGCACCGCCTTCGTGCGGCGGCTGCGCGAGCACCGGGAGGCGATCCTGCAGGCCCTGGAGCACTTCGAGCCCGCGCCCGCGCCGGCATCGCGCGCCACCCGGGTGGTGTCCCCCGAGGAGATCGAGCTGGCCATCAAGCGCATCCGGGGCCGCAGCGCGCAGGCCGTGCGCGACGTGGCCCTGTTCTACCTGCTGTTCGCGACCGGCGCCAAGCCACTCGAGATCGCTCGGCTTCGGGTGAAGGACTACGTGGACGCCCAGGGCGAGGTACGGGTCGAGTCCGTCCTGCCGTCCGGCGCCGCCATCACCGGCCGGGCGCGGCCGCTGTACTTCGCCAGCCGCCGGCTCGTTGAGGCGCTGGACCTGTACCTGGCGCAGCGGCTGGAACGCCGCCATGGCCTCGGGGAGTCCGACGCCTGGCGCGGCCTCGACCCGGAGAGCCCGCTGTTCCTGACGCCGTCGGGCGCGGGTTTCCCGATCGTCTACCACGGCGAGGAGGGCCAGCACCGCTACCTCTGCCGCGCCATCCTGGAGACCTACCGCAAGCTGTTCCGCTATGCGGAGCTCGAAGGCATGACCGCGCTGTCCGTCCGCCACACCGTGGCGATGCGCCTCTACGAGCGCGGCGCCGACGAGGAGCAGGTGGGGCTGATCCTGGGCATCAGCGAGCGCAGCGCCGTGCGCGAGATGTTCCCCAGGCAGAGACCGACCCTGGCCGTCCTGATGCAGGACCTGGTCTGAACCCGGCCGGCGCTGGCGGGACACCCTGGACAGGGCTTCGGGCCCGTCCAGGGGGGATGCCGCCCGCGGCGCGAGGGAACCCGGCGCCGCGTTCTCAGATCAGTCCGCGCTCGGCGAACGAGACCACCTGGTCCGCGCCCACGACGAGGTGGTCGAGGGCCTGGACGTCCACCAGCGCCAGCGCCGTCTTCAGGCGCTGGGTCAGGAACTCGTCGGCGTGACTGGGCTCCGCCGAACCGCTCGGGTGGTTGTGCGCGAACGCCACCGCGGCGGCGTTGCGCGCCAGCGCGCCCTTGACCACCTCGCGCGGGTACACGGAGGTCTGCGTCAGCGTGCCCCTGAACATCTCCACCGCCTCGATCAGGCGATGCCTGGTGTCCAGGAACAGCACGATGAACACCTCGTGCTCCAGCCCGGCAAGGCGCAGGCGCAGCCAGTCGCGCATTACCCGGGGCGACTCCACCAGCGGGCCGGTGCACATGCGTGCCCGCAGGTGCCGCAGCAGCAGCTCGCGCGCGACGGCCAGACGGTGGTCCAGCAGCATCTCGCCCGTGCCTGCGGCATCGAGCGCACCGTCGCGGCAGGCGGGAGCCTGCACGTCGGCCCGGGCGGCCTGCATGATCTCCTCGGGGGTGGCGGGCGCCAGAAGCGCGGCAACCAGTTCCGCGTGCGACAGCAATGACAGATTCTCCATGGCGTTCTCCGTGATGGAGCACGGGAACGCCGGTCCCCGACGGGAACGAGGTTCCCGCGCGGGACGCGCGCCTGGGCGCGCGAAGAATGGGGCAGGTATCGACTGCGACGCCTGGCTGGGCCAGGAACCTCCTGTCGGAGGCCGATCCGTGGATCGGTTGGGGCCACCAGTCTCGCGCCGGACGGGCTGCCGGGTCCGCCGACGGCCGCCGGCGCCACGTGCAAGGGCAGGCGCGGTGGCGGGATTGCGGGCGCAACGCAGGCCGCGCCTGTCAGTGTGGTGGGCCGGTTCGTCAATCACGCGCAGATCGGACTGCACCGGCAGCTCGGTCGCACTGCAGTCGCACTGTAGAAGTCGTTACGCATGCATCTGTATCGGCCTGCATGGCATGGCTGGACCGCGTGAAGATGCCATCCATCCTCGACATTCACGCCATCGCCATGATCCGCCTCGGCCAGCGCATCCGGCTCACGCGCCCGGAAAGGGACCTGTTCCTCAGGCTCACCGACATCGAGCCGGCCGGCATCCGCACGCTGGCCGACCTGGACGCCTACGTGGCGCGTTGCAAGGCGTACTACTGGGGAGTGTCCAGGGAAACCAGGCAGTTGCACGCCCTGATCGACCAGGCGCGCGCACGCTGCGAGCGCCAGGCTTGAGAGGCGCCCCGGGGCGCGGAGCCCCGGGGTGGCTCGCGCGCACCGGTGTGCCCACGACATCGCTCTCAGTCCGGCCGGGCGTCGTCGGTGCCCGATGCGGTGGGCGCGCCGACCGCGGACCCGGGTGGCGCCTGCAGTTCGTCGCTTCCCGGCACGCCTTGCCGTTCTGCGGCATTCAGTTGGCGCAGCTTCCGGACGGCCGGCTCGGCGCGGGTTTCCGGCAGGCACTCGACCACCAGCCCGGCACTCCGGGACATCGCCCGGCGCAGCGCCCGCACGGGCGCGACGAAGAGCGTGGCGCAGGCCAGCCGCACGAAGTGGCCGACGCGCCGGCTGCGCTCGGTGCGCGCCTGGTGCACGCGCAGCGACTCCCTGCAGAGCAGGTAGAGCGCCATGTGGTCGCGCCGGGCCTGCCTGTCGCCGTCGAGCAGCGCCAGGATCTCGATGGCCATGTCGGGATCGCCCGCCCGCCGGTAGAAGCGGACCCAGGCCCGCATTTCCTCGATCTCCACGGCGCGGTAGCGGTCGCGCGGAGAGGTTGCCTGCATGCTCATGGGGAAGGCTCCGGTGGAGGAGTGCCCCTGTGCCCCGGCCGGGGAGATGGGCTCCCCTCGGGGTTGATGAAGACGTGGCGGCCGGCCGGAAGATCCGGACCGGCCCCACGTTCGCTCCGGTCGGTCAGTGGCGTGCCGACCGGCGGTTGTCCGCTGTGACGCGGATCCAGTCGTCCGCGATCCGCTCCAGGTAGACGAGGTCGTCGGATTCGATCTCGCGGTCCCGGCGCAGGCGGGCGATCACCTCCTTGACCAGTTCGGGATCCTCCCTAGCCAACCGGACCACCATCGCGGCGATCCGCCTGCGGTAGACGTCGATCACGCCACCGCCTCCACCAGCCTTTGGCCGGACGCTACAGGTTCGTCCCGGCGGCGAGGCGGGGCGGAAAACAGCAGCGCGGCCTTTCGCGCCGGCAGCGGGCAGGGCGGCAGGGGACGGCCGGAGCCGCCCAGCAGGACGCCCACCGGCCGTGTCTCTGGCATCACACGGGGTGCGAACATCGCGTTCTCCTTCACGGGGCGAAGGGGAACGCCTGCTCCCGCCGGGGAACATGGTTCCCCGTCCGGGATGCCCGGACCGCGAGGGTCCGGGCGGCTCGATGGCGCGGCCGTGAGGCGCGCCATGGATGGTCAGGCCCTCGACGCAAACGTCAGGGCCGTGCTCGGTGTCGGCAGGTCGGCGGTGCACGAGGCACCGCGGCTGGGGACACCTGTCCGGTGGACCGGGCGGTCCGCCGGTTTCACTTCAGGTCCTGCCGATGGCAGGACGCGATCTCACGCCGCATGGGCGGCCAGTCCGGGCAATGGCCCGGTGACTTCAGGGCGGGTAACGACCGCAACGCCGGCGGCTGCCGGACTTCAGCGGGCCAGGCCCGGTGAAGGCTTTGCAGGCTCGATGCCTACAGGTAGCACGAGTAGTTTGGCGCGCCGCGCCCCAAGGCCGATGCTCAGAGTACCACCGGCGAAGGTTTACCAATGACTTGCCCACGCTATGGCGGGCATTTGTGTATGGCGTTGCTGCCGGTGGAAGGCTTACCTGACTCAACCAAGTGTCGTAAATAATTTGATACGACTCTTCTGGAGACTACGCCAGCGGCGCGTACTGGCGAAACCGTGTGGCGCATTGGCAGTAAGAGAGGCGCAGTCGGGTCACCGCTACTGCAAGCTATCAAGCCACAGCTTTGAAAATGTCAAAACGTGCTGCCAGTCGATCGCGATCCGGCCAATCTCGGTCCCGGGAAGGCAGATGCAGTTGGCTCATGTGCAGTCGCTTGAGGGCCTCCAGCATGGGACCGTCGTTCTGGGATCGGAGCCGTTCCGAGACATGAACACGGTAGTCAGGATCGATACCGATGAGATGCGCGTCGAAAGCCGCGTGATGGATTTTGGACAGCGGGATGCCATTGGGCACAACGGGTTGGCCCAGCCGTTCATCCTTGTCGGCAACGATGTGTGCGGCGTCAAGCAGCATCGGCTCCGGCAGCCCTGACAAGGCGCAGCGTCCCTGGTAGGCCGTGATGACGGCAGCCCGAAACGATGCCTGATGCAGGCGCTGCTTGACCGTGCGCAAGGCATAGCGCCTGGCTGGCGGTTCGGCAGCCAGCGACGACTCACCCGGCAGCCCGAACGCGATGCGAGCCTGCTTCTTGACGGGATCCCAGCCGGCGATGAAGGTCGGTACCAGTACCTGGTAACGCCCGGGCGCCACGCCGAGAAAGTAGATGACCGGAATCTCCCGCTCCCAGGCCTCTTTGAGCCAGCGATTGTCGGCCGCCTCCGGGTTGTTGCCCATGAAGGCATAGTCCACGGCCTCGTCGCCTTCATAAATCTGCCGGTGGACATGCCGTTGGTCGTCGTACCAGACTCGGTTGCCGGCCCTGGGGAAAACGGTCCGGATGGACAGCAGATAGGGCATCTGCCGCGGCTTGAAAATGCCGCGCTGAGGGTTCACCAGCGGGATGCGCTCACCCCGCCAATTGAAGCCGGCCTTCAGGTGCTCCTGGGTCAGCGTGTCGTGCAATTCCTGAATCCGCCGTACATGCGTGAAGGCGGCACTGCGCATCAGGGTATCGGTCTGATCAAGGTCCGGCATGTCGGGGTCTCTATCAGTACGGCACCATCATCGCCGTCAGGCCGCCTCGATGGCCCAGGAGCCTTCCGCAGGCAGCGGCACCAGCCGCACGCGCAGACGCCTACCCCGGACGTCGTTATGGGGCACACCAAGCAGTTGGCGCAGCTCGTCGGTCAGCAGGTTCGGCGCCGAGCCGTCGTCCGAGGGCGTCGTCTTGAGCACGTTGAGCGCGACTTTCACGAACTTGCCGTAGGCAAAGCGGCCGTTGATGCGCACCGGGTGCCAGCCGTCCGGCAGACCGGCTCGGCTCGCACCGTTGCCGAACATGATGCACAGTCCCTGGCCGCTGCCTGTCGGGATCACCGAAAACACGAACCGTCCCGGCGAAGGACGACCCCAGTAGTCCGCGAGCCGCCAGGTCACGCGCTCCAGCAGAGCCCGGTGGAAGACAGCCATGCCGGACGGCTGCGGCCCGATGTAGCGAAACTCGCGCGCCGCCTCGTCGAAGGCGAAGTAGGGGCTCGGCTTCCTGGTGCTGCCGCCGATCCAGGCGTTGATCGGGTTGGACAGCAGGTAGCCACTCCAAGTGGTGTCGCTCGCCGCCTCGCCGTCCTGCACGTCCGTGCCGTTGATGTCGAGCCGGTGCCGCTCCTCGGCGAAGTAGTGCCTGAAGAAGGCCACCAGCGCCTCCATGCCGATGGTGGCCTGGAAGTGCGGCCCCTGCAGCATGGCCAGCAGCACGACCATCTTGAACGACTTCGTCATCCTGGTCGTCTCGACTTCCTCCAGGAAGGCGCCGGCCTGGACGTCCAGCGTCCTGCCGGCCTCGTCGGCTTGGCCCAGGGCAATGACAACCTGGTGCCAGCGCCGGCAGCCCAGGGCCTGCTTGCACTGCCTTGGTCCGTATCGCCCCAGGCGCTCGACCTCGGCCAGCGTCGGCGTGCGGCCCAGCCGCCCGTGCAGGGAACGCAGGTCCTCCAGCACCAGGGCACGCAGCGGCGAGGCGGTGCGCAGGCTCTGGCGCAGGGCTTCCAGCGCCACGGGCTCCAGCTCGACCGTGACGCCCTCCGGCATGCCATCGGGGCGCACGCCCTGCTGCCAGCGCTGCAGCATCTCGAGCGCCGTGCTGGCGCTGGCCGTGTCCTCGCCGTGCCCGCCGACAAGGAACGGCAGCTTGTAGTGGGCCCGGCGGTAGTTGCCGATGAAGTCCAGCACGGTGAGGTGCTGCTTGCCGTCGTCCAGGCGCAGGCCGCGCCCGAGCTGCTGCAGGAACACCACCATGGACTCCGTGGGGCGCAGGAACAGCACCAGGTCCACGCAGGGGATGTCCACGCCCTCGTTGAAGAGGTCCACCGTGAAGAGGATGCGCAGGGCTCCGCTCGTGAGCCGGTCGATGGTTTCCTGCCGTGGCATCGAGCCCGGCCCGGAATGCACCGCGGCGGTTGGGATGCCGGCGGCGCTGAAGGCCTGCGCCATGAAGTCGGCGTGCGCGATGGAGACGCAGAAGCCCAGCGCGGCGCGCGACGGGTGGGCACGGTACTTCTCCAGCACCAGCGCCGCGCGCTCGGGTGTGTTGAAGGCCCGCGTCAGCTGCTCGGTGTCGTAGGTCCCCGCGCGAGTGAGCATCTCGCTCGTGTAGGTCACGCGATCGGCCACGCCGAAGTAGCGGAACGGCACCAGCCAGCCGTAGCTGATGGCGTCGAACAGGCCCACCTCGTAGGCCACGTTGCCATGGCACAGTGCCATCAGGTCCCGGTTGTCGCCACGCCAGGGCGTGGCGGTGAGCCCCAGCAGGAAGCGCGGCTGCAGCGCGTCCAGCAGGCGGGCGTAGCTGTCGGCCGCGGCGTGGTGGAATTCGTCCACCACCACGTAGTCGAAGCGTGCCAGCTCCGCGCTTGCCAGCCAGCGCGGCTGGGAAAGCGTCTGCACCGAGGCCAGCACGATGTCGCACCCGATCTCCTCGCGACCGGCCATGACGAAGCCCCTCGTGCGGTCCGGGTAGAGGGCGGCATAGGCCCTGGCCGCCTGCACCAGCAGTTCCTCCCGGTGAGCGAGGAACAGCACCCGGTCCGCGCCGGCGGCGTCGAAGGCGGCAAGGAAAGTCTTGCCCAGGCCGGTGGCGGCGATCACCAGCGCCCGTGTCTCGCCGTCGGCACGCAGCCGCTCCAGCTCCTTGAGGGCAAGCGACTGCACCGGCCGCGGTTGCGTGCGCGTGGCGGCCTTGCGCGGTGTCCAGTCGCGCGGCACGCGCCGGGCACGGTACGCCTGCAGCCAGCCGGGGGAAAGCGGCTGTGCGTGCTCATGGTGGAAGAGCTCGTCGAAGCGGTGGCGGATCTCGGCCATCGGGTGGCCGGCATCGACGTCCAGCACCGACCAGGTCCACTCCACGCCGTCGCGCAGGCCCATGCGCGAGAAGTTGGCCGAGCCGATGAAGGCGCGGCCGCTGCCGTCGGCACGCTCGAACCAGTAGGCCTTGGGATGGAAGCTGCGGTCCGGGTGGCTGAACACCCGGGCCTCGAAGCGGCCGCTCCACTGCAGCATGCGCTCCAGCGCCTCGGGTTCGGTGACGTCGAGGTAGTCGGTGGTGAGGAAACGGATGTCGGCCCCGCGCAGCAGCGCTGCGCGCAGCGCACCCTCCATGAGATCCAGGCCGCTTCGCATCACGAAGGCCACGGCAAGGCCCGCTGCGCGGCAGTGCTTCAGCTCGTGCCGCAGCGCGTCCACCAGGGTGTGGCCACCGCCCACGTGCAGCCGCTGGGTGCTGGGCGCCGGCTCGCCCAGCACCAGACCGGCGTCGAAGCCGCCGCGCGTGAGGTGCTTGCGCCGCGCAGCCTCCTGCACCTCGTCCAGGCCGATGCCGTGGCGATCGGCCACGGCCGCCAGCACGGTGTACAGGTCCCCGAGTTCGTCCACCAGCGCCGCACGGTCGCCCATGGCCAGCGCATCGCCGACCTCGCTCGCCTCCTCGATCAGCTTGCGTGACAGCAGCCTGCCCAACTCCGTGTCCCGGGCCACGCGCACCTGCAGTTCCCGACCCTCTGCACGGGCCAGTTCGGGAATCAGGTCGCGGATCAGCTTTTCGTACACGCCTTCAGTCCCGTGCGCGGCCGGACCAGTAGTCGGCACGCTCGGGAATGAGCCAGCGCACGCCGCCGCGCGGGTCCGCGACGTCATCCGGGAAGCGGGGAATCAGGTGCACGTGCAGGTGCGAGATGGTCTGCCCGGCGGCCGGGCCGTCGTTGATGCCGATGTTGTAGGCCGCAGGCGCGAACTCGGCGTCCACCAGGGCCTTGCCCTCGTCGAGCAGCGACGTCAGGTCGGCACGCTCCTGCTCCGTGGCCTCGAACCAGGAGCCGACGTGGCGCTTCGGGATGACCAGGCAGTGGCCGGGATTGATCGGGAAACCGTCCCGGATCAGCCAGGCGGTGGGGCGTTCAGCGAGCACCCGCTGCGCAGGCAGGGAGCAGAACGGACAAGGGGCGAGGGACTGCAACGGCGACTCCTGGCAACGCACCGGCTGGAGCTGGTGGCCGACTTCGATCAGTTGATGTTTCCCTGATCGTACTGGGTGCAATGGCCGGCTCGGTCGCGACGGGGCACGGTGGCGAACCTTCCTGGAGCCCCTGGCCGGACGCCAGGATGCCGTGCGCGGGGCTGCGACTGCATGCCGGCCAGTGCCCCGGACGGCAGGTGCGGGCCGTGTACCTGCGCACGCGCTGGTACACGAGCCGTGACGGCCTGGCGGCGCTCCTGGAATAGGGCCCCGGCCATCCGATCCGGATCAGCAGCACCGTCCTTCCTCCATTCACCGACTGGAGATCGTGGTCAGCATGCTCGCATTGCAAGGTGCCGGGCCCCCCTGCTGCCAGCGAGGATCGCGTGCCCTGTTTCGGTCAGTGAGTACAGCAGTCCACGGAACAGTGCTCTCGCATCGACCCGGGCATGGGCCGGCGCAGGAGAAACTCCGGGATGCCTCCCGGCAGCAGGCCGCGTTGTGCCTCAGAGGAAAAGTCATGGAAGGCCGTCACGGCATGGAGCGATGCGGGCACCCCGTTGCCCACTGTCCGAAGGCCTTGGCTTGCGGCTCCAGGCCCGGTCTCGAACCCGGTACAGTCGGCGACGTACCGCGGCCTGGAGCCGCAAGAGGCCCTCCACGTTCCTGAAGCAGTCGACGGGAAGCTGCCGAACGATGATGACGAAAACTTCTTCCCTCTTCCTGGCCGTGGCGTGCACGCTGATGCTGGCCGCCTGCAACAAGGACAAGCTCCCGGGCAAAGCGCCCAAGCCGGATGCGGTCGCGACAACAGCGGAGCCGGTCAACGGCTTCGACAAGTGCCGGGATTTCTTCCCAGGACAACTGCCACGCGTGCCGGACCTGCAGACCAGGCTGCCACGCGATCTGTGCTACGACGCGTTTGCCATCCTGCATTCCGGCCATACGAAGACGCCCGTGTTCGCGGTCGAGCGGTTGACCGTCGCCCAGTTGCAGGACGCTGCAGACGAGCAGCGCACGAACAGGTTCTTCGCGGACGCCCGGCTGCCGCAGGCCGAGCGCGCGACGCTGGAAGACTACAAGGGCTCGGGCTACGACCGAGGCCACATGGCGCCGGCTGCCGACATGCCCACGGCGCAGGCCATGGCACAGTCGTTTTCCCTTGCGAACATGGTGCCCCAGGCACCCGAGAACAAGGCGTGGACTTCATGATGCACCTTGTTCAGTAGATTAAGCAGGGATAAGACAGGGCGACCGGCTGGAATACCGACCGCCAACACCGGGCACGAACGTGACGTTGCCCGGTGATTCGTAC
>NZ_VIDQ01000008.1 GCF_009760915.1 Azohydromonas aeria
CCTCCGGGCTCGGCGCCCGCTGCGCCGCGGCCGCGGCCTGGGCCGCGGCGGCGGCGGCCGCCGCGCTGGCCGCCTCGTGCTCGGGCCGGTGGCTGCGCGCGGGGTCCCAGCGCACGCGCTCCAGGCCCAGCTCGCGCAGGGTGTCGATCTGCGCCTGGCTGCTGATGACGAAGCTGTTGAGCGGAAAGGGGTGCGCGATCCAGCTCAGCTCCAGCTGGATGAACATGCCCGGCCGCAGATCGCGGACGTCGATGGTGTCTGAAGGCGTCATCGCAACGGACCGCGCGCGCCCGGCGGGCGCCGCAGACGGTCTGGTCCTGTCTCGATCGATGTCGGCAATGCAAAAGGAAACTTAAGGATAGTTACAAACGGGCGTGCGCCCGCTTGCCGCGCGTCAAACCCGGCGCTGGATGCGTGTAGAAAGCACGATGGCCGAGGTGGTGCGCTCCACGCCGTCGAGCGCGCCGATGCGGTCGATGAGCGCGTCGAGCTCGCCGATGGAGCCGGCGGCCAGCACGGCGATGAAGTCGAAGGGGCCGCTGACCGAGTGCAGCAGCCGCAGCTGCGGCACGCGCCGCAGCGCCGCCTCGATGGCGCCGCCCTGCTTGGGCGCGGCCGTGATCAGCACGTGCGCCTGCACCAGCGGCCCCTCGGCCTCCTCGTTGACGACCACCGTGTAGCCCGAGATCACGCGCCGGCGCTCCAGCCGCTGCAGCCGGCTCTGCACCGTGGTGCGCGACAGGCCGAGCTGGCGGCCTAGTTCGGCGGTGCTGGCGCGCGCGTTCTCGCGCAGCAGCGCCAGCAGCGCGCGGTCCACCTCGTCGAGGGATTCGTCGGCCATGCGCCGATTCTGGCCGTCAAAACGCCGAAACAGCCACGGCATGTCGTCGCGTTGTGGGCTGCACGCTGCAACGCCGCGGGCCACCATCCCCCCACAGGACCACTCTCCAGGAGGTTGCGATGAAGGACATCCTCGTGCTCGGTGCCGGCCGCGTCGGCAAGGTGGCGGCGCAGCTGCTGGCCGATTCGGGCGACTACGTCGTGACGCTGGCGGACCGCCACCCCGGCGCGCTGCAGGACTTCGGCCCGGCCTCGCTGCGCCGGCACACGCTGCAGCTCGATGCCGGCGACACCGCGGCGCTGGCCGCCGCGCTGCAGGGCCGCTTCGCCGTGCTCAATGCCTTTCCCTTCGACTGCGCCGCCACGGTCGCCGCGGCCGCGCGCGCGCAGGGCGTGCACTACCTGGACCTGACCGAGGACGTGGCCGCCACGCGCCGCATCAAGGCACTCGCGGCCGACGCGCCCTGCGCCTTCATCCCGCAGTGCGGGCTGGCGCCGGGCTTCGTCTCCATCGCCGCGGCCGACCTAGCGCGGCGCTTCGAGCGGCTGGAGAGCCTGCGCCTGCGCGTCGGCGCCCTGCCGCTCTACCCCAGCAACGCGCTGGACTACAACCTGACCTGGAGCACCGAGGGGCTGATCAACGAGTACATCCAGCCCTGCGAGGCCATCGTCGACGGGCGCCGCGCCGAGGTCGCCGCGCTGGAGGGGCTGGAGCAGTTCAGCCTGGACGGCGTGCGCTACGAGGCCTTCAACACCTCCGGCGGCCTGGGCACGCTGTGCGAGAGCTTCGAGGGCCGCGTGCGCGAGCTCAACTACCGCAGCATCCGCTACCCCGGCCACGGCGCGCTGATGAAGGCGCTCCTCAACGACCTGCGCCTGCGCGAGCGCCCGGCGCTGTTCAAGGAGATCCTGGAGCACGCCATTCCCGGCACCGAGCAGGACGTGGTGGTGATCTTCGTCACCGCCACCGGCTGGCGCGACGGCCGCCTGGCCCAGCACAGCCTCTCGCGCCGCGTGCCCGGGCGCTGGCGCGCGCACGAGCCGCGCAGCGCCATCCAGCTCACCACCGCCGGCAGCGCCTGCGCCGTGCTCGACCTGCTGGCCCAGGGCCGGCTGCCGCAGCAGGGGTTCATTTGCCAGGAACAGATCCTGTTGCAGGAGTTCCTGACGAACCGCTTCGGCAGCATCTACGCCGACACCGGCGCCGACGACGCGGCGCCGGAAACGCCCTCGCCGCTGCCGCTGGCCGCTTGACCCAAAGCATGTGCGCATGGCGCACAAACCCGTTCCGCGCCCGGCGACAGCGCGGAACGGAGTGCCTACATTCCGGACACTGAATCAACTGCATGACGCCGGCCGAAGCCGCCGGCGCAGCGTCCGGAGACAACGCCCATGGCCGCCCGCCGGTCCCTCATCCCGCCCGACACGTCCGCGCCGGACGCCGCCGCCGAGGCCCCGGCCGCGCGCGACCGCGACCGCGTCGCTGCGCTGGAGAAGGGGCTGCAGGTCATCGAGGCCTTCGATCAGGAGCGCCCGCGCCTGACCATCAGCGAGGTGGCCGAGCGCACGGGCCTGACGCGCGCCGCCGCGCGCCGCTACCTGCTGACGCTGTGCGAGCTGGGCTTCGCCAGCCAGGACCGCAACCTCTTCGCGCTCACGGCCAAGGTGCTGCGCCTGTCGCAGAGCTACATGCACTCGGCGCGGCTGCCGCGCATCGTGCAGCCGGAGCTGATGAAGCTGTCGCACGCGCTCAAGGAGGCGTCCTCGGCCGGCGTGCTCGACGGCAGCGACGTCCTCTGCGTGGCCGCCACCAGCGCCGGCCGCGTCATCTCCAGCACGCTGCAGCCGGGCACGCGCGTGCCGGCCTGGTGCACCGCCAACGGCCGCGTGCTGCTGTCGGCCTGGCCGCAGGAGGCCGTGCGCGCCTGGATCGCGCAGCAGTCGCTGCAGCCGCGCACCGCCCAGACCGTGACCGACCCCGAGGCGCTGGCCGCCGAGATCGAGCGCGTGCGCGCCCGGGGCCATGCCGCGGTGGACCAGGAATTCGAGCCCGGGCTGCGCACCGTGTCGGTGCCGCTGCTGGACTACCGCGGCCAGACGGTGGCCGCGCTCAACGTCAGCGTCCATGCCTCGCGCATGGAGCTGCACGAATTGCAGGAGGCGGCCTTGCCGCCCCTGCGCCAGGCCCAGGCGCACCTGCGCCAGATCCTGTGACGCCGCGCCTTCCGCCCCTGCCCCCGCATCACCCCCCTGACACCCACACGAAGGAGACAAGACCATGACACGCACCCTGCGCACCCAGGTCGCCATCGTCGGCGCCGGCCCCTCGGGCCTGCTGCTGGGCGCCCTGCTCCACAAGGCCGGCATCGAGGCCGTCGTCATCGAGCAGCGCAGCGCCGACTACGTGCTGGGCCGCATCCGCGCCGGCGTGCTGGAGCAGGTCACCGTGGACCTGCTCGACGAGGCCGGCGTGGGCGAGCGCATGCACGCCGAGGGGCTGCCGCACGACGGCTTCGAGCTGTCCTTCGGCGACCGCACGCACCGCATCGACCTGCATGCGCTGACCGGCAAGCGCGTCATGGTCTACGGCCAGACCGAGGTCACGCGCGACCTGATGCACGCCCGCGCCGCCGCCGGGCTGCAGACTTTCTATGAGTCCCAGGGCGTCAGCGTCCACGACTTCGACGGCACGAAACCCTGCGTGCGCTTCACGGGCACCGACGGGCAGCCCGTGGAAGTCCAGGCCGACTTCATCGCCGGCTGCGACGGCTTCCACGGCGTGTGCCGCGCCAGCGTCCCCGGGGGCGCCATCACCAACTTCGAGAAGGTCTACCCGTTCGGCTGGCTGGGCATCCTGGCCGACGTGCCGCCGGTGTCGCACGAGCTGATCTACGCCAGCGCCGACGCCGGCTTCGCCCTGTGCAGCATGCGCAGCAAGACGCGCAGCCGCTACTACGTGCAGTGCTCGCTGGCCGACAAGGTCGAGGAATGGAGCGACGACGCGTTCTGGGCCGAGCTCAAGCGCCGGCTGCCCGCGCACGTGGCGGCGCAGGTGACGACCGGGCCGTCGATCGAGAAGAGCATCGCCCCGCTGCGCAGCTTCGTCGCGGAGCCGATGCGCTTCGGGCGCCTCTTTCTGGCCGGCGACGCCGCGCACATCGTGCCGCCCACGGGGGCGAAGGGCCTGAACCTGGCGGCCACGGACGTGGGCTACCTCGCGCGCGGCCTGGCCGAGTTCTACCGCGGCAGCGAGGCCGGCATCGACGCCTACTCCGAGCGCTGCCTGCGCCGCATCTGGAAGGCCGAGCGCTTCAGCTGGTGGTTCACGAGCCTGATGCACAAGCTGCCCGACAACGGGCCCTTTGGCGCGCGCGTGCAGCAGGCCGAGCTCGACTACCTGTGCGGCTCCGAGGCGGCGCAGCGCGCGCTGGCCGAGAACTACGTCGGGCTGCCGATGGAAGCCTGAAGCCGGGTTTTCCGTTCGTCCTGATGCTTCGATACCTCAGCACAGGGCGCGCCCTGCGGGCGCGTCGAAGGATGAACGGCCCAAGCCGTGATGCCGCCATCGGTGCCACGGCGGACGGCGACAATGAGAACGGGCGCCCCGCGGGGCGCCCGTTCTTCATTTCCCCGCGACAAACGCACCCACCGGAGACATCCCCCGTGATCCTCGAACTGGTTGACATCCGCATCCACCCAGGCCAGCAGGCCGCCTTCGACGAGGCCGTGCAGCGCGGCCTGTCCACCGTGATCGGCCCGTTCCCGGGCTGCCGCGGCTGGAAGGTGAACAAGGGGATCGAGTCCCCCGAGCGCTACGTCGTGCAGATCTTCTGGGACACGCTGGAGGACCACACCGTGCGCTTCCGCGGCTCGGAGGCCTTCGCCGCTTGGCGCGCCATCGTCGGGCCGTTCTTCGCGCAGCCGCCCGTGGTCGAGCATTTCGAGTTCGTGGGCAAGAGCGAGGGATAAAAGTGCCTTGGCGGAGGCATGCCAGCGTGGACGTGTATAGAAAACTTGCTTTTTCTATGCACGTTGGTTTGGGCGTGCATAGGAAACCGGCTTTTTCTATACACGTTGCACAGCACGTGCACAGAAAACCGTGTCTTTGATGCACGTTCGCAAGGTGCAGAACCGCAATGACCCAGCTTCCACCGCTTGAAACCTTGGATGCCAGCCGCTTTGACCGGCCAGACATTCTCAAGCAGCTCATGCTTGCCAGCCGCTACCTGGCGGAACTCAAGGGCGTGGCGGCCTCCATTCCGCACCAGGGCATCCTGATCAACACGCTGGGCATGCAGGAGGCCAAGGACAGCTCGGCCATCGAAAACATCGTCACCACGCACGACGAGCTGTTCAAGGATGACGCCTTTCCCGAGGCTGCCGTGAACCCGGCCGCCAAGGAGGTGCTGCGCTACCGGCAGGCGCTGCACGTCGGCTTCAACGCCGTGCGACAGTCCGGGCTCCTCACCGTCAACCACATCCTGGAGATCCAGGCTGAGCTGGAGCGCAACAATGCCGGGCTGCGCCGCCTGCCCGGCACCGCGCTGAAGGACGGCGGCGGGCACACCGTCTACATGCCGCCTCAGGAGCCCGAGCACATCGTTACCCTGATGCGGGATCTGGAGCGTTTCATGAACGACGACGCGCTCTCGCCGCTGGATCCGCTGGTCAAGATGGCGCTGCTACACCACCAGTTCGAGAGCATTCACCCGTTCTACGACGGCAACGGCCGCACGGGGCGCATCCTCAACGTGCTGTATCTGGTGAAGCAGGGCCTGCTCGACATTCCGGTGCTCTACCTCAGCCGCCATATCGTGCGCACCAAGGCGGATTACTACCGGCTGCTGCAGAGCGTGCGCGACGTGGGCAATTGGGAGGACTGGGTGCTGTACGTGCTAACTGCCGTGGAGCGGTGCGCGCGCGAAGGCGTGGTCACTGTCAACGCCATCAAGCGGGCGCTGCTGGACACCAAGCACCGCATCCGCGAACAGCATCGCTTCTACAGCCAGGACCTGATCAACAACCTGTTCACTCACCCGTACACCAAAATCGAATTCATCGAAAGGGATTTGCGCGTATCGCGGGTAACAGCCACCAAATATCTTGACGCATTGACCGACACCGGGTTTTTGCATAAACAGAAAATTGGCAGATCCAATTACTACATCAATATTGCACTCAACGACATCCTGACCGGCGACAGCATGCAAGACAGCCCCAATTGACCAAGTCGATCAAGAATTTCTTTGCCAGTGGCGGCATTCAGCACAAAAACCTTTTTCCATTCCGCTGCCGTGCATGGAAACATCATGACCAAGGGAATGTAACCCTGCATCCTTGCTAATGCAAATCAGCTGCGAACTCCTTTTTAATGCTTTGGCGATGGCTTGGGAAAGGCGACGACGTGGTGCCCCTGATAGAACGCGTCGAACCACAACACCGAGCGCCACCTGCTCTACGTCGCCTGCACCCGGGCCCGGGACCACTTATTGGTCACAGGCGTCAAGCCGGTGTCGGAGTTCCTGGACGACCTGATGGGCACCTGACGGATTCGGGCGAGGGTTGAGGCGCCGCCGCGGCGTGAAATCGTGCCGTGAAGACCCGGCGGGCCGTGAGGGCAGCGCGTCTAGACTGAGGCGCGCATTACACGCCCTCACACCTTGCGGTCGGATCTTTCGGGCCGTCGTCGCCCATGCCCGATCCCGCCGTTGCCGCCGCCCCCGACGCCTCCCCGGCCGCCACGCCGCCTGAAGAAGAAGCCGCGCCCGGGCCGCGCGGCGGCCCGGGGCTGCGCACGCTGGTGACGCTGCTGGTGTTCGTGCTGAGCACGCTGCTGGCCGTGCCGCTGGCGGCGCTGCGCGGCTCGCAGATCGAGGCCGAGGCGCAGGCCCGGGCCGGGGCGCTGAACCGCACCCAGGCCCAGGGCGTGGCGGCGGCCATCGACGCCGACCTGGGCCGCTTCGGACGCCAGCTGCAGGCGCAGGCCGCGCTCATCGAGCGCACCGGCGCGCTGCGCCAGCCGGCGCTGCTGCAGGCGCTCATGGACAGCGTGCAGGCCATGCCCAGCTATGCCTGGGCCGGCGTCACCGATGCCGACGGCCGGGTGCTGGCGGCGCTGGACGGGCTGCTGGTCGGCGTGGACGTGTCGGCGCGCGACTGGTGGCAGGCCGGGCGCGACGCCCTGCACTACGGCGACGTGCACGAGGCCCGGCTGCTGGCCGGGCTGCTGCCGGCGCTGCCTTCGGGCGAGCCCTGGCGCTTCATCGACATCAGCGTGCCGCTGCAGGGCGCGGCGCGGCAGGGCGCAGGCGTGCTGGCGGTGCACCTGTCCTGGCCCTGGCTGCGCGAGCGCATCGCGCTGTTTGCCGGCACGGCGCCGGCGGCGCCGCAGGCGCAGCTCTTCATCGCCGGCCCGGACGGGCGCCAGCGCCTGGGCCCCGGCGGCGAGATCGGCGACGCGCTGCCCACGCCGCCGGCCGAGGGCGGCGAAGGCTGGGGCGTGCTGACCTGGCCCGACGGCCGGCGCTACGTCACCGCCTGGGCCGCCGGCCGCGGCAGCCCGCCCTACGCCGGCCTGGGCTGGATGCTGCTGGTGCGCACCCCGCTGGACACGCTGGAGGCGGCCAGCGCGGGCGCGCGGCACTGGCTCTGGGGCACGGCGGCGCTGGCGGTGGCGGCGGCCACCGCGCTGGCCTGGGTGCTCACCACGCTGTGCCTGCTGCCGCTGGCGCAGTTCATCGAGCGCGCCCGCGGCATCGCCGCCGGCGCCGCGCCGCTGCCGCCGCCGCGCTGGCTGCCGGCGGAGTTCGCGCGGCTGCACGCCGTGGTGCTGGCGCTGCTGGCGCAGCTGCGCCAGAAGGAGTCGGCGCTGCAGGCCTCGCTGGAGCAGGCGCGCGGCAGCCTGGCCAACGTCGGCCGCGCGCTGCCCGGCGTGCTGTTCACGCGCGTGCAGCGCGGCGCGCAGATGCGCTACAGCTACGTCAGCGAATCGGCCCTGCACTACCTGGGCGTAAGCCGCGAGGCGCTGCTGGCCGACCGCGGCGGCACGCTCTGGCTCAGCCGCGTGGACGAGGCCGACGCGCGGCGCATCCGGCCGCTGCTGCAGCGCACCCTCGACACCGGCGAGCCGCTGACGCTCACCTGCCGCGTGCGCGGCGGCGACGGCTGCTGGCGCACGCTGCAGGCCACGCTGGTGCCGCGCGAGGGCGGCGGCGCGGCGCAGCAGGTGTTCGACGGCATCGCGCTCGACATCTCGGCGCTGGTGGAGGCGCGCACCCAGGCGCTGCGCGCCGGCGAGGCCAAGGAGCGCTTCCTGGCCACCGTCAGCCACGAGCTGCGCACGCCGCTCAACGGCATCCTGGGCTTCGCGCAGCTGCTCGAAGGGCGGCTGGAGAAGGACGAGGACCGCCAGTGCGCCGCCCACATCCGCCAGGCCGGGCGCAACCTGCTGCGCATCGTCAACGACGTGCTCGACCTCTCCAAGATCGAGGCCGGGCGCCTGGAGCTGGAGCAGCTGCCGCTGCGCGTGGACGAGGTGGCGCAGGCCTGCTGTGAGCTCTTCGCCGCCGACGCCGCGGCCAAGGGCGTGGCGCTGGCGCTGGAGCTGCCCCACGAGCCGCTGCCGACGCTGCTGGGCGACGCGCTGCGGCTGCAGCAGGTGCTGGTGAACCTGCTGTCCAACGCCGTGAAGTTCACGCCGCACGGGCACGTGGCGCTGGCCGTGCGCGCCGCGGGCGAGGACGGCCACGGGCGGCTGGCACTGGAGTTCGAGGTGCGCGACAGCGGCATCGGGCTGACGCCGCAGCAGCTGCAGCGGCTGTTCGAGCCCTTCGGCCAGGCCGAGGCCTCGACGGCGCGGCGCTTCGGTGGCACGGGGCTGGGGCTGTGGATCAGCCGCCGCCTGGTGCAGGCCATGGCGGGCGAGATCGCGGTGGACTCCACGCCCGGCCAGGGCACGGCGGTGCGGCTGCGCATCCCCTTCGAGCCGGCGGCGGGCACCGGCAGCGGCACCGCGCCGACGGCCGGCGCGCCGGACGGCGTGCGGCCGCTGCGCGTGCTGGTGGTGGACGACGTGGCGCTCAACCGCGAGGTGCTGCGCGCGCTGCTGCAGCTGCGCGGCCACCATGTGGAGGAAACCGACGGCGGCCAGGCCGCGGTGCGGCGCGTGGCCGCGGGCGGCGTGGACCTGGTGCTGATGGACATGGAGATGCCCGGCCTCGACGGGCTGCAGGCCGCGCGCGCCGTCCGCGCGCTGCCTGGCGCGGCGGCGCGCACCCCGGTGTGGGCGCTCAGCGGCCGCACTTTCGGCCACGACGTGGCCCAGGCCCGCGCCGCCGGCATGGACGGCCACCTGGGCAAGCCGGTGGACGTGGCCGTGCTCGACGCGGTGCTGGCGCAGGCGCTGCAGGCGCGCGCGCAGCGCGAGGCTCAAGCCTGAGCCGGAACCCGGCCCGGCGCTGAAGTCACGCCTTCGCCCCGGCCAGCCACAGCAGCGCCGGCGCCAGCAGCACCGCCGCGAGGGTGGAGACCAGCACGCCGCCGGCGGTGGTCTCGCCGTGGGGCGTGAGGCGCTCGGCGTAGAGGTAGCTGGCCACGGCCACCGGCATGGCCAGCTGCAGCAGCATCACGCCCGCAGCCAGCGGCGGCAGGCCCAGCAGCGCGCCCACGGCCAGGCCCGCGAGCGTGCCCGCCACGAGCCGGATGCCGCCCAGCCGCGCGCCCTGGCGCAGGCTGCCGCGCGACACCGTCACCAGCGCGTAGCCCAGGCTCAGCAGCATCAACGGCACCGTCATCGAGCCCACCAGCCGCGCGCTCTCCAGCACCGGCATGGGCACCGACCAGCCGCCGGCGCGCAGCGCCACCGCGGCGGCCACGGCGTAGAGTACGCCGCGCGGCATGCGCGTGCGCTGCGCCGACGAGCGCGTGAGCGTCCACACGCCCACGGTGTGCTGGCAGATGGAGGTGACGGCGAAGGCCGCCACCGCGATGGCCAGCCCTTCCGGGCCGAAGGCCAGCTGCGCCAGCGGCAGCCCCAGGTTGCCGGCATTGGGCAGCACCGCCGCGGGCAGCAGCGCCAGCACCGGCAGGCTCATCAGCCGCAGCGCCAGCGCCGCCATGGCCGCGGCCAGCGCCAGGCCCAGCACCGTGGCGGCACCGGCCTGCAGCAGCGCGGGGCCGGAGAGCGGCGTGCTCAGCAGCGTGTGGAAGACCAGCGCCGGCGTGGCGAAGTGGGCCGCCAGCACCGAGATGAACTCGCCGGGAAACGGCTTCTTCTTCCAGGCCCAGAAGGATCCCACCGCGGCGCAGGCCACCACCGGCAGCAGCAGCGCGGCAATGCGCAGGTAGAGGGCCAAGCCGTCGAGGAGGGTCATGCGCGGCAAAAGTGAAGGCAAAGAAAAAAGCCCCGTGCATCGCTGCGCGGGGCTTTTTTCTTTCATCTGGTGGCCAAGGGCGGAATCGAACCACCGACACGCGGATTTTCAATCCGCTGCTCTACCAACTGAGCTACTTGGCCGTGAAGCTGCGCATTCTAGCACAGCATTTTTTGCAATCCCACTGTCGGGTGAAAAAACTTTTTCAGGCGCCGCCGCGCTTGTTGCGCGAGAGGTCGACGCCCAGCTGCTTGAGCTTGCGGTAGAGGTGCGTGCGCTCCAGGCCGGTCTTCTCGGCCACGCGGGTCATGGAGCCGTTCTCCTTGGCCAGGTGGAACTCGAAGTAGGTCTTCTCGAAGGCGTCGCGCGCCTCGCGCAGCGGGCGGTCGAGCTCGAAGCTGAACTCGCTGCTGAGCGCGCCGCCCAGGTTCAGCGGCTGCAGCCCGGCGAAGCCGCCGGCCGGGCCGATCGCGCCGTCGGCCGCGGCGTCGGCGCCGGGCGCGCCTGGCGCGCTGGGCTTGGTCAGGCCCTGCTCCACCGCGCGCAGCAGCTTCTGCAGCGTGATGGGCTTTTCCAGGAAGGCCATGGCGCCGTAGCGCGTGGCCTCCACGGCGGTGTCGATGGTGCCGTGGCCGCTCATCATGATCACGGGCATGGTCAGCTGCCCGGTGCTGCCCCATTCCTTGAGCAGCGTCACGCCGTCCACGTCGGGCATCCAGATGTCGAGCAGCACCAGGTCCGGACGCATGCGCTCGCGCATGGCGCGCGCCTGCGCGGCGTTCTCGGCCAGCTCCACGCTGTGGCCTTCGTCCGCCAGGATCTCCGAGAGCAGCGCGCGGATGCCCAGTTCGTCGTCAACAACAAGGATGGTCGCCATGGATGCTCGGTGCGCGCGCGGCCGCCTCACTCAATTTCATTTGATCAGGCAGCCGGCGGGAGGGGGGCCGTTGCGGCCGTCGCGGCAGGCACGGCGGGAGCAGCGGCGAGATTCGAAAATGATAGCGTCACTTGCGCGCCGGCCACCGGGGCGTCCGGGGCCTCGCCGCCGCCGCGGTTGGCGATGCGCACGCGCGCACCGTGCTCGTCGGCGATCTTCTTGACCACCGCCAGCCCCAGCCCCGTGCCCTTGGTCTTGGTCGTGACGTAGGGCTCGAAGGCGCGCTTGAGCACCTTGTCGGCAAAGCCCGGCCCGTTGTCCAGGATGCGCAGCCGCACCCCGCGCGGCGCGCCCTGCTCGCCGGGCTGCACTTCCGTGAACAGCTGCACGCGGCCGTCGCTCTTGTCGGCCACGGCGTCCAGCGCGTTCTGCAGCAGGTTGTGCACGACCTGGCGCAGCTGCGTGGCGTCGCCCTGGATCCACGGCAGCGCCGGCGCGAACTGCACCGCCAGCCGCCCCTGCTCCACCGCGTGCCCGTAGAGCGCCAGCACCTCGGCCACCAGCGCGTTCAGGTCCAGCGGCGCCAGCCGTGCCGAGGGCAGCCGCGCGTAGTCGCGGAACTCGTTGACGAGCTGCTTCATGGCCTGCACCTGCGTCACGATGGTGCCCACCGCGCGCACCAGCAGCGCCTGGTCGTTGCCTTCGAGCTTGGCTTCGAGCCGGTGCTGCAGCCGCTCGGCCGAGAGCTGGATGGGCGTGAGCGGGTTCTTGATCTCGTGCGCCAGGCGCCGCGCCACCTCGGCCCAGGCGGCCGAGCGCTGCGCCGACACGACCTCGGAGATGTCGTCGAACACCACCAGCCGCGCCTCCAGCGGCAGCGTGGCGCCGCGCACCAGCAGCGTCTGCACGTCGGGCTGCTCGGGACGGTCGGCGGCGGCATCGCCGCGGCGCTCGAAGGCGTCCTGCCACTGCCCGCGCTCGCCGGCCTCGGGGCTCTCGGCCAGCAGCTCGAAGCGCTGCCACAGCGCGTGCGCGAACTCCTCCAGCCCCGGCACCGCCTCCAGGCGCTGGCCGCGGCACGCCTCCAGCGGCGCCTTGAGGATGCGCGTGGCGCCGGGGTTGACGGTGTCGATGCGGCGCTCGGCGTCGAAGACGATGACGCCGGCGGTCATGTTGTCGAGAATGGTCTGCAGCCGCGTGCGCGCGCGCTCCAGCTCGGTGACGCCGGCCTGCGCCTGCGCGCGCGCGTCGGCGAGCTGCTGCGTCATGTCGGCAAAGGAGCGCGTGAGGCCGCCGAGCTCGTCGCGCGAGGGGAACACCTGCTTGGCGCCCAGGTCGCCGGCAGCCACCTGCCGCATGCCCTGGGCCAGCAGCAGCAGCGGGCGCGCGAGCTGGTGGCCCAGCGCCACGGCCAGGCCCACGGCGCCAAAGACGGCCAGGATCAGCGTGAGCGTGAGCGTGCCGATGTACATGCGCCGCAGGCCCTCGCGCGCCAGCGCGCGCTGCTGGTACTCGCGGTAGGCGGCCTGCACCGCCAGCGCCTGCGCCGTGAGGTTGGGCGGCAGCGGCCGCACGGTCATGAGGAACTGGTCGTCGCCGGACAGGCGCAGGTCGGTGCGCGGCACCGGGGCGAGCGCGCGCACCAGCGCCGGCGGCGCGCCGCTGCCGGCGTTGCCCTCGTCGTCCAGGCCCTCGATCTGGCTGGCGGCGCGGCCGCCGCGCGCCTGGCGCAGCAGCGCCGGCGCCGGGCGCGCCGGCGCGATGGCGCTGGAGGTGCCGCCGGCGCTGACCAGCACCTGCCCGTTGGCGCCCACCAGCGCCACCGTCTGCACGGCCAGCTGCTCGCGCAGCCGCTCCAGCACCAGCGCCGCGGGAACGCCCGGCATGTCGTTGAGATGGTCGGCGGCGAACTGGGTCTTGGCCGCGAGGTCGGCCTGCTGGGCGTCGAGCGTGCTGCGCCCAAGCGCCAGGCCGGCATTGAGCGCGCTCTCGACCCGGGCGTCGAACCAGATCTCGATGCTGCGCGAGACGAACTGGTAGCTCACGGTGTAGACCAGCGCCCCCGGCACCACGCCCACCAGCGCGAAGATGCCCGCGAGCTTGAGCAGCAGCCGGCTGCCGAACTTGCCGTGCTTGACGCGCAGCGCCAGCCGTCCGGCGGCGATGAGCAGCGTCAGCGTCAGCAGCGCCAGCACCGCCAGGTTGGCGGCGAAGAGCAGCGTCCAGTGCCGCTCGTAGAAGCTGTCGGCGTCGCCGATGCTGGCGTCGCCGGAGAGCGAGAGCAGGAAGCCCGCCACCAGCGCCACGCCGGTGAGCACCGCCAGTCCCACCAGCACGCTCGTGCGCCGGGCCCTGCTGTTCATGTCCGCCTCCCCGCCGCCAACTTCACGTCACTTCACTGCTGCGCGCCGCCGGCCGCGCCCTCGGGCCGCAGCGTGCGCTCGATGCCCAGCACCCAGTCGGCCTGGTTGCCGATGCCCAGTTGCATCGGCCGCGGCAGCTGCGAGGTGTCGAGCCGCCAGTGCCATTCCACGTAGTAGCGCCCTTCTTCCGCGTCGAGCTGCGCCGGCTCGGCGATGCGCCAGCGCGCGATGCGCGTCATCGACGCCAGCGCCTCGGCCAGGCTGGCGTAGCCCTGGTGCAGCCCGCCCAGGCTCACGCGGTACATGTCCGTGAGCGGCTGGTACGACAGCCGCCACTGCCGCGCCTGGCGCGCCACGCGCTCGTCGCGCCAGTACCAGCGCGGGCGGAACACGGCGGCCTCGGTCTCGAAATAGAGCGGCACGCCGCGCTGCAGCGCGTCCTCCACCGGGCGCGGCAGCGCCACACGCAGCGCGAAGTCCAGCACCAGCGCGCCGTCGGCCTGGCGCCGTACCGCCAGCTCCAGCGGCTCCAGCGCCGCGGCGCGCAGCGGCGCCGGCAGCAGCACGAGCAACAGCAGCAGCAGCGGCAGCACCCGGCGTCCGAGCACCGCGCGGAGCCGGCTGAAGGGCGGGAAAGCGGCGGCGACACGGATCGACGGCAGCGGGATCAAGGCTTGTGCAGCAGCGCGTAATAGAAGCCGTCCCCGGGCGGGACGTCGGCGGGAGAGTCATTGTCGGCCAGGGGCAGCAGGTGGCCGGGCGAGGCGGGGTCGAGCCGTGCGGCGCTGCCGCCCAGCCGTTGCAAAAACGCATCGACCTGCAGCGCGCCCTCGGCCTTGAACAGCGAGCAGGTGGCGTAGAGCAGCCGCCCGCCCGGCTTGAGCAGCGGCCACAGCGCGTCGAGCAGCTCGGCCTGCGTCTTCACCAGCGCCGCGATGTCGGTCGGGCGGCGCAGCCAGCGCACGTCCGGATGGCGCCGCACCACGCCGGAGGCGCTGCACGGCGCGTCGAGCAGGATGGCGTCGAAGAGGGTGCCGTCGTGCCAGTCGGCCACGCGCCGGCCGTCGGCGGCCTTGAGCGTGGCTTTCGCCCCGATGCGCTGCAGCGTCTCGTCCACGCGCTGCAGGCGCTGCGGGTCAGCGTCGAGCGCGGTCAGCTCCAGGTCGGCCAGCTCCAGCAGGTGCGCGGTCTTGCCGCCGGGCGCGGCGCAGGCGTCGAGCACGCGCGCGCCGGCGGGCAGCGGCCCGATGCCCGGGACGCCCACGCCCAGCAGCAGCGGCGCGGCGCGCTGGGCCGAGAGGTCCTGCACCGACACGTCGCCCTGCGCGAAGCCGGGCAGTTGCGTCACCGGCGCGGGCTGCTCCAGCAGCACGGCGTGGGGGCCGATGGCGCGCGCCGCCAGGCCCGCCTCGTCGGCCAGGCGCTGCACGTACCCGGCGGCGTCGCCGCGGCGGGCGTTGACGCGCAGCGTCATGGGCGGGCGCTCGTTGGCCGCGCGCAGCAGCGGCTGCCAGGCCTCGGGCCAATCCTGCCGCACGCGCTCGATCCACCAGGCCGGATGGCTGAAGGCCGCCACCGGGTCGCGCTGCAGGTCGGCGACGAGCTGGTCGCGCTCGCGCCCGAAGCGGCGCAGCACGGCGTTGACGAAGCCGGCGGCCTGGGGCTTGCGGCGGCGCACGGCCTTGACGGCCTCGTCCACCAGCACGTGCGGCGCGTAGTGCTCCGGCGGCCACAGCAGCGCCAGGGCCACGGTGAGCAGCGCATCGACTTCGGGCGGCGGCGCCTTGGGCGCCAGGCGGGCGCGCACGGCCTGCGCGGCGCCGAGGCGGCGCAGCGTCTCGAAGCTCAGCGCCTGGGTGCCGGCGCGGGCCTCGGGCGGGACGGCGGCGAGCACGTCGGTGAGGGAGCGGCCACCGCGCACGGCGGCCAGCGCGTCGGCGGTGTGGGCGAGCAGCCGCGCCAGCGGCAGCGAGGCGGAAGATGGGGAAGGCACGGCAGCGGGCGGCGGCAGGGGACGAAGAGGGGCGGCAGTCTAGTGCGGCGCCTGCACGAACCGCGCTGCCCGACGACAATCCCCCGCTTGGATACCCACGCGCCGCACGGACCCCTTGAATGAACAAGCCCATGACCAGCGACGAACTCCTTGCCGCCAGCGCCTCCGAGCGCATCCGCCAGCGCCTGGAGCGCTCGGGCCGGCGCTTCCACGCCAACGACAACATCTCGGCCTTCATCCGGGAGGGCGAGATCGAGGAGGTCAAGGCCGAGGTCGAGTCGCACCTGAAGAACGTGCTGCGCGCGCTGGTGATCGACACCGACAGCGACCACAACACCAACGACACCGCCAAGCGCGTGGCCAAGATGTTCGTGGACGAGGTGTTCCGTGGCCGCTACGTGCCCGAGCCCAAGGTGACGGAGTTTCCGAACGCCGAGCGGCTGAATGAATTGATGATCGTCGGCCCGATCAAGGTGCGCAGCGCCTGCTCGCACCACCTGTGCCCGATCCTGGGCCGGGTCTGGGTCGGGATATTGCCCAACGAGCATTCCAACCTGATCGGCCTGTCCAAGTACGCGCGGCTGTGCGAATGGGTGATGAGCCGCCCGCAGATCCAGGAAGAGGCCGTGACCATGCTCGCCAACGAGTTGCAGGAGCGGGTGAAGCCCGACGGCCTGGCCCTGGTGATGGAGGCCGACCATTTCTGCATGCACTGGCGCGGCGTGAAGGACGACGAGTCGGTGATGACGAACTCGGTGATGCGCGGCGCGTTCCTGAAGGATTCGAACCTGCGCCGCGAATTCCTGTCGCTGCTGAGCAAGCGCAACAATTTCTGATTCCACGCCGAGCCTGACTCCCAAGCATTCTGGAGAAACTGCATGCTGGTACGCCTGTTGTACGTGAGCCGCGCCAAGGACGGCGTCGGCCCGGAGGAAATCCAGTCGATCGTGCGCACGTCGAAATCTCACAACCCGCCGCAAGGCATCACCGGCGTGCTGTGCTGCACCGGCAACGGTTTATTCGTGCAGGTGCTCGAAGGCGGGCGCGCGGCGGTGAACCAGGTCTACAACAAGATCGTGGCCGACCCGCGGCATTACGACGTGCAGTTGCTCGCCTACGAGGAAACCACCGAGCGGCGGTTTACCGGGTGGAGCATGGGGCAGGTGAATCTGGCGCGGGCGAATCCTTCGCTGCTTTTGAAATATTCGGAGACGACGGCGCTCGATCCTTATTCGATGAGTGGCAAGGTGGTTCTGGCGCTGTTCGAGGAGCTGGCTTGCACGGCGGCGGTGGTGGGGCCGTGACTCGCTTCTGACGGGAGAAGGTTCGTGAATGCCTACGACAAGGACATCGTGGCCTGGGCGAACCAGCAGTCGAAAGCGCTGCGCGACGGCCGCTTTGACCTACTGGACATCGAGCACGTTGCCGAGGAAATCGAGGACGTGGGCCGGAGCGAGCAACGGGAATTCGCTCGACGCTTGGCGGCGCTGCTGACTCACCTGCTGAAATGGCAAGTTCAGCCGGAACGGCGCTGTATCGCCTGGAAAAACATCATTGCCGCGCAGCGTCCGCCGGTGCTGCTGCGCTTGAAACGCACGCCCAGCCTTGAATCCATGCTGAGCAATCCAGGATGGCTGGGCGTAATCTGGATCGATGCGGTTGCTGATGCAGTGGCTGAAACCGGGTTGGCGATGGAAGCGTTTCCGCAGGAATGGTGCTGGTCCGTTGAGGACGTGCTCTCGGACGACTTCTTGCCGGGTTGATTTCCATGCCGGGATCACATGCCGGCACTTGCTAGCTCCCACCCTTGGCGAACAAGGATGGGAGTTAGCGAAAAAATGGCTTGTTCTAGCCACGCTGCGCTGCCTAGTCTCATGGTGCCTCGGTGACGCACACTCAGCTGCAACGGTGTGTGCTCCCGCTCATCGTCGTTTCCACAGCGAAGACAGGTATTTATAGAATCACAAAGAGAGGAGGAAACTACCACCATATCCATGACAATTCTCCCATGACAACTAAATTTTTATCTTCAACAATACAAAATCAATCTCCGCAAACAATGAGATAGGTCCGAAGATGGGTGCAACGCAATGCCTTCGCTGCCAAAAAACCATTCATGGCAACATGCACTCCTGCTTAAACTGTGGCCACCTAAACTCTCATTATAAGCACACAACCGTTAAAGCTAAAAAACTACATCTTTCATCGTAATTGCGACACTTGCGACAGCATCATTTTTTGCGGCAAAGCAAATTAATAGCAAAAACCCGAGTGAAGTTGTCGCCGAGAATAGCGATGCACAATATAAGCAGGCGGATTGCTTAAATGATTACAGAATCATCACCGAGGCATTTTCCAAGCTAAATAGAATTGGTCGAGAAGAAGTTGGCAGAGACCCTTCGCCCGCTCATACCCAAATCAGAATAAGCAATGCCTTAATCCCGTCCGTTCGGCCAAATCCAGACGAAATTCCTTTATGGAAAATGAGTCCATGCGGAAGTGGTGTCGCTGAAGCATTTGAGAACCTTGCGCCAGTTTTTTCTCGTGCAATTTCTTTTGAAAGATACGATGCTTACAAGACTGGCTCATCAGAAGGGAGAAAAAGAATGGCGGATTACTACAATGGACAATGGGAAGAAGAGGCCAAAAAGTTTCATAGTGAAATGCAAAAGTTACAGCGCGCTGCTGGACTTCCGGTTTCAGCATACCCGCAATAGCAGACCCGATTAATACGGCCATCTTCCAATCCATAGAATGGCTCGGGCACCTTTTTGCAACTGCGTCAAGATGACACTTAACTCGCCGATGCTTATCTGCTCACAACGATTTTCCCGTGGAATGCAATTTATTTTTGAAAGGCAATAATGAACGAAGAAATTGCAGCACTACGAAGCCGTGTGCACGAGCTTGAGACTGAAGTTGAGTTTCTTCGACTTCATCCAACCTTGGCGCAAGGACTTAAAGGTGAAAGGCTAGTTTGTAGGATTACATCTGGTTTGGCCTCGAAGCTCAATGCGGCACATGACCTGATTACAAAAAACGGATTAAAAATTGAGGTCAAATTTAGTAAGTTGCACAGTCCTAGCAAAACGTTGCCTGAAACAAAAAGATGGACATGGACGAAACCCATGGGATGGCTTGATAAAGGAAAGGATTATGATTTCCTAATATTGGTTGGCGAAAGGATTATAGATTTAAATCGCAATACATAGATGATGCCCCTTACGTATTTTTTATGCTACCCATTGAAGCGGTTCCGAGCATATGCACACCAGGGATAACTATCGGCGCCAACGTAAGTCTGACAACCAACTTTAAAAGTGTTAAATCACCAACAGGTTTAATTCTGATTCAAAAAATGGTTCCAATGGATTTAATTAATGAAATTATATCCAATGCGAAGATCATGTAATTGCATTTAATTTTGAATATAGGAATTCGGTTCTGTAGAGAATTTGATCCTCTTTGCGACACCTCAACACCCGTTGCGCGAGAAGCACTTAGGTGTAGCAAAAAGCCGTTGCACAACTCGCCAGCCATGTAGTGGCCCGCCAACCAGCCATGCATGCCTTGGTTGAAGAAGCTTTTGCTGCTCTGTCAATGAAGAACGGTGCCTGCCAGCACCGTTTCCTTGCTTTGCCTACTCGCCGTCAGTCCGCACCCTTAGCCGCGCATCCGGCACCTGAATCCTCGTCGTCTCCTGCCGCGACACCACCCAGCCCCGCAGCCGGCCGCACAGCACTTCCACCTGCGCGTCGTCGGCCACGTTGACCAGCAGCATGCGGTCGCTGCGGTGCACCAGCGCCGCGGCCGGCAGCGAGGCCACCACGCCGGCGGCCTCGTCCGGCGAGGGGGCGTCGGCGTCGCGGCGGCGCAGGATCAGCGTGGTCATGGCGGCTTCTGTATAGCACCGGGCACCGCCCCTCAGCGCGGCAGTCCGGCGCCTTCCAGGGTCGGCGGCAGGCCCAGCGGCCGCGCCGCCTGGGTCAGCAGCCCGATCACGGCGATGGCCCGCTCCCGGCCGCGCGGCAGCGCCAGCACGTCCGGCCGCGCCGACAGCAGCGCCGCGGCCATGCCGCACACCGCCGGGCAGGCCATCGAGGTGCCGCTCATCACGCCGTAGAGCCCGCCGGGCAGCGTGGAGACGATGCCGCCGCCCGGCCCGGTCAGGTCGATGGCCGGCCCGGCGTTGGAGAAGCCCGAGATGTAGATGCGCGGGTCCGCCGGCGCGAAGGGTTCCACTTCGTCGAGCGCCTCGCTGGAGCCGGCCGGGTAGGTGCCCTGCTTCGCCGCGCTGCTCACCGCCACGGCGATCGACCAGGCGGCCGGGTAGGACACCGGCGCCCGCCCGTCGTTGCCCGCGGCGCAGACGCAGACCGTGCCGCGGTCGAAGGCGTCCTTCATGGCGACCTCCACCACCTCGTCGGGCTGCGCCGACCCCAGGCTGAGGTTGAGCAGGTCGCAGCCGTCGGCCACGCCCTGGTCGATGGCGCGCACGATGTCGTAGTTGGTGGCGCCGCGCCCCGAGTTCGGGAACACGCGGTAGCTGTGCAGCCGCACGCCCGGCGCGACGCCGCGCTTGCCCGGCGCCGCCCCGGCGCGCAGCCCGCCCGTGCTGGCGATGATCCCGGCGACGTGGCTGCCGTGCTCGCCGCGCCGTGCCGCGGGGCCCGGGCCGCCCTCGTCGCCCTCCTCCGCCACGCAGGCCGCGCCACCGGCCACGGCGAGGTCGGGATGGTGCAAGTCCACGCCCGAGTCGATCACGCCCACCGCCACGCCGCGCCCGGCGTCGGGCGGCAGCTGCGCGTAGAGCTCGGCGGCGAAATCCGGCACGGACAGGTCCACCGGCTCGAAGGCCAGCTCGGCGCCGTCCTGCAGCAGCACGTGGCGGCGGCCGATGCCCCAGTACCCCGGCGGCCCGTAGGCGGCCAGCACCTCCAGCCGCACCGGCGCGGCGCCCAGCCGCAGCGCGACGCGGCCCTGCGCGTCCGACATGCCGCCCGCGCCGACGCGGCGCGCGAAGTCGGCAAAGGCCGACACCAGGGCGCCGCGCAGGGGCGCGCGCGTGCGCGCATCGACGCAGCGCAGCTGCAGCGTGGTCGCCGCCGCCACGGTCGCGGCCGGGTACAGCTCGGACTCCACCTCCAGCACCGGTCGCCGCGCCTGCTCGTAGCGCACCAGCGGCACGGCGCGCACGCCGGGGTCCGACACGCGCAGGGCCGCCATCTCGGCCGGGCCCAGCTCCACCAGCTTCGGCCCCGTGGGGCAGATCGAGTGCAGCACTTTCAATTGCGGATGCGGATGGGGCTGCGGCGGCACCACCATGCCGTGCGCCAGCACGCTCAGCCGCTCGCTGGCCGCCTGCTCGAACAGCGCCCGGTGCGTGCCCACGCGCGCCAGCTCCTCGGAGTGCAGGCCGCGCAGCGGCAGCAGCACGTACATCGCCATCGGTTCGACCGGGTCCGTCGCCATGGGGCCTCTTCAGGAAAGCCGTGATGCGACAGGCCGGGGCAACGGGCGGGCCTTGGGCGACTGGGCAAGCGACGGACTGCTGCAAGCACCAGTCAGCCGTCCCCGCCATCCGACCAAGGCACAACCAGCTTGGTATAACGAACGTTATAACGACCCAGGAATCACCATGACTGCCTTGAAGCTCACCCAGATCGGCAACTCCGTCGGCGTCATCCTTCCCAAGGAAGTGCTGGCCCGGCTCAAGCTGGAGAAGGGCGACACGGTGTTCGTTACCGATGCCGCCAACGGCGTGCTGCTCACGCCCTACGACCCCGAGCTTGAAGAGCAGTTGAAGCTGGGCCGCGAGTTCATGCGCGAGTTCCGCGACACCTTCCACCAGCTCGCCAAGTGAGCAACTGGCGCTGGGTCAGCCGCAAGGCGCTGGAGCTGCTGCACGACGAGAGCCTGGCGGAGCATGGCGGCGCGCCGGGGCTGCGCGACGAGGGCCTGCTGGAGTCCGCACTGGCGCGACCGCAGCAGCTCGCTGCCTATGGCCAGCCGGAACCCGATCTGGCCGCCCTGGCTGCGGCTTACGGCATCGGCCTGGCACAGAACCATCCCTTCGTGGACGGCAACAAGCGCGTTGCCTTCCTTGCCGTCGGCCTGTTCCTGCTGCTCAACGGGTACCGGCTGGCGGCCACACAGGCGCAAGCCACGTTGACCATGTTTGCCGTCGCGGCCGGCGAAATCGATGAACCCGCCTTTGCCGCCTGGCTGCGCGCCCACGTTCAGCCCAGGGTCTGAGCGCCGATGGCATCCGCCGCCATGCTGTGCATCCACCACGCCGCGTAACGCGCCTCCGCCGCGGCCGCCGATACCCTGGCATGCGCGTTGGCCATGTCGCGTCGCCCAGCAGGTGCACGCCGGCGGATTTCGGCAGCCCCTTGGCCGAGAAATCCAGGAAATCGACTTCGCACCAGCGGTCTTTGGCCGTGGCCAGCCCGCTTCGGGCGGCAATCTCGCCCGCGCGCATGTCGGGCAGCACGTTGAGCACGTCGGCGCGCTCGCGCTCGCCCAGCTCGAATTCCACCGATCTGCCGTCCGCCGCCACTGCCACGGCGTTGAAATTCGGCCGGTATTCGACGATGCCGGCGTACTGGTTCGCCCAGACGCTTCTGAACAGCGCCGCCTTGCTCACCGGCTCCGGGTTCGCGTCGAAAACCAGCACCTTCGATTTCGGCTTCACCCGCTTGAAATGGTCGGCCACCAGGCAGGCGCGCTCGTAGGGGCCGGGCGGGCAGCGGAAAGGGGCGAGCGGGATGGTCAGCACGAACACGCCGCCGTCGGGCATGGCCTCCAGCCGGGCGCGCAGCGCGGCGGTTTCCAGCCCCGCCTTCCAGGCCTGCAGCACGCGGCCGGCGGCGTGGGCGGCTTGTAAACCGTCCACGCGCTCACGCATCAGCTCGATGCCGGGGGACAGGATCAGGCGGTCCCAGGCCAGGCGCTCGCCGGAAGCCAGGCGCGCTTCGCGCTTCGTGAAATCCAGCGCCGCGACCCGATCCCGCACCCGGCGTACGCCCGTGCGCTCCAGGCCCGCGTAGCCGAAGGTGAGATCGGAAAGCTTGCGCCGGCGGCCTGGAGCAGGCGGCGGCGCTCTGCGTCGATGCGTATCGGCGCCTGCCCTTCGACAGGCTCAGGGCGAACGGGGTATGGAGCAGCCGGCGGCCGTTGGGACTTCATCGCTGCCCTCACGGCTGCACCGCCGCGAAGTACGCGGCCAGCTGCTCGACCTGCGCGGCGCTGTCGCCGCGGGCGATCTGGTGCATCACGGTGGCTTCGCGCGCGCCGCTTTTGAAAGCGTTCATCTGTTCGATGAGCCAGGGCGCCGGGCGGCCGGCCAAGCCGGGAATGGCCGAGCCCGTCGGCGCGCGGCCCTCGGTGCCGTGGTAGGCGGCGCAGCCGGCCAGCGCACCGGCGGCCAGCACGGTGCGAAGCAGGTGAGAACGCATGGCGGCGGGTGAGGCCCCCGGGAAAGGAGCGCGCCGCCGCCGCATCACAGCGGCGTGGCGGTGCGCAGCCCGAACAGCGGTTTGAGCAGCCGCGTCGGGTACTGCAGCAGCGCGTGGTTGTAGGCGGTGACGGCGTCGTTGAAGACGTGGCGCGCCACACCCAGGCGCGTGTCGATGTCCTTGAGCGATTGCAGCCAGCCGCCGATGTCGTCGCGGTGCCGCAGCTCCGGGTGCTGGTCCAGCAGCGCGCGCAGCCGCGCCAGCGCCGAGGCCAGGCGGCTCTCGGCATGCACCAGCTCGGCCAGGGACTTCGACACCAGCGGCCGCAGCAGCTCCGCGGCACGCTGCAGCTGCCGCTCCGACTCCAGCACCGCGTCCAGCGTCGGCGCCTCGGCGGCCAGCGGCTCGCGCAGGGCCTCCACCAGCGGCGGCAGCAGCTCGCGCCGGCGTTTCAGCTGCTCCTCGATCTGCGCCCAGGCCGCCACGACCGCCGCGCGCAGCTTCACCAGCCGGTTGTAGGCGCCTAGCATCCACAGCGCCACCAGCGCCACCAGCAGCGCGCTCCACATGTGCGAGGACAGCGCCCCGAACCAGGCCAGCGCCGTGTCGATCACCCCCACCGCGTCCGTCGTCTGCGTCGTGTCCATGGCGCCGCCGGCTCCCTCCCGCGCCGCCGCCTCAGCCGCGGATCTCGCCCTGGCCCAGGACGACCCACTTCATCGACGTCAGCCCCTCCAGCCCGACTGGGCCGCGCGCATGGAACTTGTCTGTGCTGATGCCGATTTCCGCGCCCAGGCCGTACTCGAAGCCATCGGCGAAGCGGGTGCTGGCGTTGACCATCACGCTCGACGAGTCCACCTCGCGCAGGAAGCGCATGGCGTTGGGGTGGTTCGTGGTCAGGATCGCGTCGGTGTGGTGCGAGCCGTAGCGGTTGACGTGGGCGATGGCCTCGTCCAGCGACGCCACCACCTTCACGCTGATGACCGGCGCCAGGTACTCGGTGGACCAGTCCTCCTCGGTGGCGTCCAGCACCTTCGCGCCCGGCACGTCCGACAGGATCGCCTTGGACACCGGGCAGCAGCGCATCTCCACGCCCTTGGCGGCGAACACCGCGCCGATGCGCGGCAGGAAGGCCGCGGCCTGGGCCTGATGCACCAGCAGCGACTCGGTGGCGTTGCAAGGGCTGTACTTCTGGGTCTTGGCGTTGTCGGTGACGACCAGGGCCTGCTCCAGGTCCACCTCGGCATCGATGTAGGTGTGGCAGTTGCCGTCCAGGTGCTTGATCACCGGCACGCGCGCTTCATTCGCAATGCGCTCGATCAGCCCCTTGCCGCCGCGCGGGATGATCACGTCCACGTACTCGGGCATGGCAATCAGTTTTCCCACCGCGGCGCGGTCGGTGGTCTGCACCAGCTGCACCGCCTCGGCGGGGAGCCCGGCCTCGGTGAGGGCCTGCTGCACCAGCTTCCACAGCGCGATGTTGGAGTGGATCGCCTCCGAGCCGCCGCGCAGGATGCAGGCATTGCCGCTCTTGATGGCCAGCGACGCGGCCTCGATGGTCACGTTCGGGCGGCTCTCGTAGATCATCCCGAACACGCCCAGCGGCACGCGCATGCGGCCCACGCTGATGCCGGTGGGGCGGCGCTTCACGTCGGTGATCTCGCCGATCGGGTCGGGCATGGCGGCGATCTGCTCGCAGCCCTCGGCCACCGTGTCCAGCACCTTCGGGCTCAGGCGCAGCCGGTCCACCATCGGCGCGGCCAGGCCGGCGGCCTCGGCGGCGGCGATGTCGCGGGCGTTGTCGGCCTGCAGCGCGCCGGTCTGCTCGCGCAGCAGCGCGGCCAGCGCACGCAGGGCGCGGTCCTTGGCCGCCGTCGGCGCGGCGGCCATGGCGGTGGCGGCGGCGCGCGCGGCGCGGCCCAGGCCGGTCATCAGGGCATCAAGATCGGTGGACGCAGTCATGCGCGGGATTGTGGCGCAAGCGTTCCCGGGTTCCAGCCCGGTGGGAAATGCCTCAGGGCGGGCTTCAGAACCGCGCCACCACCAGCGCCCACAGCGGCGCCGTCAGCGCGAAGGCCAGCGTGCACAGCAGCGTGGCGGCGGCCGTCTCGGTCTCCAGCGTGCGGTAGCGCTGGGCGAAGATCAGCGCGTTGGAGCCCGGCGGCAGCGCGGCGGCCATCACCGCCACCGACAGCGCCAGCGGCTCCAGGTGGAAGATGAAGTGGCCCGACAGCAGCACCAGCACCGGCAGCAGCGCCATCTTCAGCAGGCCCACCGAGGCGACGCCGCGCAGCGTGCCGTGCAGGCTCTGGCGGCCCAGCGACAGCCCGATCAGCAGCAGGCACAGCGGCGCCACGGCGCTGGCCAGCAGCCGCAGCCACTCGTCCAGCGCGGCGGGCAGCGGCAGGCCCGACAGGTTCCAGGCCAGGCCCGCGAGCACCGGCAGCACCACCGGATGGATGAGCGTGGCGCGCAGCGTCGCGCGCACGGTGGCGCCGATCGAGCCGCCACCGGCGCTGCGGCGCTGGCGCGCCCGCGCGATCTCCACCTCGGCCAGCACCGTGCACAGCGTCAGCAGCACCAGCGCGTGCAGGCTGACGATGGCGATGTGGATGGCCAGGCCCGGGTCGCCGAACAGCGCTGCGGCCACCGGCACGCCCACCTGCACCGAGTTGCCGAAGCCGGCCGTGACGGCGCGCGTGGCCGGCACCGCCGCCGTGCCGGTGGACACCGCCATGCCCGCCTCGCGCCGCAGCCGCCAGCGCTGCACCGCGTACACCGCCAGCACCATCAGCAGCAGCGGCCCGTAGTAGGCGGCGAGCACGCGCCAGGGCATGTGCGCGAAATCCAGCCGCGCCATGGCGCGGAACAGCAGTGCCGGAATGAAGAGGTACTGCGCCGCCGCGGACAGCACGCGGGCCGGGTCGGCGCCGGTGTGGCCATCGGCCTTGGCGCGGCCGGCGGCGCCGTCAGCCAGCCAGCCCCAGCGGGCCGCGGCCCAGCCCAGCAGCACGGTGGCGAACAGGGCGGGCAGCTTGAAAAGGACGGCTTCGGGCATGGGGGCGCGAGTATGAACGCGCCGGCTTGGCCCCGATCCGGGTGGGTACGCCATCCCGCAGCCGCCGGTGCGTCCCTCCGACGAGGGAACGTAGATTCGGGTTCCCCCTCATTTGCCCGCTTGCTGGAGCCGCCCGATGAATTCTTCGCAGCCTCTCGAACCCGTCTCCGCCGCCGGCCTGGACGCCCTGGCCCGGCTCGTGCGCGACGCCGGCGCGCTGATCATGGACATCTACGCCACCGATTTCGCCGTGCGCGGCAAGGAGGACGCCTCGCCCGTCACCGAGGCCGACGAGAAGGCCGAGGCGCTGCTGCTCAAGGGCCTCGCCCGGCTTTTCCCCGGCATCCCGGTGGTGGCCGAGGAAGCCGTGGCGGCCGGGGGCGTGCCCGAGGCGGCGGAGGACCAGTTCTGGCTGGTCGATCCGCTGGACGGGACCAAGGAGTTCATCAGCCGCAACGGCGAGTTCACCGTCAACGTGGCGCTGGTGCGCCTGGGCCAGCCGGTGCTGGGCGTGGTGTACGCGCCGGCGCTGGAGACGCTCTACGCCGGCGCGCAGGGCCTGGGCGCCTGGGCCGAGCGCGGCGGGCAGCGCCAGCCGATCCAGGTGCGCACGGTGCCCCAGGCGGGGCTGACGGTGGTGGGCAGCCGCTCGCACGGCGACGCCGACGCGATGAACGCCTTCCTGGCCGGGCGCACCGTGGCCGAGTTCCGCGGCGCCGGGTCGTCGCTGAAGCTGTGCCTGGTGGCCGCGGGCGAGGCGGACCTGTATCCGCGCCTGGGCCGCACGATGGAATGGGACATCGCCGCCGGCCACGCCGTGCTGGCCGCCGCCGGCGGCAGCGTCAGCCGCGTGGACAGCGGCGCGCCGCTGACCTACGGCAAGCCGGGCTTCGAGAACCCGCATTTCGTGGCGGCGGGGATGGTGGGTTGAGCCCAGGAGAGACGCCGCCGGGCGGCGTCTCGTTTCAGTTTCTCCTTGCCTGTGAAGTGACCCGTTCGCCCTGAGGTATCGAAGGGTGAATCCGTGAGGCTGATACGCCGGCCAGAAATGCCGGCTCCATGCATCGTTCGGACTGAGGTATCGAAGGCCGAATCCGACAGGCTCAAATGCCCGCGCTATGGCGCGGGCCGTTCATCCTTCGACGCGCCCCCAGGGCGCGCCCTGCCCTGAGGTATCGAAGGGTCAGGACGAACGGAATAGTTCATCGGCTGAACCGAACTGGGATCACCCCGCCGCCACCTTCCTTGCCGCCGCCTTCTTCGCCGGCACCTTGGCCGCGCGCGGCTCGAACTCGAAGCCGACCTTGCCTTCCTTCCTGTCGTAGGTCAGGAAGGCCTTGAACTTGCGCCGCGTCTTGTTGGAGACGAAGTTCTCCAGCAGGTCGGTCTTGCCCGTGGCAAGCAGCTTGGCGGCCTGCTCGCGCTCGATGGGCTGCTGCAGGATGACCTTGCCGGTCTTGAAGTCGCAGGTCACGTGCGCGCCCACCGCGTGCTCGCACACGTAGTTGGTGCCGTGCTCGTAGACGTGGCCCTTGCACTTCGGGCAGGCGCCCAGGCTCTGCTGGTCGCCGAAGTCCACGTCCTCGCCGCCCTCTTCCGCCTTCTTCGCGTCCTCGCCGAAGTCGAACTCCATCTTCCAGTTGCCGACCTCGTCGTCGAACACCAGCCGCAGCTCGGCCGTGAAGGGCCAGCCGGCCTTGGAGCGGAAGCCCTCCAGCGGCCCGATCCGGTGCTCGCGCAACAACTGCTCGACCTCGTGCAACTCGAAGCTGCGCCCGGCCGGGATCTTGCCGATGCTGAAGCCGCAGCCCGCGCCGTCGCCGTTGCGGCCCACGCAGGTGAAGCGCCGGTAGTTCTCCTTGATCACGCCGCCGCAGTGCGGGCACGGCACGGACAGCGTCGCGTAGTCGCCGGGAATGGTGTCGCGGTCGTACTCCTTGGCCTTGCGCACGATGCGCTCGGCCATGGCGGCGATCGCGGCCATGAACTCCTGGCGGCTGAGCTTGCCGTGCTCCATCTGCGACAGCTGGTATTCCCAGTTGCCGGTGAGCTCGGGCTTGGTCAGGTCCTCCACCGCCAGCCCGCGCAGCAGCGTCATGAGCTGGAAGGCCTTCGCGGTGGGGATGAGCTCGCGGCCCTCGCGCAGCAGGTACTTCTCGGTCAGCAGCCCTTCGATGATGGCCGCGCGCGTGGCCGGCGTCCCGAGGCCCTTCTCGGCCATGGCCGAGCGCAGCTCGTCGTCATCGACCAGCTTGCCCGCGCCTTCCATGGCCGACAGCAGCGTCGCCTCGGTGTAGCGCGCCGGCGGCTTGGTCTTGAGCGCCAGCACGTCCACGGCCTCGGTGCGCACCAGCTCGCCCTGCGCCACCGGCACGAGGTTGACGTCGCCCTTCACGGCGGCACCGTCCGCACCCTGCGCCTCGCGCCCGTACACCGCCAGCCAGCCCGGCTTGACCAGCACCTTGCCGTTGGTCTGGAACTGGTACTCCTGGCCCTGCTCCTTCACGGTGCTGATGCGCGTCGTGACCATGAACTCCGCCGCCGGGTAGAACACGGCGATGAAGCGCTTCACCACGAGGTCGTACAGCTTGGCCTCGATCTCCGTGAGGCTCTTGGGCGCCTGCATCGTCGGGATGATGGCGAAGTGGTCCGAGACCTTGGCGTTGTCGAAGACGCGCTTGGTCGGCTTGACGTAGCCCTCGGCCAGGCCCTTGCGCGCGTGCTGCGACAGCTCGCGCAGCGGCCCCGGCAGGTCCTCGTTGGCGATCATGTTGAAGGTGTCGCGCGCGACGTTGACGTAGTCCTCGGGCAGGAAGCGCGAGTCCGTCCGCGGGTAGGTCAGCACCTTGTGCTTCTCGTACAGCGCCTGCGCGATGGACAGCGTCGTCTTGGCCGAGAAGCCGAAGCGGCTGTTGGCCTCGCGCTGCAGCGTGGTCAGGTCGTACAGGCCCGGGCTGCTCTGGCTGCTGGGCTTGGCCTCCTCGGTGACGCTGGCTGGTTGACCGCGCACCGCTGCGGCGATCGCCTGCGCCCGGGCCTCGTCCCAGAGCCGGTCGGCACGGGCCTCGGCGTCGTTCGGGTCCTTCCTGAACTTCGGGTCGAACCACTTGCCCTCGTACTGGCCGGCCTCGGCGTCGAAGGTGGCCTTCACCTCCCAGTACGGACGCGAGACGTGCTTGCGGATCTTCTCCTCGCGCTCGACCACGATCGACAGCGTGGGCGTCTGCACCCGGCCTACGGTGGTGAGGAAGAAGCCGCCGTCGCGCGAGTTGAAGGCGGTCATGGCGCGCGTGCCGTTGATGCCCACGAGCCAGTCGGCCTCGCTGCGGCTGCGCGCCGCGTCCGACAGCCCGCGCATCTGCTCCTCGCTGCGCAGCTTCTGGAAGCCGTCGCGGATGGCCTGCGGCGTCATGCTCTGCAGCCACAGGCGGCGGATCGGCTTGTCGATGGGCTTCTTGTCGCCGCCGGCGTACTGGACGATCAGGCGGAAGATCAGCTCGCCCTCGCGCCCGGCGTCGCAGGCGTTGATGAGCTCGGTCACGTCCTTGCGTTTCACGAGCTTCACGACCGCGTTGAGCCGGCTCTTGGCCTTGTCGATGGGGGCCAGCTCGAAGTGCGGCGGTATCACCGGGAGATGGTTGAAACTCCACTTGCCGCGCTTGACCTCGTAGGCCTCGGGGGCCTTGATCTCGACCAGGTGGCCCACGGCGGAAGTGACGACGTAGCGGTCGTTCTCGAAGTGGTCGGCGTGCTTCTCGAACTTGCCCGCCACGGGGGTGAGCGCGCGCACGATGTCCTGCGCCACGCTGGGTTTCTCGGCAATGATCAGCGATTTGCTCATGGTGTCTCTTGAAACGGTCGCAGGCCGGGTCGGCCGGCCTGCGTGCCTACAATCCCTGCTCTCACGCGCGCACGCCCATGCGTGTGCGCCCATGAATTCAATGTACCGAATGAAGCCGACCGTGCAAGCCGAGCCCTCAGCCGACCGTGGCCGTCGTATCCAGGTGCGCCGCTCGGGCGTGCACGGCAAGGGCGTGTTCGCGCTGCGCCCCATCGCCGGGGGCGAGACGATTCTTGAATACAAGGGCGAGGTCATCACCTGGGAAGAGGCGCTGCGCCGCCACCCGCACGACCCGTCCAACCCGGACCACACCTTCTATTTCCACATCGACGACGCGCACGTCATCGATGGCGGCCACGGCGGCAACGCCTCGCGCTGGATCAACCATGCCTGCGAGCCCAACTGCGAGGCCGAGGAGGACGAGGGCCGCGTCTTCATCAAGGCGCTGCGCGACCTGCAGCCCGGCGAGGAGCTGTTCTTCGACTACGGCCTGGTCATCGACGAGCGCTACACCCCGGCGCTGAAGAAACGCTTCGCCTGCCGCTGCGGACACGCCGAGTGCCGCGGCACCATGCTGGCGCCGAAGAAGAAAAGGCGCTGACGAGGCGCCGCCGCCCCACCCCTGACCCGCCCGGTGCACCCCACGACGCCGCCAAGCGTTAAGCCCCCATGAACGAATCACGCCTGCACTGGCAAGCCGAATCCCTGTGGCGGCAGCTGTTGCCGCTGCTGCCCGGGCTCAGCGTCGAGGTGGTGGCGCACGCCGACTCGACCAACACCCGGCTGCTCGAACGCGCGCGGCTGTCCGGCGGCGGCCGCCAGGAGCGTGCCTACCCCCGCTCGCTCGAAGCCGCGGCCCCCGCGCCCGCGCCCGGCCAGGCGCCCACGCCGCTGGGCCGGCGCGCCGACGACACCCAGCCCTGCCTGCTCGTGGCCGAGCACCAGACCCGCGGCCGTGGCCGCCTCGGCCGCAACTGGCAGTCCACGCCCGGCGCCTCGCTGACCTTCTCGCTGTCGCTGCCCTACGAGCCGGCGGACTGGTCGGGCCTGTCGCTGAGCGTGGGCGTGGCGCTGGCCGAGGCGCTGGACCCGCTGGCCGACGGCCAGGCGCCGCGCATCGCGCTGAAGTGGCCCAACGACCTGTGGCTGGTCGATCCGGCCGTCGTCGGCCGCAAGCTCGGCGGCGTGCTGATCGAGACCGTGGCCGTGGGCCGGCGCCGCATGGCCGTGATCGGCGTGGGCCTGAACCTGCATCCGCAGCCGGTGCGCGACCCGGCCAGCGGCTTCGCCAGCCTCGACGAGCTCGAACCCACCCTGACGCCGCCCGACGTGCTGCACCGCGTGGCGCTGCCGCTGGTGGAAGCGCTGCGCCAGCACGAGCGCGAGGGCTTCAGGCCCTTCGTCGAGCGCTACGCGCAGCGCGACCTGCTGCTGGGCCGCACGGTCAACACCACCGCGCCGGCCTTCGAGGGCACCGCCCGCGGCGTGGCCGAGGACGGCGCGCTGCTGGTGGAGACGGCCCAGGGGCTGCAGCGGCTGTCCAGCGGCGAGGTCAGCGTCCGGCTGACGGGCGCAGCCGGCGCCGGGGCGCCCTGGCCGGCCGCGGACGGCGACGCCTGATGGTGCGGCGTTTCACCGCGGCGCTGGGGCTGCTCAACGTCGTCCTGCTGGCCTGGCTGCTGCTGGCCGACACCTCCGGGCGCGACGAGCGCGAGCCCGGCCGGCTGCAGCAGCAGGTGCAGCCCGACAGCGTGCAGGTGCTGCCCGCCGAGGAAGCCGGCGCCGCCGCGTCCTCCGGCGACGGCGCGGCCACGCCCGCGCCGGTGGCCGGCACCGGAGCCAGCGCCGGCGGCACCGTGTCGGTGTCCAGCGCCGCGGCGATGACGGCCGCGCTCGCGGCCGGCGGCCTGACGGCGGCGCCCGCGTCGGCGGTGCCGGCGGGCATGGGCGCCTCCACCGCCGCCGGCGGGCTCGGCGCGGTCACGGGCGCGGTCACGGCGCTCAACGCCGTGTGCCTGGAAGCCGGCCCCTTCGATGCCAAGGCCCTGCCCGCGGCCGAGGCGGTGCTGGCGGCCGAGCTGCCGCAGGGCAGCTGGCGGCGCCAGCTGCTGCAGCCCGCCCCGGCCTACCTGGTGTACCTGGGCCGCTTCTCGGACCAGAAGACGGCGCAGCGCCGGGTGCAGGAGCTGCGCCAGCGCGGCTTCCAGGCCGAGCTCGCGCGCGACCTGCCCGCGCTGGAGCCCGGCGTGGTGCTCAGCCGCCACGCGCAGGCGGCGCAGGCCGAGGCCGCGCTGGAGGCGCTGCAGGCCCAGCGCAACGGCCCGCGCACGGCGCGCGTGGTCTCCACCGGCGAGGCCGCGGCCGTGCTGCTGCGCGTGGAGCACCCCACCGACGAGGTGCGCGACCAGCTCGCCGGCCTGGAGCCCACGCCGGCGCTGCGCGGCGGCTTCCGCGGCTGCCGCAAGCCGCCGCAGACCGCGGGCCTCAAGAACCAGGGCTGATCCGGCCCCGGGTTCAGGCGCGGGCGCCGGCCCGCGCCGCACGCCCCCGCCGGCGCCACAGCAGCGCCGCCGAGGCCCCCAGCAGGCCCAGCAGCCAGCCCGGCTGCATGGCGCCGGAGCAGACGCCATCGCGGCCGCAGGGGCCGGCCGGCTCGGTGTTGATCGTCACGTCCTGGGCATTAGCATTCACGGCGCTGATCACGTCGGCGCTGTCCACCACCACGTCGTTGTCCAGCGAAGACGGCCGCACGTAGCTTCCGGGATCGAGGGCGAAGGCCAGTGCCTGGTCGGCGTCGAGGATGCCCTCGCCGCAGGTGGTGGTGGAGCAGATGCAGCGTCCCGGGTTGCTGCTGCTGCAGGCGCCGATGTAGGCCGACTTCACGTGCTCGCGCGAGGACAGCTTCAAGCCCTTGACGATGTCGTCCGCCGTCAGTTCAGGGTTGAGGCCCAGCATCAGGCTGACGGTGCCCGACACCAGCGGCGCGGAGAAGCTGGTGCCGAAGACGTATCCGTAGTCGTAGGGCCCCGCCGTCTGGGTCCCCAGGTTGGTGATGGTGCGCAGGCCCGTGTCGCCCAGCCTGCTGCCCCAGGCGCCCCGGTCGGTCGGGTCGCCGCCGACGGTGGAGATGACCAGCTTGTTGCCGAAGTTGGAATAGGTGGCCTTGAAGCCGTCGCGGTTGAGCGCGCCCACGCCGATGACGTTGTCGCAGTTGGCCGGGCGGGTGGGTGCCTTCTGCTCGTTGCCGGCCGCCGCGATGACCACGGCGCCCTTCTCCGTGCGCACCTCGTCGATGGCCGCCTGGTAGGCGGAATCGCACGCAGCCGTGCCGCCGTAGCTGATGTTGATGACGCGCGCCGGGTTCGGGTTGACCGGCACGCCGTCCACCTCCAGGCCGGCGGCCCAGCGGATGCCGTTGACGATGTCGAGCACCCGCGCCCCGCAGCGCCCGGCGATGCGTACCGGCAGCACCTGGCCGGCCCAGTGGATGGCGGCCACGCCCGTGCCGTTGTTGGTCCGCGCGGCGATCAGCCCGGCGATCTTGGTGCCGTGCCAGCTGGAGCTGGCGGTGCCGCAGAAGTCGCCTTCGTCGAGAGGGTTGTCGTCCTCCCCGTCGCCGTCGCCCGCGGCGGTCGCGTCGGAGACGAAGTCGTAGCCCGGCAGCAGCTGGCTGGCGGGCAGGTCGGGATGGTCGAAGAGGATGCCCGAGTCCAGCACCGCCACCGGCGCCGCCGCCATGCCGATGCCGTTGCCGCGGCTGGCCCAGGCCGACTGGAAGCCCGGCACGCCGCGCAGGCGGCCGTTGAGGACGTTGGTGTTGGTGCCCTGCACCGGCAGCAGCCACCACTGCCTGTCGAGGCCGCCGAAGAGCGGGTCCGACGGCGTGGACGTGTTGTCGGGGGCGCTCTGCTGGCGCTGCTCCAGCGTGTTGGGCACGGCCCATTCCACGTCCGGGCGCTCGCGCAGGCGCTTGACCAGGCGCTCGGCCTCGTCCTGGGTCAGCGGCCGGTCGTAGCGCAGCAGCTGCGCGTCACGCCCGGCGGAGCGGATGCGGGGAGCCGAGGGCACGTCGATGCCGGGCTGGTCCACGCCCGCCTCGCGCAGCACGCGGTCGAGCTTCTGGCGCGCCGCCTCGCCGCGCGCGGAGCGCTGGTCGCCGGACTGCGCCTTCTCGCGTGCCACGTCCGCGTGCGCGGGCGCGTCGCGCAGCTTGACGATGATCCCGTCGGCGTCGCCGGCGGCCCAGGCCGCGCCCGCCGCCAGCAGCAGCGTCGCGGCCATGACTCCCTTCTTCCACAGCGGTGTTGGATGTCTCATCCGGTCAGTCCCGTCCTCGTCATGGTTGGCGAGTCACTATAGGCCGCCCGCGCCGCGTCTCGAACCCGGCTGCAAACCCTTTCCAAAACTGCCGCGGCACGGCGCGCGCAGGCGCGAAAAAGCCGCCCGCAGGCGGCTTTTCGCGATCAGCGCGAGGCGCTTCAGGCGGCGACGACGCGCACCATCTCCAGCACCTTGTTGGAGTAGCCCCACTCGTTGTCGTACCAGGCCACGACCTTCACGAAAGTCTTGTCCAGGGCGATGCCGGCCTCGGCGTCGAAGACGGAGGTGCAGGGCTCGCCGCGGAAGTCGGTGGCCACCACCTTGTCTTCCGTGTAGCCCAGCACGCCCTTCAGGGCGCCCTGGCTCTGCGCTTTCATCTCGGCGCAGATCTCGGCGTAGGAAGCCTCGGCGTTGAGCTCGACGGTGAGGTCTACCACCGACACGTCGGAGGTGGGCACGCGGAAGGCCATGCCGGTGAGCTTCTTGTTGAGCTCGGGGATCACGACGCCCACGGCCTTGGCGGCACCGGTGGACGACGGGATGATGTTCTCCAGGATGCCGCGGCCGCCGCGCCAGTCCTTGTTGGACGGGCCGTCCACGGTCTTCTGCGTGGCGGTGGCGGCGTGCACCGTCGTCATCAGGCCGCGCTTGATGCCCCACTTGTCGTTGAGCACCTTGGCCACGGGCGCCAGGCAGTTGGTGGTGCACGAGGCGTTGGAGACGATGGCCTGGCCGGCGTAGGTGGCGTGGTTCACGCCGAAGACGAACATCGGCGTGTCGTCCTTGGACGGGGCGGACATGATCACCTTCTTGGCGCCGGCCTTGAGGTGCTTCTCGGCGGTTTCCTTGGTCAGGAACAGGCCGGTGGACTCGATCACGATGTCGGCGCCAACCTCGCCCCAGGCCAGCTCCTCGGGGTTCTTCACCGCGGTCAGGCGGATCTTCTTGCCGTTGACGATGAGATTGTTGCCCTCGACCGCCACGTCGCCCTTGAAGCGGCCGTGCACGCTGTCGTACTTCAGCATGTAGGCCAGGTAGTCGGGCTCGAGCAGGTCGTTGATGCCGACCACCTCGATGTCCTCGAAGTTCTGCACCGCGGCGCGGAACACCATGCGGCCGATGCGGCCGAAGCCGTTGATACCAATCTTGATGGTCATGTCACATCACTCCTGCGAAGAAAAAACCCTGGGTTGAAGAACCGTTTTCCGCCCGCCGCCGCCCGCGGGCGGCGCAGGCATTGAAGTGGCTTACTTGCCGAGCACGGCGCGAACCGTGGCGGCGACGTTCTCGGCGGTGAAGCCGAAGTGCTTGAACAGCACGTTGGCCGGGGCGCTCTCGCCGTAGCTGTCGATGCCCACCACGGCGGCGCAGCCGTACTTCCACCAGAAGTCGGTCACGCCGGCCTCCACGGCGATGCGCGGCAGCCCTTCGGGCAGCACCGCGGTCTTGTAGGCGCGGCTCTGGCGGTCGAAGGCCGTGGTGCTGGGCACCGAGACCACGCGCACCGCGATGCCGGCCACGGCCAGCTGCTGCTGCGCGTGCAGCGCCAGCTGCACCTCGGAGCCCGTGGCCATGATCACGGCCTGCGCCTTCTTCTTCAGCCCCACCTCGCTGGGCTCGGCCAGCACGTAGGCGCCCTTGGCGATCTCGTCCAGGCCGGCCTTGGGCAGGTAGGCCAGGTTCTGCCGGCTCAGCAGCAGCGCGGTCGGGCGCGTCTTGTTGAGCAGCGCGGTGCTCCAGGCCACCGCGGTTTCAGCGGTGTCGGCCGGGCGCCAGACGTCGAGGTTCGGGATCAGGCGCAGGGAAGCCGCGTGCTCCACGCTCTGGTGCGTGGGGCCGTCCTCGCCCAGGCCGATGGAGTCGTGCGTGAAGACGTGGATCACGCGCGCCTTCATCAGTGCCGCCATGCGGATGGCGTTGCGGCTGTAGTCGCTGAAGGTCAGGAAGGTGCCGCCGTAGGGGATGTAGCCGCCGTGCAACGCCACGCCGTTCATGATCGCGGCCATGCCGAACTCGCGCACGCCGTAGTTGATGTGGCGGCCGCCATTGGGCTTGCCCTCGGCATCGAAGCGCAGCGCCGCGGTGCTGCTGGTGTTCGTCAGGTTCGAGCCGGTCAGGTCCGCCGAGCCGCCCAGCATCTCGGGCAGCGACTTGGTGAAGAACTCCAGCGCGATCTGGCTGGCCTTGCGGCTGGCGACCGTCTCGGCCTTCTCGTGCGCGGCGATGGCGGCGTCCACGGCCACCTGCGCGAAGTTGGCGGGCAGCTCGCCGGCCATGCGGCGCTGGAACTCGGCGGCCAGCTCGGGGAAGGCGGCGGCGTAGGCGTCGAAGCGCTGCTGCCACTCGGCCTGCTGCTCCGCGCCGCGGGCCTTGGCGTCCCAGGCGGCGTAGGCCTCCTCGGGGATCACGAAGGGCTCGTGGCTCCAGCCCAGCGCGGTGCGGGTCAGGGCGATCTCGTCGTGGCCCAGCGCCTCGCCGTGCGCCTTGGCGGTGCCGGCGCGGTTGGGCGAGCCGTGGCCGATGTTGGTCTTGCAGATGACCAGCGTGGGCTGGCCGGTGTGGCCGCGCGCGGCCTGCAGCGCCTGGTCCACGGCGTCGGTGTCATGGCCGTCGATGGGGCCGATGACGTTCCAGCCGTAGGACTGGAAGCGCAGCGCGGCGTCGTCCACGTACCAGGGCTGGACCTGGCCGTCGATGCTGATGCCGTTGTCATCGTAGAGCGCGATGAGCTTGTCGAGCTTCCAGGCGCCGGCCAGGGCGCAGGCCTCGTGGCTGATGCCTTCCATCAGGCAGCCGTCGCCCAGGAAGACGTAGGTGCGGTGATCGACCACGGTGTGGCCGTCGCGGTTGAACTCGGCGGCGAGCAGCTTCTCGGCCAGCGCCATGCCCACGGCGTTGGTGATGCCCTGGCCGAGCGGGCCGGTGGTGGTCTCGACGCCGGGGGTGATGCCGACCTCGGGGTGGCCCGGGGTTTTGCTGTGCATCTGGCGGAAGTTGCGCAGCTCCTCGATGGGCAGCGCGTAGCCGGTGAGGTGCAGCAGCGCGTAGATCAGCATCGAGCCGTGGCCGTTGGACAGCACGAAGCGGTCGCGGTCGGCCCACTGCGGGTCCTGCGGGTTGTGGCGCAGGTGGCGGCCCCACAGCGCCACGGCCATGTCGGCCATGCCCATGGGCGCGCCGGGGTGGCCGGAGTTGGCCTGCTGCACGGCGTCCATGGCCAGCGCACGGATGGCATTGGCCATCAGGGTCTTCGGGTCCTGGGCGGTTGCTTGGGGAATGTCGGCAACGAGGTCCATGCGATTCAGGCCTGTGAGCAGGAAAAACGCGGATTTTAAGCCGCCCCCCAAGGGTGCCCCCAACGGGAGGTTGCAACACGCGCAGGGTGCGGCGTGCGCCGGGTCGGTGCGGGCTTGAGCCGCGTCAATGCGCGCGCGCTGCGCGCTGCCACGCTTTGGGGCACCACACCACGGAGACATGCTCATGCGCCACGTCGCCCTCACCGTCATCCGCGAAGAGCACCAGGCCCTGGCCGCGATGCTGCGATCCCTGTCCATGCTGCTGGCGCAGTCGCGGCGCGAAGGCAAGGTGCCCGACTTCGGCCTGCTGCGCGCGATGCTGTTCTACATCGACGAGTTTCCCGAGCGGCTGCACCACACCAAGGAGACCGAGCTGCTGTTCCCGCGCCTGCGCGAGCGCTGTCCCGATCTGATCCCGGTACTCGACGCGCTCGACGAGGACCACGAGCAGGGCGAGCGCGCCGTGCTGCGCCTGGAGCACGCGCTGCTGGCCTTCGAGATGATGGGCGAGGCCCGGCGCCTGGAGTTCGAGGCCGCGGCCGAGCGCTACGTCAACTTCTACCTCTCGCACATGGGCACCGAGGAGCAGACGATCCTGCCCGCCGCCGAGAAGCACCTGCTGCCGGAGGACTGGGTCGAGCTCGACGCCGCCTTCGCCCGCAACAAGGACCCGCTCACCGGCCACCAGCCCGACGACGCGTACCGGCCGCTGTTCACCCGCATCCTCAACACGGCACCGGCGCCGATCGGGCTGGGGGGGTGAGGGCCGTCGCGGGCGCCGCAGGCGCCGTTTTCCTTGGAAGTAACCCGTTCGTCCTGAGGTATCGAAGGATGAACGGCCTGCGCCGCGTAGCAGGCCGCAAGAGCCTGGCGGATTCGCACTTCGATACCTCAGTGCGAACGGGTCAGCCCGCCAACGCTTCCTGAGCGACGTACCAGCCTCTCCGGATTCGTCCTTCGATACCTCAGGACGAACGGATAAGGGCTTCCGCATCTACGCCGGCCTCGCGCCGGCGTTTTCGTTTCCGCCGCGCGCTGGCACGGCGGCTCGACACCTCCCTGGACAGCGGTCTTCAGCCGCCCTGTGCACAAGCCCGCCGCAGCCCACAACTTGTCCAACCCGTTGTCCCGCCAAGCCTTTCAGCCCTTCAACGGGCACGCCTCGCACCCCTGTGGACAGCCCCGGACTCCTGCACCGCTTGTCCACCGCCCTGTCCCCTGACCGGCCGTTTTCGGCTTTCAGGTGCCCTCCCCGCCGCCTGATTCGCCCGGTTTTTCTTCCCCAAGGATGTTCATTTTTAAAGGTGGTCGTCGTGGTAGAGGCCGCCCGGGCCTGTGGATAACCGGCGTTTGTTCTTTTGGCGCGCGCACTTGCGCGCGGCCGAAGGCTGGGGACCGGGGTCGTGGTTGCGCGAGCGCGAACAGACAACAAACCTCGGCCGGACGCCTGCCCCTGTGGACAAGCCCGAGTTGTTGTCGAAGCTGACCACAGCCTTGTGCACAGCCGCGTCAAGGGGGGCGTGAAGGGCCGCTCCTACACTGGCGCGCATGACCCTGACTGCCCTGATCCTGGCGGCCGGCCGCGGCGAGCGCATGCGGCCGCTGAGCGACCGAACCCCCAAACCGCTGCTGTCCGTGCAGGGACGGCGCCTCATCGAATGGCACCTGGACGCCCTGTCCCGCGCAGGTGTCGCGCGCGTGGTGGTGAATACCGCCTGGCTGGAAGAGCAATTTGAGCCCGCGCTGGGCGACGGCTCCCACTATGGGCTGGAAATCATTTATTCCCACGAGGGCCGCGACCACGGCGGCGCGCTGGAAACCGCCGGCGGCATGAAAAAGGCGCTGCCGCTGCTGGGAGAGACTTTCTGGGTGGTGTCGGGCGACGTGTTCACGCCGAAATTCACTTTTGACAAGGCTGAACTTCTCAAGTTTGAGAATTCCGGGCAGCTTGGGAAACTCTGGCTCACGGACAACCCGCCGCACCACCCGGGTGGCGATTTCGGCATCCGCGACGGTCTTGCCACGCGCGATGCGGAAGAAAAATACACCTGGACCAGCCTCGGCCTGTTCCGCCGCGCCTTCGTCGAGGAACTCATGACCGATTTGCCCGCCGGCACCAAGGCGCCGCTGCGGCCCTACCTGGATGCCGCGATCTCGCGCCGGGCCTTGGGCGCCGAATACTGGGGCGGCGGCTGGACCGACGTGGGCACGCCGGACCGGCTGAAAAGCCTGGACGAACAAGGAGAACGACGCGCATGAATACCGCCGACACTTCCTCCCCCAATTTTCTCCACCACGCCGGCGCCACGTCCGCCGTGCCGGCGACGAATTTAAGAATTGCCGTGGTCGGTGCCGGCCCGGTGGGTTTGGCCTTGGGATTGATGGCCGCGCGCCAATTGCCGCGCGCCGACATCTCGGTATTCGACGCGCGCCCGGCTGACAAGGACGTTTCCGGCGACCCGCGCGTGCTGGCCCTGTCGCTGGGCAGCGTGCAGATGCTGCAGCAGCTGCGGGCCTGGTCGGCGAATACCGCGCAGCCGATCCAGGAAGTGGTGGTATCGCAGGCGCCGCCCGGGACGCTCCCCTTCCCGGTCGGCGGCGAGCCGCGGGTGCGCATCAGCGCGCAGGAGGAAGCGGTGCCGATGCTGGGCGCCGTGCAGAGTTACGGCGCGGTGGTGGCGCCGCTGCAGCGCGCCTGGTTCGAGCAGGCGGCGCTGGAGCCGGCAAGGCTTCACACCCGGTTCGGCACGCCGGTGACGAGTTTCAAGCCGGTGAATGGCGGCGTGGAAGTGGACGCCGGCATTGTCGAAAGTTTTGATCTGGCCGTGGTGGCCGAGGGCGGCGTATTTGCCGAGCAGGCGCGCAAGACCATCGCCCGCGATTACGGCCAGACCGCCTGGATCGGCACCGTGACCCTGGAAGGCGCCCGCCCGGGGTTGGCCGTCGAGCGATTTACCCGCCAGGGCCCGGCTGCGTTATTGCCGCTGCCGCCCAGCGCCGACGGCGCGCAACGCGCCGCGCTGGTGTGGTGCGTGGACAGCCGCGACGACCCTGTGAAGGATTTGACCGACGCGCAGCGGCTGCACGTGCTGTCCTCGATATTCCCGCCGGAAATCGGGCGGCTGGTGGCCGTGACGCCGATGAAGGCTTTCGCGCTGGGGCTGAATGCCGAGCGCACGCTGGCACGGGACCGCACGGTGCGCATCGGCAATGCGGCGCAGACGCTGCACCCGGTAGCGGGACAGGGGTTGAATCTCGGGCTGCGGGACGCTTATGCGCTGGTGCATGCGCTGAAACGCAGCGAATCCATCGAGGCGGCTTTGCGGCGGGTTGAGTTTCAAAGGGCGCCGGATCGGTGGAGCACAATTGCCGTGACCGATTTCCTGGCCCGAACCTTTACCTGGCAATTGCCGGGGCTGCCGACGGCGCGGGCACTGGGGTTGGCGGCGCTGCAGGCGGTTCCGCCTTTGAAATCGTTTTTGGCGCGGCAGATGATGTTCGGGAGGAGGTGAATCAAGGCCCTTGTTTCGTGCTGGCGATTCTGAGTTGACACCAAAACCATATGCGCGCCGAACTGGTTCATCGCTTCAAGGACATTGCGGCTGACGGCGGCGTCCTGGAGTTGGTGGTATGGCGCGTACCTGAGCCGGTGCCACCGACCACGCACGGCTACAAATACCGTGCCGTCTATGTCGTCAATGGCGTGCGCGTGGTGGGCTTTGACAATGAACGTGGCAAAGGCGACCACTGCCATCTCGACGGGCAGGAATTGCCCTACCTTTTCACCAGCGTCGAGCAGTTGGTGGAAGACTTCATTGCCGCTGTGGATGCCAGGAGAAAGTCATGACGCAACAACGCACCCTCACCATCACGCTGCAACCGGATTGGCGTGCGGCATTGCGGGCCGCGGGTACAGCCGGCAGCCGCACCGACTATCAAGGCGAGGTGCTGAATTTTGAGACGGCAGGGGCCTTGTTCGCACGCCTCACCGAGCGGCGCTGGGACCTGGTGCACGCCCTGCAAGGACAAGGCTCAATGACCGTGCGCGAACTGGCTCGGCGGATTGGCCGCGATGCCAGGCGTGTACAAGAGGATGTGAAAACACTTGCTGAACTTGGTTTGGTTGAACGCAACGATGCCGGCGACGTGGTATGCCCTTTTTCGGAGATTCACGTTGATTTGCACTTGAGGGGAGCGGGCAGAATGGCTGCGTGATTTACAAATGGCTGTGCCGGACTTGAGTTGTCTATCCTGAAAATCAGTATTATTTTAAATTTTTTAAAGAACCGGCATGGCAAGAAGCATTCAAGATATTGACCGTCATTGCTGCAGGGAACAGTAGTTGCCCGTTCCCTCGGATGCCTTTCACAGCGCCGCCGCAGTTTTCTTTTTGGAATTGGAGAATCAACCATGCCCAGCAAGAACACCCTCTGCCTCTGGTACAACGGCACCGCCGAAGAAGCCGCCCGCTTCTACGCGGCGACTTTCCCTGACAGCAGCATTGGCCCCATCCACCACGCCCCCGCCGATTTCCCTTCAGGAAAGCAGGGCGACGTGCTGGTGGTCGAGTTCACCGTGATGGGCATTCCCTGCATCGGTCTGAACGGCGGCCCGGCCTTCACGCCCAATGAGTCGTTTTCATTCCAGGTCGCCACCGACGATCAGGAAGAAACCGACCGCTACTGGAACGCCATTGTTGGCAACGGCGGGCAGGAAAGCGAGTGCGGCTGGTGCAAGGACAAATGGGGAATATCCTGGCAGATCACGCCGCGGGTGCTGACGGAGGCGATGGCGAATCCGGACCGGGCGGCGGCCAAGCGGGCGTTCGACGCGATGCTGACCATGAAGAAGATTGACATGGCTGTGATTGAGGCGGCGGTGCGGGGGTAAAGCCTGTCGGGAAATTGAAGCAGCAGCACGCCTGTATTTGCTCTTGCGCTCCGCTTGGGGACCGCCTGGATTCCCGCCTTCGCGGGAATGACGAGGTGGAGGGCCGGCGTATCGGCTGACGGGAAGCCAGTCAAAGCCGTCCTGTCGGACGGCCGGAAAATGGATTCCCGCTTTCGCGGGAATGACGGCGCTATTGCTTGCGGCCTGCGTGTCAGCGCGCCGCTTTCATGAAATACGGTTCAAGAATCAAAGCCGCCGATGCCCCAGCGCCGGCAATTGCACCCGCACTTCCTTGATCCGTTCGGCATCGAAATCGGCAATCGCCATTCCCTCGCCCTCCTCTACCACCGAGAGAATCTCGCCCCACGGGTCGATCACCATGCTGTGGCCCCAGGTGCGGCGGCCGTTCTCGTGCTTGCCGCCCTGCGCCGCGGCCACCACGTAGCACTGGTTTTCCACGGCGCGGGTGCGCAGCAGCAATTCCCAATGCGCGCGCCCGGTGGTGTAGGTGAAGGCGGCCGGGACGCTGATCACGTCGCAGGGCGCGGCGCCGCATTCAAAACTCATGGCCCGGTACAGCTCCGGGAAGCGCAGGTCGTAGCAGACCGACAGCCCCACCCGCAGCCCTGCCGCCTGCACCGCCCTCGGTGCGTCGCCCGGCTCCAGCACCACGGCCTCGTCGTAGCGTTCCTTGCCGTTGTCGAAGGCGAACAGGTGCAGCTTGTCGTAGCGCGCGGCGCGGGTGCCGTCGGGGCCGTACACGCAGCAGGCGTTGCGCACGCGCTCGCCGTTGCCGGCCTTGATCGGCAGCGTGCCGCCGATCAGCCACAGGCCGTGGCGCCTGGCTTCGCCGGCAAGGAAATCCTGGATCGGCCCCTGCCCGTCGTCCTCGGCGATGCGCAGCTTGTCGCGGTCGTCCTGCCCCATCAGGCAGAAGTACTCGGGCAGCGACGCGAGCGTGGCGCCCTGCGCCGCGGCCTCGGCGATCAGCCGCGCGGCGGCCTCCAGGTTCCGGCCCACGTCGGGCGTGGACACCATCTGCAGGGCGGCAAGTTTCATGGGGCGGTTCTCCGGGAAGGAATGGGGGAACGGATGGAAGCGGTCGCGGGGCCCAGGCGGGTCACTGGGTCGTGGGCGTGGACGCCGCGGCGGCCGCGGACGGCGGCGAGGAGGGCTCCAGGTTGGGCAGCGGCTTGCCCGGGGCGCGGTCCACCTTGGCCACCTGCGGGTCGGTCCACGGGCCGGTGATCCGGAATTCGCGCGTACCGGCCTGCATCAGCGGCTTGCGCAGGAACAGCTGCGCCAGGAAGGTGCCCAGCCCCACGGCCGGGTTGATCACGGCATATGCCAGCGACGCGGTGCCGGCGTTGATCTCGGGCACCACCACCACATGTAAATCCTGCGTCTCGCGCGCGATGTCGGCCCGGCCTTCCATCAGCACCGCGGCCTGCAGACCGCGCATGAGCAGGTTGTTGGTCTGGGCCACGCCGTCGTCGATGCGCACGTCGCCGGTGACGTTGTCGAAGGCGAAGCCCTGCAGGAACACGTCGCGGAAGTCCAGCGTCAGCCGCCGCGGAATGGACTGCAGGCTCAGCACCGACAGCAGCCGCCCCGCGCCGGCGTCGGCCTTCAGGAAGCGGCCCTGCTGGATGTCCACGCGCAGCTTGCCGTCCATGCGCGCGGCGTCGGGCGCCAGCGGCGAGCCCGGCCACGTCACCTCGCCCTGCACCCGGCCCCTGGCGCCGCGCAGCACGCCACCGTGGCCCAGGCGCTCCAGCAGCGCGCCGCCGTCGTTGAGATCCAGGCGGAAGTCGAGCTGCATGCGGCGCTGCCCGTCGGCGCTGCGGGCCCAGCGGCCCAGCGCCCGCAGCTCGGCTTCGGGCGTGGCCAGCGACAGCCGGTCGAGCTGCCACTCCACCTGCCGCGACGCCGCCGAGAGGCGACGGTTCACGGCCACGACCTCGACGCGGCCCAGGTCGCGCCCGGCCAGGTCGAAGTCCTCGACCACGATGTCGAGCGCCGGCACGCTGGCCGGCGCCTGCGCCAGCAGCGACTCCACCCCCTGCGCCGCGCTGGGCGGCAGCGCCAGCCGCGCCAGCCGCGCCCGCACCTGCCCGGCCTGCGCTCCCACCGCCGGGCGGTACTCGACGTGGCCGTCGAGCTGGTCGGCATGCAGGTTCACCCGCCAGGCGGGGTCGTTGCCGCCGCGCGTGACGCCGGCCACCACGCGGTCGAGCTGCCGGCCGGTGACCATCAGCCGCTCCACCTGCAGCGCCGCGATCAGCGGCAGCGCCAGGTCGGTCCCGAAGCCGCCCGATGCGCCCCCCGCCGCGGCGCCGTTGCCCCCGGCCGCGCCGCTGCGCGACAGCCGCCCCCAGGCGGCCTGCCACTCGTCCAGGTCCAGCGCCGGCAGCGCCACCGCCAGCTGCAGCCCCGTGGCCGGCTGCGGCGCCGGCAGCCGCACGCCCACGCCGCCGCGCAGCAGCACGGCGTCGCCGTCGGCGTCCTGGTGCTGCAGGTCGCGCACCAGCTGCGCCTGGAACAGGTCGCCCGCCTCCACCTGCCAGTGCTCGTGCCGCATCGCGCCGTCGGCCACCAAGCGCGTGCCCACCTGCAGCGGCAGCGCGGCTTCGGCCGCCTTGCGCAGCGGCGCGGGCAGCTCCGAGGCCATGCCCACCAGGTTGCTCGTGACCAGGAATTCCGGGTGCCCTTCGCGCACCGTGACCTGCAGCTTGTAGGGCGACTGCCCGCTGAAGGCGCCGGCCAGGCGCGAGATGAATCCCAGCTCCGGCGCGCGGCGCAGGCCCTCGGCGCTGGCGATGCCGCTGCCGGTGAAGCGCATCGTGCCGTCGGGCTGGGTGCCGCCTTCGAACACCGCGTCGCCGCCGAGCACGCGCGCGCCGCCGGTGACGGCCACGCGCTGGTGCGTGAAATCCACCCTGGCGCGCGCCCCGGCCAGCAGCGGCACGCTGGGGTTGATGCGCACGTCGTTGCCGTTGAACAGCACGCTGCCCTGCACGGTGCTGCGCGCCATGTCGAACAGCGGCAGCTGCAGCGCCAGGCGCAGCTCGGCGTTGCCGGTGGCGCCGGCGTCCTGCAGCGCGCCGTCGATCCAGCCGCCCACGGGCGTGGCGTTGACGAAGCGCAGCATGTCCGCGGCCACGCCGCGCCCGGTGCCCTCGATGCGCAGCACGCTCTGGTCGTAGTCGGCGATGCCGCCGTTGACGCCGGAGAGCTCCAGGTTGAGCCCGGCCACGCGCGCGCGCAGGTTGCGCAACTGCATGGACAGCCGGTCGAAGACCAGCTCGCCCGCGGCGTTCGTGAACACGGGCCAGCCGGGGTCGTCGGGCACGTAGGCCAGCGTCACGTCCTCGACCGGGCCGGCGATGCGGAACTCGCCGCTGCCGGGGCGCCGGAACGGGAAGTCGTCGAGGTCGCCGCGCACGCGGAAAGCAGCCTGCGTGATGCGCCCGCCGCGCACCGCCTGCTCGACCCACTGCCGGGTGTCGGGAGGCAGCGTCAGCGGCAGGTAGCGCGCCACGGCCTGGGCGCGGCCCTGGTGCAGCCGGCCGTCGAGCTCCAGCGTGCCGGGCAGCCGGCCCTGCGCGTCGGTGCGCCAGGTGGCGCTGAATTCGGCTTGCGCGTCGGGGTTGGCCAGCTTCGCGTCGCGCAGCAGCACCTCGTATTTCGGCGCCGTCGGCGCCGCGGCCGTGCGCAGCCGCCAGGCCAGCTGCGCGCCGAAGCGGTCCACGGGGATACGCGGCTCGGCGAACAGGCCGGGAAAGTCCAGCGCGCCCTGCGCCAGCGCGATGCGCGCGCTGCCGCCGGCCTCGCTGGCGTCGAAGTCGGCGTCCAGCCCGCTGAAGCCGGGCTGCCCGATGTCGCCGGCCTTGTCCGCCGGCGCGCTGCTCACGGCCAGCCCCTGCGCGCGGCCCTTGGCGCGGTAGTGCGCGGGCGCGTCCAGCGGTCCGTCCCAGCGCGCGTCCAACCCGGTGACGATGCCTTCGGGCGCGAGCCGGGCCAGGCGCTCTTCGAGCTGGTCGGGCAGCGGCACGCGGCTGAGCAGCCGCGCCAGCAGCCCCAGGTCCAGGCGCGAGGCGCTGAGCTCGCCGCCGGGCTGCGTGCCGCGGCGCAGCTGCAGCCGCGCGTCGGCGGCGGGCCACTGCGCGCCGTCGGCGGTGGCGAAGGCCAGCTGCTTCGCGGCGAAGGTGAGCGTCCCGTCCTCGTCGTGGCGCGCCGTGAGCCGGCCCTGCAGCTGCGCCAGCGCCAGCGGCTCGTGGCCTTCGAGGCGCAGGTCCAGCGACTGCAGCGCGAGGTCGAGCGTGGCCTCGCGCGCCTCGCCGCGGTCCACGTCGAGCCAGGCGCGCAGCGCGCCCTGCCCGCCGCGCAGCGCCGCGGGCAGCGTCACGTAGTGCTGCAGCGGCGCGACGTCGAAGGAAGGCAGGTCGGCGTGCAGCGTGCCGCGCCAGCGTCTGAACTCGGCCGCGCGCGCCAGCAGCGGCTGCGAGAAGCGGCCCTGCACCGTCCAGCGCCCGCCGCCCCAGGCCGCGGGCGGCTCGGCGTCCAGGCGCAGCTCGTGGCGGCGCAGCCCGTTGCGCAGCAGCAGCTGCACGCCGGCGAGCTCCAGCGGCGGCGCTTCGGGGCGCGTCTCGTCGGTCCAGCGCACGCGCGCGTTGCGCACGTGGAACTCGGGCTGGGCGAAGAACCAGTCGGCCAGCGCGGTGTCCTCGGCCGCGCCGGTGTCGGGACTGGGGGTGATGGGCAGCCCGGCGACGAAGAGGCGGCCCTGCGCGTCGCGGCGCAGCTCCAGCTGCGCGCCGTCGATGACGAGCTGCTCCAGGCGCAGCCGCAGCGTCAGCAGCGAGCGCGCCGACAGCGCCACCGACACGCGCGGCAGCCGCAGCGCCTCGCGCCGCTGCGCGTCGAGCAGCACGACGTCGCGCAGCTCCAGCGCTGGCACCCAGCCGCCGCCGCGGGTCTCGAGGTCGCCGATCTGCACGGGTACACCCAGGGAGCGGCTGGCGTGGGCCTCGATGCGCGGCAGCCACTCGCGGGCGTGGGGCAATACGACCCAGTGCAGCGCCGCCATGGCCAGCAGCAATACAGTCCACGCCGCGATCACCAGACCGGCAGCCAGCCGCAGGCCCCAGGGCCAGCGCGAGGCGCGGCGGGCTGAGCGATCGGGGGGGAATGGAGGCATGTCGGAACGCCCGCCGGACGAGCGGCGCGACAAGTGCATCAGGACTTCGGGAACCGGGCGCCAGCGCGGACGGTTCTCCGGGGCTGCTCCATGAACTGGTCAATCTAGCACACGGGGTTTTGCCGGCACGATGGCTTCCGCTTCACCAATCTCGACCGATGAACCGCCCGCGCTGGCGGAACACAGCCGTTTCGTGCAGCGCGTGCGCCGTCGCCACGCCGACCTGCTGCCCCTGCTGGCAGAGGGCGTGCCCGACACGCCCAGGATACAAGCCCTGATCGACACCCTCCTGGCCGCCGGCCGGCCGCTGCCCGCGGCGCTGCGCATCGCGCGCCAGCTGGTGCTGGAGCGGCTGGCGGTGCTGGACGTGGAGCGTGCCGCGCGGCTGGACGACGTGACCCACGCCATGACGGCGCTGGCCGAGACCACGCTCGAAGCGGCGCTGGCCGATGCGCGCGCCCAGGAGTCCGAGCGCCACGGCGAGCCGCGCAACGCCGCGGGCGAGCCGATCGAGCTGTGGATCGTGGGCATGGGCAAGCTCGGCGCGCGCGAGCTCAACGTCTCCTCCGACATCGACCTGATCTACGTCTACGAGGAGGACGGCGAGACCGACGGCGCGCAGCCCATCTCCGCGCACGAGTACTTCGCCAAGGTCGTCAAGCGGCTCTACGCGCTCATCGGCGACACCACCGACGACGGCTTCGTCTTCCGCGTGGACCTGGCGCTGCGGCCCAACGGCAACTCCGGCCCGCCGGTGGTGAGCCTGTCGATGCTGGAGACCTATTTCTATGCGCAGGGGCGCGAGTGGGAGCGCTTCGCCTGGCTCAAGAGCCGCGTGGTGGCGCCGCGCGCCGCCGTCACCAGCGGGCGCGCGCGCCAGCTCGCCGACCTGGTCGGCCCCTTCGTGTACCGGCGCTACCTCGACTACGGCGTCTTCGAGGGCCTGCGCCAGCTGCATTTGCGCATCCGGGAAGAGGCCCAGCGCCGCGCCGCCGGCCGGCCCGAGCGGGCCAACGACGTGAAGCTCTCGCGTGGGGGCATCCGCGAGATCGAGTTCATCGTGCAGCTGCTGCAGGTGGTGCGCGGCGGGCAGTTCCCGGAGATCCGCACCCGCTCCACGCTGCGCGCGCTGCAAAAGCTCACCGCGCACGGGATGATGCCGCCGGCCACCGCCGAGCGGCTGGCGCGCGCCTACACCTTCCTGCGCCGCATCGAGCACCGCATCCAGTACCTCGACGACCAGCAGACGCACCTGCTGCCCACCGCCGACGGCGACCTGGGCTGGATCGCGCGCAGCCTGGAGCTGACCTGCAGCGCCGACGCCTGCGAGCTGCTCGACCGCCTGGGCGAGACGCGCGAGTTCGTGGCGCTGGAGTTCGACGCGCTGCTGCACGACGGCCGCAGCCCGCCCACGCGCGCGGCCAACGGCTGCCGCGGCTGCGGCGGCACGCCGCTGCCGGTGGACGACGAGGGCTTCCTGCAGAAGCTGCCCGACGCGCTGGGCCAGCGCGTGCGCCAGTGGGTGACGCAGCCGCGGGTGCAGGCGCTGCGCGACGAAAGCAAGATCCGGCTGGCGCGGCTGGTGCACCGCGCCGCCGAGGCGGTGCAGCGCCAGGGCTGCACGCCCGACGCCGCGCTGCGCTTCATCGACTGGGTCGAGCCGCTGCTGCGCCGCGAGAGCTACCTGGCGCTGCTGGTGGAGCGGCCCGAGGTGCAGGCGCGGCTGCTGCGGCTGCTGGGACTGGCGCGCTGGCCGATGCGCTACCTCATGCGGCATCCGGGCGTCATCGACGAGCTGGCCGACCGCCGCATCATCGACCAGCGCTTCGACCGCGAGGCCTTCGCGCGCGAGCTCGACGAGCGCCACGCCGCCTGGGAGCGCTCCGGCGAGGCGTCCGAGGAAGCGCTGCTCGACACCCTGCGCCGCGCCCACCATGCCGAGGTGTTCCGCACCCTGGTGCGCGACGTGGAGGAGCACATCACGGTCGAGCAGGTCGCCGACGACCTCTCCGCGCTGGCCGACGCGGTGCTGGAGCGCACGCTGCACTGGGGCTGGTTCCATACGAAGCAGAAGCACCGCGAGCAGCCGCGCTTTGCCGTCATCGCCTACGGCAAGCTCGGCGGCAAGGAGCTGGGCTACGGCAGCGACCTCGACCTCGTCTTCCTCTACGACGACGACGACGACAACGCGCCGGAGATCTACGCCGGCTTCGTGCGGCGGCTGATCATGTGGCTGACGCTGCGCACCTCGGCCGGCGAGCTCTTCGACATCGACACCGCGCTGCGGCCCAACGGCAACTCCGGGCTGCTGGTGACCTCGCTGCAATCCTTCGAGCGCTACCAGCTCGGCCGCGGCAGCAACACGGCGTGGACCTGGGAGCACCAGGCGCTCACGCGGGCGCGCTTCTGCGCGGGCGATGCCGACATCGGCGCGCGCTTCGAGGACATCCGCCGCGCCGTGCTGAGCGCGCCGCGCGACGCGCTCGCGCTGCGCCAGGAAGTGCACGCCATGCGCGACAAGATGCGCGCCGGGCGGCCGGTCAAGGAAGGGCTGTTCGACGTCAAGCACAGCCCCGGCGGCATGGTGGACGCGGAGTTCGCGGTGCAGTTCCTGGTGCTGGCGCATGGCGAGCGCCGTCCGGAGCTGCTGGACAACGTCGGCAACATCGCGCTGATGCAGCGCGCGCAGGACGCGGGGCTGCTGCCCCCGGGCGTGGGCGCCGCCGCGGCCATCGCCTACCGCGAGCTGCGCCGCGCGCAGCACCGCGCGCGCCTGGACGAGCAGCCCACGCAGTTCCCGCCCGACCAGTTCTCGGGCCCGCGCGAGGCGGTGCTGGCGCTGTGGCGGGCGGTGTTTGACTGAAGCGGCGGCCGGCGCGCGGCTGTCCCGGGCGCGCCCCTGGCTCGCCCTGTGCGCCCTGCTCGCCGCCGGCGCGCTGCTGTCCTTCTTCCTGTTCCCCCCTTCACTCCTGGACGGCCAACCCGGCCGCTGGCTGCGCGAGCCCTGGCGGCTGTGGACGGCGGCGTGGGTGCACTGGACGCCGCTGCACCTGGCGGCCAACGCGGCCGGCGTGGCGGCGCTGGCGCTGTACGGCCACGCCGCCGACCTGGAGCGGCGCCACGTGCTGGCGGGGCTCGCCGCCTGGCCGCTGACGCATGCGCTGCTGGCGGCCTGGGGCCCGGCCGGCATGGCGCACTACGGCGGCCTCTCCGGCGTGCTGCACGCCGGCGTGGCGGTGGCCAGCACCGCGCTGCTGGCGCGCGCGGGCCTGCCGCGCTACGTGGGCGCAGCGGTGTGGGCGGGGCTGCTGCTGAAGCTGGGGCTGGAATCCCCGTGGTCACCCTGGCCGGCGGCAGCCGCGGGCCGGGATTTCAGCGTCGCGACGCAGGCGCATGCGGCCGGCGCGCTGGCCGGGGCGCTGTGCGCGCTGGCCGTGGAAGTCGCGTGGGGAAAGAGGGCACGCTGCCCGGCGGCGTGAGCCGGTAGAGCGGCAGGGCCCGCATGGCGCGGGCCCTGGAGGGGTGTGGCGTCAGGCCGCTTCGGCCGCGGCCGTGTCGGCGGCCAGCTTCTGCGCCATTTCCTTGCGGAAGCGGTTGAGCGCCTGCACGTTCGGGAAGTCGCGGCCCATGAGCAGGCTCAGGTTGTGCAGGATGCGCTGCACGACCTTGCCTTCCCATTCGGCGTCGAACTGGATCTGCTGGTCGAGCCAGTGCTCCAGCCAGTCGGGGTCGGGCAGGCGGCTCTGCACGGTGTCGCGCGGGAACAGGCTCTCGTTGACGTGCAGGTTGGTCGGGTGCAGCGGCTGCGAGGTGCGCCGCGCGCTGGCCATGAGCACGCCGACCTTGGCGAAGGCCACGCGCGCCGCGTCGCCGTGCTGGGCCAGGGCGCGCTTCATGTAGCGCAGGTAGGCGCCGCCGTGGCGGGCCTCGTCGCGGGCCAGCGTCTCGTAGATGGCCTTGATCACCGGCTCGGTGTGCCATTCGGCGGCGCGGCGGTACCAGTGGTTGAGACGGATCTCGCCGCAGAAGTGCAGCATCAGCGTCTCCAGCGGCGGGGCCGGGTCGAACTCGAAGCGCACCTCGTGCAGCTCGGCCTCGGTGGGCAGCAGGTCCGGGCGGAAGCGGCGCAGGTACTCCATCATCACCAGCGAGTGCTTCTGCTCCTCGAAGAACCACACGCTCATGAAGCCGCAGAAGTCGCTGTCGCTGCGGTTGTCGCGCAGGAACATCTCGGTGGCCGGCAGCGCCGCCCACTCCGTGATCGCGTTCATCTTGATCGTGCGCGCCTGCTCGTCGCTGAGCTGCGCGGCGTCGAAGCGGTCCCAGGGGATGTCCGTGTCCATGTTCCAGCGCACGGCTTCGAGTTGCTTGAAAAGTTCGGGGTAGAGCATGGAAGGCGGCCTTCTGGAAAAGCGGGACGGACGGGAGGGACAGGCAGGCGGGCTTTGACTTCGCGCAAAGCCGCGAATTCTAGGGGGTGTTGGTGATTCCCCCATGACACGCCACTTTTCAACCGCTGGGAGCGTCTACCAATGCGCAGATCGCCAAATCCACGTTGCAAACTTAATGCAGATGTAACGGCGGATCACATCGGTGGAACAGTGGGGGGGCTGTGATGTCTCATGTCCATGCCGATGCAGTTCTCGTCGGCACCCGTTTTTTCTGCCCTGCTGCCGCCGGCACCGCCGGCTGAAATCCCGCAAGCGCTTCTCCTCCTCCCTCCCTCCCTCGTTCGCTTCGGGGCGCGGCACGGCAGTCTTTATCAGCCACGGGGCACCGTCACAGGCGGTGCCCCGTTCTTCTTGGGGTCCCGTCGGCTCGCCTCGCCTCGCCTCGCCTCGGCTCAGAGCCAGCCCTTGCGCCTGAAGTACAGGAAGGGCGTGATCACGCTGAAGGCCATCAGCCCCAGCGCGAAGGGATAGCCCAGCTCCCATTCCAGCTCGGGCATGAACTTGAAGTTCATGCCGTAGACGCTGGCGATGAGCGTGGGCGGCAGCAATGCCACCGAGGCCACCGAGAAGATCTTGATGATCCGGTTCTGGTTGATGTTGATGAAGCCGACGGTGGCGTCCATCAGGAAGTTGATCTTGTCGAACAGGAACGCCGTGTGGCTGTCGAGCGAGTCGATGTCGCGCAGGATCTGGCGCGCGTCCTCGAACTGCTCGGCGTTGAGCATGCGGCTGCGCATCAGGAAGCTCAGCGCGCGGCGCGTGTCCATGACGTTGCGGCGGATGCGCCCGTTGAGGTCCTCCTCGCGCGCGATGGCGGTGAGCGCCTCGCCGGCGGCGACGTCGTTGACCGCTTCCTTGAGCACGCGCTGGCTGACCTTCTCCAGGCTGTCGTAGATGCCCTCCAGCGCGTCGGCGCTGTACTCGGCGTCGGCGTCGTAGAGCTTGAGCAGCACGTCCTTGGCGTCCTCGATCAGCGCCGGGATGCGCCGCGCGCGCAGCCGCAGCAGCCGGAACACGGGCAGGTCCTCGCTGTGCACCGAGAACAGCACGTTCTCGTGCAGGATGAAGGCCACGCGCACGCTGCGCGAACCCTGCTCGTCGTGGCCCTTGTCGGCGTCGATGAGGAAGTCCGAGCGCATGTGCAGCTCGCCGTTGTCCTCTTCGTAGAAGCGCGCCGATTCCTCCAGGTCCTCGTCGACGATGTCGGCGGGCAGCACCAGGCCGAAGCGCGCCTGGATCCAGTCCTTTTCCTCTTCGGTGGGGTCTTCGAGATCGACCCACACCGGCCTGGGCAGCTGCAGGGAGCCGTCGGCGAGGTCGCCGTCCTGCACCAGCCGGCCCTTGAGCTTGCCGGCCTCCAAAGTGAACACGTTGAGCATCTGCTCATCTCCAACGACGCGTGTGGGGAAGCCGAGGCGTCAGGCGCGCGCGCGGCGCGCTGGGTGTGCCGGGCCTCGGCTGAGAGGATGTGTGGGAACCGCCTCACCCCTCGTGGGCCCGCCAGGCGGTCACGCGTCGGAGTGGACGGTCACCGTGGGTGACTCTGGTCCAATGCCGTCTCCATCAATGGGACGCCCGGATTATCACACCGCCCCCGGGTCTTCCCGGGCGGCAGCGGGCCAGGCGGCGGCCGCGATGGCGCGCATTTCACGCGCCAGCGCCTGGCCGTCGGCCTCGCGCAGTGCGGGCGAGCGCGCCAGCGCGCGCGCCAGCAGCGCCTCCAGCGCCGCGGGCAGCTCCGGGCGCAGCGTGCGCAGCGGCCGGGCCTCGTCGCGGGCGATGGACTGCAGCAGCTGCCCCATCGACTCGCCCTCGTGCGGCAGCCGCGCCGTGAGCAGCTGGAACAGCAGCACCGCCAGCGCGTAGAGGTCGCTGCGCGCGTCGGCCGGCGCGCCGGCCAGCAGCTCCGGCGCCATGAACGCCGGCGTGCCCAGCAGCAGCCCGCTGCGCGTGCGCGCCGCGTCGTGCAGCCGGGCCAGGCCGAAGTCGGTGAGCTTCAGGCTGCCGCTGGGCAGGTGCAGCATGACGTTGGCGGGCTTGACGTCACGGTGCAGCACGCCCTGGCGGTGCGCATGCGCCAGCGCCTCGGCCAGCCGCGCGCCGATGTCGAGCGCCAGCGGCTCCGGCAGCAGCCGCGCCGGCTGCGTGTAGCGGGTGAGGTCGCAGCCGGGCAGCAGCTCCATCACCAGGTAGCCCAGGCCCAGCGCCTCGCCGGCGTCGAAGACCTGGACGATGTCCGGATGCCGCAGCCGCTGCGCCGCCTGGGCCTCGGCCCGGAAAGCCAGGCGCGCTTCTTCCGCGGCGCTGCTGCCCTGGCCGAGCACCAGCGTCTTGAGCGCGCGCGCGGCGCCGCTGCGGCGCTCGCGCGCCAGGTACACCGCGCCCAGCGCGCCGCGGCCGATGAGCCGCTCGACGAGCAGCCCCGCGAAGGTCGTGCCCGGCGCCAGGGCGTCGGCCGTTGCGGACACAGACGCCGGGGCCGGCGTCGCCGCCCGGCCAGCGGCGGGCGCGCGCCGTCGCCGCCGCCACCATGCCGCCAGGTCCCATGCCATGCGTGCCGCCTGCTTCGTCGCCCCGGTCGGGGGACCTTAGCACGCGGGCCGCGGCCGTCTGCGCGCGCGGGCGCGCAGACGCGCGTCAGTCGCTGAGCGTGAGCACCAGGGCCAGGCCGGAGGTGACGCCCACCGGCAGCACCGTCCAGCGGTCCTGCGCCGGCTTCTCCACCAGATCCGAGGGCAGCGCCTCGTGCAGGTTGCCCATGCGCGGGCGGCGCGCGTCGATCACGCGCAACCCGTGCCCGTGGCGCAGATGCAGTTGCCGCGCCACCTCGGGCAGCGGCTGGCGCGCCACCTGGGTCTCGATGCGGCCGCCCAGGAGCTGCGGGCGCAGCTCCTCGAACAGCTGCGCCGCCCAGCGCGCGCGCCACTGCTCGCGGGAGCTGTGCGCGACCCACTTGCTGACGCGGTGCGTGAGCTTCGGGGCGCAGCCCACCAGCAGCCAGTGCGTGTCGGGACCGGCCAGCGGCTGCAGCACGCGCAGCGCGTGCGCGGCGTCATCGACGAATGCAGCGATCTTCTCCATGGGCACGCCTTTCGCGGGAAGTGGTCGGTCTTCAGGCCGCCGGCGACTGGGTCCGCATCGACTGCGCGGCGCGGCGCGCCGTCAGCCAGCCCGCGCCCAGCACGCCGGCCACCAGCACCACGTAGAGTGCGATGCGGGCGAATTGGTTCGGATCGAACACCGCGTCGAGCAGCGGCTCGCCCACGATCATCTTGGCCGCCGTGAAGGCCAGCACGCCCGCGCCGATGTAGGTGATCGCCGGGAAGCGCTCGACCAGCTTGAGCACCACCGAGCTGCCCCAGACCACGATGGGCACGCTGATGAGCAGGCCGATCACGACCAGGTCGAACGAGCCGTGCGCCGCGCCGGCCACGCCCAGCACGTTGTCCACGCCCATGAGCGCGTCGGCGACGATGATGGTCTTCATCGCGCCCCAGAAGGTGTTGGCGCCGACGCTGCCGTGGCCGCCCTCCTCGGCCTGCGGCTCCAGCAGCTTGTAGGCGATCCAGACCAGGCCCAGGCCGCCCACGAGCATCAGGCCCGGCACCTTGAGCAGCCACACCACGCACAGCGTCATGACCGAGCGCATGGCGATGGCACCGACGGTGCCCCAGACGATGGCTTTTTTCTGCAGGTGCGCAGGCAGGCTGCGCGCGGCCAGCGCGATGACGATGGCGTTGTCGCCGGCGAGCACCAGGTCGATCAGGATGATGGCGGCCAGGGCTGAGAACCAGGCGGGGGAAAGAAACTCCATGAGGGCTCCGAAGGTGGATTGCAGGACGGACGGTGCGCAACGTCCGGCCGGAATGCACGAGCGACGGGAGCCGGTGGGAGGAGGCGCCGCCTTCGAGCACCCGCGTCGGGCGGTGTGCGTCGAAGGTCTTGCTCGGCAGCCGTGCAGTGGCACGGGCCCAGCGGGCCGGAAACCACAGGCGTTGCGCCGGGCTTCGTATTGACGACCTGCTGATCGTCCGACGCCGCACTCGCTGGCGGCACCGGACGGGAGCTACTCCCCTTCAGGAGCGCGATTAAAACAGAAAGGCGCCCGAAGGCGCCTTGTGGAGATTGCGTAATTGTGACGCGTTCAGCCGTGTCAGCCCGCGGTGCCGGCGGCCTGCGGCTTGCGCGCCGCGGCCCACTTGCCCCAGGCCAGCACCAGCAGCGCGCCGGCGATGCCTGCGGCGTAGCGCAGCGTGGCGCTCTCGGGCAGCTTGGGCATCCACGACAGCGTCGCGGGGTCGATCACGGCCGGGTCGCTCACGGCCATGGTGCCGGCGATCCAGCCCAGCAGCATGCCGCCCAGCGTGATGACGACGGGGAAGCGGTCCATCAGCTTGATCACCAGCTGGCTGCCCCAGACGATGATGGGAATGCTCACCAGCAGGCCGAAGATCACCAGCGGCATCTGGTGCTGCTCGCCCGCGCCCTGCGCGGCGCCGGCGATGGCGATGACGTTGTCCAGGCTCATCACGAAGTCGGCCACGATCACCGTCTTGACCGCCGCCCAGAGCTTGTCGCTGGCCTGGATGTTGCCGTGGTCGTCATCGTCCTGCGGGGCCAGCAGCTTGATGCCGATCCACACCAGCAGCGCCGCGCCCACGAGCTTGAGGAACGGGATGGCCAGCAGCGTCAGCGCGAAGAAGATCAGGATCACGCGCAGCACGATGGCGCCCACCGTGCCCCAGATGATGCCCTGCGTGCGCTGCTTGGTTGGCAGCTTGCGGCACGCCAGCGCGATGACGACGGCGTTGTCGCCGCCCAGGAGGATGTCGATCATGATGATCTGACCGACGGCAAGCCAGAACGCTGGCGTCAGGAACTGTTCCATGGAATTGCTGTGAGGATGGCTTCGACCGGGGCGCGAGTGTAGGCGCGCAGCGAAGCCCCGCCGTGCGTGGAATTACAGATGCGGCTGCTGCGCGTTGGGGCCGCGCCATGAAAAAAGGCCGCTTGCGCGGCCTTTTCTTTCACGCGGTGAGAGCCGCGGGATTACAGCAGGCCCTTGAGCAGCTTGCCCATCTCCGACGGGTTGCGCGTCACGGTGAAGCCGCAGGCTTCCATGATCTGCAGCTTGGCGTCGGCCGTGTCGGCGCCGCCGGAGATCAGCGCGCCGGCGTGGCCCATGCGCTTGCCCGCCGGGGCGGTGACGCCGGCGATGAAGCCGACGATCGGCTTCTTCATGTTTTCCTTGCACCACTGGGCGGCCTCGGCCTCGTCGGGGCCGCCGATCTCGCCGATCATGATCACGGCGTCCGTGTCCGGATCGTCGTTGAACATGCGCATCACGTCGATGTGCTTGAGGCCGTTGATCGGGTCGCCACCGATGCCCACGGCCGAGCTCTGGCCCAGGCCGATCTCGGTCAGCTGCGCCACGGCTTCATAGGTCAGCGTGCCCGAACGCGACACGACGCCGATGCGGCCCTTGCGGTGGATGTGGCCGGGCATGATGCCGATCTTGATCTCGTCGGGCGTGATCAGGCCGGGGCAGTTGGGGCCCAGCAGCAGCGTTTCCTTGCCGCCGGCAGCCACCTTGGCCTTCATCTTGTTGCGCACTTCGAGCATGTCCCGCACCGGGATGCCCTCGGTGATGCAGATGGCCAGGTCCAGGTCGGCCTCGACGGCTTCCCAGATGGCGGCAGCAGCCCCCGCGGGCGGCACGTAGATCACCGAGACGGTGGCGCCGGTCTCGCTCTTGGCTTCCTTGACGCTGGCGAAGATGGGGATGTCGGCGAACTTCTCGCCGGCCTTCTTCGGGTTCACGCCGGCAACGAAGCACTCCTTGCCGTTGGCGTAGGCCTGGCAGCCCAGGGTGTGGAACTGGCCGGTCTTGCCCGTGATGCCCTGGGTGATGACCCGGGTGTCCTTGTTGATGAGGATGCTCATGGTGTTCTTCCGCGATTTCAGTGCTGGGCGTCTTGGCTCACGCCACGGCGGCCACGATCTTCGTGGCGGCTTCGGCCATGGTGTCGGCGGCGATGATGGGCAGGCCCGAGTCGGCCAGCATCTTCTTGCCCAGGTCCTCGTTGGTGCCCTTCATGCGCACCACCAGCGGCACCTGCAGGTTCACCGCCTTGCACGCGGCGATCACGCCTTCGGCGATGGTGTCGCAGCGCATGATCCCGCCGAAGATGTTGACCAGGATGCCCTTGACCTCCGGGTTCTTGAGCATGATCTTGAAGGCCTCGGTGACCTTCTCGGCGGTGGCGCCGCCGCCCACGTCCAGGAAGTTCGCCGGCTCGCCGCCGAAGAGCTTGATGGTGTCCATGGTGGCCATGGCCAGGCCGGCGCCGTTGACCAGGCAACCGATGTTGCCGTCCAGGCTGATGTAGGCCAGGTCGAACTTGGAGGCCTCGACCTCGGCCGGGTCCTCTTCGTCGAGGTCGCGGAAGGCGACGATCTCGGGATGGCGGAACAGCGCGTTGGAGTCGAAGTTGAACTTCGCGTCCAGGGCCTTGATGTTGCCGTTGCCTTCGAGGATCAGCGGGTTGATCTCGGCCAGCGAGGCGTCGGTGTCCATGTAGCACTGGTACAGGCCCTTGAGCACCTGCACGGCCTGGGCCTGGCTGGCCTCGGGAACGCCGATGCCCTGGGCCAGGTACAGCGCCTGCTCGTCGGTCAGGCCGGTCGCGGGCTCAACGAAGACCTTGAGGATCTTCTCGGGGGTGGCGTGGGCCACTTCCTCGATGTCCATGCCGCCTTCGCTGGAGGCCATCATGGCGACCTTCTGCGTGGCGCGGTCGGTCAGCGCGGCGACGTAGTATTCCTTCCTGATGTCAGCGCCTTCCTCGATGAGGAGGCGGCGCACCTTCTGGCCTTCCGGTCCGGTCTGGTGGGTCTTGAGCTGCATGCCCAGGATCTGGTCCGACAGCGACTTGACCTCGTCGATGGAGCGCGCGAGCTTGACGCCGCCGCCCTTGCCGCGGCCGCCGGCGTGGATCTGCGCCTTCACCACCCAGACGCTGCCGCCGAGCTTCTGGGCAGCCTCCACCGCCTCCTGGACGTTGAAGGCCGGGTAGCCGCGCGGCACCGGCACGCCGAACTGGCGCAGCAATTCCTTGCCTTGGTATTCGTGGATCTTCATGGGGTGTGGCTCTGGGGGAGTGAAGGTCGGCTCAGGCGGGAGCGGCCGAAAGGCCGGCATTGTGGACAGCGTCGGCGCCGATCCCGCGTGGAGAACACGTACGAAACGCCTGCCGTGCCGGGCCAGTCCGCCGCAGCGCGCCGCCATCGCCACGCAGCACGCCCGCCGGGCCGCCGCAGGGGCGACGGGAGGACGCGTTTCGCTGGAAAGCGGCAGGCAGGAAAGCCATGAAACTGCGGTTTTGAATTTTGAATCCCACGGGTGCGGGATTCCGGGCCTGGGGCGTGGCAAACGGCGCGCAATGTAGCACGCGCTTCCTGCGGCCAAACTTACGCCGCCTCCGGCGCCCGGCCGCGGCATTTGGAGCGCGGCGGCTTGCGCCGCGTCAAGGAATCGGCGGAAACCAGGGGTTCCGCGCGCGGCGCGGTCACCACCCTCTCCTCGTCCCTTCACGAGGCTGCCACCGGGAGCGGCCCGTGACGGCGGATCAGTCCTCGCAGGACTGCAGCACGCGGCGGATCACGTCGGCGCCGAAGCCGCGCCCGGCCAGGAAGCGCATCTGCCGCGCGCGCTGTGCGGCGTCGGCGGGCGGCGCGTCGCCGAACTTGCGCGCCCACACCTCGCGGCAGCGCTCCAGCTCGGTGTCGCGCAGCCGCTGCGCCGCGTCCTCGTCGAGCGCCACGCCGTGCTGCGCCAGCTCCTGGCGGATGCGCAGGTTGCCGAAGCGCGCGGCGCGCGCATGCACGCGCGACTCGACGAAGCGCTCCTCGGACAGGTAGCGCTGCGCCTGCAGCCACTCCAGCAGCGCCTCGACCGCAGCTTCGGCCTCGGCCCAGGCCGCGGCGGTGTCCACGGCGGGCCCCGGCGCGGCGGCGTCGCCTGCGGAAGAAAAAACACCCGGCCGGGCGGAGGCCGGGCCGGGTGAGCGGTGCAATCGGGATGGGGAGCGGGATCGGGCGTGGGAAACAGGGTCGGTGCCGTCGCCGGCGTCGGCCACGTCCATGGCCGGTGCCGAAGGCGCGGGCGCCACGGCGGCCTGGGCCGCCGCCAGCGCCGCGGCGCGCGCATGCGGCAGCAGCTTGCGCCGCAGTTCGGCGCGGCTGTGCTCGCGCCGCGCCAGCATCGCCAGCGCGCGCGCCTTGAGCGACAGCGCCGGCCGGGGCACCGCAGCCTGCTCCCGCGCAGTGGCGAGGGCCTTACTCGGCCGCGCCGTCGCCGGCCGCCGCGGCCGCGTCGCCGGCCAGGGCCGGCAGCGCCGGGATGCCCATGGCCTCGCGCACCTTGTTCTCGATCTCGTGGGCGACGTTGGGGTTCTCGCGCAGGAACTCGCGCGCGTTGTCCTTGCCCTGGCCGATCTTCTCGCCCTGGTAGGCGTACCAGGCGCCGGACTTGTCAACGATCTTGGCCGCCACGGCCATGTCGATGATCTCGCCTTCGCGGCTGATGCCCTCGCCGTAGAGGATGTCGAACTCGGCCGTCTTGAACGGCGGGCTGACCTTGTTCTTCACCACCTTGACCTTGGTCTCGTTGCCGATGACCTCGTCGCCCTTCTTGATGCTGCCGATGCGGCGGATGTCCAGCCGCACCGAGGCGTAGAACTTGAGCGCGTTGCCGCCGGTCGTGGTCTCGGGATTGCCGAACATCACGCCGATCTTCATGCGGATCTGGTTGATGAAGATGACCATGCAGTTGGTCTTCTTGATCGTGGCGGTGAGCTTGCGCAGCGCCTGGCTCATCAGCCGGGCCTGCAGGCCCGGCAGCGAGTCGCCCATCTCGCCCTCAATCTCGGCCTTGGGCGTGAGCGCGGCGACGGAGTCGATGACGATCAGGTCCACCGAGCCCGAGCGCACCAGCGCGTCCACAATCTCCAGGGCCTGCTCGCCGGTGTCGGGCTGGCTGATGAGCAGCTCCTGCAGGTTCACGCCCAGCTTCTGCGCGTACTGCACGTCCAGCGCGTGCTCCGCGTCGATGAAGGCGCACACGCCGGACTGCTTCTGCATCTCGGCGATGACCTGCAGCGTCAGCGTCGTCTTGCCCGAGGACTCGGGACCGTAGATCTCGACCACGCGGCCGCGCGGCAGCCCGCCCACGCCCAGCGCGATGTCCAGGCCGAGCGAGCCGGTCGAGACGACCTGGATGTCCTCGATCGCCTCGCCTTCGCCCAGGCGCATGATCGAGCCCTTGCCGAACTGCTTCTCGATCTGGGCCAGCGCCGCCTGCAGGGCCTTGGCTTTTTCGGTGTTGAGTGCCTTCACAGGTGCGTCCATGGTTCTCTCCGGTTTCGTGGCCATGATTGTCTCAGAACTGGATGTTTGTACAGTGGTTGAGGGTCTTTTTCGTGTCCGGACCCCGAGGGCGACTCCCTAAAATGACGCCATTGCCCGCCCGGACAAGGGCTGGCGGCCACTAAAGAGTCATGAACGACAAGGAGACACGGCGATGCGCATTCTGATTGCCGAAGACGACCAGGTGCTGGCCGACGGCCTGCTGCGCTCGCTGCGCAACAGCGGCTACGCGGTGGACCAGGTCAGCAGCGGGACGGAAGCCGACGCGGCGCTGGCCTCGCACGAGTTCGACCTGCTCATCCTCGACCTGGGCCTGCCCAAGCTGCACGGCTTCGAGGTGCTGCGCAAGCTGCGCGCGCGCGGCTCGGCCGTGCCGGTGCTCATCCTCACCGCGGCCGACGGCATCGAGCAGCGCGTCAAGGGGCTCGATCTGGGCGCCGACGACTACATGGCCAAGCCCTTCGCGCTGGCCGAGCTCGAAGCGCGCGTGCGCGCCCTCACCCGCCGCGGCCTGGGCACGGCCTCCAACGTCATCAAGCACGGGCCGCTGTCCTTCGACGCCACGGGCCGGGTGGCCTACATCAACGACCAGATGATCGACCTCTCCGCGCGCGAGCTCTCGCTGCTGGAGGTGCTGCTGCAGCGCGCCGGGCGCCTGGTGAGCAAGGACCAGCTCGTCGAGCGGCTGTGCGAGTGGGGCGAGGAGGTCAGCAACAACGCCATCGAGGTCTACATCCACCGCCTGCGCAAGAAGATCGAGCAGGGCCCGATCCGCATCGCCACCGTGCGCGGCCTGGGCTACTGCCTGGAGAAGATCCCCGGCTGACGCCCTTCGGGCCCACGCCACGCGCCGCGCGCCGCCCGCCCCCTCCTTCCCGCAGGCCGCGGCGCCGGCCTGAGCGCCGCCGCGGCGCCCGACCCCATGTTCTCCTCCTCCCGCGAACAACGCTCCCTCTTCGGCGAGATCCTGGACTGGATGCTCGCGCCGCTGCTGCTGCTGTGGCCGATGAGCGTGAGCATCACCTACCTCGTCGCCCAGGGCATCGCGCACCGCCCCTACGACCGCGACCTGGGCGAGATGGCGCGCACCCTGGCGCGGCGCGTGGTGGTGGAGAGCGAGGCCGGGCGCGCCGTGCTGGCGCCCGAGCGCATCGTCGAGGCGCTGGGCGACACGCTGCGCGCCGACGACACCGGGCAGTTCTATTTCCAGGTGCTGGGCACGCATGGCGAGCTGGTGGCGGGCGATCGCGAGCTGCCCCCGCCCAGCGGCGAGATGGCACCCGCGGGCGAGCTGCGCTTTCGCGACGACCAGCTGCTCGACGAGCCCGTGCGCGTGGCCTCGGTGCGGCTGGCGCTGCCGCTGGCGATCGACGAGGAGCCGCCGCTGGTGCAGGTGGCCGAGACGCTGGACAGGCGCTCGCGCCTGGCCACCGAGATCATCAAGGGCGTGATCCTGCCGCAGTTCGTGATCCTGCCCGTGGCGGTGCTGCTGGTGTGGCTGGCGCTGGCGCGCGGGCTGGCGCCGCTCAACGACCTGCAGCGCCGCATCCGCCAGCGCGAGAGCCAGGATTTGAGCCCCATCGACGAGCGCGATGCGCCCGAAGAGGTGACGCCACTGGTGCGCGCCATCAACGACCTGCTGCAGCGCCTGGACACGTCCATGAAGTCGCAGAAGCACTTCCTGGCCGACGCCGCGCACCAGCTCAAGACGCCGCTGGCGGGGCTGCGCATGCAGGCCGAGCTGGCGCAGCGCGAGATCGACGCCGGCAGCGACCCGCAGTCCGTCAAGCGCTCGCTGCAGCAGATCGCGCTGTCCAGCCAGCGCGCGGCGCACATGGTCAACCAGCTGCTGTCGATGGCGCGCGCCGAGGACGAGGAGCAGGGCCGGCGCGTGCAGTCCTTCGACCTGGCGCGGCTGGCCACCGAGGCCGTGCACGACCTCGTGCCCAAGGCCATGGACAAGCGCATCGACCTGGGCTACGAGGGCCCGGACGAGGGCGAGGCGCTGCCCCCGCTCTCCGGCCAGCCGGTGCTCGTGGGCGAGCTGGTGCGCAACCTGGTGGACAACGCGCTGCAGTACACGCCCGCGGGCGGCACGGTGACGGTGCGGGTGCGCATGGACCCGGCCTCGGAGCCCGCCGCCCCGCTGCTGCTGCTGCAGGTCGAGGACTCGGGCCCGGGCATCGCCCCGGCCGAGCGCGAGCTGGTGTTCCAGCCCTTCTACCGGGCGCTGGGCACCAACGTGGACGGCAGCGGCCTGGGGCTGGCGATCGTGCGCGAGATCGCGCAGCGCCACAACGCCGACATCACGCTCGACGACACCTACGACCGCGCCACCCACGCCATGCCCGGCACGCGCGTGAGCGTGCGCTTCCGGCTGCCGCCGCAGGAGGGCACCGAGGGCCTGCCCGACCTGCCGCAGGGACCGGCCACGCCGCTGCTGCCCTCGCCGCCGCAGCCGCGGGCGGGGGAATAGCGGGGCTGCCCCGGCAGCCCGGCGGGCCGGGCTGAATTTTTCTCCATGGTGTTTGACACATCGCCGTACAAGTCGCGGTGAAGTGTCAAAGGTGGTGGAGATTTTCTCCATCCAGGCGGCCGAAGCCGCAGCCTGGCTCAGGACTGCATCAGCCGCCGGCTGCGCGCGATCGACATCAGCATCCCCAGGCTCAGCCCCAGCGTGACCATGGCCGTGCCGCCGTAGCTGATGAAGGGCAGCGGCACGCCCACCACCGGCAGGATGCCGCTGACCATGCCGATGTTGACGAAGGCGTAGGTGAAGAAGCTCATCGAGATCGCGGCGGCCAGCAGCCGCGCGAAGGTCGTCGGCGCCTCGGCGGCAATGAGCAGCCCGCGCAGGATCAGGAAGGAGAAACCCAGCAGCAGGCTCAGCGTGCCCGCCAGGCCGAATTCCTCGGAGAAGGCGGCGAAGACGAAGTCGGTGGTGCGCTCGGGGATGAACTCCAGGTGCGTCTGCGTGCCCTTCATGAAGCCCTTGCCCGTGGTGCCGCCGGAGCCGATGGCGATCATGCCCTGGATGGTGTGGAAGCCCTTGCCCAGCGGGTCCTTGCTCGGGTCGAGCAGCGTGCACACGCGGGTCTGCTGGTAGCCGTGCAGCAGCGGCCAGTCCACGCCGGGGGCGCAGATGCGGTCCTCGGTGGCGATGAGCGCGCCGATGCCCACCACGCCGGCGACGAGCACCGGCAGGATCAGCCGCCAGCGCAGCCCGGCGAAGAAGATCACGTACAGGCCCGCCGACAGGATCAGCAGCCCCGTGCCCAGGTCGGGCTGCTTGGCCACCAGCAGGAACGGCAGCAGCACCAGCGCCCAGGCCACGGCGAAGTCGCTGCGCCGCGCCAGTCCCTCGCGGCGGTGGAACCACCAGGCCACCATCAGCGGCGTGGCGATCTTGAGCATCTCGCTGGGCTGGATCACGATGCCGACGTTGAGCCAGCGCGTGGCGCCCTTCTTGGTGATGCCGAACAGCAGCGTGGCCACCAGCAGCGCCACGCCCAGCGCGTACAGCGGCACGGCCAGCTGCAGCAGCCGCTGCGGCGGCACCTGTGCCACCAGGAACAGCAGCCCCAGGCCCAGCAGCATGTTGCGGCCGTGGTCCACGAAGCGCGTGCCGTGGTCGAAGCCCACCGAGTACATCGTCACCAGCCCGCCGGCGGCCAGCAGCAGCACGCCCAGCATCAGCAGCAGGTCGAAGCCCGAGAACACCGGGCGCAGCCGCTGCCACAGCGTCGGGCGTTCCAGGATGGCGGCGCTCATCGCCGCACCTCCTCGCTGCCCGCGCCCTGCGCCACGCTCTGCGGCGGCGCGAAGCCGGCCATGACCTCGGCGTTGCCCGGCAGCGGCACGTCCTGGGCGCGGCGCGGCGCGCCGATGGGCGCCACGCTCTCGCCGCGGCGCGTGGCGGCGATGTCGGCCTCGCTGGGGTAGTTGCCCAGCAGCCAGTAGTCGAAGACGCGGCGCGCGATCGGCGCGGCCGCGGCGGCACCGAAGCCCGCGTTCTCCACGATCACCGTCAGCGCGATGGTGGGCGCCTCCAGCGGCGCAAAGGCGATGTAGAGCGAGTGGTCGCGCTGGTGCTCGGCCAGCCGCGCGGCGTTGTAGCGCTCGTTCTGGCGGATCGTCACGGCCTGCGCCGTGCCGGTCTTGCCGCCGCTGCGGTAGGGCGCGCCGGCGAAGACCTTGGTCGAGGTGCCGCCCTGCGTCACGCCGTGCATGGCGCGCTTGATGACCTCCACGTGCTCGGCCTTGAGGCCCAGCGGCGGCAGCGACGCGTGCTCGACGGGGCGCCGGGTGTGCGAGACCACGTCCAGCACCTCGCGCACCAGGTGCGGCGCCGGGCGCTGGCCGCCGGACAGCAGCGTGGACATGGCGTTGGAGAGCTGCAGCATGGTGAAGTTGTTGTAGCCCTGGCCGATGCCCAGGGAGATGGTCTCGCCGGCGAACCACTTCTTCTGCTCGGGGCGCTTGTAGGCGCGGCGCTTCCACTCGGTGCTGGGCAGCAGCCCGGTGGCCTCGCCCTGGATGTCGATGCCCGTGCGCCGCCCGAAGCCGAAGGGCTCCAGCTGGTCGTGCATCAGGTCCACGCCCATCTCGTTGGCCAGCGAGTAGTAGTAGACGTTGCTGGACATGACGATGGAGCGGTGCATGTCCACCGCGCCCAGGCCGTGGTCGCCGTGGCTGCGGAAGGTGTGGTTGCCGAACTGGAAGCTGCCGCCGTCGTGGATGACGGTGCCGGCGCTGCGCTTGCCGCTGGTCAGCGCGGCCATGGCCATGAAGGGCTTGAAGGTCGAGCCCGGCGGGTAGGTGCCGCGCAGCGCGCGGTTGAGCAGCGGCTTGTCGATGGACTCGTTGAGCTCGCGCCAGTTCTCGACGTCGATGCCGTCCACGAACAGGTTGGGGTCGAAGGTGGGTTTGCTGACGAAGGCCAGGATCTCGCCGTTGCGCGGGTCCATCGCCACCAGCGCGCCGCGCCGGTCGCCGAAGAGCTCCTCGACCAGCGCCTGCAGCCGGATGTCCACCGACAGCACCACGGTGTTGCCCGGCGTGGGCGGGTGCGTGCGCAGCCGGCGCACGGCACGGCCGCCGGCGCTGGTCTCGACCTCCTCGAAGCCGGTGGTGCCGTGCAGCACCGTCTCGTAGCTCTGCTCGACGCCGAGCTTGCCGATGTAGTCGGTGCCGCGGTAGTTGGCCTGCAGCTCCTCGTCCCAGTCCTCCATCGCCTTCTTCTCGGCCTGGTTGATGCGGCCCATGTAGCCGATGAGGTGGCTGCCGGTCTCGCCCAGCGGGTACTGGCGGAACAGCCGCGCCTTGACCTCCACGCCGGGGAAGCGGAAGCGCTGCGCCGTGAAGCGCGCCACCTCGGCGTCGGTGAGGCGGTTGCGGATGGGCAGCGAGTCGAAGCTCTTGCTCTCCTCCTGCAGCCGCTTGAAGCGGCGGCGGTCGCGCGGCGTGACCTCGACCAGCTCGGTGAGCTGCTCGATGACGCGCTCCAGCGGCTGCTCCAGCTTCGAGGGCGTGATCTCCAGCGTGTAGGCCGAGTAGTTGGTGGCCAGCACCACGCCGTTGCGGTCCACGATCAGGCCGCGGTTGGGCACCGAGGGCAGCACGGCAATGCGGTTGGCCTCGGCGCGTGCGGACAGCTTCTCGTGCTGCACCACCTGCAGGTGGAACAGCCGCGCGCCCAGCAGCGCGAAGCCGACGAGCACGAAGGCCGCCGCCGCCAGCACCCGGCTGCGGAAGCGATGCAGTTCGCGCTCGAGGTTGCGGAGTTCGGTCACGCTCGGAAGGGGCAGTGCCCAAAAGTGAGGGGGCGCACTGTGCGCGAGGCGCCGGGGTCGTGCAGGTGCGGGGACATTGCGGCGGGCGTCGGTGGTGCGGCGGGACGCGGGGCTGGGACTGCGTGCTGCGAGGTCGCGCCGCTACAGCGGCCGGTTCTCGTCGGGGTCGGGCGCGCGGCGCTGGGGCGCGAGCAGCAGCCACGCCGCCAGCGGCCACAGCAGCGTCTCGAACAGCGGCGCCAGCAGCAGGCCCCAGCCCGGGAACATGTCCCCGGCGATGAGCCGCACCAGCAGCGACACCGCGTGCGCGCCCAGGAACAGCGGGGCGATCTGCAGCGCCTGCTCCAGCACGCTGAACCAGCGCAGCCGCCGGTGCACGGTGATGGCGAAGTACGACAGCAGCGAGTACGCCAGCGCGTGCTGGCCCAGCAGCGCGCCGTGGTGCACGTCCATCACCAGCCCGGCCATGAAGGCCGTGCCCACGCCGATGCGCCGCGGCTGGTGCACGTTCCAGAACACCAGCACCAGCGCCAGCAGGTCGGGCATCGCCGGCTGGCGCCCCAGCGGCAGCAGGTTGATGGCCGCCGCGGCCAGCAGCGCGAACCAGACGAAGAGCGGGTTGGCCGGCAGCAGCAGCTGGTCCGAGCCGCGCGGCATGATCATCGCGGGCCTCCGCTGGCGGCCAGGGCGTCCTGCTTGGGGTCGGGGCGCGGCGGCAGCTGCTTGCCCATGGGCTCCAGCACCAGCACGTGGTGCAGCCCGTCCATGCGCGCCGCGGGCTTGAGGCTCACGCGCGCGAAGCCGCCCTCGGCGCGGCGGTCCACGCGCTCGACGCTGGCCACGGCCAGGCCCGGCGGGTACACGCCGTCCAGGCCGGAGGTGAGGATCGGGTCGCCGGGCTGGATGTCGGCGTTGGCGGCCTGGAAGCGCAGCTCCAGCGCGTCGTTGACGCCGCCGAAGGCCGCGCCGCGCTGCTGGGTGCGGCCGTTGAGCACGGGAATGGCGGCGTCCTTGTCCGACAGCAGCGTGACCTCGGAGGACAGCGGGTACAGCCGCGTCACCTGCCCGACCACGCCCTGCTCGTTGACCACCGGCGCGCCCAGCGCCACGCCCTGGCGGGCGCCGCGGTCGATGATGACCTTGCGCGTGTACAGGTCCCCCGCCTCCCACAGCACCTCGGCGGCCTGGGTGCGCGCGGTGATGGCCGGGCGCAGCTCCAGCAGCGCGCGCAGCCGCGCGTTCTCTTCCTCGAGCTCGCGCGTGCGCGCGGCCTGCAGCGACTGCTGCGCCAGCCGCTGCAGCGCCTCCTGCTCGGCGGCGCGCGCGCTCTTGAGCCCTTCGAGGTACTGGTAGCCGTCCTCGGCCAGCGTCACGGGCACCAGCAGCGTGCGCTGCACCGGCAGCAGCACCGTGGCGAGCACCGCGCGCGCCTGGCTCACCAGCGCGAAGCGGCTGTCGGCCACCATCAGGAACAGCGCCAGCGCCGCGAAGAACAGCAGTTTTGAAAGCGCCGAAGGGCCCTGCCTGAAGAACGGGGGCGGGGTGCGGTCCAGCGTGCCCAGGGCCATGGCGCGTACTGCGGCGATGCGTGCGTGCGTGCGTGCGAAGCGGACCGGCGCGCGGCGAGGCGCCGCTTATTCGGAAGTGAAGATGCTGCCCAGGCGCTCCATGCGCTCCAGGGCCATGCCGCAGCCGCGCACGACGCAGGTCAGCGGGTCCTCGGCCACGAGCACGGGCAGCCCGGTCTCCTCGGCCAGGAGCCGGTCGAGGTCGCGCAGCAGCGCGCCGCCGCCGGTGAGCATCATGCCGCGCTCGGCGATGTCGGCGCCCAGCTCCGGCGGGGTCTGCTCCAGCGCGTTCTTGACGCTGGAGACGATGTTGTTGAGCGGGTCGGTGAGGGCTTCGAGGATCTCGTTGGAGCTGATCGTGAAGCTGCGCGGCACGCCCTCGCTGAGGTTGCGGCCCTTGACCTCGATCTCCTTGACCTCGGAGCCGGGAAAGGCGCTGCCGATGTTCTTCTTGATGCTCTCGGCCGTGGGCTCGCCGATCAACATGCCGTAGTTGCGGCGGATGTAGTTGATGATGGCCTCGTCGAACTTGTCGCCGCCCACGCGCACGCTGCCCTTGTAGACCATGCCGCCCAGGGAGATGACGCCGACCTCGGTCGTGCCGCCGCCGATGTCCACCACCATCGAGCCGGAAGCCTCGGACACCGGCAGCCCGGCGCCGATCGCCGCGGCCATGGGCTCCTCGATCAGGTAGACCTCGGAGGCGCCGGCGCCCAGGGCGGATTCGCGGATGGCGCGGCGCTCGACCTGGGTCGAGCCGCAGGGCACGCAGATGATGATGCGCGGGCTGGGCTTGAGCACCGAGCGCGGATGCACCATCTTGATGAACTGCTTGAGCATCTGCTCGGTGACGGTGAAGTCGGCGATGACGCCGTCCTTCATGGGGCGGATGGCGTCGATGTTGCCCGGCACCTTGCCCAGCATCGCCTTGGCCTCGGCGCCCACGGCCTGGATCGTCTTCTTGCCGTTGGGGCCGCCCTCGTGGCGGATCGCCACCACCGAGGGCTCGTCGAGCACGATGCCCTTGTCGCGGACGTAGATGAGGGTGTTGGCGGTCCCGAGGTCGATGGCCAGGTCGGTCGAGAAGTAGCGCCGGAAGGTTTCGAACATGGTGGGTCAGGGTCTGGCGGGGCTTCGCACGCGGGCTCGGGGCGTCAGGGTTGCAGTGCGCTGCGGGCGCGGCGGGCGAAGGCCGGAATTCTTCACATCAGGGGCTGCGGGTCGAGCGGCTCGGAGCCGCGGCGCAAGGGGGCCTTCGCGAGAGGCCGACTCTCCTGCGCAACCATAAAAAGTCCGTCCTGCATGGAAAAACCCGCCGGCGCAACCAGCGTCGGGCAGCCTGCGCGCAGCGGGAACAGCCTCGGCCGCGCGCCTTGCCGGCTGCCTTGCCGGCCACCCCGGAGGGTCCTGGGTAACGGGCGATAATACCCGATCCCCCCGGGCCGCCGCCGCGCGGCAGGCCTGCAAAAGCCCGAACCCCGAGCACTATTGCCATGGCCCTCAGCCCCACGGACGTGAGCCGCATCGCCCACCTCGCCCGCCTCGAACTGCAGGCCGACGAGCAGGCCGCGATGCTTCAGCAGCTCAACGGCTTCTTCTCCATCGTCGAACAGATGCGCGCGGTCGACACCAGCGGCGTCGAGCCCCTGTACACGCCGCTGTCGGCCCTTGCCGAGGTGCAGCTGCGCCTGCGCGAGGACCGCGTCAGCGAGACCGACCAGCGCGCGCTCAACCAGCGCAGCGCCCCCGCCGTCGAGGACGGTCTGTTCCTCGTGCCGCAGGTGATCGAATGAGCAGCAGCACTCCTGAATTGCACGCGCTGGGCGTGGCCGCGCTGTCGCGCGCCCTGGCCGCCGGCGAAGTCTCCAGCGCCGAAATCACGCAACACCTCCTTGCACGGGTTGCCGCGCACGAACAGCTCGGCGCCTTCGTGCACGTGGACGCCGAGGGCGCCCTGGCCGCCGCGCAGGCCGCCGACGCGCGCCGCGCAGCGGGCGACGCCACGGCCCTGACCGGCGTGCCGATCGCGCACAAGGACATTTTCGTGACCGCCGCGGCGCCCACCACCGCCGGCTCGAAGATGCTCCAGGGCTACCGCAGCCCCTTCGACGCCACGGTGGTGGCGAAGCTCTCGCAGGCCGGCATGGTGAGCCTGGGCAAGCTCAACTGCGACGAGTTCGCCATGGGCTCGGCCAACGAGAACTCGGCGTACGGGCCGGTGCTCAACCCCTGGGACCGCGCGCGCGTGCCCGGCGGCAGCTCCGGCGGCTCGGCCGCCGCCGTGGCGGCGCGGCTGCTGCCCGCGGCCACCGGCACCGACACCGGCGGCTCGATCCGCCAGCCCGCGAGCTTCAGCGGCATCACCGGCATCAAGCCGACCTACGGCCGCTGCTCGCGCTACGGGATGATCGCCTTCGCCTCCAGCCTGGACCAGGCCGGCCCGATGGCCCGCTCCGCCGAGGACTGCGCGCTGCTGCTGTCGGCCATGACCGGCTTCGACGAGCGCGACGCCACCAGCGCCGACCGCCCCACGGAGGACTACCACGCCCAGATGCTCCAGGCCCGCGAGGGCGCCACGGCGGCCAAGCCGCTGCAGGGCTTGCGCGTGGGCCTGCCCAAGGAGTTCTTCCCGGCGGCGCTGGCCGCGGACGTGAACGGCGCCGTGCGTGCCGCGCTGGCCGAGCTCGAAAAACTGGGCGCGACGCTGGTCGAGGTGAGCCTGCCGCGCACCGAGCTGTCCATTCCCGTGTACTACATCATCGCCCCGGCCGAGGCCAGCTCGAACCTGCAGCGCTACGACGGCGTGCGCTACGGGCACCGCGCCGAGAGCTACGGCGACCTGGTGGACATGTACAAGAAGACGCGCGCGCAGGGCTTCGGCGACGAGGTCAAGCGCCGCATCATGATCGGCACCTACGTGCTCTCGCACGGCTACTACGACGCCTACTACCTGCAGGCGCAGAAGCTGCGCCGCATGATCGCCGACGATTTCCAGCAGTGCTTCAAGGACTGCGACGTGATCGCCGGGCCGGTGGCGCCGAGCGTGGCGTGGCAGCTGGGTGCCAAGGGCGACGATCCGGTGGCGGCGTACCTGGCCGACATCTTCACGCTGCCCGCGAGCCTGGCCGGCCTGCCCGGCATGAGCATCCCGGCCGGCTTCGGCGAGGCCAACATGCCCGTGGGCCTGCAGCTCATCGGCAACTACTTCGCCGAAGGCCAGCTGCTGCACGCGGCCCATGCCTTCCAGCAGGCCACCGACCACCACCTGCGCGCGCCCGCCGGCTTCTGAAGCAGACATTCATGAGCACGCCCCAACTCATTCGCGGCTACGAAGTCGTCATCGGCCTGGAGACGCACGCCCAGCTCTCCACCGCCAGCAAGATCTTCAGCGGCGCCTCCACCGCCTTCGGCGCGGCGCCCAACACCCAGGCCAGCCCCGTGGACCTGGCGCTGCCCGGCACGCTGCCGGTCCCGAACCGCGGCGCGGTCGAGCGCGCCATCCGCTTCGGCCTGGCGGTGGGCGCCAAGGTGGCGCGGCAGTCGATCTTCGCGCGCAAGAACTACTTCTATCCGGACCTGCCCAAGGGCTACCAGATCAGCCAGTACGAGATTCCCGTCGTGCAGGGCGGCGTGATCGAGTTCCTGGTCGGCGAGCAGAAGAAGCGCGTCAACCTCACGCGCGCGCACCTGGAAGAGGACGCGGGCAAGAGCCTGCACGAGGACTACCACGGCCTCACCGGCATCGACCTGAACCGCGCCGGCACGCCGCTGCTGGAGATCGTCTCCGAGCCCGAGATGCGCAGCAGCCTCGAAGCCGTGGGCTATGCCCGCGCGCTGCACGCGCTCGTCGTCTGGCTGGGCATCTGCGACGGCAACATGCAGGAAGGCTCCTTCCGTTGCGATGCCAACGTTTCGGTGCGCCGGCCCGGCGCGCCGTTTGGCACGCGGCGCGAGATCAAGAACCTCAACTCCTTCCGCTTCCTGCAGCAGGCCATCGACTACGAGGTGCAGTGGCAGATCGAGCAGATCGAGGACGGCCTGGCCATCGAGCAGGCCACCGTGCTGTTCGACCCCGACAGCGGCGAGACGCGCGCCATGCGCAGCAAGGAAGACGCGCACGACTACCGCTACTTCCCCGACCCTGACCTGCCGCCGCTGGTGATCGAGCCGGCGTGGGTCGAGCGCGTCAAGGCCGAGATGCCCGAGCTGCCGCAGGCCATGGCCGACCGTTTTCAGCAGCAGGACGGCCTGCCGCCTTATGACGCCGGCATGGTCACGCAGAGCCTGGCCTTTGCCGCCTACTACGAGGCCGCGCGCGACGCGTGCAGGCAGCCGAAGCTGGTGGCGAACTGGCTGATGGGCGAGATCAGCAAGCGGCTCAATGCCGACGGCTCGTCCATCGAGGCCGTGCCGGTGAAGCCGCAGACGCTGGGCGCGCTCATCACGCGCATCAGTGACGGCACCATCTCCAACAACGGCGCGCGGCAGGTGTTCGACGCGCTGTGGGCCGGCGAGTCGGCCGACGTCGATGCGCTGATCGAGGCCAAGGGCCTGAAGCAGATGAGCGACACCGGCGCGCTGGAGGCCATCGTCGAGCAGGTGCTGGCGGCCAACGAGAAGTCCGTGGCCGAGTTCCGCGCCGGCAAGGACAAGGCTTTCAATGCCCTGGTGGGACAGGTCATGAAGGCCAGCAAGGGCAAGGCCAATCCGGGGCTCGCGGGCGAGCTGCTGAAGAAGAAGCTGCAGGGCTGAGCGCCCTGCCCTTCAACGAAAACAGCCCGCGCAGCGGGCTGTTTTTCATGGTGGGTGCCAGTGAGGTATTCCGTTCGTCCTGAGGTATCGAAGGATGAACGGCCCCCGCCGTGATGCCGCCGTTTGAGCCTTCGGATTCGGCCTTCGATACCTCAGTCCGAACGGGACAAGAGTCCGGCAACTTCACTCGATCCTCGTCAAACCCCGTAGCGCGCCCGGTACGCCGCCACCGGCTCCCGGAACTGCGCCAGCGCCGGGTCGGCGGCGTGGTCGAGGAAGGACATCAGGTCGGACAGCGAGGCGATGGCGACGACCTCCAGCCCCAGCCTGTCGCGCACGTACTGCACGGCGGACCAGTCCACGTCGGCGCCGTTCTCGGTGGCCTTTTCCTGGCGGTCCAGCGCGATCGTCACGCCGCAGGGCTCGGCGCCGGCGGCGCGGATCATGGCGATGGACTCGCGCACCGAGGTGCCGGCGGAGATCACGTCGTCGATGATCAGCACGCGCCCGCGCACCGGCGCGCCCACCAGGGTGCCGCCCTCGCCGTGGTCCTTGGCTTCCTTTCGGTTGTAGGCATAGGGCTTGTTGTGGCCCAGCCGCGCCAGTTCCACCGACACGGCCGCGGCCAGCGTGATGCCCTTGTAGGCCGGGCCGAACAGCATGTCGAACTGCAGCCCCGAGTCCACCAGGCGGCGTGCATAGAATTCCGCCAGACGGCCGAGCTTGGCGCCGTCGTCGAACAGGCCGGCGTTGAAGAAGTAAGGCGACAGCCGCCCGGCCTTGGTCTTGAACTCCCCGAAGCGCAGCACGCCGGCATCGACCGAGAACTTCACGAAGTCCTCGGCCAGCGACGCATTGGGGGAGTGGTTCGTGTCGTTCATACGGAATTGAGGCAGGTACTGCGATGGGTTTCAGGGTAGTGACGCTCAACCTCAACGGCATCCGCTCCGCGGCTACCAAGGGTTTCGAGGCGTGGGCCGAGGCGGCCGGCGCGGATTTTATGGGGGTGCAGGAAGTGCGCGCCCAGGAGGCCGACGTGGTGGACCGCTTCAAGCGCGTCGCCGGCCTCGAAGGCCATTTCCACTTCGCCGTGAAGAAGGGCTACTCGGGCGTGGGCCTCTACACGAAGCGCGACCCCTCGGCCGTGATCACCGGCTTCGGCTGCGAGGAGTTCGACCCGGAAGGGCGCTATGTCGAGCTGCGCTTCGACACCAGCGCGCGCAAGCTCAGCCTGATCAGCGCCTACTTCCCCAGCGGCTCCAGCGGCGAGGAGCGGCAGGCGGCGAAGTTCCGCTTCCTGGACCGCTTCTGGCACCACCTGGCCGCCCTGCGTGCCGCCGGGCGCGAGTTCATCCTGATGGGCGACTTCAACATCGCGCACCAGGCCCTCGACCTCAAGAACTGGCGCGGCAACCAGAAGAACAGCGGCTTCCTGCCCGAGGAGCGCGCCTGGTTCTCGCGCATGGTCAGCGAGGAAATGGGCCTGGTGGACGTGTACCGCCGCCTGCATCCCGAGGCCGGCGAGGAGTGCTACACGTGGTGGAGCAACCGCGGCCAGGCCTGGGCCAAGAACGTGGGCTGGCGGCTGGACTACCAGGTGGCGACGCCGGAGATCGCGCACAGCGCGCATGCGGCGTCGGTGCACAAGGCGTCGCGGTTCTCGGACCATGCGCCGTTGACGGTCGATTACGGCTGGGCGCTTTGACGGCCGAGCGACCAAGTACCGGAAAAGTGCTTTTCGCCCCGGCGCTAGGCCTTTTTCGCCTTGTTGACGTAGTTGCGAATCAAGTATTCATTGAACATTGGGACCGTGAAGGCAATGTCGCCATGCGAAGGACTGTAAATCATTCCTTTGCTGATGATTTGAGCCCGACGAGGCCCCAGGCTCTGATGTGTTTCATTCAATGCGGTCGCAACGTCTGATGACCGATAAGGGCCAGGGCCCAGTTGAGCCATGGCAATCACGTACTCGCGCTCTTTTGGAGTGAGCCGGTCAAACCGCACTTTGAAGAAGCCGTCGTCCAAGCGTCGTGTCGCCGCCCGGGCTGCTTGTGACGCATCCTCAAATTCGATTTGAGGGCCTTGTGCAATGTTCCAACACTGGTAGCCCCATTCCTGGAGGAAATAAGGGTAGCCTTGGGTCTTCAGCAGAATTTCTTCCAGTGCCTCATCACTGATCTTCTCGCCCTCACTTTCGATGGGTTGTCTGATGGCGCTCTTCGCGTCGTCGCTCAGCAGAGGACCGACCGCTGGGTAATGAAAAAGTCGCTCGGCATAAGACTTGGCGTCACCTGACAAAGCTGCAACCTGAGGCAATCCCGCACCGAAAAATAATACCGGCAAATCCTTTTGACTAATCTTGTGCAGGGCCACTATGAGCGCTGCCAAGTCGCTCTCGCGCAAATACTGAACCTCATCAATGAGCAATGTCCAGGCTTTGCCGGCAGCTTTGGCTGCTTCTCCGACACGAACAAACAATTCGGGCAGGTCATTTTCAATATCTCCGCTATCAGCCACACCAACTTCTGGATCTACCGATAAGGAAACATCTCCGTAAGATATTTTGAAAACAGACGCAAATGAGCGCAGCGCGCGCAGTGCCTGATGAGTCTTGACCTTTGCTTGTTCAGCCAGTGAAAATTTGCGGAGTGCTTGGTTGATTTTGGGAACCAGCAGTTCACTCAGCGGCTTGCCTTCTGGCGCTTCAATGAACGAAGTTATGTGGCCCGAGCGCTCGGCTATCTCTTCAATCTTGTTCAAAAGAACGGTTTTTCCTACACCCCGCAAACCGAGCAGCATTTGCGATCTACTGGGCTTGCCGATCAGGGCACGCTGAATGGCGATTTGTGCCTCTTCAAGAATGGACTCCCGGCCGGAAAGCTCTGGCGGTTGGCTGCCTGCGCCTGGCGCGAATGGGTTTCTGACGGGGTCCACGGTCTCTCCGCAAGACGAAGCTATCAATTGATAGGGTAGTCTATGCTGAACAGGATAACTTTACTTAGTTTTTTGTAGACATCCTGCCCCTCACCCCGCCAGCACCCCCAGCATCCACTCCCGCAGCGCCTCCAGCTCCTCCACGCTGACCGTGTGCCCGATCGGGTAGTCGTGCCACTCCACCTCGTGCCCCAGCGCCTTGAGCAGGTCGCGCGACACCACGCCGGCGGCCATGGGCACCACCGGGTCCTGCCGGCCGTGGGCCAGGAACACCGGCAGGTCCGCATTGGCGCCATGCCGCTCCGCGGCGGTCAGGTTGGCCAGCGGCAGGTAGCCCGACAGCCCCGCCACGCCCGCGAGCCGCTCCTCGCAGCGCAGCGCCGCCAGCAGCGCCATGGCGCAGCCCTGCGAGAAGCCCGCCAGCAGGATGCGCCGCGCCGCCACGCCGCGCGCGCGCTCGCGCGCCACCAGCGCCAGCACCTGCTGCAGCGAGGCGCGCAGCCCCGGCTCGTCCTCGCGCCGGACCAGCTCGGTGCCCAGCAGGTCGTACCAGGCGCGCATGTGGTAGCCGCCGTTGATGGTCACCGCCCGCACCGGCGCGTGCGGAAAGATCCAGCGCACGGGGCCGAGGCCGGACAGGTCCATCTCCTGCGCCAGCGGCTCGAAGTCGTGCCCGTCGGCGCCCAGGCCGTGCAGCACGATCAGGCTGGCGCCCGGGTCGGTGCCGGTCTCGATCTCGATGGTCTGCAGCGGGGTCGGGTTGGCGGCAGGCATGGGTCAGGGCTCCGGGGATGAGGTCGTGGTGGATGATGGGGACGAAGGCGCGCGCGCCATGCAGCGCTGCCAGCGCTGCTGCACGCGCTCGGCGAACCAGCGCGTGCTCAGGGGGCGGCTGATCTTGGGGCCGCTCAGCGCGATGTCGGGCACCACCGCGCGCGGCAGGGTGCGGCGCTCGTTGCGCTCGGCCAGCTCGAACACCTTGCGGTGCAGCGCGCTGCGCTCGAAGCCGGCTGTGGTGCCCTGCTCCAGCGCGCGCCGCGCCTCGGATTCCGACAGCCCCAGCCGCGGCGCCAGCGCCAGCGCGGCCGATTCGGTCGCGCCGCGCTGGCCGTCGCCGCGAAGTAGATCGCCGTCGGGCGTGAGCGGGATGCCCGAGGCGGCGCTCAATGCCGCCTGAAAGGCCGCGTTGCGGCTGGCCCAGCGCCCGGCGTTGAAGTCGGCGAAGCGGTAGATCGGCCGCTCGTAGGGCGCGGCGTAGTCGAGCAGGTGCGCGATGCCGAAGTACAGGCCGCCGCGGCGGCTGAACACCGCCTGGCGCACGCCGCCGTCGAGCGGGTACGGATAGCCCTGCGCATGCGCCTCGGCCCAGGCGACGCTGACCTGCATCGGCCCGCCGGTGCGCACCGGGTTGAGCTTGCCGAACAGGCGCTGGCCCAGCGGCACGCGCTCGATCAGGTCCTCGAAGGTCTCGCTGAGCTGGCGCTCGGTGCGCGCCTGGTCGATGCGCTCGGCGTAGCTGCGCCCGTCCGACGAGGGCAGCTGCAGCGCCGCCGACACCAGCAGCGAGGGCACGCCCACGCGGCCCGCGCGCTCGTCGATCTCCTTGCGCGCGATCGCGCCCAGGTTGGGCACCGGCGGGTCGGCCTTGAAGCCCGATTCCTGCTCGATCACGCCCAACGCGGCGCAGAAGTTGGCGGCCGTGGGCGGGATCTGCAGCGCCGAGAAGGCGGCATAGACGTCGGTGGCCCAGCCGGCGCGGTCGGGCAGGTTGCCGGGCAGCAGCTGCAGCAGCAGCGCGCGGCTGTCCTGCGGGCGCGGCCAGGTGGCGGTGGGCTGCGTCTCGCCGCCGGCGCAGCCGGCCAGCAGCGCCGCCACGGCCAGCGCCGGCGCGGTCCACGGCGCCGCGGCGCGGCGGTCATGGCATTTGTCGGGGACTTGTTCCGGATGGGACGGCATCGCTGCTCCAGCGGCAGGCGCGGTGCCCGCCTCGTGCCCGCCACAATGGCGGCCATGCTTTGTTACCACACCATCCCCGTCACGCCCTTCCAGCAGAACTGCTCGCTGCTGTGGTGCGACCAGACCAAAGAGGCCGTGCTCATCGACGCCGGCGGCGAGATCGGCCTGCTGCGCGCCGCGGTGCAGGAGCGGAAGTTGAAGCTCGTGGCGCTGTGGCTGACGCATGCGCACATCGACCATGCCGGCGGCGCCGGGCAGCTCGCGCGCGAAGAGGGGCTGCCCATCGTCGGCCCGCACCGCGGCGACCAGTTCTGGATCGACGGCCTGCCGCAGCAGAGCCGCATGTTCGGCTTCCCGCCGGCCGAGCAGTTCACGCCCACGCGCTGGCTGGAGGACGGCGACGAGGTGCAGCTCGGAAACAGCAAGGTGTCGGTGCGCCATTGCCCCGGACACACCCCGGGCCACGTCGTGTTCCACGCGGCGGAGATCAAGCGCTGCTTCGTGGGCGACGTGCTGTTCGCCGGCAGCATCGGCCGCACCGACTTCCCGCAGGGCAACCACGACCAGCTGATTGCCAGCATCACGCAGCGGCTGTGGCCCATGGGCGACGACACGGTGTTCATCCCCGGACACGGGCCGGAAAGCAGCTTCGGCCAGGAGCGCCGGTTCAACCCCTACGTGCGCGGCACCTGAGGCCAGGCGCCGTCAGCGCGGCGCCGGCGGCCCGAACTGCCGCGTCGGCTTCGGGGCCTGCGCGTACAGCGGCTGCACCCGCGGTAGCCGCGCCTCGATGTCGCGGATGCGCGCGCTGCCCGTGGGGTGCGTGGACATGAAGGCCAGCGGCTCGCCCTGGCTGACGGCCATCATCTTCTTCCACAGGCTCACGCCGGCGGCCGGGTCGTAGCCCGCGCGCGCCGCCAGCTCCATGCCCACGATGTCGGCCTCGGACTCGTCCTCGCGGCTGAACTTCAGCGTCAGCAGCTGGCTGCCCATGCCCAGCACCTGGTTGCCCAGGTTTCCGAGGCCCAGCACCGAGGACAGCACGCCCGCGCCGATCTGCGTCGCGGCCGACTTGCCCATGCGCTCGCGCGCGTGCTCGCGCAGCGCGTGCGCCACCTCGTGGCCCATGATGGTCGCGACCTCGTCGTCGCTGAGCTGCAGCTGCTGCAGGATGCCGTAGTAGAAGGCGATCTTGCCCCCGGGCATGCAGAAGGCGTTGAGCTCCTTGCTGCCGATCAGGTTCACCTCCCAGCGCCACTGCCGCGCGCGCCGGTTCCAGTCGTCGGCGAAGGGCACGATGCGCTGCGCGATGTAGCGCAGCCGCTGCAGCTGCGGATTCGATTCCGGCGCCAGCGCGCGCTGCCGCGCGGCTTCCGACAGCAGCTGCTTGTACTGCTGCGCCGCGGCCGCCTCCACCTCCTCGGCCGGCACCAGCTTCGAGAAGGTGGACTCCGAGCCCACTTCCTCGCGCACGCCCTGCGCACAGGCCGGCAGCAGCGCACTGCCCAGCAGCAGGCCGGTGAACAGGCGCCGCGAGCGGTTCACGCCGCAGCACTCGCAGCCGGCGTGCAGCCCGGGCAGGGAAGTGGCGATCTCGGCATCGGTGCGGAAGGCGTCGGTGCTCATGGCGTCGTCCTCGGGCCGCGTCAGGGGGCGGCCATGGTTCGTTGGAATGGCGTGCAACGGGCAGGGTCCGTGCCCGGCTGACGCGAATTGGGGGCTGTTGACAACCGTTGCAAGTGAATCACGGGCAGGCCGGGCTCAATCGTCGGCGGCCGCCGGCGCGTCCGGATCGACTTCCAGCGCCCGCACGCTCGCGCGCAGCGCCCACAGCATCGCCAGCGCCGGCAGCGCCGCCAGCGTGGAGACGATGAAGAAGGTCGGCCAGCCGATCGACTCGGCCAGCACCCCGGCCAGCGGCCCCACCCAGACTCGGCCCACCGCGGCGAAGGCGCTCAGCAGCGCGTACTGCGTGGCCGTGAAGCGCTGGTTGCACAGGCTCATCAGGAAGGCCACGAAGGCGGCCGTGCCCATGCCGCCGGAGAGGTTCTCCCCCGCGATGACCAGCAGCAGCCCGCCGTCCACCGCCGTGGGCTGCGCCAGCTTCAGGAAACCCCAGTCGAAGGCCGGCACGGTCAGGCCCGGGATCACGCCCTTGCCCGACACCGCCAGCCACCAGAAGCCCAGGTTGCTGGCCATCTGCAAGAGGCCGAACAGCAGCAGCGAGCGCCACAGCCCCAGCTTGAGCATCAGCGCCCCGCCCACGAGCGCGCCGAGGATGGTCAGCCACAGCCCGATGAGCTTGTTGACCACGCCCACCTCCGCCGGGCTGAAGGCCATGGCTTTCAGCAGGAACGGCGTCAGCAGCGAGCCGGCGAAGGCGTCGCCCAGCTTGTAGAGCACGATGAAGGCGAGGAAGGCGCCGGCGCCGCGCTGGCTGAAGTAGCTGCGTAGCCCGGCCAGCAGCGTCTCGAACTTCGCCGCCCGCGCCGCCCAGGCCGCCAGCGGCAGCGTGAAGGCGATGCCCAGCATCAGCGCCAGCAGCTCGGTCCATTTCACCTGCAGCGCCGGCGCCAGGGTGCTGCCGCTCCACAGCGGCGAGAGCAGCGCCTGCGCCAGCGGCAGGGCGAAACGGTCGCTGAGCAGGTACCCGACCGCCACGGCGGCCATGACGGCCAGGAAGCCGGTCACGTCGTGCCGCGCCACCGTGCGCGGCGCCTCGGCACGCGGCAGCCGCGGCAGCAGCACGGCGGAGACGACGGCCGCGCCGACCATCAGCATCGCCATCAGGCGGTACACGCCGGGCCAGGTGAAGGCGCCGCCCTGGGCCGGGTCGGTCCAGATCAGGGCCACGCCGCCGGAGAGGATCATGGCCAGCCGGTAGCCCATGACGTTGAGCGAGGACCCCAGGCCGCGCTCGCGCGCGGGCAGCAGGTCGGTGCGGTAGGCGTCGATGACCACGTCCTGCGAGGCCGACAGGAACGCCACCGCCACCGCCAGCAGCGCGAAGGCGCGCGTGGCGCCCGCCGGCGGCGTGGCTGCCATCAGCAGCAGCGCGCCGGCCAGCAGCAGCTGCGTCAGCACCAGCCAGCCGCGCCGGCGCCCCAGGCCCGGCGGCTCGAAGCGGTCCATCAGCGGCGCCCACAGGAACTTGAAGGTGTAGGGCAGGCCCACCAGGCTGAGGAAGCCGATAGTGGCCAGGTCCAGGCCCTCGGCCGAGAGCCAGGCCTGCATCGCCTGGCCGGTGAGCGCCAGCGGCAGCCCCGAGGCGAAGCCCAGCAGCGTGACAGCGAGGAAGCGGTGGACGGCGGCCGCGCGCTGCGCCGGCGTGCGCGCCACGGCGGCGGCGGGGGAGGAAGGCATCAAGGGATTCTAGGCAGCCGCCCCGGCGCAGCCGGGCATGGCGGCCGGCGCGCTTCGGCGCGCACCGGCCGCTGCCGTGGGTCCTTACAGCACGAAGTCGCCGGCCGCCAGCGTCTTGGGCACCGTGCCGACGAGCTGGAGCTCGAACTCGGCGGCCTTGTCGGTGTCGGTGTTGAAGGAAATCACGCCGTTGGCGTAGGTCAGCTGGCCCGGCGCCGTGCCGAAGGCGCTGCCACTCACCAGGGTGAAGGCCTGGTTGCCGGCCAGGGCTGGCTTGGCGTCGAGCAGCGACAGGTCGATCAGGTCCTGCCCCGGCACGAAATCGACGATGGCATCGCGCGACGAGCCCAGGCCCAGGTCGGTCCAGGCGGCGAAGCGGAAGACATCCTTGCCGCCCTCGCCGGCCAGGCGGTCCGTGCCCGCGCCGCCCACGAGCGTGTCGTTGCCCGCGCCGCCCGCCAGCGTGTCCTTGCCCGCGCCGCCGTCGAGCACGTTGGCGCCGGCATTGCCGGTGAGGGTATTGGCCGCGGCATTGCCGCTGCCGTTGAGGTTCGCGCTGCCGGTGAGCACGAGCTTTTCGAGATTGGCGCCCAGGGTCCAGGACAGGCTGGACTGCACGGTGTCGATTTCCTTGCCGTTGGTGGAAGTTTCGCGAATATCGTCCCGCGCATGGTCCACCACGTAAACGTCGTTGCCCTCGCCGCCGATGAGCGTATCCGCGCCGGCGCCGCCATTGAGGACATTGGCCGCCTTGTTGCCCGTGAGCACGTTGGCCAGGGCATTGCCGGTGGCATTGACGGCGGCGGTGCCGGTGAGGGTCAGGTTTTCGACGAAGGACACGCCGGCCTGGGCCGCCAGGTTGAAGGACACGCTGCTTTGCACCAGGTCCGTGCCGCCAGCGTCGGTGGAGCTGTATTGGGACTGGGTTTCAACCACCCGGTCACCGGCGTTGTCCACGACATAGGTGTCGTCACCGCTGCCGCCGAGCATCGTGTCGGCGCCGGCGCCGCCGACGAGGGAGTCCCGGCCATCGCCGCCGTCCAGCACGTCGTTGCCGCCCATGCCGTCGAGGGTGTCGTTGCCGGTACTCGACAGCAGCATGTCTGCGTAGTTGTTGCCCGTGATCCGGTCGTTGCCCGACAGCATGGACAGCGACGACGTGAGGTCGGGAAAATTGCCGTTGTCGTCGAAAATGAGGTTCAAATCCGAAGCTTCCAGCATTGGCTTGGATTTCGAATTGGCAATGGATATTGAATCCATCCTCATGGTGAAATAATTCAGCTCGGTCACGACCGCTTTGACCCTTATGGCGCCGTCAGCCATGGAAAATGAAATCCTGACCGTGTCGCCGTCAATCCTGCTTATTCTGGGATTGTCGTCCACGTCCAGCAGGTCAATATCGAGCAGGGAGCTTTCCTCATCGCTCATGTTCACGCCGGTGCCCAGCGTGTCGTACATCTTGAACGTCGCCATTTGTTTTCCCCTCTGATCAGGATTTATTCAGAAAGCGTCATTTTGAAGGGTCACAGGGCGACGGCCCGCGGCGCGGGTGCCGCGGCCGGCTCGGCAGCCAGCACCGCGGCCAGCCGCGCGATGCCCGGGTGCTCGAACGGCAGCGCCAGCGGGATGTCGCGGGCCAGGGCCTCGCGCAGCCGCTGGCCCAGGGCGATGAGGCGCAGCGAGTCGGCACCGGCCTCGAAGAAGTCGTCGTGCGGTCCGAGGGCGCCATGGCCCAGCACCTCGCGGCAAATGGCCGCGATGCGCTGCTCCAGCACGCCGCGCGGCCCCGCCGCCAGGGCCGCCGACACCGCCGCGCCCGCGGCCCGCGAGCGCTGCGCCAGGCTCTGCGCCACGGGCAGCGCGGCGCGGTCGAGCTTGCCGTTGCGCGTCAGCGGCATGCGCTCCAGCCGCGTGAAGGTGGCCGGCACCATGTGCGGGGGCAGCGCGCCGAGCTGCGCGCGCAGCGCCTGCGGCTCGACCTCGGCCGTGCCGGTCCAGAAGGCATGCAGCTGCTGCCCGCCCGGGCCGTCGTGCGCCACCACCACCACCTCGCGCACGGCCGGGTGCGCCGCCAGCGCGGCCTCGATCCGCGCGGGCTCGATGCGCAGGCCCCGCACCTTGAGCTGCCGCTCACTGCGCCCGCGCAGGTCCAGGCTGCCGTCGGGCAGCCAGCGCGCGATGTCGCCGGTGCGGACCAGCCGCCCGCCGCTGCCTCCGAAGGGGTCGAAGAGGAAGCGCTCGCGCGTGAGCTCGGGGCGGTTCAGGTAGCCCAGCGTGACGCCGTCGCCGCCCACCACCAGCTCGCCCCAGGCTCCCGGCGGCAGCAGCGCGCCCTGGTCGTCGAGCACGTAGGCGGTGGTGTTGGGGACCGGCCGCCCGATCGGGATGCGCCCGGCGCAGGCGCGCTCGATCGGCTGCGCGGTGGAGAAGGTGGTGTTCTCCATCGGGCCGTAGGCGTTGACCAGGTGCAGTTGCGGGCAGGCCGCGCGCACGCGGGCGGCGTGCCGCGGCGAGAGCACGTCGCCGCCCACGAGCAGCCACCGCAGCCCCGCGAACAGCGCGGGGTCGGCTTCGCACAGCTGGTGGAACAGCGCCGTGCTCAGCCACAGCCCGGTGATGCGGTGGCGCTGCAGCGCCGCGCGCAGCAGCGGCGCGTCCAGCAGCACCGCCTCGTCCACCACGCACAGCTCGGCGCCGTGCAGCAGCGCGCCCCAGACCTCGAAGGCGCTGGCGCCGAAGGACGGTGCGCCGGTCTGCAGGATGCGCTGGTCCGGGCCGAGCTCGACGCAGTCGGCTCCGCACACCAGCCGCACCACGTTGCGGTGCGTGACCATGCAGCCCTTGGGCGTGCCGGTGGCGCCGGAAGTGGCCATGACGCAGGCCACCTGCTGCGGCGACGCCGGCGCGGGCTCCAGGGCCTCGGCCGCGGCGTCGAGCGCGGCATCGCCGCCGTGCAGCAGCGCCGCGTCGAGCCGCAGCAGCGCCGGCCCTTCGGGCGCCTGCGCCGCGCTGTCCGGGTGCAGGCACAGCACGCGCGCGCCGGCGTCCTGCACCATCACGCGCAGCCGCGCGGCCGAGGCATGCGCATCCAGCGGCAGGTACGCCGCGCCGCAGTAGAGCGTGCCCAGCATCGCCGCCACCAGCGCCGCGCCGCGCGGCGCCAGCAGCGCCACGCGGTCGCCCGGGCGCACGCCCAGCGCGCGCAGCCGCAGCGCGCAGCGGCGCGCGGCGCGGCGCAGCGCCGCGTAGTCCAGCGCCTGCTCGCCCTCGCGCACCGCCACCGACGCCGCATGTGCCGCCGCGGCTTGCTCGAACAGCGCCACCAGGCCCGACTGCGCCGGGTAGTCGCGCTGCGTGGCGTTGAAGTCCTGCAGCACGCGCCGCGCTTCGGGCGGCGCGCAGATGCCCAGCGTGCCCACGGCCGCCTGCGGCATGGACAGGATCTCCTGCAGCAGCTGCAGCAGGCTGCGCCCCAGGCCCTGCACCATCGCCGGCGCGTGGCGCGCGGCGTCGTGCACGAAGCTCACGCGCACCTCCTCGCCCAGGTGCACGACGACGTGGAAGTCGTGCCCGGCGGCCTGGCACAGGTGCGCGTTGGCCACGCGCGGCGCGCTGCCTTCGGGCGTGAGCGCGCGCAGCCGCTGCGCCAGCGGCATTCCCTCGAAGCTCACCACGTGGTTGACGAGCCGGTCCTTGAGCGGCGAGGCCGCCTGTACCGCCGTCAGCGGGTAGTACGCGAAGGCGCCGGCCGCGGCCGTGTCGCGCTGCACCCGGCGCGCGACCTCGATGAAGGGCTCCTGCGCATCGCTGCGCACGCGCAGCGGCTGGGTGTTGACGAACGGCCCCACCATGCGCTCCACGCCCGGCAGCGCCGCGGGCCGCCCCGGCACCACGGTGCCGAACACCACGTCGCGGCTGGCGTTGACCTTCTGCAGCAGCACGCCCCAGGCGGCCAGGAACAGCGCCTCGCTGCCCAGGCCCTGCTCGCGCGCCAGCGCCTGCAGCGCGCGGCTCAGCGGCGGACCCAGCGAGAAGCGGTGCTCGGCAACCTCGACGGCGCCGGCGTGCGGCAGGTCGAAATACGGCACGCCCGCCTCCTGCGTGCAGTCGCGCAAGGCGCGGCTCCAGTGGGCGTGGGCCTGGGCCCGGTCCTGCCGGCCCAGCCAGGCGAGGTACGGGCCGCACGGCACCGGCTCGCGCCCGACGATGTCGGCCCGCGGGTCGGCCCGCGGGTCGGCGCGCAGTTGCGCGTACGCGGCGAACAGGTCCCCGAACAGCGGCACCAGGCAACCGTTGTCCAGGACGAGGCGGTGATACGTCAGCACCAGGCGGTGCCGGTCGGGCGCCAAGCGCAGCAGCGCCAGGCGCAGCAGCGGGCCGGCGCCGATGTCGAAGCCGCGCGCGCGGTCCCGCGCCTTGAAGGCCTCCACCGCCGCCTGCGCCGCGGCCTCGTCCGGCGCCGGCGCGGCGCCCAGGTCCAGGTGCTCCACGGGCGTTTCCCGGGACCGGAGCACCACCTGGCACGGCGGGCCGAAGGAGCGGAAGCTGAAGACGGTGCGCAGCGCGTCGTGCCGGGCCACCAGCGCCGCGAAGGCGCCGCGCAGCGCGGCGATGTCGAGCGTGCCTTCGAGCACGAGGTCGAGCTGACCGACGCAGGCGGGCGCGTCGGGCGCGCGCGCCTGCCCGATGAGCAGGCCCTCCTGCAGCGGTGTCAGCGGGTAGGTGTGCTGCACGTCGTCGTGCGTCGGCATGGCGTCTCCCGGCGGGAACAGGCTGTGCCGCGCTGCGTCAGCATCAAAACACTTACTTACACGGCTGACGCAGTGTAGCAATCACCTCCTGGTGCGGCGCCAGCGCCACGGCCGTGGCATGTGCGGAATTCAGCTGCCCGGCGTGGCTTGACTGGCCTGCGCCGTCTGCTGCCGGTGGATCTCCAGGGCCAGCGCCAGCATCCGCTCGCGCGGCAGCGGGCCGACCAGCGCGTAGCCGCAGCCGCTCTCGACCCAATAGAACATGTTGAGCTCGCCCTGGCGCTCGAAGCGGAACGCGGCCGGGGTGCCGGCCTCGGGCTTGCGCAGGTAGACGGTGACGCGGCGCTTCTCGGCGTCCTCGTACATCAGTTGCGCGCTGGGGCCCGCGGCGTCGGGCAGCAGCCGCCCGCCCACCAGGCTGAAGCCCTGGGCCTGCAGGTCGAACAGCTTCACCGGCAGCGTGGTGCGCCGGGTGAGCCAGCGCGCGAGGTGCTCCTCACCCGCGCGCACTTCCACCGGGTGGCGCTGCTCGGGGGCATAGACGGCGTGCGCCACCGCCGCGCGCCGCACCCAGGGCGGCTCGTGCGCGAAGCGCTGCGCCAGCGGCTCCTGCCAGCGCCACATGGCGCCCGCGCCCAGCACCGCGCCGCCGGCGACGAGCAGCAGCACGGCGGCGGCACGCGCCCAGGGCCGCTGCGCCAGCGGGCGCGGGTGCAGCAGCCGGCGCATGCCGGCCGGCACGGCTTCGGCGAGCACCGGGTCGAAGCGCGCGCGCAGCGCGTCGCGGTCGGCCGCCCAGAGGCGCACGCGCTCGGCGTCCTCGGGATGCTCGCGCAGCCACTGCTCGACGCGCGCGCGCGGCTCGGGGTCGAGCTCGTCGTCGAGCCAGGCGCTCAGCAGTTCGTCATCGATGCGGTCGGCGTCCATGCTCCCTCGTGCCGTGTCGTCGTTTTTTCTGGCTTCAGATCACGCGGCGCAGGTGCGGCGCGCGCGCCGGCGGTTTGCCGTCGCCCAGGGCCCGGCGCAGCAACAGGCGTGCGCGGCTGATGCGCGACATCACCGTGCCGGCCGGGATGCCCAGCACCTGCGCCGTCTCGGCGTAGCTGAGCTGCTCGACCACCACCAGCAGCAGCGGCTCGCGCAGCTCGGGCGTGAGCGTGCGCAGCGCGGCCAGCAGGTCCAGCCGCAGCCCGATGTCGGGCTCCTGCGTGCCGGCGTGGCGGTCGAGTTCCTGGTCCATGCGCTCGGGCTCCAGCAGTGACAGCCGCGCGTCGCGGCGCAGCGTGTCGTGATGCGCGTTGTGGGCGATCGACAGCAGCCACACCAGCAGGTCGCGCCGCTCGTCGAACTGGTGCCAGTGCGCCAGCGCGCGCTCCAGCGTGCTCTGCACCAGGTCGTCGGCGCGCCCGGTGTCGTACACCAGGGAGCGCGCGTAGCGACGCAGCCGCGGAATGGCGGCCAGCAGCAGCTGGCGGAAGTTGTCGGGTGCGTCCACTTGTGAAGGGTGTACGGGCCAGGGCGGGCGAATATTCCCACCGCCGGTGCCGTGCCGACGCTGTTCCGGTGCAGGGGCAAACCCTTGCAGGAGGGATTCCCGCCTCCACCATCGGGTGATGGACACCTCCGCCTCGACCCACGTCGCCTGCCCGCACTGCGCGGCGCTCAACCGCATTCCCAGCGCCCGGCTGGGCCAGGACCCGGTGTGCGGCCGCTGCGGCGAGCCGCTGCTCGACGGCCAGCCGCTCGCGCTCACCGACGCCAACTTCGACAGCGTGGTGGCGCGCACCGAGCTGCCGGTGATCGTGGACCTGTGGGCGCCCTGGTGCGGCCCCTGCCGCGGCATGGCCCCGGCCTACGAGCAGGCCGCGCGCGAACTGAAAGGCCGGGCCTTGCTCGTGAAGGTGGACACCGACGCCAACCCGCGCACCGCCGCGAAGTTCCAGGTGCGCAGCATCCCCACGCTGCTGAAGCTGCAGCAGGGCCGCGAGACGGCCCGCATCAGCGGCGCGATGCCGGCGGCGCAGATCGTGCGGTGGGCCGGCGTCTAGCGTCTAGGCCCGCCTCACGGCATCGCCGCCACCACCTGCGCCACCGCCGCGGTGAGCCGGCGCGCGTAGTCCAGGTGCAGGAACTCGTTGGGCCCGTGGGCGTTGCTCTTCGGGCCCAGCACGCCGCAGACCATCATCTGGGCCTTGGGGAAGCCCTCCTGCAGCATGCCCATGAACGGGATCGTGCCGCCCTGCCCGATGTAGCCGCAGGGTGCGCCGTAGTGCGCCTGCGAGGCCGCGTCCAGCGCCGTCGCCAGCCACGGCGTCAGTGAAGGCGCATTCCAGCCGTTGGCGCCCAGCGCGCCGGCGCGCCCGTCGGCATGGAACGTCACCTTGGCGTTGTAGGGCGCGTTGTCCTCCAGCAGCTGCTGCAGCTTCAGCGCGGCAGCGTTGCCGTCGAGCGTCGGCGGCAGGCGCAGCGACAGCTTGAAGGCCGTGTAGGGCCGCAGCACGTTGCCCGCCTGGGACAGCTCCGGGAAGCCGTCCACGCCGGTGACGGACAGCGTCGGGCGCCAGGTGCGGTTGAGCAGCGCCTCGGCCGGGTCGGTGGTGGTCGGCAATGCCGGCGTGCCGTCGTTGCCGCAGGCCCAGGGGTAGCGCTTCCAGACCTCGTCGCCCAGCGCCGCAGCGGTGGCCCGGGCCTGCGCGATGCGCTCGGCCGGGATCTCGACGTGGAAGTCGGGCGGCAGCAGCGCGCCGGTGCGCGCGTCCTCCAGCCGGTCCAGCACCTGGCGCAGGATGCGGAAGCTCGACGGCACGAGGCCACTGGCGTCGCCCGAGTGCACGCCCTCGGTGAGGATCTGCACTTTCAATACGCCGCTGACCATGCCGCGCAGCGAGGTAGTGAGCCAGAGCTGGTCGTAGTTGCCCGCGCCGGAATCCAGGCACACCACCAGGCCCACGTCGCCCAGGCGCGGCCCCAGCGCCGCGACGTAGGCCGGCAGGTCGAAGGAGCCGCTTTCCTCGCAGGTCTCGATCAGCCCGACGCAGCGCGGGTGCGGCGTGCCCTGCGCTTTCAGCGCCTCGATGGCGCTGACCGCCGCATAGACCGCGTAGCCGTCGTCGGCGCCGCCGCGGCCGTAGAGCAGGCCGTCCTCGACCACCGGCGTCCAGGGCCCGAGGTCGGCGCGCCAGCCGGTGAACTCGGGCTGTTTATCGAGGTGCCCGTAGAACAGCACCGTCTGCCCGGAGCCGCCGGACGCGGTGGCTTCGACTTCGAAAAAGATGACCGGCGTGCGCTCCGGCAGCCGGATGATTTCGAGTTTGAGCCCCGGCACGCGGCGGGATTCGACCCAGCGCGCCGCGTCCTCCAGCACCCGGTCGATGTGGCCGTGGGCGGCCCAGTCCTTGTCGAACATCGGGCTCTTGGCCGGCACCCGGATGTAGTCCACCAGCGCGGGCTCGATGCGCTGCTTCCAGGCCTCGTCGGCGAAGGCGCGCAGGGCTTGGGGGTCGGGGAGAGGCAGGCGTTCGGGGGCGTTCATGGCGGGCTCCGGAAGGGGTTCAAACCATTCTAGGAGCCGCCTTTTCCACTGCTGCCGATGGCGGGATGGCGTGGTCGCTCCGGCTCGCAGCCGGTCAGCCCCGCTCCAGCCGAAACACCGCCGTGCTCGCCCTCAAATTCGGCCACGAGTCGATGCGCCGCCCGTCATGCAGCCCGAAGGACTGCAGCACCCGCAGCCCGCACTGCCCGGCCAGCACTTCGAAGTCGGCGAAGGTGCCGACGCGGATGTTGGGCGTGTCGTACCACTGGTAGGGCAGCGTCTTGGTCACGGGCATGCGCCCGCGCAGCACCGAGAAGCGGTTCGGCCAGTGCGCGAAGTTCGGGAAGCTCACGATCGCGCTGCGCCCCACGCGCGCCGTCTCGCGCAGCAGCTGCTCGGTGTTGCGCAGGTGCTGCAAGGTGTCCAGCTGCAGCACCACGTCGAAGCTGCCGTCGCGGAACAGTCCCAGCCCGTCGTCCAGGTTGCGCTGGATGACGTTGACGCCGCGCTTGACGCAGCTCAGCACCTTGGCGTCGTCGATCTCCACGCCGTAGCCACTGCAGCCGCGCTCGTCGCGCAGCAGCGCCAGCAGCGCGCCGTCGCCGCAGCCCAGGTCCAGCACCCGGCTGCCTTTCGGCACCAGCTCGGCGATCTGCCTCATGGCCTGACGGTCGCTCATGCGGCCTCCTTGTGCACGGCAGGCGCCGGAACAGCCGGCTGCGTGGCTTCCACCTCCGCCGCCACGCGCTCGAAGTAGGCGCGCAGCACGCCGTGGTAGCGTGGGTCCTCCAGCAGGAAGGCGTCATGGCCGTGCGGGGCGTCGATCTCGGCGTAGGCCACGTCGCGGCCGTTGTCGAGCAGCGCCTGCACGATCTCGCGCGAGCGCAGCGGCGAGAAGCGCCAGTCGGTGGTGAAGCTCACCACCAGGAATTTCGCCCGCGCCTTGGCCAGCGCCGCGGACAGGTCGCCGCCGTGCTCGCGCGCCGGGTCGAAGTAATCGAGCGCGCGCGTGATCAAGAGGTACGTGTTGGCGTCGAAGTACTCGCTGAACTTGTCGCCCTGGTAGCGCAGGTAGCTCTCGATCTGGAACTCGATCTGCTGCGTGCTGTAGGCCAGCTCCGCGGCGCGCAGCGCGCGGCCGAACTTGGCCTCCATCGAGTCGTCGGACAAATACGTGATGTGGCCGATCATCCGCGCCACGCGCAGCCCCCGCTGCGGCACCACGCCGTGCGCGTAGAAATGGCCGCCGTGGAACTCGGGGTCGGTGCAGATGGCGCGCCGCGCCACCTCGTTGAAGGCGATGTTCTGCGCGGAGAGGTTCGGCGCGCTGGCGATCACGAGCGCGTGGCCCATGCGCTGCGGGTACTGCAGCGTCCAGGACAGCGCCTGCATGCCGCCCAGGCTGCCGCCGATCACGGCCGCCAGCCGCTCGATGCCCAGGCCGTCGAGCAGCCGCGCCTGCGCATCGACCCAGTCCTCCACCGTCACCACGGGGAAGTCGGCGCCATAGGGCTGGCCGGTGGCGGGGTTGATGTCCTTCGGGCCGGTGGAGCCGAAGCAGGAGCCGGGGTTGTTGACGCCGATGACGAAGAAGCGGTTGGTGTCCAGCGGCTTGCCGGGGCCGACCAGGTTGTCCCACCAGCCCTCGCTCTTCTCCTGCCCGGCGTAGGTGCCGGCCACGTGGTGGCTGGCATTGAGCGCATGGCACACCAGCACGGCGTTGCTGCGCGCGGCGTTGAGCGTGCCGTAGGTCTCGTAGGTCAGCGTGTAGTCGGCCAGCCGCGCGCCGCTCTTGAGCGGCAGCGGCTGCGCGAAGTGCATGCGCTGCGGCGTGACGTGCCCGATCGAACCCATGGATGAAGCGTCCCCCAAAAGCAAAAAACCCGGCGTCGCTGCAAAGCGGACACCGGGTGCTGGGCGTCCCTCTTTAGCTGCATTTGTTGAGCGCCCGCAATCCGGAACAAATCGGCGCTGAAGCGGAAAGTATAGGCCAGCCGGCGTGCTTTCCCGGGCCGCGGCGCCACGAGCCGGCGCTGCGGCGGATCAAGGCGTCAGCTCTTCGGCGCCGCCGTCGCCATGAAGCTCGCACGCGCTTCGAGCTTGTCGGAGAGCCGGGCCAGGTTCGGATGGTCGCCGCGCCAGTCGATGTGCGGGAAGCGGAACGAGAGGTAGCCCACGGCGCAGCCGGTGGCGATGTCGGCCAGCGAGAAATGGTTGTTGACGCACCAGTTGCCGTCGCCCAGCGCCTGCGACAGGCCTTTCAGCGCGGAGTGCACGCGCAGCATCTGGCGGTCGATCCAGGCCGGGCTGCGCTGCGACTCGCTGCGCCCGGCCCAGGTCTGCTCCAGCCGCGCCAGGATGGCCGCGTCGAGCAGCCCGTCGGCCAGCGCTTCGAGCGTGCGCACCTCGGCGCGCTCGCGCCCGCTGGCCGGGATGAGCCGGCCCACCGGCGAGAGCGTGTCCAGGTACTCGACGATCACGCGCGAGTCGTACACCGGCTCGCCCGCCTCGGTCAGCAGGCACGGCACCTTGCCCAGCGGGTTCACGGACAGCATCGCGTCGCTGCCCCAGACGTCTTCCTGCACGAACTGGCAGTCCAGCTTCTTTTCGGCCATCACGATGCGTACCTTGCGCACGTAGGGGCTGGTGAGCGATCCGATGAGCTTCATGCCTGACACAGTTCCATGGAATGGCGATTTTAGGCGGGCGCCGCCGACCCGCCCGGCGCCGTGGCGCCCGCGCCCGGCGCCAGCGTGAAGTCCACCCGGCTCGGCCGTCCGGGCAGGTCCAGCTCGACGCCCTGCTCCGGCGCGCGCGCCAGCACCCGCCCGCCGCGTACCACCAGCAGCCGCGCCGGTCGCAGCCGCACCGCCTCCTCGCACGAGCGCGCCTGCAGCAGCACGAAGTCGCCGCGGCAGCCGGGCGCGAGGCCGTAGCCCTCCAGCCCCAGGATGCGCGCGTTGTTCTCCGTCACCGCGTCGAAGCAGGCGCGCTGCCCGGCCACGGAGCCCATCTGCGCCACGTGCAGCCCCATGGCCGCGACTTCGAGCATGTCGCCCGACCCCAGCGGATACCACGGGTCCATGACGCAGTCGTGCCCGAAGCCCACGTTCACGCCCGCGGCCAGCAGCTCCGGCACGCGCGTCATGCCGCGGCGCTTCGGGTAGGTGTCGTGCCGGCCCTGCAGCATGATGTTGATGAGCGGGTTCGCCACCGCGTGCAGCCCGGCCTCGGCCATCAGCGGCAGCAGCTTGGACACGTAGTAGTTGTCCATCGAGTGCATGGACGTCAGGTGCGAGCCCGTCACCCGCCCGTGCAGCCCCAGCCGGTGCGCGTGGAACGCCAGCGTCTCGACGTGGCGTGACAGCGGGTCGTCGCTCTCGTCGCAGTGCATGTCCACGCGCAAGCCCCGCTCCGCCGCCAGCTCGCACAGCAGCCGCACGCTCTCGGCGCCGTCGGCCATGGTGCGCTCGAAGTGCGGTATGCCGCCCACCACCTCCACGCCCATGTCGAGTGCGCGCTTGAGGTTGTCGAGCGCGCCCGGGCTGCGCAGCACGCCGTCCTGCGGAAAGGCCACCAGCTGCAGCTCCAGGTACGGCGCCACCCGCTCCTTGACGTGCAGCAGCGCCTCCGCCGCCAGCAGCCGCGGGTCGCACACGTCCACGTGGGAGCGGATCGCCAGCAGCCCGCGCGCCACGGCCCAGTCGCAGTAGCGCAGCGCGCGCTCCACCAGCGCCTCCTGCGTCAGCAGCGGCTTCAGCTCGCCCCACAGGGAGATGCCTTCGAGCAGCGTGCCGCTGGCGTTCACCCGCGGCTGGCCGTGGCTGAGCGTGGAGTCCATGTGGAAGTGCGCATCGACGAAGGGCGGGCTCAGCAGCCAGCCCCTGCCGTCGATGGCCGGGATGCCTTCGGGCGCCGGCAGCGCCGGCCCCACGGCGGCGATGCGCCCCTCGCGCACCAGCACGTCCACGCCGGCGCGGCCGTCGGGCAGCGTGACGTCGCGCAGCAGCAGCTCGCTCATGCCCGTCGTGCCCGCCGTCACTTGGTGCCGAACAGCCGGTCGCCGGCGTCGCCCAGGCCCGGCAGGATGTAGCCGTGCTCGTCGAGCTGGCGGTCGATGGCCGCCGTGTACACCGGCACGTCCGGGTGCTGGGCGTGGAAGTTCTGGAGCCCTTCGGGCGCCGCCAGCAGGCTGACGAAGCGGATCGAGCGCGGCTTCACCTCCTTGAGCCGCTCCACCGCCGCCGCGGCCGAGTTGCCGGTGGCCAGCATCGGGTCCAGCACGATGGCGTCGCGCTCCTCCATGTGGTCGGGCATCTTGAAGTAGTACTCGACGGCCACCAGCGTGCGCGGGTCGCGGTACAGGCCGACGTGGCCCACGCGCGCGCCCGGCACGATCTCCAGCATGCCGTCGAGGAAGCCGGCGCCGGCACGCATGATCGAGACGAAGACGGTCTTCTTGCCGTCGATCACCGGCGCGCGCATGGCCTCCATCGGCGTCTCGATGTCGATCATCTGCGTCGGCATGTCGCGCGTGACCTCGTAGGCCATGAGCATGCTGATCTCGTGCATCAGCCGCCGGAAGCTGTTGGTGCTGCGGTCCTTCTCGCGCATGAGCGTGAGCTTGTGCTGCACCAGCGGATGGTCGATGACGTGGACGACGGGCATGTCACTTCTCCCTCGTGGATGAATCTCGATGTGTGTGTGTGATGGCTCGGTTCAGAACACGGTGCCGTCGCTGTCGATGGCGACCGGCGGCGCGCCGCCCGGGCGCCTCTCGGCGGCGATCTGCCGCCCCGCCGCCCAGCTGCCGCCCTCCAGCACGCAGGCCAGCGGCAGGCTCTCGTCGCCCAGCAGCGTGCGCACGCGCGGCAGCAGCGCGTCGAGCAGCGCCACGGTCAGCGCGCGCCACTCGATCACCCAGGGCTCGCCCGGCACCCGCACGCGCGTGCCGAACTCGGCGTCGCGCGGCACGATCACCCCGGCATCGAGCAGCAGCCCGCCGTTGCGGTACTCGGGCAGCCCCGTGAGCGCGTCCAGCTCCGTGACCTGCACGCCCGCCAGCTGGAACGGCTCGACCAGCGAGTACGACAGCCACTGGCTGAGCTTGTGGAACGGCACCCAGCCGGCACTCGGCCCCGTGCCGCCGGCCAGGGGATGCGCCCAGCAGTCGCCCACCGGCACGCCCAGGAACTGCTGCCCGCTGGGCCAGATGGCGCTGAAGGCGTCCAGCAGCGCCTGCAGCAGCCGCGGCGCCGACACCTGGTGGCGCAGCGCCGTGCTGCCCGGTACCACGTGGTGGTTGTGCAGCCGCGGCGCGTGGTGGTGGTGCGTGAGCGCGTCCAGCAGGTGCCCGGGCCGGCCATCGGCGGTGAAAGTGTCGGGCTGCGACTGCAGCGCCCGCGCCAGGCGGTGCAGCAGATCCACGCGCCCCTCCAGCCCCAGCAGCGGGTTCACCTCGCGCACCTGCAGCAGCGCGGCGAGCGTGGGCACGTCGATGCGCGCCAGCGCCTTGGCGTCCACCCGGCACGGGTCGCCCGGGTCGCTGGAAAAGGCCCCGGACAGGAAGGCGCGCAGGCTGGCGACTCCCAGCCCTTCGGAGCGCGCGAAGGTCTGCCCGGATTCGGCCTCGGCGTAGCGCCACTCCGGCCCGGCGCCGGCGTCCAGCAGCACGCTGATGAACACCAGCTCGACGTGCGCCCGCGCCCGGGCCACCTGGCCGTGGCCGGCGAGCCTGGCATCGACCTCGGCCAGCCGGTTCACGCCGCCGGCCTCGAAATGGCGCCAGCGGCTGTGCAGCGGCACATGACCGTCGGGAAAGCGCGAGCGCGTCAGCGCCGCGATGCGCTGCGCCACCTCGTCGAGCCCCGACTCGTCCAGCGTGAAATGCTCCGAACGCCCCTCGCGCACCGCCTGCAAGAGGTTCGAGCAGCGCTCGCGCACCGTGGCGACCTGGCGCAGCCGCCGCACCGCCTCGGCCACGTCGCCGGGCGTCAGCGTGGGGTTGTGGTCATTCGACAAGGTCGCGCCCCTTGGTGGCGGCGAGCCGGGCCGCGTCCGGCACGCTGCCGTCGGTGAAGTAGCCCGCGGCGATCTTGGCCTCGATCTCCACCCGCGCGTCCGCCGGCACCAGCTCGTCGGGAATCTTGATGCGCTCGCCGACCTCGATGCCGCTGCCGGTGATCGCGTCGTACTTGTCGTTGCTCATGCTCACCAGGCGGTGGATCTTGCGGATGCCCAGCCAGTGCAGCACGTCGGGCATCAGCTCCTGGAAGCGCATGTCCTGCACCCCCGCCACGCACTCGGTGCGCAGGAAGTACTTGTCCGCGCTGTCGCCGCCGACCTGGCGCTTGCGCGCGTTGTAGACCAGGAACTTGGTGACCTCGCCCAGCGCCCGCCCTTCCTTGCGGCTGTAGGCGATCAGCCCCACGCCGCCGGCCTGCGCGCCGCGGATGCATTCCTCGATCGCATGCGTCAGGTACGGCCGGCAGGTGCAGATGTCCGAGCCGAACACGTCCGAGCCGTTGCACTCGTCGTGCACCCGCGCCGTGAGCGTGACCTCCGGATTCGCCAGGTCCTGCACCTTGCCGAAGACGTAGAGCGTCTGCCCGCCGATGGGCGGCAGGAACACCTCCAGGTCGCCGCGCGTGACCAGCTCCGGGTACATGCCGCCGGTCTCCTCGAACAGCGTCTTGCGCAGCACCGCCTCGCTCACGCCGAAGCGCTTGGCCACGCCCGGCAGCCACCACACCGGCTCGACGGCGATCTTGGTCACGGCCGCCGAGGAGTCCTCCAGCAGGATCTGGCCGTCCACCTGCAGCCGCTGGAACGCCAGCGCCTGCCGGATCTCGGGCAAATGGATGTGCGCCTGCGTCACCGCCAGCGTCGGGCGGATGTCCACGCCCGCGGCCAGCTCCTCGGCGAACACCTCGGCCACCGAGGCGCCCCAGGGGTCGATGGAGACGATCTTGTCGGCATCACCCCACTGCGGATGCGGGCCGATGCGCTCGGTGGGCGAGGTGTTGGTGAGGTCGGCGCGGTGCCCCTTGGTCAGGTTGCCCGCGGCCACCGCCAGCGCGCGGTACACGCCGTAGCTGCCGCTGTGGGTGCCGATGACGTTGCGCTGGCTGCGGTTGGTGGTGGTGCCGATCACCGGGCCGCGTTCCTTCGGGTCGGCCGCGCCCCAGCGGATGACGGGCGCGCCCCCGGCGCCCTGGCCGGGATGGGAGGTCAGCCGGATATGGCTGCCGCCCTTGTTGGAGGTGGCCGATTCGGTGCTCATCGCGGTCTCCTTCCTGCTGCTACAGCTAGCGCTCGCCCTTGCGATAGGGCTTCATCAAGGCTTGAGGATATGCCGCCCGGCGCGCCATCACGACCAGCGCGACGATGGCCATGGCGTAGGGCAGCATGAGATAGAACTGGTAGGGAATCGCGGCGGCATCGCCGGCTTGTTGCAGCCGCAACTGCAGCGCGTCGAAGAAGGCGAACAGCAGCGCGCCCAGCAGCGCCTTGCCCGGCCGCCACGAGGCGAACACGACCAGCGCCACGCACACCCAGCCGCGGCCATTGACCATGTTGAAGTAGAAGGCGTTGAAGGCCGACAGGGTCAGGAAGGCCCCGGCTACGCCCATCAGCGCCGACCCCGCCACCACCGCGCCGGTGCGCAGCTTCAGCACCGACAGGCCCTGCCCCTCCACCGCCGCCGGGTTCTCGCCCACCGTGCGGAGCGCCAGCCCCAGCGGCGTGCGCTGCAGCGTGTACGCCAGCAGCGGCACCAGCAGCAGCGCCAGCAAGGTCAGCGGCGTCTGCCCGGAGAGGACAGGCAGCGGCAGGCCGCTCATGGGCTCGAAGGGCGTGATGGTGGGCGGGCGCTCCACCTTCGGAAAGCTGACGCGGTAGGCGTAGCTGGCCAGGCTCGTGGCCAGCAGCGTGAGGCCCAGCCCGGCCACGTGCTGGCTCAGGCCCAGCGCCACCGTCAGCCCCGCGTGCACCAGGCCCAGCAGCGCGCCCACCAGCGCGGCGACCAGCACGCCGCTCCACAGGCCGTGCCCGCCGTACACCGTGAGCCAGCCGGCGAAGGCGCCGGCCACCATGATCCCTTCCACGCCGAGGTTGAGCACCCCGGCGCGCTCGCACAGCAGCACGCCCAGCGTGCCGAACACCAGCGGCGTGGCGATGCGCAGCACGGCGACCCAGAAGGGGGCGGCAGCCAGTAGCTCCAGCACGTCGCTCATGCCGTTGCCCTCCCCGCCGCCGGCCGGCGCCAGGCCACGCGCCAGTTCACCAGCAGCGTCGCCACCAGCATCGAGATCAGCGCCAGCGCCACGATCACGTCGGCGATGTAGGTGGGCACGCCCACCTGGCGGCTCATGCCGTCGGCGCCGACCAGGATGCCGGCGACGAAGGTGGCCGCCGCCACCACGCCCAGCGGGTTCAGCCCGGCCAGCATCGCCACCACGATGCCGCCGTAGCCCACGCCCGGCGCCATGTCCAGCGTCAGGTAGCCCGCGCGCCCGGCCACCTCCACCGCGCCGGCCAGGCCCGCCAGGGCCCCGGACAGCAGCGCCACCAGCAGCGTCACGCGCTGCACCGGCATGCCGGCAAAGGCGGCGGCACGCGCGTTGGCGCCCACGGCGCGGATCTCGAAGCCCAGCGTGGTGTGGCGCAGCAGCACCCACAACAGCAGGGCCAGCGCGAGCGCCGCCAGCAGCCCGCGGTGCAGCCGGCTGCGCGGCACCAGGTTGGCGATCTGCAGCTCTTCGGGCAGCGCGATGCTCTGCGGCCAGCCCATGGCCATCGGGTCCTTCATCGGGCCGTCGAGCAGGGCCGAGACGAACAGCAGCACGATGAAGTTCAGCAGCAGCGTGGTCACGACCTCGTCCACGCCCAGCCGTTTCAGAAGCGCCGGCCCCAGCAGCAGCAGCGCGCCCGCGCCCAGGGCGGCGCCGATCATCAGCGCGAAGCCGCCGCCCGCGCCGGCCACCGCCACCGCCGCCAGCGCGCCGGCGTAGAGCTGCCCCTCGGCGCCGATGTTCCACAGCCGCGCGCGGAAGGCCAGCGCGGCGGCCAGCCCGGTGAGGATCAGCGGCGTGGCGCGCGTCAGCGTCTCGGTCAGCGCCAGGCGCGAGCCGAAGCCGCCTTCGAGCAGCAGCCAGTAGGCGCGGCCCACCGGCGCGCCGGCCCAGGCCACCAGCGCGGCGCTCAGGGCCAGCGTCGCCAGCACGGCCAGCAGCGGCGCGGCCAGCGCCATGGCCCGCGACGGGGAGGCGCGCCGCTCAAGCCGCATGGGCCACCTCCGCTGCATTCGTCAGGGGGGTAACGGCCGAGGCCGCCCCCGCCATCGCCAGGCCGATCTCGGCACGGCTCCACTCGGCCGCCCGGCGCGCGGGGCCGAGCCGGCCCTGGTGCATCACGGCGATGCGGTCGCACAGCGCGAACAGCTCATCCAGGTCGTCGCTGATCAGCAGCAGCGCCGCGCCCTGCTCGCAGGCCTGCTGCAGCTGGCCGTGCACGTAGGCCACGGCGCCCACGTCCAGGCCCCAGGTCGGCTGGTTGGCCACGATCAGCTTCGGCGCCGGCGCCCCCGGGTCGCCGGCCAGCGCGCGGCCGAGGATCAGTTTCTGCAGGTTGCCCCCGGACAGCCGCCGCGCCGGCGTGGCGAGGCCGCCGGCCTCGGTGCCGCGCACGTCGAAGCGTTTCACGAGCGCCTGCGCATGCGCCTGCGCGCGGCGGCGCTTCAGCCAGCCGAAAAGCGAAAAGCTCGGCCCCGCGTAGCGCTCCAGCACCGCGTTCTCCCACAGCGACAGGTCTCCCACGGCGCCCACGGCATGCCGGTCCTCGGGGATGCGCGCCACGCCAGCCCGCAGCCACGCGCGCGGCACCGGCGGCAGGCGCTGGCCCTCGAACACCAGCGTGCCGCCATCGAGCGCCTGCACGCCGCACAGCAGGTCGGCCAGCACCTGCTGGCCGTTGCCCGAGATGCCGGCGATGCCCAGGATGTCGTTGGCGAAGAGCTCCAGCGTGACGCGGTCGAGCTTCGGGCGCGGCTTGCCGGCCACGTGCGCGTCGCGCAGCCGTGCCACCAGTGCACCGGGCTGGCGCACGCCGCGCCCGGCCGGTGCGAGCGCGTGACCCACCATGGCCTCGGCCAGCGCCGCCTTGTCCACGCCGTCGAGCGAGTCGAAGCGCGCCACCAGCCTGCCTGCGCGCAGCACGGCGACGCGGTCCGACACGCGCCGCACCTCGTCGAGCTTGTGGCTGATGAACAGGATGGAGAGCCCCTCGCGCACCAGGTCGCGCAGCGTCGCGAACAGTGCCTCGGACTGCTGCGGCGTCAGCACCGCGGTGGGCTCGTCCAGGATCAGCACCCGCGCCCCGCGCACCAGCGCCTTCAGGATCTCCACCTGCTGGCGCTCGCCCATGGAGAGATCGGCGATGCGGGCTTCCGGATTGACGTTCAGACCGAAGCGGCCGGCCGTCTCCAGCAGCCGCGCGCGCGCCGCGGCCCGGCGCGAGAAGGGCTGCCACAGCGGCTCGGTGCCCAGCATCACGTTGTCGAGCACGCTCAGGTTGTCGGCCAGCGTGAAGTGCTGGTGGACCATGCCGATGCCGGCTTCCAGCGCCGCGCGCGTGTCGCCCGGCGGCAGCGCCTTTCCATCGACCTCGACGCGGCCGCTGTCCGGCACGTAGTGGCCGAACAGGATGGCCATGAGCGTGCTCTTGCCCGCCCCGTTCTCGCCCAGCAGCGCCAGCACCTCGCCGCGGTGCAGCTCCAGCGACACGTCGTCGTTGGCCACCAGCGCGCCAAACCGTTTACTCACGTGCGACAGGCGCAGCAGCGGGGGCGCTCCAGCAGCGGGCGGCAGGGGGGTCATGCGGCATTCCCAACGAAGCCAACGAAGCGAGCGCTTCGCACGAAACCCGTTCGTCCTGAGGTATCGAAGGATGAACGGCCCTTGCCGTGATGCCGCCATCGCAGAGCGCTCATGGGCCTGCCTTGTCGGACTTACTTCGCCTTGGGCGCGTTGTCGTCCACCTTGACGACGAAACTGCCGTCGAGGATGGCCTTTTCCTTGGCCCTGACCCGGGCCTTGAGCTCGGCCGGCACCTTGGACTCGAAGGTGCCCAGCGGCGCCAGCGACGCGCCCTTGTGCTTCATGGTCGAGAACACGCCGTAGTCGTCGGCGGTGATGCGGCCGGCCTTCACGTTCTTGAGCGCCTGCTCGATGGTGGGCTCCATGTGCCACAGCGCCGAGGCCACGACGGTGTCGGGATAGGAGGCCTGCGTGTCGATGACGTTGCCGATGGCCAGCACCTTGCGCTCCTTGGCCGCGTCGGATACGCCGAAGCGCTCGGCGTACATCACGTCGGCGCCCTTGTCGATCATGGCGAAGGCCGCTTCCTTGGCCTTGGGCGGGTCGAACCAGCTGTTGATGAAGCTGATGCTGAACTCGGCTTTCGGATTGACCTCGCGCGCGCCGGCGATGAAGGCGTTCATGAGCCGGTTCACTTCCGGAATCGGGTAGCCGCCGACCATGCCGATCTTGCCGCTCCTGCTCATGCCGGCGGCGACCATGCCGGTGAGGTAGGCCGGCTCCTGGATGTAGTTGTCGAAGACCGAGAAGTTGGGCGCCTGCGGCTTGCCGGAGCTGCCCATCAGGAAGGCGACCTTCGGATAGTCCTTCGCGACCTTGCGCGCCGCGGCCTCCACCGCGAAGGACTCGCCGACCACCAGCGCGTTGCCCCCTTCCGCGTACTGGCGCATGACGCGCTCGTAGTCGGCATTGGCCACGTTCTCGCTGAACACGTACTCGATCTCGCCGCGCGCGGCGGCCGCCTTGAGCGCCTTGTCGATGCGGCTGACCCACTGCTGCTCCACCGGCACGGTGTAGATGGCGGCGACCTTGAGCTTCGATTGGGCCAGGGCGGGTCCGGCAGTGCCGGCCAGCAGCGCGGCGGCGGCCAGCAGGCCGAGGACGGGACGGCGGGTCAACAGCGTCGAGGACATCGGGCAATCCCTCCTGAGGGTGTTTGTGAAACCTTGTACACGGCCTGACGCAAGAGCTGTTCCACTCCGGGAGCCGCCTGCGTATACGCTGACCGTGCACGGCAGTTTGCGCCGCGGAGGCCTCCCCCGGAAGGGCGATGGCGGGGCGGCTTTTAAAATGCAGCCCCCGATCCCGCCACCCGTGCGCGCCGGGCCGCCTGCCGGGGCCGTTTCCGAAGCCTTCGCGCACTGGTGCCGCCGCGCCGCCTGCTCCATCTCGCCATGAACCTTTCCGCCCTCACCGCCCTGTCGCCCCTGGACGGCCGCTACGCCGCCAAGGTGGCCGCGCTGCGTCCCCTGCTGTCCGAGTTCGGCCTGATGCACCGGCGCGTGCAGGTCGAGGTCGAGTGGTTCATCGCCCTGTCCGACGCCGGCTTGGCCGAGTTCCTGCCGCTGTCGCAGGAAGCCCGCGCGCTGCTGCGCGGGCTGGTGGAGAACTTCTCCGAGGCCGACGCGCAGGCCATCAAGGACATCGAGAAGACCACCAACCACGACGTCAAGGCCGTGGAGTACTGGATCAAGTCGCGCTTCGAGGGCGCGCCTGAGCTGCAGGCCGCCGGCGAGTTCGTGCACTTCGCCTGCACCAGCGAGGACATCAACAACACCAGCCACGCGCTGATGCTCAAGGCCGCGCGCGAGCAGGTGCTGCTGCCGGCGCTGGACCGCGTCATCGACCGCCTCGCCGGCATGGCGCGCGAGTTCGCCGCCGAGCCGATGCTCAGCCGCACCCACGGCCAGACCGCCAGCCCCACCACCGTGGGCAAGGAGATCGCCAACGTCGTGGCCCGCCTGCGCCATGCGCGCGGCCGCATCGCCGAGGTCAAGCTGCTGGCCAAGATGAACGGCGCGGTGGGCAACTACAACGCGCACCTGTCGGCCTATCCGGGCCTGGACTGGGAGGCCTTCAGCCGCCGCGTGGTCGAGGAGCAGCTGGGTCTGACCTTCAACCCCTACACGATCCAGATCGAGCCGCACGACTACATGGCCGAGCTGTTCGACGCCGTCACCCGCGCCGACACCATCCTGGTGGACTGGTCGCGCGACGTCTGGGGCTACATCAGCCTGGGCTACTTCAAGCAGAAGACCAAGGCGGGCGAGATCGGCTCCAGCACCATGCCGCACAAGGTCAACCCGATCGACTTCGAGAACGCCGAAGGCAACTTCGGCCTGGCCAGCGCGGTGCTCACCCATCTCGCCCAGAAGCTGCCCATCAGCCGTTGGCAACGTGATCTCACGGACTCCACGGTGCTGCGCAACATGGGTGTCGCTCTGGGCTACGCGGTGCTGGGCCTGGAATCGCTGTCGCGCGGCCTGGACAAACTGGAGCTGAACCGGGAGGCGCTGGCCGCCGACCTGGACGCGTCGTGGGAAGTGCTGGCCGAGCCGATCCAGACCGTCATGCGCCGCTACGGCCTGCCCAACCCGTACGAGCGCCTGAAGGAGCTCACCCGCGGCAAGGCCATCACGCGCGAGGCCATCGCCGGCTTCATCGACACGCTGGTCGAGCTGCCCGAAGGCGAGCGCGCGCGGCTGAAGGAGCTCACGCCCGGCGGCTACACCGGCTGCGCCGAGGCGCTGGCCCGGCGCATCTGAGGCGGGAGCGAGCCATGCGCTTCACCGACATGCTCCAGGCCGCCGAGGCGCGCAGCGGCTCGCTGCTGTGCGTGGGCCTGGACCCGGAGCCCGCGAAGTTCCCGGGCGAGTGGAAGGGCGACGCGGCGCGCATCTTCGACTTCTGCGCCGCCATCGCCGAGGCCACGGCCGACCTGGTGAGCTGCTTCAAGCCGCAGATCGCCTATTTCGCCGCGCACCGTGCCGAGGAGCAGCTGGAGCGGCTCATCGCCCACATCCGCCGCGTGGCGCCGGGCGTGCCGGTGATCCTGGACGCCAAGCGCGGCGACATCGGCGCCACGGCGCAGCAGTACGCGAAGGAAGCCTTCGAGCGCTACCAGGCCGACGCGCTGACGCTGTCGCCCTTCATGGGCCTGGACTCGATCGAGCCCTACATGGACGCGTACCCCGACAAGGGGCTGATCCTGCTGTGCCGCACCTCGAACCCGGGCGGCAGCGATTTGCAGGCGCAGCGCCTGGAGGGCGGCGAGCTGCTGTACGAGCGCGTGGCGCGGCTGGCCGCGGGGCCTTGGAACCGCAGCGGGCAGCTCGGCCTGGTGGTGGGCGCCACCTTCCCGGCCGAGATCGAGCGCGTGCGCGAGCTGGCGCCGACGCTGCCGCTGCTGATTCCCGGCGTGGGCGCGCAGGGCGGCGACGCGGCCTCCACCATCCGCGCGGGCTGGCGCCCGGGCGGCACCGTGATGGTGAATTCCTCGCGCGCCGTGCTCTATGCCAGTGCGGGCGCCGACTTCGCCGCCGCGGCGCGGGCCGAGGCGCAGCGCACGCGCGACGGGCTCAACGCCGCGCGCGGGGGCTGACGCCTTCCGGGAGCCAGCCGCCATGCCGGGACCGATGCGCGCCCTGACCGACCCGGGTCCGCTGCCGGAGCTGCAGCAGGACGTGCGCCCGCGCGTGGCGCGCTTTTTCTTTGCCACCGCCGCGGCGGCCGCGGTCGGCGTCGCGGTGCTGCTGGCGCTGCCCGGCGTGCGGCTGCACGGCGGCGAGCGCGCGGCGCTGCTGCTGGCCGAGCTGCTGCTGTGCGCGGTCAGCCTGCACGCCCTGCGGCGGCGCCGCGGCGCGCTGGAAGCCGCCGTGCGCCGCGTGGCGCTGGCGGCCTTGCTGCCCATCGGGCTGACGTCCTGGCTGGTGGACGGCGGGATGCAGGGTGCGGGCAGCGGCTTCCTGGCCGTGCTGGTCTGCCTGGTCGGGGCGCTGGCTTCGCGCGGCACCGCGCTGCTGGTGGGCGGCCTGGGTGCGGCGTTGCTGGGCTCGCTGGCCTGGGGCCAGTGGGCCGGCCTGCTGCCGCCGCATCCGCAGCAGCCGCTGGCATTGCAGTTCGGCCTGCAGGCCCTGGTGCTGCTCACCGCGGCCACGGGCGGATTGCTGTTGCGCGGCGTGCTCACGCAATACCTGGGCGAGGGCGAGGATCGCGGCCAGCGCTTCTCGGCGCTGCTATCAGTGGCGGCCGATTTCTACTGGGAGACCGACGCGCAGTGGCGCCTCACGCGCGTGCTGCGGCGCGGGCGCGGCGGGCGTTTCGGGCCCCTGCCCGGCTCCTGGGGCCAGCAGCCCTGGGCGCTGGAGGCGCTGCGCGGCGACCCGGTGACGCTGCGCGCGCACCGCGCCGAGATGCAGGCGCGCCGGCCGCTGCGCGAACTCGACCTGGCCTGGCAGGCCGGGCCGCGCGCGCTGCGCCGGCTGCGCGTCAGCGGCCAGCCGAGGTTCGACGCGCAGGGACGCTTCCTGGGCTACTGGGGCGTGGGGCGCGACGTCACGGTGGCGCGCCGCGCCGCCGCGGGCGCCGAGGCCGCGCGCGAGCAGGCGCAGCGCCAGCTCAAGCTCGCGCTGGACCAGGCGCAGGCCGCCAGCCGCGCCAAGAGCGCCTTCCTGGCCAACACCAGCCACGAGCTGCGCACCCCCCTCAACGCCCTGGTGGGCCTGGCGCAGCTGGCGCGCGCCCCCGGCCTGGCCGAGGACAAGCGCGAGCAGTACCTGGCCCAAATGATCGACAGCGCGGACACACTCATGGGCGTGATCTCAGACATCCTGGACCTGTCCAAGGTCGAAGCCGGCAAGCTCGACATCCACCCGCAGGACTTCGACCTGCACGCGCTGCTGCAGCGGCTGCAGCGCGGCTATGCCGCCATCGCCGCCACGCACGGGCTGGAGCTGGTGCTGACGCCGCACCCGGGGCTGCCCGCGTGCGTTCACGGCGACCCGGTGCGGCTGCGCCAGGTGCTGGGCAACTACCTGAGCAACGCGCTGAAGTTCACCGAGCAGGGCACGGTGCGGCTGAGCGCGTGGCCGGTGTCGGGCGGGCGCATCCGCTTCGAGGTCGAGGACACCGGCCCAGGGCTGGACGCGGCCACGCAGGCGCGGCTGTTCCAGCCCTTCATCCAGGCCGACGACTCCGTGACGCGGCGCCATGGCGGCACGGGGCTGGGGCTGTCGATCTGCCGCGAGCTGGCGCAGCTCATGGACGGCGCCGTGGGCGTGAGCAGCCTGCCGGGCCAAGGCAGCCGCTTCTGGTTCGAGCTGCCGCTGGCCGAGGCCGCCGCGCCGGTGGCGCAGGCTGCGCCGGCGCCCGCCCCTGCGGCGCAGGCCCTGGCCGGCGTGCGCGTGCTGATGGTCGAGGACAACCTCATCAACATGACCATCTCCACGGCCATGCTGCAGCAGTGGGGCGCGCAGGTCACGGGCGCGGCCGACGGGCTGGAGGCGCTGGCGGCGGTGGAGCGCGCGCAGCAGGAGAACCGGCCGTTCCAGGCCGTGCTGATGGACATGCAGATGCCGCGCATGGGCGGGCGCGAGGCCACGCGCGAGCTGCGCCGGCGCTTCGACGCCGAGACGCTGCCCATCGTGGCGCTGACCGCCGCGGCGCTGCCCACGGAGCGTGACGAGGCGCTGGCCGCGGGCATGAACGACTTCCTGACCAAGCCCATTGACGCCAACAAGCTGCTGGCGACGCTGCAGCGGGTGATCAGGGTCTGACGTCGCCGCTTTCAGCGGCGGCCGCGCCGCAGCAGCAGGTTCAGCAGGATCGCCCCGAAGGTCGCGGTGCCGATGCCGCCCAGCGCGAAGTCGCCGAAGCGCAGCGTGAAGTCGCCGGTGCCCAGCACCAGCGTGACGGCGGCGACCATGAGGTTGGCGTTGTCGGAGAAGTCCACGCGGTTCTGCACCCAGATGCGCGCGCCCGACACCGCGATCAGGCCGAACACCACGATCGAGACGCCGCCCATCACCGCCAGCGGGATGGCCTGGATCAGCGCGCCGAACTTGGGGCTGAAGCCCAGCACCAGCGCCACCAGCGCCGCCACCACGAACATGGCCGTGGAGTAGATGCGCGTGGCCGCCATCACGCCGATGTTCTCGGCGTAGGTGGTCACGCCGGTGCCGCCGATGGCGCCGCTGGCCATGGTGGCCAGGCCGTCGCCGATGAAGGCGCGGCCCAGGTAGGGGTCCATGTCGCGCCCGGTCATGGCGGCCACGGCCTTGAGGTGGCCCAGGTTCTCCGCCACCAGGATCACCGCCACCGGCGCGATCAGCAGCATGGCGCGGGCGTCGAACACCGGCGCCGCGAAGTTCGGCAGCCCGAACCAGGGCGCCGCGGCCACTTTCGAGAGGTCGATGGGCGTGCCCAGGCCCAGGCCATTGGTCAGCAGCGCGTACAGCAGCGAGGCCAGGATCAGGCCCACCAGGATCAGCAGCCGCTGCGCCAGGCCGCGGCTGAACACCGCCACCACCGCGACGCAGGTGAAGGTCAGCGCCTGCATCCACGCGTCGAAGCCGGTGGGCGCCATGTTCTTCACCGGCACCGAGGCCAGGTTCAGGCCGATCACGGCCACCACCGCGCCGGTGACCACCGGCGGCATGAGCGCCTCGATCCAGCGCGTGCCCGCGGCCTGCACCAGCAGCCCCAGCAGCACGTACAGCGCGCCGCAGGCCACGATGCCGCCCAGCGCCAGCGGCAGGTTGGCGTTGGCGCCCGGCGCGGCGTAGCCGGTGGCGGCGATGACCACGCCGATGAAGGCGAAGCTCGACCCCAGGTAGCTGGGCACGCGCCCGCCCGTGAGCACGAAGAAGATGAGCGTGCCCACGCCGCTCATGAGGATGGCCACGTTCGGGTCGAAGCCCATGAGCAGCGGCGCCAGCACCGTGGCGCCGAACATGGCGATCACGTGCTGCACGCCCAGCGCGGCGGTCTGCGGCCAGGACAGGCGCTCTTCGGGGGCGACCACGGCGCCGGCGGGGGCGTCCACGCGACGCCAATGGGGAATCAAACTCATCGGTACTCCTGCTCGCAGGCAGACAATTCGGAAAAGGCGCGGCAGTGTAGGAGAGCCCCGCATTCGGGCGGGCGGGTCATTCGACTGCGCTAGATTGCCAACCTGACAAAGATCAAGGAGACACGTGGACCAATCGTTGCCGCGCAGAGGGCTGGAGCAGCTGCTCATCGACGAGTCGCCGCAGGCGCTGGTGGTGACCTCGCCCGAAGGCGAGGTCTGGCTGTGGAACCGCATGGCGCAGGAAACCTTCGGCTACTCGGCCGAGGAGGCGCTGGGGCGGCCGCTGGACGAGCTGATCGGGCTCGCGGACCACGCCGACGCGCAGGCCGCGCTGCGCCAGCGCGCGCTCGCCGAGGGCGAGGCGCAGGCGCGCGCGGCCATGCGCCGCCACCAGGACGGGCGGCTGCTGTACGTGGACGTGTTCAAGCGCGTGGTGCGCGAGCACGGCGGCCCGCGGCAGGACCCCGACGGCGAGGGCGTGCGCTGCTTCGTCAGCAGCTTCCGCGACGTCACGGCGCAGCGCGTGGCGCGCGACGCGCAGTGGATCGGCCAGCGCTACCGCAACCTGCTGGAGTCGGTGCCCGATGCCATCGTCGTCGTCAACGACAGCGGCCGCATCGTGCTCTTCAACAGCCAGGCCGAGCGGCTGTTCGGGCGCCGGCGCGAGCAGGTCATCGGCGCCTCCATCGAGGCGCTGCTGCCCGCGCGCTACCGGCATGCGCACATCGGCCACCGCACCCGCTACCACGGCGCGCCGCAGATGCGCAACATGGGCGCGGGGCTGGAGCTCTACGGGCTGCGCGGTGGCGACGGCGCGGACGGGGACGGGGATGGGGGCGAGGAGTTCCCGGTCGAGATCAGCCTGAGCCCGCTCGACACCGAGGAGGGGCGCTTCGTGATGAGCGCCATCCGCGACATCACCGAGCGCAAGCGCTTCGAGCGCGAGCTGCAGGAGAAGAACGCCGCGCTGCTGGTGGCCAACCAGGCCAAGGACCGCTTCCTGGCCACGATGAGCCACGAGCTGCGCACGCCGCTCAACGCCATCATCGGCTTCACCGGCATCCTGCTCATGCGCCTGGGCGGCGAGCTCACCGGCGAGCAGGAGCGGCAGCTGGGCATCGTCAAGAGCAGCGCCGAGCACCTGCTCTCGCTCATCAACGACCTGCTCGACGTGGCGCGCATCCAGGCCGGCATGGTGCAGCTCAACCCGGAGGCCGTGGACGTGGGCGCGCTGCTGCGCGAGGTGCACGCCAGCCTGATGCCGCTGGCGCAGGCCAAGGCGCTGGCCTTCGAGCTGGCGCTGCCGCCGCAGCCGCTGGTGCTGCAGGTGGACCGCCGCGCGATGCGCCAGATCCTCATCAACCTCAGCAACAACGCCATCAAGTTCACCGAGCGCGGCGCGGTGCGGCTGGTGCTCAAGCAGGCCGGCGGCGCCACGCGCGTGGAGGTGTGCGACACGGGCGTGGGCATCAGCGAGGCCGACCAGCAAAAGCTCTTCGGCGCCTTCACGCAGGTGGGCGACCCGCGCCGCCGCCCCGAGGGCACCGGCATGGGGCTGCACCTGAGCGCGCGGCTGGCCGAGCTGCTGGGCGCGCGCATCGAGGTCAGCAGCCGCGCCGGCGAGGGCAGCTGCTTTACCTTGCTCTTCCAGGGGCCGGCGGCGACTTGATGCCGCCAGCCTTCCTGGTCAGAAGGTGTAGCCCGCGTCCACGCTGGCGCCCGACAGCGGCTCCAGCAGCGGCAGCAGCGGCTGCAGCTGGCGGTAGCGCAGCGCGACCTTGGTGGCGTACTGGAAGAAGCGCGGCAGGTCGGCGGCGTAGCCGGCCTTGCCGTCACGGTGCTTGAGCCGGCAGAAGATGCCCAGCACCTTGAGGTGGCGCTGCAGGCCCATGTATTCCAGCGCGCGCCAGAACTCGCCGAAGTCCTCCTTGAGCCCGCCGTCCAGCGGCACGCCGGCCTCGCGCGCGGCCTGCCAGTAGCGCACGGCCCAGTCGATCTCCTGCTCCTCGTCCCAGGAGATGAAGGCGTCGCGCAGCAGCGAGGCGATGTCGTAGGTGACGGGGCCGCGCACCGCGTCCTGGAAGTCCAGGATGCCCGGGCCGCCGGGGCTGACCATGAGGTTGCGCGGCATCCAGTCGCGGTGCACGGCCACGCGCGGCTGGGCCAGCGCGCTGGCCGTCAGCAGCGCGGCGATGCGCTCCCACTGCGCCTGCTGCGCGTCGGTCCAGGCGATGCCGAACTCGCGCTGCACGCACCACTCGGGAAACAGCGCCAGCTCGCGCTGCAGCAGCGCGCCGTCGTAGGCGGGCAGCGTGGAGGCGTCCACGCGCACCTGCCACTGCACCAGCGTGGCGATGGCCTGGCGCATGAGCGCGTCGGCGCGCGCCGCGTCGGCCTGGCGCAGCGCGTCGAGGTAGAGCTCCTGCCCCAGGTCGGACAGCAGCAGGAAGCCGTGGGCCTCGTCCGCGGCCAGCAGCTGCGGGCCGTGCAGCCCGGCGCGCTCGATGAGGCCGGCCACGTGCACGAAGGGACGCACGTCCTCCTGCGGCGGCGGGGCGTCCATGACGATGCGCGAGGGGCCGCCGTCGGCGCCGTCGATGCGGAAGTAGCGCCGGAAGCTGGCGTCGCTGGAGGCCGGGCGCAGCGTGTGCGGCAGCAGCGCGTGCTGCGCGGCCAGCGGCGCGAGCCAGGCGTTGAAGGCCTGCGCGCGCGCAGGGTCGGTCCAGGAAATGGTCGAGGCGGTCATGGAGTGTCGGGGCGGAGCGGGGCGGGTCAGGGCCGGGCCGGCCATGGGCGGCGGGCAGCGGGCACGAAAGGGGCCGGTCGGACCCTCATGGATAATCGCCCCGATTTTACGAACCGCGCCCGGCGCTCTCGTGCGCGCCGACCCCGGCCCCGCCTGCCGCCCTCGCCGTCCCTCCAGCCTTGCCCCTGCCCGTCCTCGTCCGTCCCGCCGCCGTCCCGCCGCCGCGCCCGCGCGCCGAGCGGCTGCTGGCGCTGGCACTGCTGGCCGGCCTGCCGCCGGCGGCGCTGGCGCAGGCCCTGCCCGCCACGTCCGACACCGCGCCGCCGCCTGCGGCGTCCGCACCCGCAGCCGCAGCCGCGCCTGCAGCCGCCACGGCGGCCTCCGAGCCGCGCCGGGCCGCGCCAGGCCCCCGCGCGGAGCGCTCCGACGAACCGGTGGACGTGGAGGCCGACCGCATCACCGGCCGCACCGAGGTGGACCTGGAAGCGCAGGGCGACGTGGACGTGCGCCAGGGCGACGTGCGCGTGCAGGCCGACCGCGCCAGCTTCCGCCAGGACACGCAGCTGCTGCAGGCCCGCGGCAACGTGCGCCTGGAGCAGCGCGGCAACCGTGCCAAGGGCACCGAGCTGGAGATCAGGCTCGACACGCGCGAGGGCTTCATCCGCGAGCCCGAGTACTTCATCGCGCTGACCGAGGCCGGCGGCCGGGCCGAGCGCGTCGATTTCCTCGGCCGCGACCGCGCGCGCATCGTCAACGGCAGCTACACCAGCTGCGGCCTGGACGGCACCGGCGCCCCGGCCTGGCTGCTGACGGCCGATCAGGTGGACCTGGACCAGGCCGCCAACGAGGGCGTGGCCCGCGGCGGCGTGCTGCGCTTCATGGGCGTGCCGATCCTGGCCGCGCCGCGCATCACCTTCCCGCTGTCGGACGCGCGCAAGTCGGGCTGGCTGCCGCCGACCATCAGCATCGACAGCCGCAGCGGCCTGGAAGTCACGGCGCCCTACTACTGGAACATCGCCCCCAACCGCGACGCCACGCTCGCGCCCGTGGTGGCGCTGCGCCGCGGCGTGGGCCTCAACAGCGAGTACCGCTACCTGGAGCGCGACTACCAGGGCCAGCTCAACCTGAACCTGATGCCCAACGACCAGGTGGCCAGGCGCTCGCGCTGGTCGCTGGGACTGGACCACGCCGGCACGAGCAGCGGGATCGACTACCGCCTCACGGGCGTGCGCGTCTCGGACGACGCCTACTGGAAGGACTTCCCGCGCTTCAGCTCGCAGCTCAACGCCCGGGCCAGCACGGCGCTGGGCGGCACCATGCCGCCGCGGCTGCTGCCGCTGAACCTGCGCGCCGAGCGCCGGTTCGGGCACTTCGACGCGCCCGAAGGGCAGTGGACGACCTATGCCCGCACGCTGAGCTGGCAGGTGCTGCAGACCGCCGACACGCTCACGCGCATCACGCCGCCCTACGAGCGGCTGCCGCAGATCGGCGTGCAGGGCGGCCTGCCGCTGGCCGGCGGGCTGCGGCTGGACCTGCAAAGCGAGTTCAACCGCTTCAGCCTCGCGCCCACGGCCGACGCCACCCTCAACGAAGGCTCGCGGCTGCATGCCGTGGCGGCCGTCAGCCGGCCCTGGGCCACGAGCTGGGGTTTCTTCAGGCCCAAGCTCAGCCTCAACGCCGCGAGCTACGCCACGGACAGGCCGATGGCCGATGGCCGCAGCAGCGCCTCGCGCGTGATCCCGACCTTCAGCGCCGACACCGGGCTGGTGTTCGAGCGCCCGGCCACGCTGTTCGGCCGTGCCGTCAACCAGACGCTGGAGCCGCGGCTGCTGTACGTGCGCACGCCCTACCGCGACCAGTCGATGCTGCCGAAGTTCGACACCGCCATCCGCGACCTGGACATCACCTCGATGTACCAGGAGAACCCGTTCTCGGGCGTGGACCGGGTCGCCGACGCCAACCAGGTGTCCGCGGGCGCGACCTCGCGGCTGCTCGATGCCCGGGACGGGCGCGAGCTCGGCCGCCTCGGCCTGGTGCAGCGCGTGCTGTTCCAGGACCAGCGCATCACCGCCGTTGACGGCGAGACCAACACCCAGCGGCTGTCGGACCTGCTGCTGCTGGGCTCGGGCGCGCTCACCGACCGCTGGAGTGCCGACGGCACGCTGCAGTACAGCCACGAGACGCGCCAGATGGAGCGCGGGGTGGTGGGCACGCGCTACTCGCCCGGCCCGTTCCGCACCCTGAGCCTGCGCTACACCTACCAGCGCGACACCGGCCAGCAGCTCCTCGAACCCAACCGGCTGACCGATGCCACGCGGCAGCTCGACGTGGGCTGGCAGTGGCCGGTGTACGGGCCCGAGCCCGGCACCGTCCCGCGCGCCGGCATCAACGGCGGCTGCGGCGGCGGCACGGTCTACAGCGTCGGGCGGGTGAACTACAGCGTGCAGGCGAGCCGGCTCACCGACGCCATCGTCGGCTTCGAGTACGACGCGGGCTGCTGGGTCGGCCGCATCGTGGGCGAGCGGCTGTCCACGGGCCGCTCCGAGGCCGTCACGCGGCTGCTGTTCCAGCTGGAGCTGGTGGGCCTTTCGCGCCTGGGCAGCAGTCCGCTGCAGGTCCTCAGGGACAATATCCCGGGCTACCGGCTGCTGCGCGACGACCCCAGCCTGACGTCGCGCCCGCCCGCGCCCCCCGCGTCGTATGAGTGATGCGCCGTCGCGCGGCCGGCCGCCGCGCCTTGTCACACCGGTGCGCGGCCGCGGCCGCCGCCCCAGCCTTTCGTGAGTGATCCCTTGTCCCGCAAGCCCCAGACCCTCGTGCTCGGCTGCCTGCTGGCGGCGTGCGCGCTGAACGCGCCGGCGCAGCCCGCCGCCGCCGCTCCGGCCGCCACGGCCGCCGCGCCGCGCACCGCGGACTTCATCATCGCCATCGTCAACCAGGAGCTGGTGACGGCGGTGGAGCTGGAGCAGCGCCTGGCGCGCGTGCGCGCCGATGCCGCGCGCTCCGGGCAGCGGCTGCCGCCCGACGGCCAGCTGCGCCAGCAGGTGCTCGACGCGCTCATCGACGAGCGCGTGATCCTGGGCTACGCGCGCGACACCGGCGCGCGCGTGGACGAGGCAGAGCTCGACCGCGCCGTGGCCAGCGTCGCGGCGCAGAACCAGGTCACGCCGGCGCAGCTGCGCGAGCGGCTGCGCCAGGACGGCATCGACCTGCAGCGCTTTCGCGCCAACCTGCGCGACCAGATCATGATCGAGCGCGTGCGCGAGCGCGAGCTGCAGCAGCGCATCAAGATCAGCGACGCCGACATCGACGCCTTCCTCGACAAGCAGCGCAGCGAGGCCAGCGCGCAGAGCGAATACAACGTGGCGCAGATCCTGGTGCCGGTGCCCGAAGGCGCGGCCGAGGCCGAGGTGCAGCGGCTGCGCGCGCAGGCCGAGCAGGCGCTGCAGCGCGTGCAGGGCGGCGAGGACTTCGCGGCCGTGGCGCGCCAGGTGTCGCAGGACGCCAACCGCGAGAAGGGTGGCGAGATCGGCATGCGCGCCGCCGAGCGGCTGCCCGACGTGTTCCTGGCCCAGGTGCGCAACCTGCAGCCCGGCCAGGTGGCGCCGCAGCTGCTGCGCACCGGTGCGGGCTTTCACGTGCTCAAGCTCGTGGCCAAGCGCGACGACGCCACGCTGCGCGTGACGCAGACGCATGCCCGCCACATCCTGCTGCGCCCGTCGGCGCAGCTGTCGGCGGAAGTGGCCCGGCAGCGCCTGGCCGAGGCCAAGCGCCAGATCGAGAGCGGCAGGAAGCGCTTCGAGGACGTGGCGCGCGAGCAGTCGCAGGACGGCAGCGCGGCCCAGGGAGGCGACCTGGGCTGGACCTCGCCCGGTGCCTTCGTGCCCGAGTTCGAGCAGGCCATGAACGCGCTGCAGCCCATGGGCGCGCTGTCGGAGCCGGTGGTCTCACGCTTCGGCGTGCACCTGATCCAGGTGCTGGAGCGGCGCGAGGTGGCGCTGGAGCGGCGCCAGCTGCGCGAGCTCGCGCGCGATTCGCTGCGCGAGCAGCGCTTCGAGCAGGCCTACACCGACTGGGTGCGCGAGCTGCGCTCGCGCGCCTACGTCGAGATGCGCGAGAACCCGCGCTAAAGACGAACCCCGGGCCCGCATCCGACACATGGCACAGCACATCGCGCGCAAGCGCTTCGGCCAGCATTTCCTCTCCGACACGGCGGTGATCGACGCCATCGTGCGTGCCATCGACCCGCGCCCGGGGCAGCCGCTGGTGGAGATCGGCCCGGGCCTGGGCGCCATGACCGATCCGCTGGTGGCGCGCGCCGGCGCGCTGACGGTGGTGGAGCTGGACCGCGACTTGGCGGCGCGGCTGCGCAAGCGGCCCGAGCTCACGGTGGTGGAGTCCGACGTGCTGCGCGTGGACTTCCGCGCGCTGGCGGCCGAGCGCGCCGCGCAGGGCAAGCTGCGCGTGGTGGGCAACCTGCCCTACAACATCTCCAGCCCGATCCTGTTCCACCTGCTGCCCGCGGCCGACGTGGTGCTGGACCAGACCTTCATGCTGCAGAAGGAAGTGGTGGACCGCATGGCCGCCGCGCCCGGCAGCAAGGACTACGGGCGGCTGTCGGTGATGCTGCAGTGGCGCTACCACGTCGAGTCGCTGTTCGACGTGCCGCCCGAAGCCTTCGAGCCGCCGCCGCGGGTGGACTCGGCCATCGTGCGCATGCTGCCCTGGGCCGAGCCGGCGGCGCTCGATCCGGCGCTGCTGGAAGAGCTCGTGGCCGTGGCCTTCTCGCAGCGGCGCAAGATCCTGCGCAACACGCTGGGGCGCTGGCTGGAGCAGCGGGAATTCGGCGGCGACTTCGACGTGCAGCGCCGCGCCGAGGAGGTGCCGGTGGCGGAGTTCGTGGCGCTGGCGGTGGCACTGTCGGGGGCGCGGGCCGGCTGAACCCATCTCCCGCGCGGGCATGAAAAAGGCGACCCGAGGGTCGCCTTTTCGTTGCGGTGACTGTGCCTGACGTGTGTGTCGTGCCGCGCGCGTGCCTGGAGCTTCAGGCGGCGCTGCGCCACATCGCCGTGTCGAAGGCGCTGCACATCAGCGGCATGTTGGTGCCGAAATTCGCCTGCTGCTGCGCCTTGGTCAGCGCCTTCGGCTTCTCCGTGGGGGCCACTTCAGCCGCCCGCTCCCATGACCCGTTTTCCTGGGAGCGGGCTACTGAAAAGAATAGAAACACCGGAATGGCACCTTCCGTTCGGCCCAGAAGTCGGCCGCGTCGCGGAACACGTCGAGCAGCTGCTCGCGCGCCTCGCGGTCGAAGCGCGGGTTGTCGGGCAGCTGTTCCAGCACGACCACGAAGCCCGGCTGCACGCCGGACTTGTGCACGAGGTCGGTCATGCAGTCGTAGAGCGCATCGAGGTTCTTGCCGAAATGCGCCGGGAATAGGAACGACTGCGCGATGCCTTCGAGCACCTCCTGCTTGGACTGGGCGCTGCCGAGATTGGCGTGGAGGAAATGCTGGCCGGCGCCCTGGGCGGCCTGCATCAGATCCTCGACGCGGTACGCACGTATCGACTGGACGATGTTGGATCGGACGGTCTGCAACAACATGGTCGCGTTACCTCCTGGAGTCACACAAAAGCGGTCACCGGTCGCTCACGATGCGCTGGAAGCTCGCATAGTGGTCGGCCGTGTAGTAGCAGGCTTCAGGACGCGTGGGCTGCGCGCCGCCGCAGACGATGCGGCGCGCGCCGCGGTCACGGCTGCCGGGCGTGGGGACGGTGTATTCCCGATAGTGGCCGCGCTCGCGCGCGGGCAGCAGCCGTTCGCGGTTGCGAAACACGCTGCCATCCTTCTCGTAGGGAAAGGGACCGCCGGCACGGATCAGCCGCTCGGTGGATTGCGCCGCCGCCGGCAAGGCCGACAGCGCCACCTCCTGCAGCCCGGCCGGCGCTTCGGCCTCGGTGCGGCTCCACGCCACGCCACAAGCCACGCCACCCAGGCCGCCCGAGAGCGCGGCGGCTGCAACGATGGCGGCTCCCCACTTGCGCAAAGACCCCCACCGCCCCAGCTCGCCACGCCTCAACACGGGATAACCCTGAAATCTGCGAAAGGCGGGATGGTAACCAAAGCCCCCCCGCAACTCAAGTTCTTGCCTCAAATTGCGGCAGGACCGAAGGCCATAGGGGACGCGGGGCGTGAAGAAGTCGCACCCGCGTGCACCAGGACGGGCCATGGGCGCCATTCCGTCACACGCCTGACACCGGCGCGGCACCATCGCGGCGCAGGCGCCGGTCGAGGGCCGGGCCGCGGCCGCGGCGGACCGGGCGCCGCCGCGGCGGGAACGCGCCGGCTCAGCGCGGCGCGTTGGCGTCGGCCACAGTCAGCGCCGTCATGTTGACGATGCGGCGCACGGTGGCCGAGGGCGTGAGGATGTGCACCGGCTGGTTGGCGCCCAGCAGGATCGGGCCGATGGCGATGCCGCCGCCCGCGGCCGTCTTGAGCAGGTTGTAGGCGATGTTGGCCGCGTCGATGTTGGGCAGCACCAGCAGGTTGGCCTCGCCGGTGAGCGTGCTGCGCGGCATCTGTGCTTCGCGCTGCTTGGCGTCCAGCGCGGTGTCGCCGTGCATCTCGCCGTCCACTTCCAGCCACGGCGCCTGCTCGCGCACCAGCGCCAGGGCCTCGCGCATCTTCACCGCCGAGGGCTGGTTGCTGGAGCCGAAGTTCGAGTGCGACAGCAGCGCCGCCTTGGGCTCAATGCCGAAGCGCCGCAGCTCCTCCGCGGCCAGCACCGTGATCTCGGCGATCTGCGCCGCGGTCGGGTCGTAGTTGACGTGCGTGTCCACCAGGAAGACCTGCTTGTCCGGCAGGATCAGCCCGTTCATGCAGGCGAAGGTGTTGACGCCCGGGCGGCGGCCGATGAGCGCGTCGATGTGCGTGAGGTGCAGCGCCGTGGTGCCCCAGGTGCCGCAGATCAGGCCGTCCACGTAGCCCTTGTGCAGCAGCATCGCGCCGATGAGCGTGAGGCGGCGGCGCATCTCGATCTTGGCGAACTGCTGCGTGACGCCGCGGCGCTCCATGAGCTGGTGGTAGGTGCGCCAGAAGTCGTGGTAGCGCTCGTCGTGCTCGATGTTGACCACGTCGTAGTCGCGGTCCTGCTCCAGGCGCAGGCCGAACTTCTGGATGCGCTGCGCGATGATGGCCGGGCGGCCGATGAGCGTCGGGCGCGCCAGGCCCTCGTCCACCACGATCTGCACCGCGCGCAGCACGCGCTCCTCCTCGCCTTCGGCGTAGGCCACGCGGCGCGCCTGCGCGGCCTTGGCCACGGCGAAGATGGGCTTCATCGTCGTGCCCGAGGCGTAGACGAAGTGCTGCAGCTTCTCGCGGTAGGCGGCCATGTCCTGGATCGGGCGCGAGGCCACGCCGGAGTCGGCCGCGGCCTGCGCCACCGCCGGCGCGATCTTGATCATCAGCCGCGGGTCGAAGGGCTTCGGGATCAGGTACTCCGGCCCGAAGCTCAGCGTGGCGCCGGCGTAGGCCGCGGCCACCACTTCGCTCTGCTCGGCCTGCGCCAGCTCGGCGATGGCGTGCACCGCGGCGATCTCCATCTCCACCGTGATCGTCGTGGCGCCCGAGTCCAGCGCGCCGCGGAAGATGTAGGGAAAGCACAGGACGTTGTTGACCTGGTTCGGGTAGTCGGTGCGGCCGGTGGCCATGACGGCGTCGTCGCGCACCTGCTTGACTTCCTCGGGCAGGATCTCCGGCGTCGGGTTGGCCAGCGCGAAGATCAGCGGCCGGGTGGCCATGCGCCGCACCATGTCGGCCTTGAGCACGCCGCCGGCCGAGAGGCCCAGGAACACGTCGGCGCCCTCGATCACCTCGGAGAGCGTGCGCGCGGTGGTTTCCTGCGCGAACTCGGCCTTGTCCGGGTCCATCAGCTCGGTGCGGCCCTTCCAGACCACGCCGGCGAGGTCGGTGACCCAGATGTTCTCGCGCGGCATGCCGAGCTTGAGCAGCAGGCTCAGGCAGGCCAGCGCCGCGGCGCCGGCGCCGGAGACGACCATCTTGACCTGCGTGATGTCCTTGCCCACGACCTTCAGGCCGTTGAGCAGCGCCGCGCCCACGACGATGGCGGTGCCGTGCTGGTCGTCGTGGAAGACGGGGATGTTCATGCGCTCGCGCAGCTTGCGCTCGACGTAGAAGCAGTCCGGCGCCTTGATGTCCTCCAGGTTCACGCCGCCGAAGGTGGGCTCCAGCGCGGCGATGATGTCCACGAGCTTGTCGACGTTCTTCTCGTTGACTTCGAGGTCGAAGACGTCGATGCCGGCGAACTTCTTGAACAGGACGGCCTTGCCTTCCATCACCGGCTTGGACGCCAGCGGGCCGATGTCGCCCAGGCCCAGCACCGCGGTGCCGTTGCTGATGACGGCCACCAGGTTGCCGCGCGAGGTGTAGCGGAACGCCGCGGCCGGGTCGGCCACGATCTCCTCGCACGCGTAGGCCACGCCCGGCGAGTACGCCAGCGCCAGGTCGCGCTGGTTGACCATGGACTTGGTCGCTGCGATGGCCACCTTGCCCGGGGTCGGGAACTCGTGATATTCGAGGGCGGCTTGGCGCAGCTCGGCGCGCTTTTCTTCAGCAGTGGACATGTGACGTCGTCGTGGATTGCTGTGCGGGGGGCGCCGATTGTAAGAGCCTCGTCAAGTTGCTCCCCCTCGATCCGATGTAGGCGTTTCGCGGCTGCCGCATACTGCGCGCCCCCATGAATGCCCTGCGCCTGCTCCACGACGCCCTCTCCGGCCGCTTCCGGCGCGCGCTGCTGTGGGGCGCGCTGGTGGCGCTGCTGCTGGTGGCGCAGGGGCTGCTGGTGACGCTGACGGTGCGCTACGAGGCCACGCGGCAGCAGGAGGCGGTGGACGCGGTGGCCGAGGAGGTTTCGGGCGAGCTGCGCCGCGCCGTGCTGCGCAGCGTGCAGGCGCTGCAGGCGCTGCTGTGGAGCGCGGGCGCGCCGGCGCAATGGCAGGGGGGCGCCACGGAGCTGCTGCGCGCGCGGCGCGAGGTGCTGCGCGTGGAGCGCCGCGGCGAGGACATGGCGCTGCTGGGCTCGCTGGCCTCGCCCTATGCCGCGCCGCTGTTCACGGCGCTGGGGCGCGAGCAGATGAGCGCCGAGCTGGAGCCGGCCTGCACCGCCGCGCGGCTGGCCAGTGCGCCGGTCTTCTCGCGCAGCTACTTCGTGCCGCAGCCCGGCGGCCTGGGCGTGGAGGTGATCGACGCCTGCATCCCCGTGCAGCGCGACGGCCGCCACGACGGCTTCGTGGTGCTGAGCTTCGGCCTCGGGGCGCTGCTCGACGAGGCCGCGGGCGCGCAGCGGCTGCGCCGGCACGAGTTCTCGATCGTCGAGGTGGACGGCACGCGGCTGGCGCGCGCGGGCATGACGCGCGGCGCCGGCGTGTACAGCGCGCGCCACCTGCTGGAGCTGCCGGGCAGCGCGCTGCAGCTGCGCGTGGACAGTGCCGAAGGCAGCCCGCAGCTGATCCCCAACCTCGCCACCGCGCTGGTGCTGGGGCTGTCGGCGGCGCTCTTCGCGCTGCTGCTGCTGCTGGCGCGCGACGTGCGCCGGCGCGCCCAGGTCGAGCACGCGCTGGCCGAGGCGCTGGCCTTCCGCAAGGCGATGGAGGATTCCCTCTCCACGGGGCTGCGCGCGCGCACGCTCGACGGGCGCATCTCCTACGTCAATGCCGCGTTCTGCTCGATGGTGGGCTTCAGCGCGGAGGAGCTGCGCGACGCCGCCACGCCGCCGTACTGGCCGCCGGAGTTCATCGCGGAGTACACCGAGCGCCAGGCCGCGCGGCTGAGCGCCGAGCCCGGGGCTGGCGGCGGCAACCCGCACCAGGAAGGCTTCGAGACGGTGTTCATGCGCCGCGACGGCGAGCGCTTCCCGGTGATGATCTACGAGACCCCGCTGGTGGACGGCGCGGGCCGGCACACCGGCTGGATGAGCGCGGTGCTGGACATGAGCGCGCAGCGCCGTGTCGAGGAGCTCTCGCGCCAGCAGCAGGAGCGGCTGCAGGCCACGGCGCGGCTGGCGACCGTCGGCGAGATGGCCTCGCTGCTCAGCCACGAGCTGAACCAGCCGCTGGCCGCGATCGCCAGCTACGCCACCGGCTCGCTCAACCTGCTGCAGCAGCCCGACGACCAGACGCCCGACATGCTGCGCCACGCCGTCACGCGCATCGCCGAGCAGGCCGAGCGCGCGGGCCGGGTCATCAAGAGCGTGCACGACTTCGTGCGCCGGCGCGAGCAGGCGCGCGAGAGCATCCGCGCCGACCAGCTCATCGACGCCGTGCTGCCGCTGGTGCGGCTGCAGGCGCGCAAGAGCGGCACGCGCATCGAGCTGGAGTACCCGGACCCGATCCCGCGCGTGATGTGCGACCGCACGATGCTGGAGCAGGTGCTGCTCAACCTCACGCGCAACGGCATCCAGGCCATGGAAGGCGCCACGCCGCAGCCGCAGCGCGTGCTGCGGCTGCGCGTGCTGCCCTCGCAGGAGGGACGCGTGGGCTTCGCCGTGATCGACGCCGGCCCGGGCATCCCGCCGGAGGTGGCGCAGCGCCTGTTCACCCCCTTCTTCACCACGCGCAGCGAGGGCATGGGCCTGGGCTTGAGCCTGTGCCGCACCGTGATCGAGCAGCACGGCGGCGCGCTGGAGTTCGAAAGCCTGGCGCCACCGCCCGAAGGGCCCGGCGGCACCGAGTTCCGCTTCACGCTGCCCGACGCCGCGCGCGTGCCGCGCGCCGTGCCGGCGCGGGCCTGAGCGAGCGCGCCAGAGAGCCCTTTTCCATCGCCGATACTTCCCAAGATGCTGCCTCCCCTTGGTCTCCCGATGGTGTACCTCGTCGATGACGAGGACGTGGTGCGCGACGCGCTGGCCTGGCTGCTGCGCTCGCGGCGGCTGCTCTCGGAGGGCTTCAACAGCGCCGAGGCCTTCGAGGCCATGCTCGACGCGCTGCCCGAGTCCTCGCGCGCGTCCTGGCCCGAGGCGCCGTCGTGCCTGCTGCTGGACGTGCGCATGCCCGGCGCCAGCGGCCTCACGCTCTTCGAGCGGCTGGCGGAGCGCGGCATCACGGCGGCGCTGCCGGTGATCTTCCTGACCGGCCACGGCGACGTGCCCACGGCGGTGGCGGCGGTCAAGCGCGGCGCCTTCGACTTCGTGGAAAAGCCGTTCTCGGACAACGCGCTGGTGGACCGCGTGGAGCAGGCGCTGGCGCTGTCGGCCGAGGCCATCAACCGCCGGCGCGAGGCGCAGGCGAAATCGCAGTCGCTGGCCGACCTGACCGAGCGCGAGCGCGACGTGATGCAGCTCGTGATCGAGGGCAAGCCCAACAAGCTCATCGCCAACGCGCTGGGCATCAGCGTGCGCACGGTGGAGGTGCACCGCGCGCGGCTGTTCGAGAAGATGAACGTGAAGTCCGCCGTCGAGCTGGCCAACCTGCTGCGCGAGCAGGGGCAGGGCTGACGAATGTTTTCCTGGCAGGCGCTGTATTCCGTTCGCCCTGAGGTATCGAAGGGTGGACGGCCCGAGCCGAAACGCTGCCATCGAAGCTTGAGAAGCCTCGAACGCAACCCGTCCGGACTGATGCTTCGATACCTCGGCACAGGGTGCGCTACGCGCGCCGAAGGCCGAATCCGGCAGGCTCGGATGCCCGCACACCGTGCGGGCCGTTCATCCTTCGATACCTCAGGACGAACGGGAAAGCGGTGTCTGATGAACGGGGAAACGGTGTCCGAGTCCCTTTCCGTTCCCATCCCTTTTCTGTCTTCATCCCCCTGACATGTCCCTCGGCGAATTCGACCTGATCGCGAAGTTCTTCAAGCGCCCGGTGCAGCGCGCCGCGCTCGGCGTGGGCGACGACTGCGCCCTCTTCGCCCATGCGCCGGGCATGCAGCTGGCGGTGTCCAGCGACATGCTGGTGGAGGGCCGTCACTTCCTCTCCACCGTGGCGCCGGCGCGGCTGGGCCACAAGGCGCTGGCGGTGAACCTGAGCGACCTGGCCGCCTGCGGCGCGCGGCCGCTGGCCTTCACCCTGGCGCTGGCGATGCCCAAGGCCGATGCCGCCTTCCTGGAAGGCTTTGCCAGCGGCATGTTCGCGCTGGCCGACGAGCACGGCATCGAACTCGTGGGCGGCGACACCACGGCCGGGCCGCTGAACATCTGCATCACCGTCTTCGGCGAGGTGCCCGCCGGCCAGGCGCTGCTGCGCTCCGGCGCGCGCGCCGGCGACGACCTGTGGGTCAGCCACCCGCTGGGCGGCGGCATCGGCGACGCGCGCCTGGCGCTGGAGGTGTTCCGCGGCCGCGCCACGCTCGACGGCTGGGACTTCGAGACCGTGCGCCGCGCCATGGAGCAGCCGCGCCCGCGCGTGGCGCTGGGCCAGGCGCTGCGCGGGCTGGCGCACAGCGCCATCGACCTCAGCGACGGCCTGATCGGCGACCTCGGCCACGTGCTGCGCGCCTCGAACGTGGGCGCGCGCGTGGACGCCGATGCGCTGCCGCGCAGCACGGTGCTGGCCGGGCAGCCGCGCGCGGTGCAGCTCGAATGCGGCCTGGCCGGCGGCGACGACTACGAGCTGCTGTTCAGCGCCGCGCCCGCCGCGCGCACGGCCGTGCTCGACGCCGCGCGCCGCGTCGGCGTGGGCGTGATGCGCATCGGCGAGCTGCAGGCCGAGCCGGGGCTGCGCCTGGTGGACGGCTACGGCACGCCGCTGCGCATCGACTTCGCGGCCTTCGACCATTTCCTGACTGCATGAGCGCCGCCGCACGGCCGCTCCGAAGGCGGCGCTCCGTCCCCCTCGGGGGGACCGCGCGCAGCGCGAGGGGGCCCCAGTGAACACCGGCGCCCCGCGCCGCGCCAGCGCGCGCTTCATGCTGGCGCACCCCGCGCACTGGATCGCCCTGGGTTTCGGCAGCGGGCTCTCGCCCAGGGCGCCGGGCACGGTGGGCACGCTGTGGGCGTGGGTGAGCTTCCTGGTGCTGGACCAGTGGCTGACCAGCGCGCAATGGGGCTGGGTGCTGCTGGGAAGCGTGTTCGTGGGCTGGTGGGCCTGCACGCGCACGGCGCAGCACCTGGGCACCGGCGACCCGGGCGCGATCGTGTGGGACGAGGTCATCGCCTTCTGGGCCGTGCTGTGGCTCGCGATGCCCATGGGACTTGCCGGGCAGGCCGTGGCCTTCGGCCTGTTCCGCTTCTTCGACGCCGCCAAGCCCGGGCCGGTCGGCTGGGCCGACCGCCTGTTCAAGAGCCACGAGAACCGCCCGCCGGGCTGGGCGCAGGGCTTCGGCATCCTGGTTGACGACGTGGTGGCGGCCTTCTGCACGCTGCTGGTGATCGCGCTGTGGCGGCGCTTCGTGATGTGACTTCAGGGGTACTGTCCGCCCAACGGCACGGGTGGCCCGCACCCCACTTCGTCATTCCCGCGAAGGCGGGAATCCAGGCGGTCCCTAGGTCAGCCGCAAGCCCGTGCGCAGCGCCTGCCGTGCCTTGAGCCTTGCTGAGCCTACCGATCAGCTACCGGCTGCTTGGGGGCCGCCTGGATCCCCGCCTGCGCGGGGATGACGAAGTAGTAGGCGTGGCGTGCCAGTCACTGGCCGACGCCTCTTTCGACTTTTCACTGGACTCCCGGAGACCCTGTCCATGAACGTCCTCGAAGACCTGGAACCGCAGGTGCGCGCCCTGGGCGCCGCATTGCGCGCGCGCGGCTGGCGGCTGGTGACGGCCGAGAGCTGCACCGGCGGCCTGATCGCCGCGTGCTGCACCGCCGTGGCCGGCTCCAGCGACTGGTTCGAGCGCGGCTTCGTCACCTACAGCAACGAGGCCAAGACTGAGTCGCTGGGCGTGCCGGCGTCGCTGATCGGCGCCCACGGCGCGGTGAGCGAGGCCGTGGCGCGCGTGATGGCCACCGGCGCGCTGGCGCACGCCCATGCGCAGCTGGCGCTGGCCGTCACCGGCATCGCCGGCCCGGGCGGCGCGGTGCCGGGCAAGCCGGTGGGCACGGTCTGGCTGGCCTGGGCGCAAGCCGACGGCCACGTCGGCGCCGAGCTGCTGCATCTGCCCGGCGACCGCGGCGCCGTGCGCGCGGAAACCGTGCTCCGTGCCCTGGAGCGCGCCCTCGCCTGCTGCGCCGCGGAGCCCGCGCCGTGAAGCTCGCCCTGGTGGGCCAGCTCGGCGCCGGCGAGCGCCGCGCCTGGCAGGACGCGCTGGCGCAGGCGCTGCCCGAAGCGCGATGGGTCGAGGCCGCGCCCGGCGCCGAGGTGGACGTGGCGCTGGTGGCCAACCCGTCGCCGGGCCGGCTGCAGGGCCTCCAGGGCCTGAAGCTGATCCAGTCGCTGTGGGCCGGCGTGGACCGGCTCCTCGCCGACGCGACGCTGCCCGCGGGCGTGCCGATCGCGCGCATGGTCGATCCCGCCATGAGCGCCGCCATGGCCGAAACGGCGCTGTGGGCGGTGCTGTCGCTGCACCGGGGCTTCTTCGACTACGCGCGGCAGCAGCGCGAGGCGGTGTGGCGGCAGCTGCCGCAGCGCCGCGCCGACGAGGTGCGCGTGGCGGTGCTGGGGCTGGGCGAGATGGGCGCGACCGCAGCGCGGCGGCTCGTGTCCCAGGGCTACCGCGTGGCGGGCTGGAGCGCGCGGCCGCGGGAGGTTCCAGACGTCGAATGCCTGCACGGCGACGCCGCGCTGCCGGTGCTGCTGGCGCGCAGCGACGTGGTCGTGAACCTGCTGCCGCTGACTGCCGCCACGCGCGGGCTCTTCGATGCGCAGCGGCTGGCGCTGTTGCCCGAAGGCGCGAGCCTGGTGAACCTGGCGCGCGGGGGTCACGTGGTCGAGGCCGACTTATTGGCCGCGCTGGATTCGGGCCACTTGCGGCACGCCGTGCTGGACGTGTTCCAGGCGGAGCCGCTGCCAAGTGAAAACCCCTTCTGGCGCCACCCGCGCGTCACGCTGCTGCCGCACGCCGCGGCCCTGACGGATGCGCGCAGCGCGGCGGCGGTGGCGGCGGCCAACGTGCGGGCGGTGCTGGCCGGGGACACGCCGGCGCATCGGGTGGAAATCCGGCGCGGGTATTGACCGGCGGATTGGCGGGCGTGGCGCTTGCCCCGGGAGTTTTCCCAGGCAGGTGCTCCAAATGACCGACGGTTTGTCCCCCAATACCCGCGCGATCCTGCTGCTGACCGGGCCGCTGCTGGGCGGCCGCGGCGCCGCGCCCTCCGAACTGCTGAAACTGGCCGAGTACAACGCCCTCGCCCGCCACCTGCGGGAAATGAAGCGGCAGCCGGCGGATTTCCTGGGGTCGGACGCCGAAGAGCTCATCCAGAACTGCCGCGCCGTGATCGACGAAACCCGGCTGCGCTGGCTGCTGGGTCGCGGCTTCGTGCTGGAGCAGATCGTGGAGCGCTGGAACGCCCGGAACATTTGGGTGCTCAGCCGCGCCGATGCCGAATACCCCAGGCGCTTCAAGGCGCGCTTGCGGGAAAACGCTCCCGCGGTGATTTACGGCTGCGGCGACGTCAACCTGCTCAATACCGGCGGCCTGGCCGTGGTCGGCTCGCGCCATTTAGATGACGCGCTGGTGGACGACACGATGTCGATATGCCGCCTGGCGGCGCAAGCCGGCAAGACGCTGGTTTCCGGCGGCGCCCCGGGCATCGACCAGATTGCCATCGGCGCCGCGCTGCGCGCCGGCGGCCGGGTCAGCGCCGTGATGGCGGACAGCCTGGCCAAGGCCGTCTCGAACCGCGAATACAAGAACCCGCTGCGCGATGGCCAGATGGTGCTGATGTCGCCCTACGACCCCAACGCCACCTTCAATTCCAGCCTGTCCACCCAGCGCAACAAGCACATTTATGCGCTGGCGGATGTGGGGCTGGTGATGAGCGCGAGTTTCAGGAAGGGGCAGACCTGGGCGGGGGCGGTGGAGCAACTCACCAAGCTGGAATTTGTGCCGATGTACGTTTGGGGAGCGAATTCCGAAGGATTGGAGGGGTTGAAAACAAAAGGAGCAGTGATTTGGCCGGAAATTCAGGATGCGAAAGCGCTTGAAGTTTTGTTTACTGCCGTATTTGCTCCCTTGATGTCTTCACAAACCAGCCTGCCTCTGCAATGACCAATTGCCTTGCGGCCAAGAGTTCCTTCTGAATTCGCAATTCGGAAGAATATTGCGATAAGAAGAAGTTGCCGCGAATTGCAGCCAGTTTGGCAGCCACGCTCGACGCTTGCCTGATTCTTGTCAATTTGTCATATCGGCGAGTGAACAAGCGCTTTGCGCAAGCCGGTAGGAGGCCCGCTTGCGGGCCGAATTATTGTTTGCTCTGATGTGGATTGGCCCGCAAGGGGTTTCCTGTCGATATTTTGAAAGGCATTATTTTAATAAAGAGCTAAATAAAATATCAAAGCAAAAAAGTGGCGTCGATATTTTGAAAAACACCTTTCCCATTGATCCAGGGCATTGAACGCCTGGATCAATGGAATTTTCTACTTCAACCCCCTCATCACCATCACCGCCAATTTCTGCAACCCATCCCACGGCTCCGCCGGCCATTCCGGGTGTTTCAGCCCCTTGACCAGCCCATCGCAAATCCGCGCCGCCGTCAGCCATTCGGTAAGCAGGGCGTCGTTGACCCGCGGCAGCGCCCGCTCGAAGAGCCGCTCGCGCGGCCCCCAGGCGCGCGCCTCGCGCAGCGCCATCGGCAGCGGCTTGCCCTGGGCCAGCGCATCGCGCCCGCGTTTCAGCGCCCGGATGTCCTCGGCGATGGTCCAGTGCACCAGCACGGCGGCCTCGCCTTCCGCCCGCAGCCCGGTCAGCATGCGCAGCACCCGCGGCGCGTTGCCGGAGAGCACCGCCTCGCTGAGCTTGAAGACGTCGTAGCGCGCCACGTTCAGCACCGCCTGCTCGACCTGCTCGAAGCCGAGTTCACCCGCCGGGTACAGCAGCGCCAGCTTCTCCACCTCCTGGTGCGCCGCCAGCAGGTTGCCCTCGACGCGGTCGGCGAAGAAGGCGAGCGTGCGCTCCCCCTCCTCGCCCGGCGCCACGCGCTGGCCGTGCGCGCCCATGCGCCGCGCGATCCAGGCCGGCAGCTCGCGCCGCTCCACCGGGTCGATGCGCAGGCTGATGCCCGCGCCGTCCAGCGCCGTGAACCACGCCGACTGCTGCTGCTGCCGGTCCAGCCGCGGCAGGTGCACCAGCGTCAGCACGTCCGGGTTCAGCTGCTCGCAGTAGCGCTGCAGCGCCACGGAGCCGTCCTTGCCCGGCTTGCCCGAGGGGATGCGGATCTCGATCAGCTGCCGGCTGGCGAACAGGCTCATCTCCTGCGCCGCGCCCAGCAGGCTGCTCCAGTCGAAGTAATTCCCGCTGACGGTGAAGACCTGCCGCTCGCCGTAGCCGGCCGCGCGCGCCGCGGCGCGGATGGCGTCGGCCGCCTCCTGCATCTGCAGCGGCTCGTCGCCGTACAGCGTGTACAGGGGCCTCAGGCCCTGCGCCAGGTGCCCGGCCAGGGCCTGCGAACGCAACTGCACGGCTACAGCTCCCGCACGCCTTCGAGCCGGCGCAGCACCTGCTGCACCATGTCCTCTTCCAGCGACTGGTAGATGTCCACCTGCTCCTGCTCCTTGGCCAGGGCGATCTGCTCGTTGTAGCTGTTGGCGCGCGTGAGCAGCAGCTCCGTGGGCGGCACCAGCGGCTTGCCGGCGCGCGTGCTCAGCCGCCACGTGAAGCGCACGCGCAGCAGGAACTCGCGCACCTGCCCGAAGCCGGTGGTCACGGAGATGGCGCGCTCGCGCCGCTCCAGCAGCGACTCCAGCACCACCTGCGCCTGCTGCGGCGCGTCCACCACCGTGACGTCGGCGGGCAGGCTGCGCAGCAGCGTCGCGGCCATGGGCGAGCGCGGCGCGAAGCCCACCAGCGCCAGGCTCTGGAAGGCCAGCGGCTGCGGGCGCCGCGGCGCGAAGCCGCAGCCCCCCAGCAGCAGCGGGGCCGGCAGCGCGGCGGTGGCGGCGGTGGTCAGCAGCAGCGATCGGCGCTTCATCATCACGCGGCGCGCCTTCAGACCACCACGTTGACCAGGCGGCCCGGCACCACGATCACCTTCTTCGGCGCCTTGCCTTCAGCGAACTTCTGGAAGTCGGGGCTGGCCAGCGCCGCGGCCTCGATCGCCGCCTTGTCCGCGCCCGCGGCCACGCTGATGGCGCCGCGCAGCTTGCCGTTGACCTGCAGCACCAGCTCGATGCGGTCCTGCACCAGCGCGGCTTCGTCCACCTGCGGCCAGGGCGCGTCGATCAGCTCGCCCAGCTCCCCGGCATAGCCGAGGTCTTGCCACAACACGTGCGTCAGGTGCGGGCACGCCGGGTACAGCGCGCGCAGCAGCGTGGAAAAAGCCTCGCGCTGCACGGCCGCGGCGGCCGCGCCCTCGCCCTTGAAGGACTCCAGCGCGTTGAGCAGCTTCATGCAGCCCGACACCACGGTGTTGTATTGCATGCGCTCGTAGTCGTACGAGACCTGCTTGAGCACCAGGTGCACCTCGCGGCGCAGGGCGCGCGCGGCGTCGTCCGTGGCCTGCGCGGCGTCGCCGCCGGCGCGCAGGGCCTCGGCGTTCTTCACGCCGTAGCCCCACACGCGCTTGAGGAACCGGTGCGCGCCCTCGACGGCCGCGTCGTTCCACTCCAGCGTCTGCTCCGGCGGGGCGGCGAACATCACGAACAGGCGCGCCGTGTCGGCGCCGTACTGCTCGATGAGCTGCTGCGGATCGACGCCGTTGTTCTTGCTCTTGCTCATGGTGCCCACGCCTTCGTAGGTCACCTCGGAGCCGTCGGACTTCAGCTTCGCGCCGACGATCTTGCCGCCGGCATCGAGCACGTTCTCGACCTCGTGCGGCCAGAAGTACTCGATGCCGCCCTTCTCGGTGCGGCGGCTGTAGATGTGGTTGAGCACCATGCCCTGCGTGAGCAGGCGCTGGAACGGCTCATCGACCTCGACCAGCTTCAGGTCGCGCATCACCTTGGTCCAGAAGCGCGCGTACAGCAGGTGCAGGATCGCGTGCTCGATGCCGCCGATGTACTGGTCCATCGGCATCCAGTACTTGGTGCCGCCGGCCACCATCGCCTCGGGGTTGGTCGGGTCGCAATAGCGCATGAAGTACCACGAGCTGTCCACGAAGGTGTCCATCGTGTCGGTCTCGCGGCGCGCGTCGCGGCCGCAGCAGGGGCAGGCGACGTTGAGGAAGTCGGCGCGCTTGTTCAGCGGGTTGCCGCTGCCGTCGGGAATGCAGTCCTCCGGCAGCACCACCGGCAGGTCCTTCTCCGGCACCGGGACGGCGCCGCAGGACTCGCAGTGGATGACGGGAATAGGCGTGCCCCAGTAGCGCTGGCGGCTGATGCCCCAGTCGCGCAGCCGCCAGGTGGTCTTCTTCTCGCCCAGGCCTTTACTCGCCAGCAGCTCGGCGACCTTGTCCACCGCGGCCTTGTAGGACAGGCCGTCGAGCACGCCGGAGTTGACGCACGTGCCGCGCTGCTTGTCGCCGTACCACTCGGCCCAGGCCTGGTCCGAGAAGGCCTCGCCCTCGACGGCGACGACCTGCCGGATCGGCAGGCCGTACTTGAGCGCGAAGGCGAAATCGCGCTCGTCATGCGCCGGCACGCCCATCACGGCGCCGTCGCCGTAGCTCATGAGCACGTAGTTGCCGACCCAGACTTCGACCTGCGCGCCGGTGAGCGGGTGCGTGACGAACAGGCCCGTGGGCTGGCCCTTCTTCTCCTGCGTGGCCAGCTCGGCCTCGGTGGTGCCGCCGTGCTTGCACTCGTCGATGAAGGCGGCAAGCGCCGGGTTCGTCGCGGCGGCATGCGTGGCCAGCGGGTGCTCCGGCGCCACGGCGCAGAAGGTCACGCCCATGATCGTGTCGGGGCGGGTCGTGAACACGAACAGCTTGCCGTCCTGGATCAGCGCGCCGGAGGCATCGCGGATGTCGTGCGGGAAGGCGAAGCGCACGCCCTCGCTCTTGCCGATCCAGTTCTCCTGCATCAGCTTCACGCGCTCGGGCCAGCCGGGCAGGCCGTTTTGCACGTGCTGCAGCAGCTCCTCGGCGTACTGGGTGATCTTCAGGTAGTAGCCCGGGATCTCGCGCTTCTCGACCGGGGCGCCGGAGCGCCAGCCGCGGCCGTCGATGACCTGCTCGTTGGCCAGCACCGTCTGGTCCACCGGGTCCCAGTTCACGACCTGGGTGCGGCGCTCGCAGATGCCGGCTTCGAGCATCTTCAGGAACAGCCACTGGTTCCACTTGTAGTAATCGGGCTTGCAGGTGGCTATTTCTCGAGACCAGTCGATCGCCAGGCCCAGCGCCTGCATCTGGCCCTTCATGTACTCGATGTTCGAGTACGTCCACTGCGCGGGCGGCACCTGGTTCTTCATGGCCGCGTTCTCCGCGGGCAGTCCGAAGGCATCCCAGCCCATGGGCATCAGCACGTTCCAGCCGTTCATGCGCAGCTGGCGCGCGAGCATGTCGTTGATCGTGTAGTTGCGCACATGGCCCATGTGCAGCTTGCCGCTGGGGTACGGCAGCATCGAGCAGGCGTAGAACTTGCGCTTGCTCTCATCCTCGACGACGCGGTAGGCGTCGCGCGCGTTCCAGTGCGCTTGGGCGGCCGACTCGACCTCGGCGGGGACGTACTTTTCGTTCATGGGCCGGGATTGTAGGAGCCGGCCCGAGGCCCCTATTTCGGGGACGGGGCCGCGGCGGCGGCGCCCGCCGCAGCGCCTGCGGTTGCGCCCTCCGCGCGCGGCGGCTCGGTGACGAAGCCGATGCGCGTGAGGCCGCTGCCCTGGACCAGCGCCAGCAGCTCGGCCACGCGGCCGTAGGGCACGGCCCGGTCGGCGCGCAGCTGCACTTCGGGCTGCGGCTCGCGCTTCGCGGCCTGCGCCAGGCGCTCCTTCAGGGCGGCTTCGTCGTCCACCGGCTGCTCGTCGAGGTAGCGCCGCCCCTGCGCGTCCAGCGCCAGGGCCAGCGCCGGCACGTCGGCGCCGGGCGGGCCTTCGGCCTGCGGCAGGTCCAGCCGCAGCCGCGAGGTGAGCAGCGGCGCGGTGACGATGAAGATCACCAGCAGCACCAGCATCACGTCGATCAGCGGCGTCATGTTGATGTCGCTCATCGGCTTGGCCGGCTTCTTCGCCTCCAGCCGCCCGAAGGTCACTTCAGGACTCCCGGGCCGCGTCGAGCATCAGCTCGCGCAGGTCGTGGGCGAAGCCTTCGAGCTCGGCCTCGCAGCCCGCCGCCCAGCGGCCGAACACGTTGTAGGCGAGCACGGCGGGAATCGCCACGGCCAGGCCGGCGGCCGTCATCACCAGCGCCTCGCCCACCGGGCCGGCCACCGCGTCCAGGCCGGCCGTGCCCTCGGCGGAGATGCCCAGCAGCGCGTGGTAGATGCCCCAGACCGTGCCGAACAGGCCGATGAACGGGGCCGTCGAGCCGATCGAGGCCAGCGCCACCTGCCCGCCCTGCAACTGGGCGAGCACCCGGTGCAGCGCGTCGCGCAGCCGCCGCGTGAGCTGCGAGTCGGCATGGCCGTGGCTTTCGAGCGTGCCGCCGCGCGCGCCGGCCTGCGCCGCGTCGAGCAGCGGCAGCAGCAGCTGCTCGCGGTCCAGCTGCGCCAGGCGCTCGCGCGCCGTGGGCAGCGCGGGCGCGGCCCAGAACGCGGGCACGCCGCGCGCGAGGTCGGCCGTGGCGCGGCGCAGCAGCCAGCCCTTCCAGAGGATCAGCACCCAGGCCACCACCGACATCAGCAGCAGCAGCGCCGCCACCGCGCGGATGATGGCGTCGCTGCGCGCCCAGAACTCCTGCAGGCCTTCCACCGGCGGTGCCGCTCGGCTTGCGCGTCAGGCGCCCAGGCCCAGCACCGCTTCCATGCCGAACAGGCCCTGCGGCTGCCCGGCCAGGAAGCGCGCCGCGCGCAGGCTGCCCTGGGCGTAGGTGGCGCGGCTGCTGCTCTTGTGCGTGATCTCGATGCGCTCGCCGGTGCCGGCGAACAGCACGGTGTGGTCGCCGACGATGTCGCCGCCGCGCACCGTGGCGAAGCCGATGGTGCTGGGGTCGCGCTCGCCGGTGACGCCCTCGCGGCCGTACACGGCGCACTCCTTGAGGTCGCGGCCCAGCGCCGCGGCGACGACCTCGCCCATCTTCAGCGCGGTGCCGCTGGGCGCATCGACCTTGTGGCGGTGGTGCGCCTCGATGATCTCGATGTCGTAGCCCTGGCTCAGCGCGCGCGCGGCCATGTCCAGCAGCCGCAGCACCACGTTCACGCCCACGCTCATGTTGGGCGCCATGACGATGGAGACGGCTTGCGCGGCCTCGGTGATCTCGGCCTTCTGCGCGTCGGTGAAGCCGGTGGTGCCGATGACGAGCTTCACGCCCAGCTCGCGGCACACCGCCAGGTGCGCCAGCGTGCCCTCGGGGCGGGTGAAGTCGATGAGCACCTGCGCGTCGCGCAGGCCTTCGTGCAGGTCGGCCACGATGGGCACGCCCGACGGGCGGCCGAGGAAGGCGGCGGCGTCCTGGCCCAGTGCGGGGCTGCCGGGCACGTCCAGCGCGCCGGCGAGCCGGCAGTCGTCGGCCTGCATCACGGCCTCGATCAGCATGCGGCCCATGCGGCCGGAGGCGCCGGCGATGGCGATGCGCAGCGGCGTGGCGGAGGGGTTCGACGAGGCCACGGCGGCTCCTGTGGAAACTGAAGGGAAGGAAGAGGACACGGAAACGGTCGAGCGAAGCGGGCCAGCCCGGCGGCGGGCCGGCTCAGGGCTCCAGCGGCGGGTACGCGCGCATGGCACCCGTGGGCGCGGCAGGCGCGCTGGCCTCGGCGGGCTTGGGCGCCGGCAGCCTGGCGCGCTGCTCCGGCGTGAGCTCCAGCACCGGCAGCTTCGACGGCAGCCTGGCGGTGCTGATGGAGGAGACGAACTCCTGCTCCGAGGGCAGGTCCTGCGCGGTGTCCAGGCGCTGCAGCCGCTCGCCTTCGAACCAGGCGGTGATGCTGCGGCGCTGCGGCTCGGCGCCGGAGCGGCGGATGGTGAAGATGTAGTCCCAGCGGTCGGCGTGGAACACGTCGGTGAGCAGCGGCGAGCCCAGGATCTCGCGCACCTGCTGGCGCGTCATGCCCGGCTGCACGGCGGCGGCCTGCTCGCGCGTGACCACGTTGCCCTGCACGATCTCGATGCGGTAGGGCGTGATGACGCCAAGCAGCTTGTTGTCCGAGGTCTGCAGCGAGGAGCAGCCGGCAATCGAGCCGGCGGCCAGCAGCACGGCGGGCAGGCGTGTGAAGAGGCGATGCATGGGGGTGGGCATGGGCCTGCGCCGGACCGGGCCGCGCAGGCTGGCTATGATCCGGCCATTCTACTGGCCCCCTTTCGGGGGCTTGCCTGCATCGAGAGAGCCGTCATGACGCATGCCGATGAACTCAAGAGCAGCGGCCTGAAGGCGACGCTGCCCCGTATCAAGATCCTGGAGGTGTTCCAGAAGGCCGAGCAGCGCCACATGACGGCTGAAGACGTCTTCAAGGCGCTGCTGACCGAGGGCGCCGACATCGGCCTGGCCACCGTGTACCGCGTGCTGATGCAGTTCGAGCAGGCCGGGCTGCTGACGCGCAGCCATTTCGAGTCGGGCAAGTCGGTGTTCGAGCTCAACGAGGGCCAGCACCACGACCACCTGGTGTGCCTGACCTGCGGCCGCGTCGAGGAGTTCTTCGACCCCGAGATCGAGCGCCGCCAGCGCGCCGTGGCCGAGGCCCGCGGCTTCGCCATCCACGACCACGCCCTGGCGCTCTACGCCACCTGCACCAAGCAGGACTGCACGCACCGGCCGAAGTGAGGGCTGGTCCTTCAAAGGGCGGCGGACTCTTGATCCGTTCGCCCTGAGGTATCGAAGGGCGAATCCGACAGGCTCGGATGGCAGCCGCACAGCCAGGGCCGTCATCCTTCGATACCTCAGGACGAACGGGAAAGACACGGCCTCGCGGATTCGTCCATGGAGAGTCAGCCAGGACGAACGGAATGCTTGCTCAGCGCTGCATCGCCTTCTGGTGGCGTTGGATGAACTCGTTGTAGGTGTCGATGCCGCGCAGCTGCAGGATGGTGTTGCGCACCGCCGCTTCGACCAGCACGGCCAGGTTGCGCCCGGCGTCCACGGCGATGACGACCTTGCGCACGGGCACGCCCAGGATCTCCTCGTACAGCGGCTCGTAGGGCAGGCGCTCGAACTCGCGCTCCAGCGTCTCGCGGCGCACCAGGTGCACGATGAGCTTGAGCTTCATCTTCCGCCGCACCGCCGTCTCGCCGAAGATGGCCTTGATGTCGAGCAGCCCGATGCCGCGCACTTCCAGCAGGTTGAGCAGCAGCTCGGGGCAGCGGCCCTCCAGCGCGTTCTGCGCCGTGCGGTGGATGTCCACCGCGTCGTCGGCCACCAGGCCGTGGCCGCGCGAGATCAGCTCCAGCCCCAGCTCGCTCTTGCCCAAGCCGGACTCGCCGGTGAGCATCACCCCGAGGCCCAGGATGTCCATGAACACGCCGTGGCGCGTGGTGCGCTCGGCGAAGAGCTGGCCCAGGTAGCCGCGCAGCACGTCGATGACGTGGCCGGCCGACTCCTTGGAGGCGAACAGCGGGATGCCCGCGCGCTCGCACAGCCGCAGCATCACTTCCGGCGGCGGCTGGTCGTCGGCCACCACCACCATGGGCGGCTCCAGCGTCAGGATGCGCGTGGCGCGGCGCTCCTGCACCTCCGCCGGCACGGCCGTGAGGTAGCGCACCTCGCGCTCGCCCACGATCTGCACGCGGTAGGGGTGGATGTAGTTCAGGAAGCCGACCAGGTCGGCCGAGGAATGCGCCGCGCGCACCGCGGCCTCGTCGAAATGGCGCTCGGGATGGGCGTGGCCGGCCACCCACTCCCAGCGCAGCGCCTTGCGGTGTTCCTCGAACAGCGCCTCGGCGCTGACGGCGATGGGTTTCATGCGGCGTTCGCTCTAGGGAAGGAGCCGCATCGCCGGGGTCGACGCGTCAGGCCACCGATTTGAGCGGCTCCCAGTTCTGGATCAGCTTGTGCAGCGCGGCGGCGTCGGGCTCGGCCTTCAGGCGCTCGCGCAGCTCGCGGTCGCTGAGCATCTCGGCGATCTCCGAGAGGATCTCCAGGTGCCGCTGCGTCGCCGCCTCGGGCACCAGCAGGAAGATCAGCAGGCTCACCGGCTCGTCGTCCGGCGCGTCGAAGGGAATGGCGTGCTGCACGCGCAGCACCGCGGCCAGCGGGTTCTTCAGGCCCTTGATGCGGCCGTGCGGAATGGCCACGCCGTGGCCCAGGCCGGTCGAGCCCAGGCGCTCGCGCGCGAACAGGTTGTCCGACACCGTGGCGCGGGCAATGGCGTGCTGGTTCTCGAACAGCAGTCCCGCATGCTCGAAAACCCGCTTCTTGCTGGTGGCTTCCACGTTCACCAGCACGTTGGCGGCAGGCAGGATGGCGGCGAGACGGTTCATGATGCTTTCTCCGCAGCGCAGGTCTTCCGGGCGATTGCGGAGACTGTGACAGGGCGTTCGATTATAGGAACCCCTCTTGTCAAGCACCCCGAGTGGGTCCCCCCGGCGGGGGCGTTGTTGCGTGAATGCTGCGCACAACGCCCATCCTCCATACAGCAAAAAGCGGCCCCGCGGGGCCGCTCGGTTGCGGAGCCCGCAGGCTCCAGGTCCGGGCGCGCAGGCCCGGCCTCGATCAGACGCTGGCGGTCATGCGCTTGACCGACGTGTGGTGGTGCTCCTGGGTGCGGTCCTTGTGGCGCATCACCTGGCGGTCCAGCTTGTCCATGAGCTGATCGATGGCGGCGTACAGGTCCTCGTGCGATTGCTCGACGAAGATGTCGCGGCCCTTGACATGCAGCGTCACCTCGGCGCGTTGGCGACGGTCCTTTTCCTTGGACTTGTCAATCGCCAGCAGCACGTTGACATCGACCACCTGGTCGAAATGCCGCGTGACCCGCTCCAGCTTCGTCAGCACGTATTCGCGCAGGGCCGGGGTCACGTCGAGATGGTGTCCGCTGATCGTCAGATTCATCAGTTCCTCCTTTCGGAAGGGTTGCTACCGAACGGGCCGGTGACCGCAGCACCGCTGTCCCGTTGAACCCAGTTTGCCCCCGCGCCCGGGTGGTGACAAGTTGATGACAGTACGGTTTGGCGGCGCTTTCCGGTAAGAGTTGACGCAGCGCAAGCGCTTGCGCAAGACACCGGGAATCGCGGCTTGATGCGACATTTGCCACCGACTGGGCGCCGCACTCGCCGCCGAGGCCTGCGCCGGCGCGGCACAATGGCCCGCTGACCTCATGCACACCATGAACCCCGAGTTCTTCAGCGCCATCGACACCGGCCGCGCGCGCAGCAACAACGAGGACGCGGTGGCACTGGACGAGGCCGCGGCGCTGGCGGTGCTTGCCGACGGCATGGGCGGCTACAACGCCGGCGAGGTCGCCAGCGGCATGCTCACCACGCAGCTGCGCAGCGAGCTCGGCCGCTGGCTGCAGCAGGCCGCGCACGCCGCCTCCGACCAGGAAGTGCGCCGCGCCATGGAGCTGTGCGTGGGCCAGGCCAACCGCGCCATCTTCGAAGCCGCGCGCGCCAACCCGCAATACGCCGGCATGGGCACCACGCTCGTCATGCTCGTGTTCCGCGGCGGCCACGTGCTCAGCGGCCATGTCGGCGACTCGCGCGCGTACCGGCTGCGCGGCTCGCGCCTGATGCGCCTCACCCGCGACCACTCGCTGCTGCAGGAACAGATCGACGCCGGGCTGATCACGCCCGAGCAGGCTGCCTTCAGCGCCTACAAGAATCTCGTGACGCGCGCCGTGGGCGTGGAGGAGCGCGTGGCGCTGGAGACGCAGCTGCACGAGCTCCAGCCCGGCGACCTCTACCTGCTGTGCTCCGACGGCCTGTCCGACATGCTCGACGACAGCGCCATCGCCGAGATCCTGCTGGCCCACACCGAGCTGGCCCAGGCCGGGCGCGCGCTGGTGGACGCGGCCAACCAGGCGGGGGGAAAAGATAACATCGCCGTGATCCTGGCCCGCGTGCCGGGGGCCGCGGCGACGTCACGCTCCTGGTGGCCGTTCAAGCGCTGACAGCGCCGCTCGCAACACTTGCCCGCCGGGCGCGCCCCTACCGCCGACGCCAGCCACACGAGGACAAGACAAGCATGGGCAAACTGGTCGTCTCACTCGACGGCGTGGTGATCAAGCAGGTCGAGCTCACCAAGGACAAGACGACGCTGGGGCGGCGTCCCTACAACGACATCGTCATCGACAACCTCGCCGTCAGCGGCGAGCACGCCGTGCTGCAGACCGCGGGCGACCTGGTCTTCATCGAGGACCTCAACAGCACCAACGGCACTTACATCAACGGCCGCGCCATCCGCCGCCAGCAGCTCGCGCACAACGACACGGTGGAGATCGGCAAGTACAAGCTGCGCTACCTGGGGCACGAGGCCGGCCCCGACTTCGAACGCACCCAGGCGCTGCGCGCGCCCGCCCCTTCGGGCTTCGCGCACACCGCGCCGCTGCCCGGCGCGGGCAGCCCGATGCCTGGCGGCGCCGAGCTGCCCGTGGCCACGCTCAAGGTGCTCAACGGCAATGCCGCCGGACACGAGGCGCAGCTCGGCAAGATCGTCACCACCGTGGGCAAGCCCGGCGTGCAGGTGGCCAGCATCACGCGCCGGCCCAGCGGCTACGTGCTCACCCACGTCGAAGGCAGCGCCCGGCCCAGCGTCAACGGCGCGCCGCTGCAGGCCGACACCGCGCCGCTGCGCGACGGCGACGTGATCGAGCTCGCCGGCACGCAGATGCTCTTCTCGCTGCAACGCTGATGGACACCGGCGCGAACCGCGGCGCGCCGCACCCCGCTGCCCCGGTGCTCAACGTCCGCGTCCTGGGCTGCGCCGGCGCCATCGCCGCGGGCAGCTTCACCACGTCCTTCCTGCTCGACGGCGACGTGCTCGTCGACGCCGGCACCGGCGTGGGCACGCTCACGCTGGAGGAGCTCGCGCGCATCGACCACATCCTGCTGAGCCACTCGCACCTGGACCACGTGCTGGGCGTGCCGCTGCTGGCCGACAGCGTGATGCGGCTGCGCGCCGCCGCGGGCCGTCCGCCCATCGTCGTGCACGCACTGGCCGAGACGCTGCAGGTGCTGCGCGAGCACGTCTTCAACAACCGCATCTGGCCCGACTTCACGCGGCTGCCCACGGCGCAGGCGCCGGTGCTGGTGCTGCGGCCCTTTGCCGTGGGTGACGTGCTGGCCCTGGGCGCGCGCCGCGTGGAGGTGCTCAGCGCCAGCCACACGGTGCCGGCGGTGGGTTTTGCCGCCCGCGCCGCCGAGGGCGCGCGCTGCTGGGTCTTCACCGGCGACACCGGGCCCGACGAGGGGCTGTGGCAGCGCCTGGCGCAGCTGCCGGTGGCGCACCTGGTGATCGAAACCTCGTTCTGCGACGAGGAGGCGGCGCTGGCGCGGCTGAGCCGCCACCTGTGCCCGGCGTCGCTGGCGGCGCTGCCGCTGCAGCGCCTGGCAGCACCCGCGCAGCTGCACATCACCCACGTCAAGCCCGGCGAGGTCGATACCGTGATGGCGCAGATCCGGCGCCACGGGCTGCAGGCGCGCGCGCTGCGCAGCGGCGACGTGTTCGAGATCGGCTGACTCCGGGATGGCCCGGGCCGCCCGGGCGCGCGGTTCCTGCCGTTTGTCCGGAGGGCAGCCGCGGCGCGCCGGCTCCAGCATCGCGGCACCGGCGCGGCCGCCGTGGGGCTTCACCAGGAGTCGTCTTGCCCTCCACGCGCCGCTGCCGTGCCGGCCGCAGCCCGGCGCGCCGTACCGGCGCTGGCGCCACGACACACCGTCCAAGCCGAAGGAGGAAGTCTCCATGCGCAGCACCTGTCGTCGCCGTATTGCTCCCCACTCCTGCCGCCAGCGCCAGCGCCGTCACGCGGCGCGCCGGCAGCGCCAGCCGGGCTTCACGCTCATCGAGCTGATGATCGTGGTCGCGATCATCGGCATCCTGGGCGCGGTGGGCTTGCCGCTCTACCAGAACTACATCGTCAAGGCCCGCGTGGGCAACGCGCTGCGCTCGGTGGACGCCGTCAAGACGGCAGTGGGCGTGTGCATCCAGGAGCAGGGCGGCGTGCTGGCCGGCTGCAACGCCGGCAGCCGCGGCGTGCCGACCTTCACGCCGACCAAGGAAGTCACCTCGGCCGCCATCACCGACGGCGTGATCGTGGCCACGCTGTCCAGCGGCGTAGGCGCGGGCGTGGACGGCAAGACCATCACCTTCACCCCGTCCGCGGGCAGCAGCAGCGTGGTCTGGACCAACACCACCACCATCACCCATGCCGAGGCGCGCACGCTTGTCGAGCGCAACAACCCGCCGGCCGCGGCGGCTTCCGGCGCCGCGTCCTGAAGGGCCGGGCAAGGCGGCCAGCCGTTTCGGGCGCCGCCGACTCCCGCTGCTTCGTTTCATGAAGGCTGCTTCGGCAGCCTTTTTCATGGCCGCGCGCAGGTTGCCCACAACCTTGTTCACGGGCGGCGCCAGGAAGGTTCGGCGCCGCCACCGCGTCCACAACCATCTCCATCGATACCAACCTCATGAAGTGATCGTGGTGGTAGAGACCGGCCCGGTCTGTGGACAACCGGTTTTTTCCCTGAGTTTTCAACAGCTTGTGCAAATCACAAGGCTGTGGGCGCGGCGGCGGGATCAGTTCTGCCCAAAACACAACAACTTCCCGTTGGCGGGCCTGGCATGTGGACAAGGCCGAGTTGTCCAGATCACTGTCCACAGCCTTGTGCAACGCGGTGCGCGGGGGTGCCGGAGCTTCTTGCTAGAGTCCCGCCGCCTTCCCTGGAGCCGTGCATCCGTGTCCCTGAAACCCTTTCCCGCGCTGTCCCTGGCGGCGCTGCTGGCCTGCTGCGTGCCGGCGCTGGTCGCGTTCAACCTGCCGCCCTCGGCGACCTTCTTCAACCAGGCCGCGGCGCTGGGTTTGTGGGGCGTGTTCGCGGCCGTGCTGGGCGCGCCGCGCTGGCGCGACGGGACGCGTGCGGGCAGCGCGCTGCTGGCGGCGCTGGCGGTGCTGGCGCTGTGCGTGCTGTGGTCGGCCGCGGTGGCGCTGCCGGCCAGCCTGGCGGCTTCGTCGCTGGGGATACTGCTGGCGGCGCTGCTGCTGGCCTGGTCCGGCGCGTCGCTCGCGCCGGCGGCGCGTGCCGCGGCGCTACAGGCCTTCTGCCTGGGCTGGGTGGTGGTAGGCGTGCTCAGCAGCCTGATCGCGCTGGTGCAGGTGTTCGCCCCCGGCTGGGCCGACGGCGTGCTCGTCGCGCGCTCAGGCTTCGCGGGCCGCGCCGTGGGCAACCTGCGGCAACCGAACCACCTGAGCACGCTGCTGCTGTGGTCGCTGGTGGCGCTGGTGCCGCTGCGCGAATCCGGACGGCTGCGCACGCCGCTGGCGGTGGGGCTGGGCGCGCTGATGGTGGCGGGCATCGAGCTCTCGGGCTCGCGCACCGGGACGCTGGGCGTGCTGCTGCTGGCGCTGTGGGGCCTGGCCGACCGGCGCCTGTCGCGCCCGGGCCGGCTGCTGCTGGTGGGCGCGCCGCTGTTCTACGCGGTCTGGGCGTTCACGCTCAAGGTGCTGCAGCCCGGCGGCGCCGCGCTGGGGGCGGCGACGCGGCTGGGCGAGGCCGACGTGTCGGGCTCGCGCTTCGGCATCTGGCGCAACACGCTGGAGATGATCCGGCAGCAGCCCTGGAGCGGCGTGGGCTTCGGCGAGTTCAATTTCGCCTGGACGCTGACGCCCTTCCCCGGCCGCCCGGTGGCCTTCTTCGACCACACGCACAACCTGGCGCTGCAGTTCGCGGTGGAGCTGGGCTTGCCGCTGGCGCTGCTGGTGCTGGCGCTGCTGGCGCTGGCGCTGTGGCAGGTCGGGCGGCGCAGCTGGTTCACGCCCGGCGCCGAGGGCGCTGCGCTGCGCGCCGGCTTCGTGATGCTGTTGCTCTCGGCCGTGCACAGCCAGCTGGAGTACCCGCTGTGGTACGCCTATTTCCTGATGCCGATGGCCTGGGTGGCCGGTGCCTGCCTGGGGGCGCGCGGGTCGGAAGCAGCGCCGGCGGCGGCGACGGCGGCGGATTCAGCGCCAAATACGCGCGTCACGCTTGCGGCGCGGCTGCCAGGCCTGGTGCTGGCCGTGGGCGCGCTGTGGGCGCTGGTGGACTACTCGCGCGTGGTGGCCATCTTCGCGCCTACGCCGGACGCCGGCCCGCTGGCGCAGCGCATCGAGGCCGGGCAGCGCAGCACCTTCTTCGCCCACCATGCCGACTACGCCGCCGCGACCACCGCGGCGGGGGCGTCGCCCGCGGCCGTGCTGCCGGCATTCGGCCGCGCCACGCATTTCCTGCTCGACACGCGGCTGATGCAGGCCTGGGCTGAGACGCTGGCCGACGCCGGCCAGCTCGACCACGCCCGCCACGTCGCGCAGCGGCTGCGCGAATTCCACTACCCGCAATCGGAACCCTACTTCGCGCCCTGCGACGACGACTCGCTGCTGGAGCCGGGGGAGCCGAAGCCTTATCAGTGCGAGGCGCCGGGGAAGGTGTTGGGGTGGAGGGATTTCCTGGACGTGGACGGCAAATAGGGCGTGCCGCGCCGTGGCGGCTTCGGGCTCAGGTCTGGGCCGCCACCCAATGCCCCGACTTCCCCCCGATCTTCTCCAGCAGCCGGATGTCGGACATCACCATGCCCTTGTCGGCCGCCTTGCACATGTCGTAGATGGTCAGGAGGCCGACCTGCACCGCGGTCAGCGCCTCCATTTCCACGCCGGTGACGCCCACCGTCTCGGCCTGCACGGTGCAGTGCACGCCGGGCAGGTTCTCGTCGATGTCGAGTTCCACCGCCACGCGCGTCAGCGGCAACGGGTGGCACAGCGGGATCAGGTCGGCGGTGCGCTTGGCGGCCTGGATGGCGGCGATGCGGGCGATGCCCAGCACGTCACCCTTCTTGGCGGTGCCTTCGCGGATCAGCGCCAGCGTTTCGGGCTGCATGCGGATGCGGCCGGTGGCGCGCGCCACGCGGTGCGTCGCGGCCTTGGCCGAGACGTCCACCATGTGGGCCTGGCCCTGGCTGTCGAAGTGGGTGAGCGAGTTGTTCATGGGTTGAAACCTGGCAGCAAAAGGGCGGTGCGATCATAGCCAGCCCTTCCTGTCCATCCCGCGCCCGTGAAACACCCCCTGGCTGCTCCCGTTCTCGTCGCCGCGCTGGCCCTGGCCGCGCTGCCGGCGGCCGCGCCCCGGGCGCAGACCGCGCCCGCGTCGTCCTCGCTGCCCGCGCTGGGCGACTCGGTGTCGGGCGAGTTCAGCGTCGATGCCGAGCGGCGCCTGGGCGAACAGATCATGCGCGAGGTGCGCCCCGACCCGGCTTACCTCGACGACCCGCTGCTGCTCGACTACGTGCAGTCGCTGTGGCAGCCGCTGGTGGCCGCGGCGCGCCGCCGCGGCGAGATCGGCGCCGACATCGACCGCGCCTTCGCCTGGGAGACCTTCCTGGTGCTGGACCGCAGCGTCAACGCCTTCGCGCTGCCCGGCGGCCACGTGGGCGTGCACCTGGGGCTCATCGCCATGACGGCCAGCCGCGACGAGCTCGCCGCGGTGCTGGCGCACGAGCTCTCGCACGTCACGCAGCGCCACATCGCGCGCAGCATCAGCGCGTCCTCGCGCCAGTCGATGGTGGGGCTGGCGGCCATGATCGTGGGCGTGCTGGCCTCGGCGCGCACCGGCAACGCCGCCATGGCGCAGGCGGCGGTGGTAGGCGGTCAGGCGGCCATGGTGCAGGGCCAGCTGAACTACTCGCGCGACATGGAGCGCGAGGCCGACCGCGTCGGCTACGGCGTGCATAGCGACGCCGGTTTCGCCAGCGCCGGCATGGCCGGCATGTTCGAGAAGCTGGAGCACGCCAATCGGCTCAACGACAGCAACAACTATCCCTACCTGCGCTCGCACCCGCTGACCACGGAGCGCATCGGCGAGGCGCGCGCGCGCGTGCAGGCCAACGCGCATGCCGCGCGCAACGCGCCGCCCGACGGCGCCTTCGAGCACGCGCTGGCGCAGGCCCGCGCGCGCGTGCTGATGGACTCCAGCGTGCAGGCGCTGCGCCGCGCGCAAGCGCAGCAGCCCGGGGCCGACGCCGCGCCGGCGCAGCGCCTGGGCCTGCTCTACGGCCAGGCGCTGGCCGCGACGCTGCTGCGCGAGTTCGACGCCGCCGACGCGGCGCTGGCCGCGGCCGAGGGGCTGCTGCAGCGCGAGGCGCCGCCGGCGGCGCGCGGCGCCGACGCGGCGCAGTGGCTGCAGCTGCTGCGCGTGCAGTCGCTGCTGGCGCGCGGCGACGGGCGCGCGGCGCTGCAGCAGATGCAGGCGCTGCCCGAAGGCGGCGGCTCGCGTCCGCTGCTGCTGTGGCGCGCGCAGGCCGCGCTGGGCGCGGCGCGCGCCGGCGGGGCGCCTGAGCCGCTGCGGCGCAGCACCGAGGCGCTGCAGACCTGGGTAGCCGAGCACCGCGACGACGCCGGCGCCTGGCAGGCGCTGGCGCAGAGCGCCGGCCAGCTCGGCCTGAAGCTGCGCTCGGTGCGCGCCGAGGCCGAGGCGCGCGCGGCGCTGGGCGACGTGCCCGGCGCGGTGGACCGGCTGCGCGCCGGCCAGCAGCTCGCGCGCAGCGGGGCGGCACCGGCGGATTTCATCGAGGCTTCGATCATCGACGCGCGGCTGCGCGAGATGGAAGCGCGCCGGCGCGAGATCGAGGCGGAGATGCGCAACCAGCGCCAGTGAGCGCCGCGGACGGCGGCGCGGCGCTCAGTCCCCGAACACCGACTCCATCGCCGAGTCGATGACCATGCCGCACAAGCTGTAGATCAGCGAGCCCACCAGCGCCGCGCCGAAGCCCGTGACGCTGAAGCCCGACAGCACCGAAGCCGCGGCCCAGAACGTGATCGCGTTGATCACGAACAGGAACAGCCCCAGCGTCAGCACCGTCACCGGCAGCGTCAGCAGCACCAGCAGCGGCCGCACCACGGTGTTGAGCAGCCCAAGCACCAGCGCCGCCACCATGGCCGCACTGAAGCTCGCCACCGTGACGCCCGGGTAGAGATAGGCCACCAGCAACAGCGCGGCAGCCAGCAACAGCCAACGGACCAGCAGTTTCATGCGGCCAAGCATAGCCGCGGCCCGCACCGTGCCCGCGCCGCATCGCGGCCGCGGCTGCGCTCGATCAAGACCCAGGCAAGGCGCCACCGCGCCGGCACCGCGCGGCGCGGCTGCGCCAGTGGCAACGGTTTCTTGAGACTTCTAAAGAAAACGCTTGATTGAGAATAATTCGTGTTTAGAATGGGCACAAACCCTCATACAACGTGTGCCCATGTCGACCGCGGACTTATCGATGAAGCTGCCCCCGCTGCCTGCCGGGCATCCCGAGCCGATGTCGGCCAACGCCCGCCGCGCGCTGGGCCTGGGCATGCTGGCGGCGCACGTGGCGCTCGGCTGGGGGCTGCTGCAGCTGGAGCCGGTGCGCGAGGCCATCGGCGAGGTGCTGCCGATCACGGTGGACTTCATCGCCCCGCCCGCCCCCGTGCCCGCGCCGCCCCCGCCGCCGCAGCCGAAGCCGCGCGTGCAGCCGAAGCCGACGCCGGCGCCCAAGCCCGTGATTGCCGCCGCCCCGACGCCCGCGCCGCAGCCGCCGGTGTTCACCGCGCCACCGCCGCCGCCCGAGCCGCCG
>NZ_VIDQ01000080.1 GCF_009760915.1 Azohydromonas aeria
AACTCGGGCTGCGCCACGACTTCTGACGCTTGCACCCCCGTGCCGGGCTTTCGGCATCGCCGCCATCGAGGCCCCGGCACGGGACGCGCGGCTCAGCCGCGCTCGGCCGTGGCCGCCACCGGCGCCAGCCCGGCATTGACCCCCGGCTCGCCGTGCGGCTGCGCCGACGCCGAGCGGCCGTGCTTGATCATGGCCACGGCCACCGCGGCGATCACCGCGGGGATCGCGATGGCGATGAAGTTCTGCTGCAGCGGCAGCGCCATGCCCACCAGCGCGCCGATCACGATCGGCGCCAGGATCGCGCCGCTGCGGCCCACGCCCGAGGCGAAACCGATGCCGGTGGAGCGGACGGCCATCGGGTAGAACTGCCCGGCGTAGGCGTAGGTCACGATCTGCGTGCCGATGGTGGAGGCACCAGCCAGGCCCACGACGAAGAACAGTGCCTCCGTCGGCATGGGCACGCCCAGCAGCGTGATCGACACGGCCGCCAGCACGTACATCGAGAACAATACCCACTTGATGTGGAAGCGGTCGGCCAGCCAGCCGCCGCCGACCGCGCCGATCATGGCGCCGAAGTTCAGCGTCAGCACGAAGGTCAGCGCCGAGCCCAGGCTGTAGCCGGCGCCGGCCATCAGCTTGGTCAGCCAGGAGCTGAGCGCGTACACCATGAACAGGCACATGAAGAACGCGATCCAGAACATCACCGTGCTGAAACCGCGGCCGTCCTGGAACAGGTGGCGCACCGGCGCGCTGTCAGCCTTGTCCACGGCGGGCAGCGCGAAGCGGTCCGCCGCGGTGGGGCGCAGGCCCGGGTCGAGCCTGGCGACGATGGCCTTGAGCTCCTCGTGGCGGCCCTGCTTGAGCAGGAAGGGCATCGACTCGGGCAGCGACTTCAGGATGAACGGGATCAGCGCCACCGGCAGCACCGCGGCGAAGAAGACCGACTGCCAGCCCCAGCTCTCGATCAGGCCCTTGCCCAGCACCGCGGCGAGCATGCCGCCCACCGCGTAGCCGCTGAACATCAGCGTGACCATGGTCGAGCGCACCTTGCGCGGCGAGTACTCCGTCATCTGCGCCACGACGTTGGGCATCACCCCGCCGATGCCCAGGCCGGCCAGGAAGCGGGTGACGCTGAACGTCACCGGGTCGCTGGTCAGCCCCGCGGCCGCGGTGAACACGCTGAAGAGCACGATGCAGATGGCGATGGCCCAGCGCCGGCCGATGCGGTCGGCGATCGTGCCGAGGAAAATGGCGCCGAACATCATGCCGAACAGCGCCGAGCTGACCATGAAGCCGGCCTGCGTCGGGTCCACGCCCATCTGCTTCATGATCGACGGCAGCGCGATGCCGGCCACCGCCAGGTCGTAGCCATCGAAAATGATGATGAGCGCGCACCAGAACAGCACCAGGCCGTGGAAGCGGTTGAAGCGGGCCTCGTCGGCCACCTTGTGTACGTCGATGGTTCTCATGTGTCGTCTCCTGGGGATCTGGTGTGTCGGGCGGTCGTGCAGCCGCGGGGCTCAGCCCAGGTCGCCGCCGCCCACGGGCAGCGTCACGCCGGTGATGTAGGCGGCCTCGTCGGAGGCCAGGAACAGGATCGCGCCCACCTGCTCGTCGATGGTCCCGTAGCGCTTCATCAGGCTCGACTGCACGGTCTGGTCCACGATCTGCTGGTACCAGGCCTTCTCCTGCTCGGTAGGCAGCTCGGTGTTGCGCGGGACGCGCCGCGGCGGCGCCTCGGTGCCGCCCGGGGCGGTGGCGTTGACGCGGATGCCGCGCTGCGCGTTCTCGAAGGCCAGGCAGGCCGTGAGCGCGTTCACGCCGCCCTTGGCCGCGCCATAGGGCACGCGGTTGACGCCGCGCGTGGCGATGGAAGACACGTTGACGATGGAACCGCTGCCCTGCTCCAGCATCACCGGCAGTGCCGCGTGGCAGCACCACAGCGTCGGGAACAGCGAGCGGCGCACCTCGGCCTCGATCTCGTGCTCGCGGTAGTGCTCGTAGGGCTTGGCCCAGATCGTGCCGCCGACGTTGTTGACGAGGATGTCCAGGCGGCCGAAGCGCTTGACCGTCTCGGCCATCACGCCTTCGGCGTCGGCGTTGCGCTCCAGGTCGGCGGTCAGCGTCAGCAGCCGCTCGGCCGCGCCGGGCAGCGCGCTGAGCTCGTGGACCAGTTCGGAGCGGTCCACCGCCGCGACGCGGCCGCCCTCTTCCAGCAGCCGCTCGACTACGCGCCGGCCGATGCCCTGCGCCGCGCCGGTGACGACGGCGACCTTGTTCTCGAAGCGAGATTTCATTGCAAAACTACCTTGTTCAACCCGTTCGTCCTGAGGTATCGAAGGACGAATCCGACAGGCTCGGATGCCCGCACACGGTGCGGGCCGTTCACCCTTCGATACCTCAGGGCGAACGGGAAAGGGTTGTCCGTTGGATAAACCCGTTGCGTGTCAGGCGCTGGCGGCGAACTTCTCGTAATGGAAGCTGGCCGGCTTGACGCCGCACTCGCGGATGAACCGGCTCACCGCCTCGACCATCGGCGGCGGGCCGCACAGGTAGACGTCCACCTCGCCGTCGTACAGGTGCGCCGGCTCGATGTGGTGGGTGACGTAGCCCTTCCTCGGCCAGGCGCTCTCCGGGCTGGCCACGCAGGCGGCGAAGGTGAAGTTGGGGATGCGCGCGGCGAAGTCCTCCAGCCTGTCCATCTCCACCAGGTCGGCATCGGTGGTGACGCCGTAGACCAGGTGCAGCGGGTGCGGGCTGCCCTCGGCCGCGATCTTCTCCAGCATCGCGGTGAAGGGCGCCAGGCCCGTGCCGCCGGCCAGCAGCAGCAGCGGGCGCTCGATCTCGCGCAGGTAGAAGCTGCCCAGCGGGCCGGTGAGCGTCATGCGGTCGCCCGGCCGGGCCTGCCCCGTCAGGAAGCCGCTCATGAGCCCGCCGGGCACGTTGCGGATCAGGAACGACACCTCGCCGCCCTCGCGCACCAGCGAGCTGAAGGAGTAGGCCCGCGTCTGGTCGGTGCCCGGCACCTGCAGGTTCACGTACTGGCCCGGCAGGAAGGCGAGCTTGCCCAGCGACTCGTCCCTGAGCGTGAGCGAGATGGTGCTGGGCGAGAGCTGGCGCACCTCGCCGACGGCGGCTTCCAGCACGGCCCGCTGGGTGCGGCACACGGCCGAGGAGGCGGGCACCTGCACCACGCAGTTGCCGCGGGCGCGCATCTGGCAGGTGAGCACGTAGCCCCGGGCGGCCTCGTCCTCGCTGAGCGCGTCCTCGATGTACTCGCCCATCTCGTACTTCCCCGACTCGGCGTGGCACTTGCAGGTGCCACAGGCGCCGTCGCGGCAGTCGAGCGGGATGTTGACGCCCTGGCGGTAGGCGGCGTCGGCCACGGTCTCGTTCGGGTTGGCCTCGATGAAGCGGGTGAGGCCGTCCTCGAAGCGAAGGGCAATCTGGTGGGGCATGGGGTGTCTCCTGCGCGCAGTCCCTGGAAAGCGCCCTGGCGGCGGGCACTTTTCCGGGTCGCTGTCTCAGATGTGATAGACGTCCACCACGTGGTGGATGTAATCGTTCTTCAGCACCACGACCTTGCGCCGGATAAGCGGCTGGCCGCTGGTGAGGTCCAGCGTGTAGTGGCTGGTGCCGAAGTAGCTGTCCGTCGTGTGGTAGCGGTAGCTCAGCGTGTGCCAGTTGAAGCGCACCACCAGCTGCTCGCCCTGCCGCGACACGATCTCCACGTTGTGGATGTTGTGCCCGGTGCGGGGCTCGGGCGTGCTGGCCGCCGAGCGCTCGGTCTTGATGCGAAAGACCCGGTCCTCCAGCCCGCCCTTGTTGGGGTAGTAGATCAGCGAGATCTCGCGCTGCGGGTCGCGCGTGAGCTCGTCGTCGTCGTCCCAGCTGGGCATCCAGAATTCGGCCTCGGCGTGGTAGCAAGCCAGCCACTCGTCCCACTGGCGGTCGTCGAGCAGCCGGGCCTCGCGGTACAGGAAGGCCTGCACCTGTTCGATGGTCATCATGGTCCCTGTCTCCTTCAGGCGTGGTCGCAGGCGTGGTTGTGTCCGCACACGACGTGCTCGACGCCGGCGGCCCGGCGCGCCTCCTCGGTTTCGATGGCGCGGCGCATGGTCTGCAGCCAGTAGCGGTGCTGCTCGGTGTAGAGGCCCTCGTCCTCGGTCTTCACGCCCGACAGCAGCGGGTTCAGGCCGATCTCCAGGGCGGCGGCGTCCGGGCCGTGGACCCACTGCGTGGCGCCGCGGCACATGTCGTTCCACTCCAGCGCGATGCCGGCGTAGCCATGCTGGCAGGCGCGGAACTCCTCCAGGTCGTCGGGCGTGGCCATGCCCGTGGCGTTGAAGAAGTCCTCGTACTGGCGGATGCGCCGCGCGCGCGCCTCGGGAGCCTCGCCCTTCGGCGCGATGCAGTAGATGGTGACCTCGGTCTTGTCCACGGCGATGGGGCGCAGCACGCGAATCTGCGAGCTGAACTGGTCCATCAGGTAGACGTTGGGGTAGAGGCACAGGTTGCGCGAGTGGCCGATCATCCAGTCGGCCTTGGCCTGGCCGTGCTGCGCGACGAGCTGGTCGCGGATCGGGTAGGCCGGGCGGTCCTCGGGGTTGGCCCACTTGGTCCACAGCAGCATGTGGCCATGCTCGAAGGCGTAGAAGCCGCCGCCCTGCTTGGCCCAGCTGCCCGCGTCCATGGCCTTGATGCAGTCGCCCGCGGCGGCCTGCTTGCGCTGGTTCGTGGTGGCCGCGTAGTTCCAGTGCACGGAGCTGACGTGGTAGCCGTCGGCGCCGTTCTCGGCCTGCAGCTTCCAGTTGCCGTCGAAGGTGTAGGTGGACGAGCCGCGCAGCACCTCCAGCCCTTCGGGCGACTGGTCCACGATCATGTCGATGATCCGGGTGGACTCGCCCAGGAACTCGGTCAGCGGCGGCACGTCGGGGTTGAGGCTGCCGAACAGGAAGCCGCGGTAGCTTTCGAAGCGCGCGACTTTCTTCAGGTCGTGGCTGCCGTCCTTGTTGAAGCTCTCGGGGTAGCCGGCGCCGCTGGCGTCCTTGACCTTGAGCAGCTTGCCGGAGTTGCTGAAGGTCCAGCCGTGGAAGGTGCAGGTGAAGCTGGCCTTGTTGCCCTTCTTGTGGCGGCACAGCGTGGCGCCGCGGTGCGAGCAGGCGTTGATGATCGCGTTGAGCTCGCCGGCCTTGTTGCGCGTGATGACGATGGGCTGGCGGCCGATGTAGGTCGTGAAGTAGTCGTTCGGATTCGGGATCTGGCTCTCGTGGGCCAGGTAGATCCAGTTGCCCTCGAAGATGTGCTTCATCTCCAGGTCGAACAGGGCGGGGTCGGTGAAGGCGCTGCGGTGCAGGCGGTAGACGTGCCGGTCGGCGTCCTCGACCAGCATGCCGGCCAGGCGCTGCTTGACGCCGTCGAGGGATGCGGAAGTGCTCATGCTTGTCTCCATGCCCGCTCACGCGGGCCACGTTGGGCAAGGCTTCGCCCGGCCCGGGCACGCGGTGGTGCCGGGGGGAGAAGGCTGTTCGGGGAAGGTGGGCACCGCGCGGAGGGCGGCGGTGCCGGGCTCAGGGCGTCAGGCGGCGGCGCGCGGACGGTTGAAGTCCGTGGCCGGGACGCTGGGCTTGTCGTCGTGCAGCGTGAAGTCGAAGCGGATCTCGTAGAACGGCTTGTCCACGCCCAGCGCCTGCATCGCGGCGCGGTCGTTGTTGCTGTGCACCGGCGGCACCAGGCCGTCGCGCGTGCCGAAGGCGAAGTCGTCCCACAGGTGCGGATCGTTCTCGATGTTGATCTGCGTGGTCAGCTTGCGCTTGCCCGGGGCGGTGACGAAGAAGTGGATGTGCGCCGGGCGGTGGCCGTGGCGGCCGAGCTGCTGCAGCAGCCGGTCGGTGGCGCCGCCCGGGGGCACGCTGTAGCCCACCGGCATGACGCTGCGGAACTTGTAGCGGCCCTGCGCGTCGGTCACGATCGTGCGGCGCAGGTTGAAGTCGCTCTGGCTCTTGTCGAAGTAGGAGTAGTTGCCCAGGTTGTTGGCATGCCAGACCTCGACCTTGGCTCCCGCGACGGGATGGCCGTCGGCGCTGCGCACCACGCCCTGCATCACCACCACCTCGCCCGGCGTATTGCCGTCGTCCAGGCGCGCCTCGCCTTGCGCCACCGGGGCGCCGGCCACGTACAGCGGGCCCTCGATGGTGCGCGGCGTGCCGCCCTTGAGGCCGGCGCGGGCCTCGGCCTCGTCCATGCGCAGGTCCAGGAAGTGCTCCAGGCCGATGCCCGGCACGATCAGGCCCAGCTCGCCGTTGCGGCCCGCATCGCCCAGGTAGTTCAGGCCGGCCCAGAACTCTTCGGGCGTGATGTCCAGGTCCTCGATGGCGAGCATCAGGTCGCGCACCAGGCGGTGCACGATGAGCTTGACGCGGGCATTGCCCTCGCCGACGACGCCGGTCTTCTCGAAGCGGTCCAGCAGCTGGTCGATGGTCTTGGTGTCCATGGTTGTCTCCTCGTCAGAGGTGTGTGAAGAAGGGGTGGAAGGGCCTGCCCGGCGGGCGCCGGGGGTTCAGCGGTCGTCGTCGTGGATCGACGAGGGGTGGCGGCACAGCGCCGTCACCTCGACCTGCATGAAGGGGAACAGCGGCAGCGTCGAGAGCACCTGGTGCAGCTCGTCGGCGCTGGCCACGTCGAAGACGCTGACGTTCGCGTAGCGGCCGGCCACGCGCCAGAGGTGGCGCCACGTGCCGTCGCGCTGCAGCTGCTGCGCGCGCTCGCGCTCGGTCTGCTTGAGCGCCTCGGCCTTGTCGGCGGGCATGTCGTGCGGCAGCCGCACGTCCATACGGACCTGGAACAGCATGGTTCGTCTCCTGGGTTAATGTCGGGTCGGGGTTGCCTGCGCAACCGGGATCAGCGGCCGCGGCGCAGCCGCGCGACCTTGTCCTCGTCGATGTCGATGCCCAGTCCGGGCGTGGTGGGGATCTGCAGCGAGAAATCGCGGTAGGCCAGCGGCTCGCGCAGGATCTCCTCGGTCAGCAGCAGCGGGCCGAACAGCTCGGTGCCCCAGGCCAGCTCGCCAAAGGTGCTGAAGATCTGCGCCGAGGCCATGGTGCCCACGGCACCTTCGAGCATCGTGCCGCCGTAGAGCCCGACGTGGGCCGCCTGCGCGATGGCCGCGACCTGCGCCGCGCCGTGCAGGCCGCCGGACTGGTTGATCTTCACGGCGAAGACGTCGGCCGCGCCCAGGCTCGCCACCTCGAAGGCGTCGCGCGGGCCGTGCAGCGCCTCGTCGGCCATGACCGGCAGGATGTTGGCCTGCGTCAGCCGCTGCAGGCCCGCCTTGTCGCCGGCGGCGATGGGCTGCTCGACCAGGTCGATGCCCGCGTCGGCCAGCATGCGCATGCCTTCGAGCGCCTGCGGCACCGACCAGGCCTGGTTGGCGTCGATGCGCACGCTGGCCATGTCGCCCAGCGCCCGCTTGATGGCGGCCACGTGCGCCACGTCGTCCTTCACCGCGCGCAGGCCGATCTTGAGCTTGAAGACGTTGTGGCGGCGCAGCTCCAGCACGCGCTCGGCCTCGGCGATGTCGCGCCGGGTGTCGCCGCTGGCCAGCGTCCAGGCCACGGGGATGCTGTCGCGCACCCGGCCCCCGAAGAGCTCGCTCAGCGGCACGCTCAGGCGCCGCGCCTGGCCGTCGTACAGGGCGGTCTCGACGGCGCACTTGCCGAAGCGGTTGCCCTGGACACTGCCGCGCAGGCGCGCCATCAGCCGCGCCACGGCGCGCGGGTCCTGGCCCACGAGCAGCGGCGCCACGTAGGTGTCGAGGTTGACCTGGATGCTCTCCGGGCTCTCCTCGCCGTAGGCCAGCCCGCCGATGGTGGTGCCCTCGCCCCAGCCGACGATGCCGTCGCTGGACTCGATGCGCACCAGCACCAGCGTCTGGTGGTTCATCGTCGCCACCGACAGCTTGTGCGGCCGGATCGTGGGCACGTCCACCAGCAGCGTCTCGACCGAGAGAATCTTCAATTGGGAAGTCATGCTGAAACTCTTTTTCCGTCCAATTCCCGCCCCACGCCGCGAAAATATCCGCGCGCACCGGTCGGGTTTGATGTGAAACCAGGAAAAGCCTGGACCGCTTTTGTCGGGGTCATTCGTTTCCAGCACTTGCCGGAAATGAATATCAGCCTTGAATGCCGTGAATGGTAGGCAGCGCCTTGCCGGCAGTCCAAGACGGTTTTAGACTGGTTTCATACCTTCAAGGCATCAAATGGAACTGCGTCACCTGCGCTACTTCGTCGCCGTGGCCGACGAGCAGAACTTCACCCGCGCGGCGGAGCGGCTGCACATCTCGCAGCCGCCGCTGAGCCGGCAGATCCAGGACCTGGAGGAGGAACTGGGCACGCCGCTGTTCGAGCGCGGCGCGCGTCCCTTGAAGCTCACCGAGGCCGGGCGCTTCTTCTACGGCCAGGCGACGCGGCTGCTGGAGCAGGCGGCGCAGGCCACGCGCGCCACCCGCCGCGTGGCGCGCATGGAGCGGCGGCTGGTGATCGGCTTCGTGGCCTCCACCATGTACGGCGCGCTGCCGCGGCTGGTGCGGCTGTTCCGCGCGGCGCGGCCGCAGACGGAGCTGTCGCTGCTGGAGATGTCCACGCTGGACCAGACCGAGGCGCTGAAGTCCGGCCGGGTGGACGTGGGCTTCGGCCGCCTGCGGCTGGACGACCCGTCCATCAAGCGCGAGGTGCTGCGCCAGGAGCGGCTAGTGGCCGCTATACCCATGGAGCATGCCCTGGCCATTCCTGACCAGAGCATCACGCTGGCCGCGCTGGCGAGCCAAGATATTCTGGTTTACCCCAAGTCACCGCGGCCGAGTTATGCCGACCAGGTTTTGTCGCTGTTTCGGGATTTGGGGCTGGAGCCGGGTGCCGTGCACGAGGTGCAGGAAATACAGACCGCGCTGGGCCTGGTGGCGGCGGGCATGGGCATTTGCGTGGTGCCCACCGGCGTGAGCCGGCTGCGGCCCGACGAGGTGGTGTACCGGGCCCTGAGCGACCCGCAGGCGGTGTCGCCGATCGTGATGAGCACGCGGGCGCAGGACCAGAACGAGGACATCGTGCTGCTGCGCGCGCTCATCGACCAGATCTACCAGGAGCAGGCCGAGGCCCGGCGGAAGGCGCAGGCCGGGGCCGAGGCGGCGGCGCCCGGGACGCCCGGGACGCCCTGAATGTCAGGCCGGCACGGCCAGCAGCCAGTCGTGCAGGGCCTCGCGGAAGGCCACCGGCTGCTCCAGCACGCTCAGGTGCGAGGCCCCGGGCAGCACCACCAGCCGCGCGCCGGGGACGGCGCGCGCGATCGTGGCGGCCATCTCCGGCGGCGTGCCCTGGTCGAGCGCGCCGGCGATCACCAGGGTCGGCACCGCGATGCGCGGCAGCCGCGCCGTGGTGTCCACGCCGGCGATGGCGTGGCAGCAGGCGACGTAGCCGGCGGCATCGCAGGCGAGCACGCGCCGGCGCCAGTGCGCCACGGCCTCGGGATGCGCGGCATGGAAGCCCTCGTGGAACCAGCGCTGCAGCGCGCCGTCCACGATCGCCTCCAGCCCGCCGGCCTCGATGCCGGCGATGCGCTGCGCCCAGCCGGCCCGTGCCTCCTCGGGATAGGCCGAGGTGGTGTTGGCCAACGCCAGCGCGCGCACCCGGCCGGGGTGCCGCAGCGCCAGCTCCTGGCCGACCATGCCGCCCATCGACAGCCCGATCCACGTCACCGGGCCGAGGCGGAGCTCGTCGATCAGCCCGGCGGCGTCGTCGGCCAGCTGCGCCATCGTGTACGGGCCCGGCGGCGCCGCGCTGGCGCCGTGGCCGCGCTGGTCGTAGAGCACCACGCGGCCGTGCTGGGCCAGGTGGCCGGCCAGCTCGTCCCACATCGACAGGTCGCAGCCCAGCGCGTGCGCCAGCACGAAGGTCTGGCCGGGCCGGCCGCCGTGGCTCGGCTCCTGCACCCGGTAGTGCAGGCGCGGCAGGCCGCGCGTGTATCCGGAAGTCGGGTTCATCGGGGTGAGCGCCTGCATGGGATGCGGCCTCAACGCAGGCCGAGCAGCTGCCGCGCCTGTGCCGGCGTGGCGACGGGGCGGCCGTGCTCCTCGCACAGCCGCGCGACGGCTTGCACCAGCGCGGCGTTGGAGGGCGCCAGGGTGTCCCTGTCCAGCCGCACGTTGTCCTCCATGCCGGTGCGGCAGTGGCCGCCCAGCTCCAGCGACCAGCGCGCCATCGTCGCCTGGTCGCGGCCGATGCCCGCGCCCGTCCAGGTCGAGCCCGGGGCCACGCGCTGCAGCGTGCGCACGCAGAACTCCAGCACCTCGCGGTCCACCGGCATGGCGTTGCGGATGCCCATCACGAACTGCACGTGCAGCGGGCCGCGGATGAAGCCCTCGCGCTGCAGCCGCGCGGCCTGGAACACCATGGACAGGTCGAAGGCCTCGATCTCCGGCTTGATGCCGTGCTCGCGCATCTCGGTGGCCAGCCACTCGACCAGGTCCGGGGCGTTGTCGTAGACGCGGGTCGGAAAGTTGACCGAGCCGGTGGCCAGCGATGCCATGTCAGGACGCAGGCCCAGGTGCGCGCCGCGCTCGCGCCCGGCGCCGGAGCGGCCGCCGGTGGAGAACTGCACGATCATCCCCGGGCAATGGCGGCGGATGCCGTCGAGCACCTGCGCGAAGCGCTCGGGCGACGAGGTCGCCGTGCCGTCGTCGTTGCGCACGTGCAGGTGCACCAGCGTCGCGCCGGCCTCGAAGGCCTCGTGCGTGGACTCGACCTGTTCCGCCACGGTGATCGGCACCGCCGGGTTGTCGCGCTTTTGCGGCAGCGAGCCGGTGATGGCCACGGTGATGATGCAGGGGCTGCTCATGGGGTCTGTCTCCTGGAGGCATGGGCGCGAGGCGCGGAGCGCGGCCATGCGGCGGCGCACCCGGCGATGCGCCGCGGGTGTCGAAGGAAGCGTCGGGAAGGAAGCCCGCCCCGCGCGCCGCAACGCTCAGGGGCCGGAGGCCTCAGCCTTTGAATGCATGCCAGGTATCAACCTGGACAGCGTCATGTTCGTCGCCGCAGGAGCGACTGTCCAATATCAATCCGGTTCCAATCCATACCTTGCAGGCATGGCGACCGGATGAGCGGCCTCACTGGCGCGTGGTGAAGCTCCAGCGCTGCTCCGCCGCCAGCGCGTTGCCCTGCAGGTCCTTGATGCGCGGCTCGGCCGTGCCGCCGCGCACGACCACGGTGTAGCTGGCCAGGGCCAGCAGCGTCGGGTTCGGGTTGAGCGTGGCGCGCAGGGTCGAGGCATCCCAGGTGACGACCGAGGGCACCACCGCGCCGGCGGCGTCGCGCAGCTCGATGGTGGCGGTGCCGACGCTGGCCGCATCCAGCGCCTCGCTGAAGGTGAGCACCACGTTGGCCGTGCGCGACACGCCGGTGGCGCCGCCGGCCGGCGTGGCCGCCGCCAGCGCCGGCGCCGTGGTGTCGGCCGGCGCGGTGGTGCTGAACACCACGTCCACCCAGTAGTTGCCGCTCTGCCAGGTGGCATTGGGGAACTGCTGGGTGCCGGCGTAGGCGTACACGCCGTTGCCGCCGCTCTCGCCGTTGCGCAGCGCGCGCAGCGGCGGGTTGTCCACCCCGGCGCTGGCGAACTGCCCGCTGGTGAAGGCGTAGCCGCCGCGCGGGGCCAGGTACGAGGCAACGTACACCGTGTTGGCCGCGATCGCCACAGGGCTGGCGAAGCGCACCTCCTGCCAGCCCGAGGCCGTCTCGTTGACGAAGGTGGCGCTGGCCAGCAGGTTGCCGCCGCTGGTCCACAGCGCGCCGACGTGGGTGCCGGTGTTGGCACCGCCCTTGTAGAAGCGCACGCCGAGGATGTAGCCGGCCACGTCGGAGCGGAACTTCACGCCCAGGTTGACCGAGCCGGTGTCGTTGGCGCTGGCCGTGGCCGGCACGGCCGAGGCCGTCCAGATCGAGGTGGCGCTGCCCGCGGGCTGCGGCGCGGCGCCTTCGTCGCTGCCGATCTCGCGCACGTAGGCGGCCAGCTTCGCGATCTCGGTGTCGGTGGCGGCGACGTTGGCGTGGGCGCGGATCGCCGCTTCCAGCGTGGGCGCAGAGCCGTCGTGCAGGTACGGCGCCGTGGCCCAGGCGTCGCGCAGCGTGGGCGGATCGATGCCGGACAGCGGGGCGCCCAGGCGCTGCCCGCTCGACGCCTTGACGGTGCCGATGTTCGAGAGCACGCCCGCGCCGCTGCTGGTGAAGGCCGTCCCGCCGTGGCAGGCGGCGCAGTTGCGGCTGGCGAACAGCGCCCGCCCCTCCGCGGCCGTGGCCGAGAGCGTGGCCGCGGCGGGCCGGTGCGGGCTGGGTGCGAAGGCATCGAGCGAGGCCACGTAGGCCGCCAGCGCGTCGAGCTCGGCCGAGGCGCCGGCCTTGCGGTCGCCCAGCGGCTGGCGACGCGTGCCGGTGTTGAAGGCGGCATCGCTCATCAGCCCGGTGCCGCCGGCCAGCGTGCGGATCTGGCCCTCGAAATCCTGCACCTCGTCGAAGTTGGCGCTCCAGTGCAGGAAGCCCTGTGCCCCGGCGCGCCCGCGCAGCGCCGTGGTGTTGCGCAGCCCCTCGCCCAGCCCGGTGAGGTCCCAGGTGCGGCCGTCGTGGCCGCCGTCGGCGTGGCAGCTGGCGCAGCTCATGTAGCCGTCGCGCGCCAGGCGCGTGTCGCGCGCGTCGTAGAACAGCCGCTTGCCCAGCAGCACCTGCGGCGCCAGGCGCTCGGCGCCGACGGCCGCCACCTCGGCCAGCAGCGGCACGCGCAGCTCGCCGTATTGCGCGAGCCGCGCCAGGTCATACACGCCCAGGGTGCGGTCCATGAAGTTGTTGACGAACAGCCGCCGCCCGTCGGCCGACAGCGCCAGCCCGTCCGGCGCCCGGCCCGCGGCGAAGCGCAGGATCTCCTGGCGCCGCACCGGGTCGATGAGCGCCACCTCGCGGCTGGTCTGCAGCGCCACGAACAGGTAGGCGCCGCTGGGGTGGAACGCCGCCGCGCTGCCCAGGCCCGAGTTGTCGTGGTCCACCCGGGCGGCCGTGTCCTCGCTCCAGGTGGCGAGGTCGATGCGCGAGCTGACGGCGCGCACCGTGTTCTGGAAGTCCAGGTTCTGCCCGTTGCGCAGCAGGCCGCGCCGCACGTTGTCCTGCTTGGACGGCACCCAGGCGCTGGCGCCGTTGGGCGCGATCGCGGCCGCGCCCAGGTAGTTGGGCAGCCCCGATCCTTGCAGCGTCGTGTCGGCCCGGTCGCTGTGGCGCAGCACCAGCGTGCGCTCGACGTTCAGGCCCGCGGCGGCGACCACCACCACCTCGCCGCCGCGCGGGCTGCCGTCGGCCGCGGTGGTGGACACGGTCGCCGTGCCCTCGCCGGGCAGCGGCGGCGAGATGAAGCGCGACACCAGCACCCGCGCGCCGTCGGCGGTGACGCTGACGTGGCGCGCGTGCGCGCCCACGTCGAGCGTGCCCAGCGTGGCGCCGGTGGCGGGGTCGAGCCTGAGCAGCTGCCCGCGCGCCTCCAGCGCCAGCCAGGCGCCGCTGCCGCCAGGCGCGAAGGCCAGGCCGAAGGGGGCGCTGCCGCGCGGCAGCGCCACGGTCTGCACCACCGCCAGCGAAGACGGGCTGATCACGGACAGCGTCGCGCTGCCGCGGTTGGCGACCCAGATGCGCCCGTCCGGCGCCACCGCCACGCTGCGCGGCGCGGTGCCCACGGGGATCTCGGCCACGCGCGCCAGCGTCGCGGCGTCGAAGACGCTGACGCTGTCGTGGTCCTGGTTCACCAGCCAGACGCGGGCGCCGGCGCCGCTGCGGTTCTCCACCACGACGTTGGAGGAGCCCACCGGGCGCGCGCTGCCGGCGGGCGGGTCGAACACGGCTTGCGTGAAGCTCAGCGTGCGCACGCTGCCGTCCGCCCGCGTGGCGGTGAGCGTGACGAGGTACAGCCCGGCGGCCGTGAAGCGATGGCTCGCGCCGGCCGCGGTCGAGGGCGCCGTCGGCGGCGAGCCGTCGCCGAAGTCCCAGGCGTAGGTGGTGCCGCTGCCGCCGTTGGAAGACGCGGCGTAGCTGGCGCTCGCGCCCGTGGCCACGGGCGGTGCGGCCACCGGCTCCAGCGCGAAGGGCGCGGCCGTGACCGTCCAGTTGAAAGCCTGGCTGGCGCTGCCGCCGCGGCCATCGCTGACCTGCACCGTGACGGCCCAGGTGCCCGTGTTGCCGGGCGTGCCGCCGATGGCGCCGCTGGCGGCGCTGATCGACAGCCCGGGCGGCAGCCCCGTGGCGGTCCAGGACAGGGGGTCGCCGTCGGGGTCGGAGGCGCTCAGGTCCAGCGCGACGGGCTGTCCGGCGACATCGCTGCGGTCGGCCACCGGCGCCAGGGTGGGCGCGCGGTTCACGTCGCCCCCGCCACCGCCGCCCCCGCCGCCCGGTCCGGCGGCCACGTTCCAGACCAGCGTGGTGCTGGTGGAGGTGACGGCGTTGGCGGCGGTGAGCGTGACGGGGAAGCGCCCGGCCTGCGTGGGCGTGCCGGCGATGGCGCCGGTGGCGGCGTCGATGGCCAGCCCCGGCGGCAGCCCGGCCGCGCGCCACGACGTGACTCCGCTGCCGGCCAGGGCCAGCGACAGCGCCGTGCCGGTGGCGCCGGCCTGGTCGCCGGGGTTGGCGATGCGCGGCGCGTCCTCGCCGTGCACGCGCAGCATGCGGGCCACCGAGGGCACGCCGGCGGCATCGAGCGCGAACAGCATCCAGTAGCCCGGCAGCAGGATGCCCGGGTTGTCGGGCAGCTCCACGGCATAGGCGTTGGTGCCGGCCGGGGCAAAGCTGAGGGCCACCCGGCGCTGGTCGTTGTTGACGCTGTGGGTGACCGAGCCCAGGCGTACCAGCGCGAAGCCGGTGACGGGCGAGTCGGTGGTCACGGCGATGCGCGCGCCGTGCACGGCCTCGCCGGGGGCGGCGGTGATGGCCGGGCGCGTGGCGGGGCTGCCGTCGGCATTGAGCAGGTAATGCGGGGTGTAGATCTGCAGGTCCGGGTGGTTCGCAGCGCAGCCCGCGCCGCACAGCCCGCCGCCGGCGGAGAGCACGCGCGCGTCGGGCAGCAGCAGCGCCACGCTGTGGTAGGTGCGCGCCACCGACATCGGCGGCAGCAGCGTGAAGGTTTCGGTCGCCGGGTCCCAGAGCTCGGGGCGTAGCACGGCGGTGGCGTCGTTGAAGTTCTTCGCGTAGGTCATGCCGCCGACGAGCATCACCTGCCCGTTGGGCAGCACCACGCTGTTGTGGTAGGTGCGCCGGTAGGCCATGGGCGCGAGCTTGCGCAGCTGCACGCCGGCGCTGATGTCGATGAGGTAGGCGTTGGCCGTGGCGTCCGCATCCTCGTAGGCGGGGGCGCCGCCGGTCTTGAGCACCTTGCCGGCGGCGTACATCACGGCATTGCCGTTGACGCTGAAGACGTCGTCGCCGCGCGGGCCCGCGGGGGTGACGCTGCCGTCGCCCCGGGTGTCGATCCAGTGCATGGCCACGCCCGGGCCGGCGTGGAACACCCGCCCGTTGCCCGCGGGGATGAGCCAGAAGTGGCTGTCGCCGCCGAAGCTGCTGTTGGCCGGCGAGGGATCGACGGAGAGGAACGGGTCCACCGGCACGCCGGGCAGGCGCTTCCAGCCGCCGGACGGCGTCCAGACCTCGCCGTGCTTGTTGCCCACGGGCATGCTCGAATTGACGCTCCAGGAGCCGCCCAGCGTGAACACCGAGCCGTCCTCCAGCACGCAGTTGGCCTGGTAGCCGCGCGGGATGTTCATCCGCGCGCCCGTGCTCCAGGTGTTGGTGGCCGGGTCGTAGAGGCTGGTCTTGGCGGCGTCGATGCCGCCGCTGATGAGCAGCCGCCCGTCGGGCAGGTTGCTGGTGCCGGGACAGAACATGTTGTGCCCGGTGTTGGAGACGAAAGTCTCGGTCGCGGTCTGGGTGGCCGGGTCGAACACGGTGGTGTAGGTGCGGCCCTCGGAGAAGAAGGAAAAGCGCGTCTCCGACGACCACAGCAGCACCTTGCCGTTGGGCAGGTTGGCCGCGGCCGCGGGCACCAGCGACAGCCCGATCACGCCCGACCAGCGGCCCTGGCCCGGGGCGGCGATGGCCTGCGCCATCTCGCGCGCCGCCGGCGCGCGGCTTGCGGCCTCGCGCGGCGCGTCGCCGCCGCCGCAGGCGGCCAGGGCCAGCAGCGCCAGCAGCGCTGCCGCGCGGCGCCTGGCGCCCGGTTGCGAGCCCGATGGCAGACCCGGTGGCTGTTGCATGGAGGCATTCCCTTCAAGGACCGGCACTCGGACAGCCCGTGGCCTGGTGCGGGCGACGGGCGGCTGCGCTGAAGTCTAGGAAGTGGCCCGCGCCCCCGCAGGTGCGCGAAAAAGGGAAAACCGTAACTATCGCAACCATCGCGCAACCGCTCGTGCACGGCACACTGCCCCCATGCCGCCGCCAGTCCCGCCCCGATTCCGGCCCGCGCCCGCGGCGGCCGTGGCGCTGCTGCTGGCGGGGTTCATGGCCCCTGCCCCGGCGCCCGACCGGGCCCACGGGCAGGGGCTTTTTCACGGCCCGGCGCCGCTGCGGGCCTGGATCGCCGGTCAGGACTTCAGCCTGCCGGCGCATGCCGCGCGCTGCGCCAACTGCCATGGCGCGGCGGCACCGCAGCGCGTGGCGCCGCTGCTGAGCGCGGCGGGCATGACGCAGCCCGTGGCGCGCCGCGGCGGGCCGCCCTCGCGCTACGAGGCCGACTCCTTCTGCCGGCTGCTGCGCACGGGCGTGGACCCGGCCTTCGTGACCGTGACGCGCGCCATGCCGCGCTACGAGCTCTCGGACGTGGAGTGCCGGGCGCTGTGGCTGTACCTGACGGAAGCAGGCCATGACTCCTGATGCCATCCCCGCCGGCTTGCGGGCTGCGCCGCGGCGGCGCCTGCTGCTGGCCGCCCTGGCGGGGCTGGCCGGCGCGGCCGCGCCGCGGGCGCAGACGGCGGCCACCGCGCACGACAGCCTGGGCCCGGTGCGCCCGCCCGTGGCGGTGCCGGACTGGCCCCTGGTGGACGAGACGGGCCGGCCGTTCCCGTTGCGCGCTCACCTGAGTGGCCGGGTCACCGCGCTGCAGCTGGTCTTCACCGGCTGCAGCGCCGCCTGCCCGATCCAGGGCGCGCTCTTCGCCGCCGTGGCGCCGCGGCTGCGGGAGATCCAGGGGCCGCAGGCGCAGCTGCTGTCGCTGAGCATCGATGCGCTGGGCGACACGCCTGCGGCGCTGAAAGCCTGGATGGCGCGCTTCGGCGCGCACCCGGCCTGGCACGCTGGCCTGCCGCGCGCACAGGACGTGGACGCGGTGCTGGACTTTCTGCGCGGCCGCGCCCGCGGCGCCGACCGGCACACCGCCCAGGTCTACCTCTTCGACCGCCGCGCCCGGCTGGCCTGGCGCACCGTGGAGATGCCGCCCGCGGCGCAGGTGGTGTCGCTGCTGCAGTCACTGGCGGGGGATTGACGCCGCTGCCCGGCCTCAATCCCCCGCCACCAGCGCCGTCAGCCGCCAGCGCCCGTCGGGCAGCCGCACGGCGACCCAGGCGGCCTCGGGCTCCAAGGGGGCGGCCAGCGGCACAATGGCGCTGTCGAGCGTGGCCAGCACCGGCGCCGCCGCGGCCGGTTCCATGTGCACCGGCACGCGCGGGCCCAGCAGCGCGACATGCTCGAACGGATCGATCTCCTGCGGCCAGGCGCTGTAGACGTAGGGCGCGGCAAAGCCGTCCGGCCCCATGAAACTGCCGCCCAGCGCCAGCGCGCCGGCCAGCGTCTCCCACAGCCGGCTGTCGCGGCCCTCGGGCTTCCAGCGCCGGCGGAACGCCGCGGCGCCGTCGTCGCCGCCGAAGCCGTTGCGCACGTGGGGATGCACCACCGCCAGCACGGCCGCCGCGTCGCGTCGCGCCAGGGCGGCCTGCAGCCGGGCGCGGAAGGCGAAGAAGTCGGCATCGCGCACCGCCTCGTCCACCGGCGCGAAGGCGCGCGGGCCCGGCGCAGGCGCGGTGGCGGCGGCCGATGCCGCCTTGCCCGCGGCGCCGGCCTCTACCGCGCCGGCCGCGTCGGCCGCGGCCCCTGCCGGCCCGGCCACCAGCGCCAGCACGAGCGGCAGCGTTGTCCTCATGTCAGGCCGCACGCACCAGCCGCAGCGGCACGCCCGGCGGGCGCGGCGCCGCGGCCTGGTGCAGCACCTGCAGCAGCGCGTCCAGGTCCACGGGCTTGGTGAGGTGGCCGTCGAAGCCGGCCTCGCGCGAGCGCGAGCGGTCCTGGTCCTGGCCCCAGCCGGTGACGGCCACCAGCACCGGGCAGTGAGGGCCCAGGCGCGCGCGCGCGGCGCGTGCCACCGCGTGGCCGTCGCGCCCGGGCATGCCGATGTCGAGCAGCGCCACGTCCGGGCGCGATTGCTCCAGCAGCCGCAGCGCCTCCTCGCCGTCGGCGGCGCTGAGCACGGCATGGCCGTGCAGCGCCAGCAGTGCCGCGAGGCTGTCGCGGGTGTCGTCGTTGTCGTCGGCCACCAGCACGCGCAAGGCGCCCGCGCTGCCGGGCCGCGGCGCGCCGGCATCGGCGACCGCCAGCGGCACGCGCCCGCGCGGCACGCACAGCGTGAACTCGCTGCCCTGCCCGATGCCGCCGCTGCGCGCCTCGATGCGCCCGCCGTGCAGCTCGGCCAGCCCGCGCGCCAGCGCCAGCCCGATGCCCAGGCCGCCGGCGCTGCGGTCGTCGTGCGCGGCCACCTGCGAGAACATGCCGAACACCGTGGGCAGCACCTCGGGCGCGATGCCGATGCCGTCGTCCGCCACCGACACCACGACTTCGGCGCCCTCCACCGCCGCGGCCAGCCGGATGTGGCCGCCGGGGTCGGTGTACTTGGCGGCGTTGGTGAGCAGGTTGGAGAGGATCTGCGCCAGCCGCAGCGGGTCGGCCTCGAAGTGCACGGGCGCGTCGGGCGCGGCCACGTCGAGGCGGTGGTGCTTGGCGTCGAGCAGCGGGCGCGCCGTCTCGACGGCCGCGTCCAGCACCGCGCGCAGCTCGGTGTCGCACTTGCGCAGCGCGAGCTGTCCGCGCGTGACGCGCGACATGTCGAGCAGGTCGTCCAGCAGCAGCGCCATGTGGCCGACCTGGCGGTCGATGACCTCGTGGCTCCAGCGCCGCTGCGCCTCGCTGGCATTGGGCGCGCGCGACACCTGCGCCGCCTGCCGGATCGGCGCGAGCGGGTTGCGCAGCTCGTGCGCCAGCGTGGCCAGGAACTCGTCCTTGCGCCGGTCCGACTCGCGCAGCGACTGCTCCTGGCGCTGGCGCTGCGTCACGTCGGTGAACCACAGCGCCACGCCTTCGGGCACCGGCGAGGCCGTGACGTGCCAGCAGCCGCTGCCCGGGCCCTGCGGCTGCCATTCGAACTCGCAGGGCCGGCCCCGCGTGGCCGCGGCCAGGAAGGGTTGCAGCGCCGCGTCGTCGCCGCCCAGCGCCTCGCGCAGCAGCGAGCGCGCCGGCAGCAGCGCGCGGCCGAACAGCGCCGCCGCGGCGGCGTTGGCCCAGGCCCAGCGCAGGTCGGCGGCCACGCCCGGCGCGGTCCACACCGGCTCCAGGATGCCGAAGGGCAGCGGCGAGGACGCCAGCACCCCGGCCAGGCGCTCGTCGGCTTGCTGCGCGCGGCGCTGCGAGCGCTCGCGCTCGGCATGCACCGCGGCCTTGCGCGCGCAGATGTCGGCCAGCCTCTGCTGGCGCTCGTCGGGCGCGCCGGGCTGCGCGCCGTGCACCGCGATCACGCCCAGCACCTGCCCGTCCAGCGCGATCAGCGGCGTGGCGTGCACGCTGCGGAACCCTTCCGCGCGGGCCAGCGTGCGCCAGGGCGCGAAGCAGTCGTCGGTCTCGGTGTCGCGCACCACCACGCGGCGCGCGCGCTGCACCGCCAGGCCGCAGGCGCCGTGACCCACGCCGACCTGCGCCAGCTCGCGCAGCGCCCAGGGGCTGAAGCCCTCGCCGGCGGCCAGCGCCAGTTCGGCGGCGGGCGGCTCGTACAGCGACACCAGCCCCTGCGAGGCGCCGTGCAGCCGGCACAGCGCCTGCAGGATCAGGCCCAGCTGCTGCGCCAGCGTGCGCGCCTCCAGCAGCCGGGTGCTGAGCTCGTGAAGCGCCTGCAGATCCGTGACCTGCCGGCTCAGCTCGGCCTGGGACGGCCGCGCCGGGCGGAACGGCCAGAACGGCAGCACGCCGCGAAGGGAGAGGAACATCGTGGTGCCGGTCCTTGTCTTGGACTTCAGCCTATGGGAAGCCGGTCGGCAGGCTGTAACAACATCAGCAGGGGCTGGGCCAAGGGCCCGAGCCTCTCCCCGGGGCCGTGCCGGGCCGCTCCAGGGAGCGGCGGCGCAGAGGGCGCGGCGGCCTCAGCGCGGCGCGGAGGCCGCTGCCGGCGGCAGGGGCATCGGCTCGGTGGGCCTGGTTTCCGCGTCGCGGGGCACGCCGCTGGACGAGGCCGGCTCGACGGTGCGCAGCTCGCGCAGCACGCCCCCGCCGGTGACGCTGCCGCTGGTGGCGCCGCCGGTGATGCGCCGCTCGCACTCGGCGCGGTCCGCCGCGGGCAGCGGCTGGCAGCGCAGCAGCGCGTTCTGCGAGTAGCGGTCCTGCGGCACCGGCTCGTCATTGCGGCGCCCGCCGCGCGCCTCGGCGTAGGCCGCGGAGGCCTCGCGCAGGCAGGTCGCCTGGTCCTGCCCGCTGCGCCCGCTCAGGCAGGCGGCGCGTTCGCGCTCGTAGGTCGAGCGGGCATCGTCGGCAGCCGACACCACGGCGGCAAAGCCCGTGGACGCCAGCGCCAGGATCACGAAAGCTTTCATGTCCACACCTCCCAAGGCACCCGGGCAAGGCTCGGACCCGCCGAGCGGGTCCGAGCGGCCCGACAGCCATTGGAGCCGCCCGGCGCGGACGGCGTCCAGCGCGCGGCGGTCACGGCGTGTCAGGAAACGCGCTCGTCGGCTACAGCATGTAGACGGCGCGCGGACGGCGCGGCTACTCCTGGGTGGGCGAGGCCGGCAGATCCGGCGCGCGGGCCGGCGCCGATTCCTGCTCCACCAGCGCGCAGCCACGCGACAGTTCGACCACGAGGCTGGTGTCGTCCAGCCAGAGCGTGGGCGCGCCCCCGAAGCTCGTGACCCGCCAGTCCACCCTCACCGGCACGAGGCGCGTGGTGCTGGTGGTGTTGACGACGCAGGCGTGGCGGCTGAAGGCATGCGATTCCCAGGAGCCCAGCGTCTCGGAGCCGCCGTCGGTGCTGTCGAAGGCAAAGGTGTCGGGACCGTAGGTGCTCGCGCGCGGGTTGCCTTCCGCGCCGTCGATCACGACGCGCAGTTCGCACCAGTTCTGCCCCGTGCCCCCGGAGCAACGCGACTCGGCGTCGAAGCCCACGTTGACCAGCACGCGGGAGTTGGGTGGCACGGGCACGCGCGTGGTCAGGCCCGGCACCGTGCGGAACACGGTCGTGGTGGTGGTCAGCGGATTGGTGTTGGTCAGGACGCGCTTGTAGAAATGCGCCCCGCCGGTGAACTCGCGCCGCCCGTCGGGCGCGGCGTGGGCCACGGCGGTAACGCCCAGCAGGGCGGCCAGCAGGCCCAGGGTGGCAGTGGTACGGCGAGAAGCGGAAGCATCGGAAGCATTGGAAGCAGCCATGTCCATCTCCTGTGTGCTTGGGTCGCCGCCAGCCCGCACGGCCCAGGCATCCGCCGCGGCGGCGGGCTGGGGCCTAGGAAAGCTAGGCGCCGCGCCGCGCGGGGACAAGAAAATGGAGGTAAAGGCTGCGCGCCCCGGTCAGGGACGCGTCCGCAGGTTTCCGTCGGAAACGATGTTGGCGCCAGGCCCGGGCGCTGTGCGCCGTGCGTTGGCGCGAATCAGCCGTAGTCGTAGAAGCCGCGCCCGGTCTTGCGGCCCAGGCGGCCGGCCTGCACCATCTCGCGCAGCAGCGGCGCGGGGCGGTACTTCGGGTCGCCGAAGCCCTCGTGGAAGACTTCCATGATGCTGAGCATGGTGTCCAGCCCGATGAGGTCGGCCAGCGCCAGCGGGCCGATGGGGTGGTTGCAGCCGAGCTTCATGCCGGCGTCGATGTCCTCGGCCGTGGCCAGGCCCTCCTGCAGCACGAAGATGGCCTCGTTGATCATCGGGCACAGGATGCGGTTGACGACGAAGCCCGGGCTGTTCTTCACCGTCACCGGCGTCTTGCCCACGGCCTGCGCGAAGGCCGCGGCCAGCGCGTGCGTGGCGTCCGAGGTTTGCAGCCCGCGGATCACCTCCAGCAGCCCCATCAGCGGCACCGGGTTGAAGAAGTGCAGGCCGATGCAGCGCTCGGGCTTGTCCAGCACCGCGGCGAGCTGGGTGATGGAGATCGACGAGGTGTTGGACGCGATCACGGCGTCCGATCCGACGATGCCCTCGACCTGGCGCAGGATGCGCAGCTTCAGGTCCGGGTTCTCGGTGGCGGCCTCGATGACGATCTGCGCGTCCTTGAGCTGCGCGTAGTCGGTGGTGCCGGTGACCAGCGCCAGCGCCGCGTCCTTCTGCTCAGGCGACAGCTTTTCCTTCTTTACCAGCCGGTCCAGGCTGCCGGAGAGCGTCTTGACGCCGCGCTGCACGGCTTCGTCGGAGACGTCCACCATCACCACCCGGATGCCGGCCACGGCGCACACCTGCGCGATGCCGTTGCCCATGGTGCCCGCGCCAATGACGCCGATGCGCTCGATCTTCATGACTGCCCTCTCGTTGGACTAGTGGAAACCCGGGAGGGTAACGCGTGGAAAGGGCGATATCGGCATCACGCGTGACGGCGGGAACTGACATGGCGCCCCGGCCTGGGTACGTGCCGAGGCGACGAACTGCCTTGTCCCGAGCGAGGCCAACCAATCTCCGTGCGGCGGCACGATGACGGCGGCGTTCGTGAACTATTTCACGCAGCCAGAACTTTCCTGGCATGAGTCGTCATGAAGCCTGCGGCAACTGGTATTCGGCGGTCGCGGCGCGCGGATGATGTCAGCGAAGAACTGCTTAGGCCGCATCAGGGCACAGGGCATTGGAGGTCTGATTAACGTTAGGCTTTGGAGGACCCACGGTTGACGCCCGACATTGTTTTAGCCGAACTTGAACGGTACGAGTCCGAACTCACGCGAATCCTGTGTAGGTTCAGGCGAACTTCTAATGGAATCTACATCGGCGAAGGAGATGATTCTCTATACCGCCAGTACGCCCGGGAGCTCGTTGACCTATACAACGACGCGCTTGGCCCCAACGTCTACTCCAAGCAACTATCAGTGGAGTACTCGAACGGCTTTGGGATGTATGGAGCACCATCGTATAAGGGTGTGGAAAACGTCTTGGCTGTTGTCAAAGCTTCTATTACGCGTCTGCGCCGTTCCCCTGATCTTCTGACCAAGAAAGAGAGTCAAGACGCGCTACAGCACCGTGAGAACGTGTTCATTATTCACGGGCGAGATGAAGCCAAGTGGCGAGAACTAAAGGACATAGTTAAGTCCGAGTTCCGCTTGAAACCCATCGTCTTGCTGGAACAGCCCGATGCGGGCTGCAAGACAGTCATCGAGAAATTTGAGAAGTACGCCCAGACATGTACCTATGCGATTGCCGTGTTTACACCGGACGACGAGGTGCGCTCGGGATCGGGCGTCTACCTCCAGGCCCGACCAAACGTCATCTACGAACTGGGCTGGTTCTGCGGCAGCCTGGGGCGCGGTGGCGCAATGCTCTTGTTGAAGGAAGGCACTGAACTCTTCTCGGACTTTGGCGGAATAGTTCAAAAGCGCTTCAAGCACAACGTTTCAGAGAGGCTTCTTGAAATCCGGCGCGACTTGGAAGCAGCAGGCGTCCTGTCGCCGGCCGAGGCCTAATTAACGTTAGGTGTCGCATACGCCGCATGCCGTCTTTACACCGCCTGATCGCAAGCTGACTGCAACGCTGCAAATCAATTTTCGACAGGCAAAAGGCAAGACCTGACCCCTGGAGCTCTGGAGGCTGCGTGACATATCGCTTATGGCCGGCTACCCGGCTGGCACTTCTTGCGGGCAGCGCTACGAAAATCGGTACAAGGCTACGTGTCCTCTTCGGCATGCTTGGACCAAGCGGTCCAAATAGTTTCAGGGCTACTCCCAACCCTGCTTTCCAGCGGACCGAAAAAAGCTGCGCTTCTTCCGGCCACTGAACTCACATGTTAGGCCCCTCACAAAGCAGTCCAACTCCAGGGAGACGCAAATTGGTGACCTCAAGCGAGAGCAAGAAGCTAGTCGCTGTCCCGACGGCGATTGCCGGCGCATTAGGAGCGGCGCTGATCGCCGGGTTTGGGCCCGAGCTCTGGAAGTGGTTCTTCTCCACGAAGCCACCGATAGAGTATGCGGTGAAGGTATACAGCACAGCAGCCAGCAACCCTCCTATTGCTCAGGCGCTAGTTCGCCTCACTCTGCCTGATAGAAAAATCGGCCCAAGCGAAACCGATCCGAATGGGGTGTCTTTGATTCCATTCCATGCCAAGTACGGAGATCAGAAGGTAACAATACATGTGGAAAAAGCTGGCTACGACAGTCGCGAAAAGCAGGTAGACCTACCAATCTCTTCAGCCGCTCATTCAATTTACTTGACACCGCTATCAATTGTTGCAGCTCTCCGCCCAGCGTTGCCAGCAAGTTCAGCATCGTCGGCAAACACGGCAGCAAGCGCACTACCGCCTCCACTTGTAGCCCCTCAGCTTGGCGGTCAATCGGAAATTGCCTGGATTCAGTCATCTGGCCCTCGCCCAAGCGGGTTGGGTAGCGCATACAGCGAATGGTATGAGCTTTGCTCCGAGCCCACACCGCATGGCTACGTAATTCGAAATGTTGAGTTTCGCCTGGAGGGAGACAGATCCTGTGGTGCATGGGCTGAATGCCGAGAATCCCACAGAACCCCAGAGAGGGTTTGCTATCAGTTTCGGCTACAGGGCCACAATGAATGGTTTCCCCTAAGGCCCGCATATACACAAGGAATACTCCGCGTTGTCCTTGCCAAGCAGTGAGCGTGGGGCCTAACGCCTCGCTCGAGCGGAGCGCCAACGGCAGGCCACCAGGCCCCGGCCAGTGGTACGCTGAGTGGCCGGGGTCACAATGGCCGGGGTCACCCATTAGCCGTCTCCGTCAATAGGGGTGAGCGCGTCCCCGCACTACCCCGCGCGTCTTTACCAACATTTCCGTCCAGCAAGTTCGCCACACACTTGGTTCTCAGTTCATGGTTACGCCCGCGGCGCACCAGTCACCCATCAGGATCAAGACCTTGGCAACTCGCGCTGCCAGGCCCCTGGCTGCATTCGCAGCCCCAGAAAACCTTCTGTTCCTCACCGTGTCCAAACAAGCAGCTGAAATTTCAGCCGCACAGGTCCATGGCTTCACCCAAAAGTGATCCAACCCCAAGTGGCTCGCGGTGCGGGCGCAGCAAACCTCTGTAATCGGGCGGGATCAACGGCGGCGTGCAATCAGGTCTGATGGTTCTTCCAACCCCATGGCAATACTGCCGCCGTTGTCCCATTGAATCAGTTGCTTGCTATCCAAATGCCTTTCCCGCATCGAATGAGGAGCCACTCTTCATCACATGAAAGCAAGCCCTGGCAAGCTTGTGCGCCACTGCCTTGATAGCTACCACGGGCAAGGTCTTGGCACACGCAAGAGCTTGTTGGAGTTTGTCAATCAGGCGTTCATCGAATCACCCGACAACTGTTGTTTGTGGAAATTGAATTGCAGATGGACCGAAAGCAGCCAAGGTCATCAGCACGAATTCGGCTTTTTGGAGCAGCCCGACAAGATTACAATAAGGCCTTCTTAAACCACGATGACCGACAAATCCATGAACCCAGCGCCAAATCCAAAAGAATCAGTATCCCGCCGGCCCAGCGCCAAGGGAATGGCGACCGCACTGCTCTTCGTCGGCATCCTGGGCGTCCTGGGCTATTCCGCGCTGTCCGGCAACGAGAACGTGGCTGTGAAAGCCACCTGTGAAAATGTCGCCGAAGGGTATTCATGCACACTGACCGGCGACAACAAGCAGCCCGCCACCCTGGATGTTTGCTGGTCCATCAACCGGGTGTGCGAAAACGGCCTCAAATCAAGCTTGCACCAATGCCGGACGATTTATTTTGAGCCGGGTCAGCCGTCGAAAACCATGTTCGAGAACTCGGCATTCGAGAACAACCAGAAGTGCGACAAGGTATCGTCCTACGTGATTGGAGACATCAACATTGGCAATGCGCGCACGTTGCCGTCAGGCACGGCAAAGCCATAAGGCCAAGCGGCTCGTTCGTCCTGCTCCATACCGCGCGGCCGCGCCCTGACGCAAGCAATGAACGAGCCGTCATTGCCAGCCGTTTCCATAGCTCCCATATTGCAATACCGCTTCCATGCCCTTCAGCCACCAGGCTGAATTGCGGCCGAAGTCGAATGCCGAGCCCCGGGCGCTAGGGCAATCGCCTTCGTGAATACGTCACGACCGTCACCCCCTGTCGGTTCCATTCTCCGGATCGACCGCTACGCTCATCCTTCGAAAAAGAAACTTCGCCGCGCGGCGGCAACCAGGGAGCATCCATGAAGATGAATTTCAAGGCGATGGCGGCGGCCGCCTTCGTGGCGGCCGGCGTGGCCGTGCCGGTCCAGGCGGCAACGCTGACTTTCCAGAGCCAGCCCGTGGGCCTGTTCGGGTCGCTGGCCGAAAGCGGTTTCGTGCTCACCCACGACCCGCTTGACGGCAGCATGCAACCGGAAGTGGCCGACGTGGGCGGTAACCACGTGCTGGTGGACAGCACGCCGTTCGACTGGTTCGGCTCCGGCTTCACGCTGCGGCGCCAGGACGGCGGCGCCTTCAACCTGCACTCGGTGGACGTGCTCAACCTGGATGGCCTTTTCTACAATCCCATCTTCAAGGTCTTCGTCGGTCCCTCGCAGGCCAGCTGGACCGAGCTGACGCCGAATTTCGGCACGGTGGCCATCAATATGGTCAACGTGACCTCGGCTTTCTTCGGCATCGTGAGCCATGCGCCATGGGGCCTGAATTACGCCCTGGACAACATCGTCGCCACGCCGGTGAACGTGTCCGCCGTGCCGGAACCCTCGACGCTGGCGCTGCTGGTATTGCCCGTCCTGGGCCTGGCCGGCCGCGCGCGGCGCCGGCACCACCGTCCGGCCTGATCCGCCCAAAAGCAAAAGGGGCCGCACCCGCGGCCCCCGTCTTTCTCCCGTGCCGTGTGCCTCACATGCTGCGCCGGTACTGCCCCCCGACTTCAAACAGCGCCCCGGTAATCTGCCCCAGCGAGCAGACCCGCACTGCGTCCATCAGCACGTCGAAGACGTTGCCGCCTTCAATGACGGCCTGCTGCAGCCGCTGCAGCATGGCAGGAGCCGCGTCGGCATGGCGGGCGTGGAAATCGGCCAGCCGCTGCAATTGCGATTGCTTTTCCTCCTCGGTCGAACGCGCCAGCTCGATATGGTCCGGCACCGGGTCGCCGTGCGGATTGCGGAAGGTATTCACGCCGATGATCGGATGCTCGCCGGTGTGCTTGAGCATCTCGTAATGCATGCTCTCTTCCTGGATCTTGCTGCGCTGATACCCCGTCTCCATCGCGCCCAAAACCCCGCCGCGCTCGGCGATGCGCTCGAATTCGGCCAGCACCGCCTCCTCCACCAGTTCCGTCAGCTCGTCGATGACGAAGGCGCCCTGGTTCGGGTTCTCGCATTTCGCCAGGCCCCACTCACGGTTGATGATCAATTGAATGGCCATCGCGCGGCGCACGCTTTCCTCGGTCGGCGTGGTGATGGCCTCGTCGTAGGCATTGGTGTGCAGCGAGTTGCAGTTGTCGTAAATCGCGATCAGCGCCTGCAGCGTGGTGCGGATGTCGTTGAAGGCAATCTCCTGCGCGTGCAGGCTGCGGCCGCTGGTCTGGATGTGGTATTTCAGTTTCTGCGAGCGGTCGTTGGCGCCGTAGCGGTCGCGCATCGCCACCGCCCAGATGCGCCGTGCCACGCGGCCCAGCACGGTGTATTCCGCATCCATGCCGTTGCTGAAGAAGAAACTCAGGTTCGGCGCGAAATCGTCGATGTGCATGCCGCGCGCCAGATACGCCTCCACCAGGGTAAATCCGTTGGAAAGCGTGAAGGCCAGCTGGCTGATCGGGTTCGCGCCGGCCTCGGCAATGTGGTAGCCGGAAATCGACACCGAGTAGAAATTGCGCACCCCGTGCTGCACGAACCACTGGGCGATGTCGCCCATCACCTTCAGGCTGAACTCGGTGGAGAAGATGCAGGTGTTCTGGCCCTGGTCCTCCTTCAATATGTCGGCCTGCACCGTGCCGCGCACGTTGGCCAGCACCCAGGCGCGGATCTTCGAGGCCTCGTCGGCGGTCGGCTCACGCCCGTTGTCGGCGCGGAATTTCTCCAGCTGCTGGTCGATGGCCGTGTTCATGAACATGGCCAAAATCGTCGGCGCCGGCCCGTTGATGGTCATCGACACCGAGGTTTCCGGCGAGCAGAGATTGAAGCCGTCGTAGAGCACCTTCAAATCGTCGAGCGTGGCGATGCTCACGCCCGAGTTGCCGACCTTGCCGTAAATGTCGGGGCGCGGGTCGGGGTCGGCGCCGTAGAGGGTGACGGAATCGAAGGCGGTCGAGAGCCGTTTGGCCGGCATGCCTTCGGACAGCAGCTTGAAGCGCCGGTTCGTGCGGAAGGCGTCGCCCTCGCCCGCGAACATGCGCGTCGGGTCCTCGTTCTCGCGCTTGAAGGCAAACGTCCCGGCGGTGTACGGGAAGCTGCCCGGCACGTTCTCCAGCAGCAGCCATTTCAGCTGCTCGCCGTGGTCCTCGAACTGGGGCAGCGACACCTTGCGCACCTTGTTGCCCGACAGCGTGGTGTGCGTCAGGCCGGTGCGGATTTCCTTGTCGCGGATCTTCACCACGTACTCGTCGCCGGCGTAGGCGCGCTGCAGGTCGGGCCACTGGTCGAGCAGCTTCTTCGCCGCCGGGTCCTGGCGCTGCGCGCGCGCCTCGGCCAGGCGCAGCACGGTCTGGCGCGCGCCGTCGCGCTCCGGGTTGTCCTCGTGCAGCATGCGCGCGCTCTCGCGCAGCTGCTGCAGCTCGCGCGATAGCCGCGCCTGCTCGCGCGCGCGCCGCTTGTAGCCACGCACGCTCTCGGCGATGTCGGCCAGGTAGCGCGTGCGCGAGGCCGGCACGATGGCCGCGCCCTGCGTGCTGTGGCGCGTGTCCACCTGGGGCAGCCGCCCCTCGCGCAGCGGCAGCCCCAGCTCGCCGAGACGGGCCCTCAGCGCCTGGTACAGCGCGGTCACGCCGTCGTCGTTGAAGCGGCTGGCCATCGTCCCGAAGACGGGCATCTCTTCCGGCCGCTGCATGAACGCCTCGCGGTTGCGCTGCACCTGCTTGGCCACGTCGCGCAGCGCGTCCTGCGCGCCCTTGCGGTCGAACTTGTTGATGGCCACGAACTCGGCGAAGTCGAGCATGTCGATCTTCTCCAGCTGGCTCGCGGCGCCGAACTCGGGCGTCATCACGTACAGCGGCACGTCCACCAGCGGCGCGATGGCGGCGTCGCCCTGGCCGATGCCCGAGGTCTCGACGATTACCAGGTCGAAGCCGGCGCACTTGCAAGCGGCGATCACGTCGGGCAGCGCGGCGCTGACCTCGCTGCCGGCCTGACGCGTGGCCAGGCTGCGCATGTAGACGCGCGACCCCTGCTGCCACGGGCCGATCGCATTCATGCGGATGCGGTCGCCCAACAAGGCGCCGCCGCTCTTGCGCCGCGACGGGTCGATGGAGACGACGGCCACGCGCAGCGCGTCGTCCTGGTCCAGCCGCAGGCGGCGGATGAGCTCATCGGTCAGGCTGCTCTTGCCCGCGCCGCCGGTGCCGGTGATGCCCAGCACGGGCACGCGCGTCTCCTTCGCGCCCGCGTGCAGCGCGGCCACCAGGCCGGCGTCGGCGGCGCCGGCTTCCAGCGCCGTGATGAGCTGCGCCAGCGCGCGCCAGGCCGCGTCGCCATGGCCGCGCAGGGCGCCAATGTCCGCGGGCGCGGCCTGCGCCAGGTCGCGGTCGCAGCGCATCAGCATCTCGCCGATCATTCCCTGCAGGCCCATGCGCTGGCCGTCCTCGGGGCTGTAGATGCGCGCCACGCCGGCGTCCTGCAGCTCGCGGATCTCTGCCGGCACGATCACGCCGCCGCCGCCGCCGAAGACCTGGATGTGCTCGCCGCCGCGCGCGCGCAGCAGCTCCACCATGTACTTGAAGAACTCGACGTGCCCGCCCTGGTACGAGCTCACCGCGATGCCGTGCGCGTCCTCCTGCAGCGCGGCGGTGACGATCTCGTCCACGCTGCGGTTGTGGCCGAGGTGGATCACCTCCGCGCCCATGCCCATGAGGATGCGCCGCATGATGTTGATGGCCGCGTCGTGCCCGTCGAACAGCGCGGCGGCGGTCACGAAGCGCAGCCGGTGCGTCGGGCGGTACTCGGCAAGCGACTTGAATTCGGCGGACAGGTCGGTCATGGCGGCGTCTCCGTAGGGAATGTCTTTATCCCGCGACGATAGGCCCTGCCGCGCCGCCGCGCGATGGCGCCGGACCTCAACCTTGCTGGCGTTTTTTGCCAGTCCCGCGCACTAGACTCGGCACCCTGCCCCGGCCGTACTGGCCCGCCGCCACAGCAGCGGGCCGCGGCCAGCCCGCCAACGCCGCCGTCAGCCCCGTGGAAGAAAAGGACAGCAAGGACACCGTCTCCATCGCCTTCGTGCAGGCCGCCGTGACGCGGCTGGAGGCGCCGGGCTGCGCGCGCGCGCTGGCGGCCGCCGGCATCCCGGCCGAGCTGCTGCGCACGGCGCAGTCGCGCGTCACGGCCGACGCCTTCGCCGCGCTGTGGCTCGCGGTCGCGGCGGAGATGGACGACGAGTTCTTCGGCCTGGACCCGCGCCGCATGAAGCCCGGCAGTTTCGCCTTGCTGTGCCGCTCGCTGCTGCCGGCGGTCGACCTGGGCCAGGCGCTGCGGCGCGTGCTGCGCGGTTTCCAATGCCTGCTCGACGACGTGTCGGGCGACTTGCAGGTGCTGGGCGACGAGGCGGTGCTGCGCGTGCGGCTGCGGCAGGCCGATCCGGACGCTCGGCGCTTCGCCTGCGAAACCTTCCTGGTGCTGGTGCACGGGCTGATGTGCTGGCTGGCCGGGCGGCGCGTGCCGCTGCGCTGGGCGCGCTTCGGCTTCCCGGCGCCGGACCACGCCCGCGAGTACGCGCTGATGTACTCGCCGCAGCTGTCCTTCGGCGCGCCCGACACGGCGGTGGCCTTCGACGCCGCGCTGCTGGCCGCGCCGGTGGTGCCCGACGAGCGCGGGCTGAAGAGCTTCCTGGCCGCGGCGCCGCGCTCGGTGTTCCTGAAGTACCGCAACGAGGACGGCACGGCCGCGCGCGTGCGCCGGCGCCTGAAGCCGTGCGTGGAGGCCGGCGCGCCGTGGCCGCGGCTGGAGGCGGTGGCGGCCGAGCTGCACGTCAGCGCCAACACGCTGCGCCGGCGCCTGGCCGCCGAGGGCGCGAGCTGGCAGGGCCTCAAGGACGCGCTGCGCCGCGACGCCGCCATCCACCTGCTGACCGAAACCCGGCTGAGCGTCGAGGCCATCGCCACGCGGCTCGGTTTCGAGGACGCCAGTGCCTTCCACCGCGCCTTTCGCAAGTGGCTGAACATGCAGCCGGGCGAGTACCGGGCGCGCGCGGCGCCGCAGGCCGGCAGCGCCTCCCTGCCCGCGGCTGCGCGCTGAGCCGGACATTTCACACCCCCGCCACGCTGCCGCGTCGACCGCCCGGTACACTCGCGCCCGTTTTTGGACAGCGCTATCCAGGTGGGGGAGCGCAAACAGGAAGTACGTGATGCAACTCGGGATGGTGGGACTGGGCCGCATGGGCGGCAACCTCGTGCGGCGACTGATGCGCGCTGGGCACGAGTGCGTGGTGTTCGATGCCGACCCCGGCACGGTGGAGAAGTTGGCCAGTGAAGGCGCCGTGCCCGCGCAGGACATCGAGGCGCTGGTGGCGCGGCTGCCGGCGCCGCGCGCGGTGTGGGTGATGCTGCCGCACGGGCAGATCACCGAGGACACGATCGCCGCGCTGGCGGCGCGGCTTGAGCCGGGCGACGTGATCATCGACGGCGGCAACACGCACTTCCACGACGACGTGCGCCGCGCGGCGAGCCTGCGCGAGCGCGGCGTGGAGTACCTGGACGTCGGCACCAGCGGCGGCGTGTGGGGCCTGGAGCGCGGCTACTGCCTGATGATCGGCGGCGAGGCCGCGGTGGTGCAGCGCCTGGCGCCGATCTTCGAGACGCTGGCCCCGGGCGCGGGCGACATCGGCCGCACGCCGGCGCGCACCGTTGCGAGCGAAACGACGCCGGCCGAGCGCGGCTGGCTGCACTGCGGCCCGGCCGGCGCGGGGCACTTCGTGAAGATGATCCACAACGGCATCGAGTACGGAATGATGCAGGCCATGGCCGAGGGCTTCGACATCATGCGCAGCGCGAGTAAACCGCAGGTGCCCGCCGCGCGCCGCTACGAGCTGCCGCTGGCCGACATCGCCGAGCTGTGGCGGCGCGGCAGCGTGGTGTCGAGCTGGCTGCTGGACCTGGCCGCCGACGCGCTGGCCGAGAACGAAAGCCTCTCCAACTTCTCCGGCGTGGTGCAGGACTCGGGCGAAGGCCGCTGGACGGTGGAAACCGCCATCGAGGAGGCCGTGCCGGCGGAAGTGCTCACCGCCGCGCTCTACACCCGCTTCCGCTCGCGCCAGGACCACACCTACGCCGAGAAGATGCTCTCGGCGCTGCGCTACAAGTTCGGCGGGCATGTGGAGGTGAAGAAGTAATACGGAACGGACTTATCCGCCGGACAACCCCTTTCCGTTCGCCCTGAGGTATCGAAGGGTGGACGACCCGCACCGTGGTGCGGGCATCCGAGCCTGTCAGATTCGGCCTTCGATGCGCGTAGCGCACCCTGTGCTGAGGTATCGAAGCATCAGTCCGAACGGTTCATGGAGCCCACAGCTTCTGGCCTCCCTACCAGCCTGACGGCTTCACCCTTCGATGCGCCGCAGGCGCACCCTGTCCTGAGGTATCGAAGGGTCAGGGCGAACGGGGTGGTGTTCGAGGACCAAATGCGATGCGTATAAGGTACAGACCCACTGCTGTCCGGGATAACCGGCAAGAGCTGGCAGCCAGTTGGCACGGGCGGCCCGCACCCTGCTTCGTCATTCCCGCGAAGGCGGGAATCCAGGCGGTCCCCAAGCCAGCCATCGGCTGATGCGAAACGCCTGCCGTGCCTTGGGTCTCGGCATTCCAACCGACCAGCTATCGGCGACTTGGGGGCCGCATGGATCCCCGCCTGCGCGGGGATGACGAAGTAGTGGGCACCACCGACCAGCAGATAGCTGACGGCTGACGGCTGACATTCCAGCGCCGGCTTCACGTACGAAACGAGTGCGACACCCATGAAAAAGCCCGGCCAAGCCGGGCTTTTTCCGTTGCGCCGTCAACGCGGCGCCCTGCACCGCGCCGCCCGGATCACAGCTCCTTCAGCAGCTTCTGCACCTCGTCCTGCTGCCTGAACTCCTTGCCCAGCGCGGCCAGGGCCGAGAGCTCGGTGCGGGCCTGCGCGCGCTGGCCGGCGTCGAGGTACAGGCGCGCCAGCGTCAGCTTCCACAGCGGGTTCTTCGGGTCCAGCGCGACCACCTTCTTCTGCA
>NZ_VIDQ01000081.1 GCF_009760915.1 Azohydromonas aeria
CCACGGTCCAGCTGACCAGCGCGCCCACCATCAGCACCTCGCCGTGGGCGAAGTTGATGAGGTTGATGATGCCGTAGACCATCGTGTAGCCCAGTGCCACGAGCGCGTACATGCTGCCCAGCACCAGCCCGTTGATGACCTGCTGAAGAAATATGTCCATGGAGCGGTCCAGAAGGCCCCGGATGCCGGCGCAACGGCCGGCGCCTGCGGGCGGCCCAGGTCAAAAGAAAGGCCGCGGCGTCCGCGCCGCGGCCGTTGCTGTGGGTGTCGGGCCGGCGGGGAAGGCCGGCCGCGGGCTCAGAACGAGGTCAGCACTTCGGGCTGGCCGCCCTTGAAGCCGTACACGCTCACCGGCGAGGACTTCAGGTCGTGCTTGTCGGTGAAGGAGTACTCGCCGGCCACGCCCTTGTAGCTGCCCTTGGCGATGGCGTCGGCCACCTTGCCCGGGTCGGTCGAGCCGGCCTTCTGCATCGCGTCGGCCAGCAGCATGGCGCCGTCGTAGAAGTTGGCGGCGTAGGTCAGCGGGTCGCGGTTGTAGGCGGCCTTGTACTTGGCGGCGAAGGCGCGGCCGGCGTCGGCCTTGCCCAGGATGGTGCCGGCCTGCGCGCACAGCACGCGGCCGTCGGCGGCGCCGCCGCTCAGGCGGCTGGTCTCGGTGGCGCAGATGCCGTCACCGCCGAGCAGCTTGGCCTGCACGCCCAGCGACACCATCTGGCGCAGCATCGGGCCGCCCTGCGCGGAGTAGCCGCCGAAGAACACGGCGTCGGGCTTGGCGCTGCGGATGGAGGTGAGGATCGGCGTGAAGTCGGTCGCCTTGTCGGTGGTGAACTCCTGCTTCACCACGTTGAGGCCCTGGCGCTTGGCCTCGGCCATGAACTCCTGCACCAGGCCCTGGCCGTAGGCGCTGCGGTCGTCCACCACGGCCACGTTCTTGATCTTCATGTCCTTGGCGGCATACACCGCCATGGCCGAGCCCAGCTGCACGTCGTTGACGCCGATGCGGAACAGGCGCGGATAGCCCAGCTCGGTGATCTTGGGATTGGAGCCCACCGTCATCATGACGATGCCGGCCTCGTTGTAGACGCGGCCGGCGGGGATGGCGACGCCGGAGTTGTACGGGCCGACCACGAACTTCACCTTGCTGTCGGCCAGCTTCTGCGCCACGGCCACGCCCTGGCGCGGGTCGGCGCCGTCGTCCTCGGCCACGACCTCGAAGGTGACCTTCTGGCCGCCCACCGTCACGCCCTTGGCGTTGAGTTCCTTGACCGCCAGCAGCAGGCCGTCGCGGTTGTCCACGCCGTAGGCCGACTGCGGACCCGACAGCGGGCTGCTGAAGCCGATCTTGACGACTTCCTGCGCCTGCGCGGCCAGCGACGCCGCGGCCAGGGCCACGGGCGCGAGCGCGGACACGAAGTGCCGGGCGGCAGAGGAAAGCTTCTTCATGGTGGTCTTCCTTCGTAGTGATTCGGGGCTGTCGGCCCGCGGCGGCCGCCGGGCCGGGCGGCATGCCGGAATCGGCTTCCGCCACGGCACCGTGCTGTGTCAACGCACATCGCCACACAACCCGTCGCATCGAATATCGTATACGTTATACGCACGAAGCATGCCTGCGGAAAACCACTAGTTGGCGCGGCTTTCAGGTGTGCAATGCACCAGGGAAGTGCGGCCTGGATGGTGCAATTGACTAGTCCGGGGCGCAATGCATTGAAATGGTTCATCCGCAACCAAAGCCGGCATGCGGGATGACCACAGCGGGAAAACAGCGTATTTCGTATACGCTTTCAAGCCCATTGACTGTGCCGAGGGATGTCCGTGCCGCTCGAACCGAACCAAGCGACCGACCTGGGGTTGCCGCAGGCCATCTCGCAGGTGATCGCGCGGCACCTGCGCAATGCCATCGTCACCGGGCAGCTGCACGAGGGCGAGCCGATCCGGCAGGACGACGTGGCGGCGCTGTTCAACGTCAGCAAGATTCCCGTGCGCGAGGCCTTGAAGCACCTGGAGGCGGAAGGGCTGGTGGCCTTCCAGCGCAACCGCGGCGCCGTGGTGCACAGCCTGTCCGAGGCCGAGATCGTGCAGATCTTCGAGGTGCGGGCAATGCTGGAGTCCAACGCCATCCGCTGGGCGGTGCCGAACATGACGGCGGCGACGCTGGAGCGCGCGCAGGCGCTGTGCGACGCGTTCGCGCGGGAGCAGGACCGGCTGCGCTGGGTGGAGCTGCACTGGGCTTTTCATTCCTGCCTGTACGCGGACGCTCACCGTCCGTTCCTGTTGGACCTGATCCAGTCAATCAACAACCGCACCGAGCGCTACCTGCATATCCAGCTCACCGAGGGCGACGGCCGGCTAGTGGCCGACACCGAGCACCAGAGCCTGGTCGATGCCTGCCGCCGCGGCGACGCCGAAGGGGCCGCCAGCCAAGTGCACGAGCACATCACCAGCGCCTGCGAGCTGTTGCGGCGGCACCTGCCGCCCTCGGCACGGCTCGAAGGCACGCCACGATAGGACGCCGGCGGGCGAATATTTGTTCAAATCGTCGCCTTCACGGCGAACAATTCTCTAGAGATGACCGACACCACCGGGCTGGACCGCATCGACCTGACCATCCTCAAGGCGCTGCAGCGCGATGGGCGCATGACCAACCTGAAGCTGGCCGAGGAAGTGGCGCTGTCGCCCACCGCGGTGCTGGCGCGCGTGGCGCGGCTCACGCGCGAGGGCTACATCCTGGGCTACGAGGCGCGGCTGAACCCGATGAAGCTGCGCGCCGGCATGGTGGTGTTCGTCGAGGTGCTGCTGGACAAGACCACGCCGCTGATCTTCGACAGCTTCAAGGCCGCGGTGCAGGTGCATGAGCAGATCATGGAATGCCACATGGTGGCCGGCGGCTTCGACTACCTGCTCAAGATCCGCTGCGCCGACATGGAGGCCTACCGCCAGTTCGCCGGCACCGCGCTGTGGCAGCTGCCCGGCGTGCGCGAGACGCGCACCTACGCCGTCATGGAAGAGGTCAAGAGCAGCAGCCACGTGCCGTTGCCGCGGCTCTGACCGGGCCGGTACCGGCACCTCTCGGTGCTCCCTCGGCAGTCGCCTGAGAAATAAACCATCACGGCGCCGATCAATAGATAAACATTCGGCGGTGTTTGAGACAAAGTAGTGGCATTACGCTTGGTCTGCCACTGCCATGGACATTTCCTCCCCGACGCCGACGCCCTTCGCCGACTTCCTGCAGCCCGTCGCCTTCGACTCGTCGCTGCGCCGCGCCATCACCGCCGCTTGGCGCAAGCCCGAGGTCGAGGCCGTGCCAATGCTGGCCGCGCTGGCGGCGCTGGGCGAGCCGCTGAAGGGGCAGACGCAGACGCTGGCGGCGCGGCTGGCCTCGAACCTGCGCGAGAGGAAACCGTCCGCGGGCCGTGCCGGCCTGGTGCAGGGGCTGCTGCAGGAGTACGCGCTGTCCTCTCAGGAAGGCGTGGCGCTGATGTGCCTTGCCGAAGCGCTGCTGCGCATCCCGGACCGCGAGACGCGCGACGCGCTCATCCGCGACAAGATCTCGCGCGGCCAGTGGCACAGCCACCTGGGCAAGAGCCCGTCGCTGTTCGTCAACGCCGCCACCTGGGGCCTGCTGCTCACGGGCCGGCTCACGGCCACGCACAGCGAGTCGGGACTGTCGGCGGCGCTGGGCCGCATGCTCGCCGTCGGCGGCGAGCCGCTGATCCGCAAGAGCGTGGACATGGCCATGCGCGTGATGGGCGAGCAGTTCGTCACCGGCGAAACCATCGAGCAGGCGCTGGCCAATGCCCGCGCCCGTGAGGCCGAAGGTTTCCGCTACTCCTACGACATGCTGGGCGAGGCGGCGCTCACCGCCCAGGACGCGCAGCGCTACCTGGCGTCCTACGAGGCTGCCATCCACGCCATCGGCAAGGCCTCGGCGGGGCGCGGCATCTACGAGGGCCCGGGCATCTCGATCAAGCTCTCCGCGCTGCACCCGCGCTACAGCCGCGCGCAGTACGACCGCGTCATGGGCGAGCTCTACCCGGTGCTGCTGCGCCTGGCGCTGCTGGCGCGGCGCTACGACATCGGGCTGAACATCGACGCCGAGGAGGCGGACCGGCTGGAGATCTCGCTGGACCTGCTGGAGCGGCTGTCCTTCGAGCCGGCACTCTCCGGCTGGAACGGCATCGGCTTCGTGATCCAGGCGTACCAGAAGCGCTGCCCCTACGTGATCGACTTCATCATCGACCTGGCGCGGCGCAGCCGGCGCCGGCTGATGATCCGGCTGGTCAAGGGCGCGTACTGGGACTCCGAGATCAAGCGCGCGCAGCTCGACGGCCAGGCCGACTACCCGGTCTACACCCGCAAGCCCTACACCGACATCGCCTACGTCGCCTGCGCGCGCAAGCTGCTGGCCGCGCCCGAGGCGGTGTACCCGCAGTTCGCCACGCACAACGCGCACACGCTGGCCGCCATTTATCACCTGGCCGACCCGGCGCGCTGGCAGCCCGGGCAGTACGAGTTCCAGTGCCTGCACGGCATGGGCGAGCCGCTGTACGAGCAGGTCGTCGGCACCGGCGCGGGCCAACTGGGCCGGCCCTGCCGCGTGTACGCGCCGGTGGGCACGCACGAGACGCTGCTGGCCTACCTGGTGCGGCGGCTGCTGGAGAACGGCGCCAACACCTCCTTCGTCAACCGCATCGCCGACACCGACATCGCCATCGAGGAACTGGTGCGCGACCCGGTGGACGTGGCCGAGGACCTGGCGAAGCGGGAAGGGCGCCTGGGGCTGCCGCACCCGGCCATTCCCGCGCCGCGCGCACTCTTCGGCCCGACCCGCGCCAACTCGCGCGGCCTCGACCTGAGCAACGAGGCCGAGCTGGCGGCGCTGCAGGCCGCGCTGCGTGAAAGCGCGAGTGAAAGCTGGAGCGCCGGGCCGATGCTCGCCGACGGCATCGGCGCCGAGACTGGCGACGCCGGCCCGGGCGAGCCGGTGCGCAACCCGGCCGACCACGGCGACGTGGTCGGTTTCGTGCGCAACGCCACGCCCGCGCAGGTGGACCGCGCCTTTGCCGCCGCCGCCGGGGCGGCCGGCCGCTGGGCCGCGACGCCGCCGGCCGAGCGCGCCGGCATGCTCGACACCGCCGCTGACCGGCTCGAAGCCGGCATGCCGCGCCTGATGGGCCTGCTCATCCGCGAGGCGGGCAAGACGGCGGCCAACGCCATTGCCGAGGTGCGCGAGGCGGTGGACTTCCTGCGCTACTACGCGCACCAGGTGCGCCGCGATTTCACGGCCGACAGCCACGTGCCAGTCGGCCCGGTGGTGTGCATCAGCCCCTGGAATTTCCCGCTGGCCATCTTCATGGGGCAGGTGTCGGCCGCCCTGGCCGCGGGCAACCCGGTGCTGGCCAAGCCCGCCGAGCAGACGCCGCTGGTCGCCGCTGAGGCCGTGCGCGTGCTGTGGGACGCGGGCGTGCCGCGCGACGTGCTGCAGTTCCTGCCGGGTAGCGGCGAAGTCGTGGGCGCGCGGCTGGTCAACGACGAGCGCGTGCGCGGCGTGCTGTTCACCGGCTCGACGGAGGTCGCACGCATCCTGCAGCGCAGCGTGGCCGGGCGGCTCGATGCGCAGGGGCGCCCGATCCCGCTGATCGCCGAGACCGGCGGCCAGAACGCGATGATCGTGGACTCCTCGGCCCTGGCCGAGCAGGTGGTGGCCGACGTGCTGGCCTCGGCTTTCGACAGCGCCGGCCAGCGCTGCTCGGCGCTGCGCGTCCTGTGCGTGCAGGAGGACGTGGCCGACCGCCTCATCGAGATGCTGCTGGGCGCAATGGCCGAGTGGCGCATCGGCAACCCGGACCGGCTGGCGGTGGACGTGGGCCCGGTGATCGACGCCGAGGCGCTGGCCGGCATCGAGCGCCACGTGCAGGCGCTGCGCGCCAGGGGCCGCCGCGTCCATCAGCTCGGCGCCTGCGACGCGGCCGTGCTGCGCCGGGGTACCTTCATGCTGCCCACGGTGATCGAGCTCGACAGCCTGGCCGAGCTGGGCCGCGAGGTGTTCGGCCCGGTGCTGCACGTGGTGCGCTACCAGCGCGAGGAACTGGACGCGCTGCTGGCACAGGTCAACGCCACCGGCTACGGCCTGACCATGGGGCTGCACACGCGCATCGACGAGACCATCGAGCGCGTGCTCAAGGCCGCGCACGCGGGCAACGTGTACGTGAACCGCAACATCGTCGGCGCCGTGGTGGGCGTGCAGCCCTTCGGCGGCGAGGGCCTGTCGGGCACCGGCCCCAAGGCCGGTGGCCCGCTGTACCTGTACCGGCTGCTGTCGCGGCGCCCGGACGACGTGATGGCGCGGCTGTTCGAGCCCGCCGTCGCGCCGGAAGGCGAAGGGCGCGCCATGCCCGCGGCGCTGCGCGCGCTGCGCGACTGGGCGCGCGAGCAGCCGCTGCCGGATCTGGCCAGCGCCTGCGAGCGCTTCCACGAGCGCTCGCGCAGCGGGCTGTCGCAGACGCTGCCCGGTCCCACCGGCGAGAAGAACAGCTACGCTCTGGCGCCGCGCGAGGCCGTGCTGTGCCTGGCCGACGCCGAAGGCGACCGCCTGGTGCAGCTGGCCGCGGTGCTGGCCGTGGGCGCGCGCTGCGTCTGGCCGCTGGAATGCGAGGCACTGCTGCGCCGGCTGCCCGCGGCGGCTCAGGCCGCCATCGTGCTGGCGCGCGACTGGAGCTCGGCCGAGGTCAGCTTCGACGCCGCGCTGTTCCACGGCACGACCGCGGCGCTGCAGTCGCTGCAGCAGCGCCTGGCGCAGCGCCCGGGGCCGATCGTTGGCGTCACGCGCCTGGCGCCCGGCGAGGCGGACGTGCCGCTGGAGCGGCTGGTGGTCGAGAAGGCCACCAGCATCAACACGGCCGCGGCCGGCGGCAACGCGTCGCTGATGACGATCGGTTGAGGCCTCGACCTGCCGCCGGCGCACGCGCCGGCGGTGCGCCGGGCCTGCGCCTGCAAGGCGTCGGCCGCGCTGGGAAGCGCGGCCAGCAGCCGGGCGCGTTGCATCTCTTCGCTTTCCTGACCTGAACCCCCTGGCGGCTCTGCTTGCGCAGGAGCCCGCGCCGCGAGCGCCGGACATGCGGGACGCTCCCGTCCCGGATCGGCGTCGCCCATGCCGCGCGGCCGGCCGCCGACGCGGTTGCGCCGGCAACGAACTTCACATAATCCCGATTGAGACGGGCCGCGCGCCCGGCCGCAACCGGCGCCAATCGGCCGTAACCTGCCGCAATCGGCATGCGGTCCGCCTGCGGGCGCTGGGCGGAAACGCGCAGCGCCCGAATTGAAACCGGTGGGAACACGGGTCGTTTTTCAACAAGAAGAGGTCGCCTGCGCCGCATTTTTTGCAAGGACATGGCCCTGTAATACCAACCTGACGTGGGGCCATCGGGCGATGGCGGGCCATGGTTTTGGCATTATTCAAGGAGACGATATGGACATAAAGGCCTCGGCAAGCATGGAAATGCAGCCAGCACGGCGCGTCGCAGCGGCATCCGGACAAAATCAGCGGATTTTCGGTCTCGACGTGCACCGCATCGTCTGCCCCGTGGCCTTGATATTGATCGCAGCGCTCGTCGTATATTCCATCGCCGATCCGGCCAGGGCCGGCGAACTCCTGAATGCCGCCAAGAACTGGACCATCAACAATTTCGACTGGTTCTACATCATTTCCGGCAACGCCTTCGTCCTGTTTTGCGCGCTGCTGGTAGTCACCCCCGCCGGCAGCGTGCGCATCGGGCGCGGTGAAACCCGGCCCGAATATGGCGCCGTTTCGTACTTCTCGATGCTGTTCGCGGCCGGCATGGGCGTCGGGCTGCTGTTCTGGGGCGTGGCCGAGCCGCTGGCCTATTATTCCGGCTGGTACAAGACGCCCTTGGGCGTGACGCAAAATACCCCCGAGGCCATGCACGCCGCCATGGGCGCCACGATGTTCCACTGGGGGCTGCATCCCTGGGCGGTGTATTGCATCGTGGCGCTGGTCATCGGGTATTTTGCCTACAACCGCGGGCTGCAGAATTCGCTGCGCTCGGGTTTGCAGCCGCTGATCGGCGCGGCCCATAAAGGCTGGATCGGCCACGTGGTAGACATTTTCACGATCCTGCTGACCACTTTCGGCCTGGCCACCTCGCTGGGGCTGGGCGCGCTGCAGGCGTCCGCGGGCATCAGCCATGTTTTCGGCACGCCCGATTCCTTTGCCATGCAGGCCGGCTTCATCCTGGTGGTGGCGCTGCTGTCGGCGGTCGGCGTCGGCGCGGGCATGCACGCGGGCATCAAGCTGCTGAGCAACCTCAACATGGCGCTGGCGCTGGGCCTGCTGGTGTTCGTGGTGCTGGGCGCCGGCGTGGTGAGCTTCATCGCCGGCCTGGGCTCGACCACGGCGGACTACGCCCACCACTTCATTCCGCTGGCCAACTGGATGGGCCGCAACGACCAGGAGTGGTTCCGCGGCTGGACGGTGTTCTACTGGGCCTGGTGGGCCAGCTGGGCGCCCTTCGTCGGCATGTTCATCGCCAGCATCTCGCGCGGGCGCACCGTCCGGCAGATCGTGGTGTCGGTCATGATCGCGCCCACCCTCGTGGCGCTGCTGTGGATGACGGCCTTCGGCGGCGCGGCCATCCACCAGGCCGCCGGCGGCGCGAGCCAGCTCAGCGGCAGCGGCCTCCAGGACGTCACGCTCACGCTGTTCTGGTTCCTCGAGGCGCTGCCCATGGCGCAGTTCACCTCCGTCCTGGCCGTGGTGCTGCTGGCCATCTTCATGGTCACCTCCGTCAACTCCGGCTGCCTGGTGGTGGACACGCTGGCCTCCGGCGGCAAGGAAGACACCAGCGGCTTCCAGAAGGTGGTCTGGGTCGGCGTGATCACCGTGGTGACCCTGGTGCTGTTCATCGTTGGCGGCGACGGCGCGCTCAAGGCCGCGCAGGCCGCGGCGATCGCCCTGGGCCTGCCCTTCATGGCGCTGATGTTCCTGCTCATGCTGGGGCTGTTCAAGGCGCTCATCGGCGAGCGCCTGCGCAAGGCCTGACCTCCGGGAAGCGGCGGCACCGTCGCCTCGGGAACAGGCGACGGCGGCACGGGGCAAGTTCGCCGTCGCCCGCGCCCGAACATGGCAAGCGCCTCCTCAACCTTCGCGAGCCACCATGCCCTGCCTTCCCCGCAAGCTTTTCTCCACTTCCTGGCGCGCCGCCGCGCCCCTGGGCGCGGCGGCCCTGCTCGCGCTGGCCCTGCCGACGGCCCAAGCCGAGGGCTACCCCGGCAAGCCCGTCCGGGTGGTGGTGCCCTGGCCCGCGGGCGCGATCACGGACGCGCTGGCGCGCCGCCTGAGCGACCAGGTGAGCGCCGAGCTCAAGCAGCCGTTCATCGTGGACAACCGGCCCGGCGCCAGCGGCTCGATCGGCGCCAGCTTCGCGGCCAAGTCCGCGGCCGACGGCTACACGCTGCTGGTGGCCTCCTCCGACACCCATGCCATCAACCCGATCTACTACGCGAAGCTGCCCTATGCCACGGGCGACTTCACCGACGTGATGGGGCTGGCCCGGTTCTCCTACACCATCGCCGTGGGCAGCCATGTCCCGGCCAACAGCCTGCGCGAGTTCGTCGCGCTGGCCAAGGCCCAGCCGGGCAAGTACTCGTACGCATCGTGGGGCAACGGCAGCCTGGCCCACCTGGGCACAGAGCTGCTGAAATCGGCCGCGGGCATCGACCTGCTGCACGTCCCGTTCCAGGGCCTGGCCCCGGGCGTGACGGCCCTGATCGGCGGCAACGTGGACCTCATGATCGTGCCCGCCGGCAGCGCCGAGCAGCAGCGGCAGGCCGGCAAGGTCAAGATCCTGGCCGTCGCCGGCCCGGCCCGGCACGCCTCCATTGCCGACGTGCCCACGACGGGCGAGACGGGCTACCCCGCCGTCATCGTGCAGCAGTGGTTCGGGCTGGTGGCGCCCAAGGGCAGCCCGGAAGCCGTCAAGGGCACGCTGACGGACGCCTACTCGCGCGCCCTGGCCCGCAAGGACACGCTGGAGTGGATCGCGACCCAGGGCGGCGAGCCGATGCCCATCAGCGGCGAGCAGTTCAAGGCCTTTGCCCAGGGCGAGTCGGCGCGCTGGCGCAAGGTGATCGCCGACGCCCACATCCAGCTCCAGTGAACCGGCCGGCCCGGCGGCGGCCGTTGTCGTACGGGCTTTCGTAGCGGGGAAAGCACGGCGACGACAGCCCGGGATCATGCGGCCGCACCGCGCGGCGCCCCGCGGCGGATGCGGGCACAACGGATCGGCGCCGGCGGCGTCAGGGCGCGCCGGCGATCACCGGCCGGCGGACGGGCCGGCGGCGCCGGGGCGGCGGCGCCACCAGCCCATGAGCGTCAGGCCCAGCCAGAAGCACTGCGTCAGGAACGAGGCCAGGTTCCAGCTGGTCGTCAGCGACACCAGCACGCAGACGGGCCCCACCACGTTGAGCAGCACCACCAGCCGCCCCGTGGGTGGCTGGTGCAGCAACTGGACACAGAAGTGCGCGGCGACATAGGCCACCACGCCGATGAGCCCGATGTAGTCCTGGAAAGTCATGGAATGCGGGTGAAGGTTCGGAATGCGCCGGTCACTGAAGTGAAAAAAGCCCGCGTGATGCGGGCTTCCTGCTGCGGCGTCGGCCACGGCGCGGTGCGCCGTGGCCGGATTCGTGAACTCTACACTTGCCAATCCCCCTGACGCCGCCCATGGACTTGCGCGGCGTCAAGGATTGCCGGGGGCTTACTTGCTGGCGGCCGCCACCCAGCGGTTGACCACGTCGCCGCGCGAGGCGACGTAGGCGGCCGCTTCCTTGGCCGAGCTGCTGTCCTTGGCCTTGAGCATCACGCCTTCGAGGTCGGCCAGCGAGATCTTCATGTTGCGGATGAAGGCCGAGGCCGTGGGGAAGTCGGCCGAGAAGCCCTTGCGCGCCAGCGCGTGGATCGACTCCGCGCCGCCCAGCGCCTGCTTCGGGTCTTCGAGGTAGCGCAGCTTGTAGCGCGAGAACATCCAGTGCGGCGACCAGGTCGTCACGACGATCCACTGCTTGCGCTGGATGGCGCGGTCCAGCGCCGAGACCATGGCGGCGTCGGAGGCCGTGAGCAGCTGGTAGTCGAGGCCGTAGCTCTTGATGGCGGCCTCGGACAGCTTCATCAGCCCGGCGCCGGCGTCGATGCCCTGGATGCGCCCGTTCAGCTTCTCGCGCACCTCGGGCTTGGCCAGGTCGGCAATGCTGCGCAGCGTGCCTACCGGGATCTCGTCGGGCACGGCCCAGCCCAGCTTGGCGTCGGTGTAGAGGGCACCCAGGTCCTCCACGTCGTCCTTGACCTTCTCCCAGTAGCTCTTGTGCGTGCCCGGCAGCCAGGCCATGAGCATCAGGTCGATCTGGCCGCGCTGCAGCCCGGCGTACTGCAGCGCCACGTCCGTCATCACCAGCTCGACCTTCTGCGCCAGGCGCTGTTCCAGGATGATCTTGGCGATGTTGGTCACGGCCTCGGCGTCGGCCCACGCCGTCCAGCCGATGCGGATCGGCTTGGCCTGGGCCAGCACCGACAACGGCGTGCCCGCCAGCGCCAGGGTGGTGGTTGCGCCGGCAAGGAAGCTGCGGCGGGTCGTCAATGCTTTGCGGTCGGTCATCGGGAGGCTCCGTTGGAGTCGGTGGGCATCAGCCGCGGTCAAGGTAGAGGCGGCGGAATCTGTTGCTTGCATCCTTGCGACACCGGTCGGCCTGCGTTCGACATGGGGCCGCGCGGTGTGCGCAAGTTGGCGGTTCTCACACCCGGCCACCGTGCCGGCGGCCGGGGCCGGTTCAGAAGGTGTGCGCGACCCCCAGGCCGTACAGGTTCACGCGGTCGCCGGGGTAGCTCTTGCGGGCCACGTCGGCATAGACGCTGGTGCGCTTGGACAGCGCGTACACCGCGCCCGCGGCCGTGGTCTTCTGCGCCTTCACGCCATCGACGTCCACCTGGCCCCAGCCGGCGTTCAGCGTCCACGGCCCGATGAAGTACTGCGCGCCCAGCGTGATGGCCTTGGCCTTGGAAGCCGCGCCGGGCGACTTGCTCAGGTCCCAGGCGCCCATCAGGGCCAGCGAGTCGATCTTGCCCTTGAGGCCGACGAAGGTGTCGCTGGCGCCGGCGCTGTTCTTCTCGCGCGCCACCATGGCCGTGATCGGGCCGGCGGCGTACTTGATCGCCCCGCCCAGCGGGCGCTGGCTGTCGCCCGGGCGCTTTTCTGGCGAGCCGCTCACGTGCAGCGAGAAGCCACCGACGACCGGCGAGTCGTAGAAGATGCCGTTGTTCAGCCGCCCGTACTCGGCTCGGCCGCTGTTGGCCTGCGGGTCCGAGGGGAAGTTGTAGTGCCACAGGTCCCACGCCGGCGAGGCGACGCGGTTGAAGTTGTACCAGGGGTCGAAGTGCCAGTCGTTGGCCCACATCGCGTCGAGCGCGCGGCCGGCCTTGACCGAGCCGAAGGCGCCCTTCAGGCCCACGGTCGATTCCCCGTGGAAGAACGGCTTGCCGCTCGCCGGGTTGCCCTCCAGCGTGCCCGTGTCCATGTCGAAGCGCGTGGTCAGGTTGAAGAAGGCCGCCAGGCCGCTGCCCAGGTCTTCCGTGCCGGAGAAGGTGAGATAGCTGCGCTGGATCGTGCCGACGTTCCAGGTCTCGTTGCCGTCGCGGTAGATGCCGACGTCAACCATGCCGCCGATGTTGACCGAAGACTGCGCCAGCGCCGTGGCCGGCATCAAGGCCGCCGCGCCGAGCGCCAGCAGTACCGTCCTGATGGGGATTCTTTTCACAAGCAAGGCCCTCCAATAGATGTTGGCAGCCTCACTTTGTCAGCACCTGCAACCGGGGCCTTGCCTTCAGGCGACAAAGGGTGTTCTGTTTTCGCAATGACGACCGTCAAGGAACCCTGAAAAATGAAAAATGCCCGCGCTGGCGGGCATTTTTTGCTTGTGGCCGCCGTTGGCGGCGGCCGCCTGGAGCGCGGGCGCTGCGGTGCTCAGCTTTCCTGGCGCCGGGTGCCGAAGCTCTCGGTGAGACGGTCCAGGATGATGGCCAGCAGCACCACCGACAAGCCGCTCTCGAAGCCCAGGCCGATGTCCAGGCGCTGGATGCTGGAGAGCACGTCGTTGCCCAGGCCGCCGGCGCCGACCATGGAGGCGATGATCACCATCGACAGCGCCATCATGATGGTCTGGTTGACGCCGGCCATGATGGTGGGCAGCGCGATGGGCAGCTGCACCTTCCACAGCAGCTGCATCGACGTGCAGCCGAAGGCCTGGCCGGCTTCCACCTGCTCGGCGTTGACCTGCCGGATGCCCAGCGCCGTGAGCCGCACCACGGGCGGCATGGCGAACACCACCGTGGCCAGGATGCCCGGCACGCGCCCCAGCCCGAACACCATGGCCGCCGGGATCAGGTACACGAAGGCCGGCATGGTCTGCATGAAGTCCAGCACCGGGCGCAGCAGCGCGTTGAAGCGGTCATTGCGCGCGCACAGGATGCCCAGCGGCACGCCCACGACCAGGCTGATGAGCGTGGCCGAGAACACCAGCGCCAGCGTCACCATGGTCTGGTCCCAGAAGCCGGTGATGCGTATCACCAGCAGGCTCGCCAGCGCGAACAGGCCGAAACCCCACTTCAGCCGCCACACGCCCACGGCCGCCACCACCAGCATCACCAGCCACGACGGGATGGCCAGGAAGCCGGTCTCGACTTGGCCGGCGAAGCGCTCGACCACCGCGCCGACGGCATCGAACAGGCTGCCGCCGCGGTCGAGCATCAGCTTCACCGCGTCGTTGACGAGGGCACCCAGCGGCAGCAGTTCCTTGCCGTCGCCGACGTAGTTGGAGAGGAAGTCAGCCGACATGGCGGGTGCTCGCGATCTTGAGGAGGAGGCTCTTGGGCGTGATGCAGCCCACAAGGCGTTCGGCGTCGTCGAAGACGCTCACGGGTTGATCCAGCCCAAGCACGGTGCGCAGGGCGTCGGGCAAAGTGGTATTGGCGGAAAGGCTGTTCGCGCGGCAGCGCGCGATGAGGTCTTCGGCCACCGGGGCGGAGCTGTCCACCAGGTCCGCGGCGGTGAGGTAGCGCGAGGTGTCCACGCCCTTGAAGAAGCGGCGCACGTAGTCGTTGGCGGGCCGGGTGACGATCTCGTGCGGCGTGCCTTCCTGCACCAGGTTGCCGCCTTCCATGATGGCGATGCGCGTGCCGATCTTGAGCGCCTCCTCCAGGTCGTGCGAGACGAAGAAGATGGTGCGGCGGTGCTCGCGCTGCAGCTGCAGCATCAGGTCCTGCATCTCGGTGCGCTTGAGCGGGTCCAGCGCCGAGAAGGCCTCGTCCATGAGCAGGATGTCCGGGTCCACGGCCAGCGCGCGGGCCAGGCCCACGCGCTGCTGCATGCCGCCGGAGAGCTGGCGCGGGTACTTCTGCGCATAGGCCTTCAGGCCCACCTGGTCCAGCGCCTGCATGACCTTGTCGCGGTAGGCCTTGGCGCTGTCGCCGGCGATCTCCAGGCCGAAGGCGACGTTGTCGAACACGGTGCGGTGCGGCATCAGCGCGAAGCTCTGGAACACCATCGCCATGCGCTTGCGCCGCCAGCGCACCATCTCGGCCGCGGGCATGCGCGCCACGTCCTGGCCGTCAATGGTGACGGAGCCGGCGGTGGGCTCGACCAGGCGGTTGATGAGCCGGATCAGCGTGGACTTGCCCGAGCCTGACAGGCCCATGAGCACGTAGATGTCGCCGGCCTGCACGTCGAAGCTGACCTTGTTGACCCCGACCACCTGGCCGGTGCGCTGGAAGATCTCGTCCTTGGACAATCCCTCGCGCAACAGTGCCAGCGCGGCGTCGGGCTTCTTCCCGAACACCTTGGTGAGCTCGCGTATCTGGATCTTCGGTGTGTCTGACATGGTCGCCTCCCTGGCGCAAACACGAAAAAATCTCTTCTTGTGAAAAAGCCCGGCCGGTGAGGGCCGGGCCGGGCTAGCGGTCGAGTTCGAGGTCGCTCAGCGGCTTGCTGCAGCACGGCAGCATCCAGCCTTGCGCCACCTCGCGCGGGCGCAGGCCACCCCCCTGGTTCATCTCCACCTCGCCGCCGAGCTTGCGCGTGCGGCAGGTGCCGCACACGCCGCTGGAGCAGCTGAAAGGCCAGCGCACGCCCGCGCGCTGCGCGGCCTTGAGCACCGTCTCGTCGGCGCCGCACTCGAAGCGCTCGCCGCGCGTCTTGAGCGTGATGGCGAAGGTCTTCGCCTCGGTGCCCGCCGGGCTGGGGGCGGGTGCAGCGGCCAGCCCGGCCGTGTCCGCCGGGGTCTCGAAGGTGAAGCTCTCTTCGTGGTAGCGGGCCATGTCGAAGCCGGCTTCCACGAGCATGGCGCGCACCGCGGCCATGAAGGGCGCCGGGCCGCAGCACCACACCTCGCGCTCCAGCAGGTCGGGCACCTGGCTGCGCAGCAGCGGTAGCGTCAGCCGCCCAAGCAGCCCGCTGTAGCCGGGGGTGGTGCCGCGGTCCTCGCACACCATGGTGGCGCGCCAGCGCGGCAGCGAGCGCGCCAGCAGCTTCAGCTCGTCGTCGAAGACGATGTCCTGCGGCGTGCGCGCGGCGTGGATGAACTGCACGTCGGCGTCGAGCCCCAGGTCGGCCCAGGCGCGCGACATCGACATCAGCGGCGTGATGCCGCTGCCGCCGGAGAGGTAGAGCTGCCCGCGCGCCGGCACCTGCACCGGCCCCGGCGGGAAGCAGAAGGCGCCCGCCGGCCCGGTGGCGGAGAGCCGCATGCCCGGGCGCAGGTGCTCGTGCAGCCAGTTCGAGACGCGGCCGCCGGGCACGCGCTTGACGGTGATGCTCAGCGTGTCCGGCCGCGTCGGGCTGGAGCTCAGCGTGTAGCAGCGGAACACCGGCTCGCCGTCGATCTCCAGGCGCAGCGTGATGAACTGCCCCGGGCGGTAGCGGAAGCTGCGCGCCTGCAGCGGGCGCAGCACGAAGCTGCGCACGTCATGGGTCTCGTCGCGCACGCGCACGCATTCGAGCCATTCGTCGTCGCCACCCCAGGCCGGGGCGGGCGCCTCGGCCAGGTCCTGGTAGGAAGCGGTCATGCGTTGCTCCTCGCGGATTCGGCTCTCGGCCATCGGCACTCGTGGGCCCCGGTCAGCGCGCGGCGCTCACGCCGGCGCGCATGCGGTCCACGTACCAGGTGCAGAAGGCCTCGACCAGCCCTTCCGTGAACGGCGAATAGGGCCCGGGCTGGTAGGCGTGGCTGGCCACGCCGCGCTGCGAGGCCTCGACCAGGCGCCGGTCCTGGTCGTTGGTGGCGTTCCACACCGCGGTGAGGTTGTCCACGGTGTAGTCCTCGCCTTCCACGGCATCCTTGTGCACGCACCAGGTGGTGCGCACCAGGGTGCGGCCGGGGCTCAGCGGGATCACGGAGAAGCTCACCACGTGGTCGCTCATGAAGTGGTGCCAGGAGTTGGGCTGGGTCCAGAACGACAGGCCGCCGAGCGACTTGTCGGTGAAGCCGCCCAGCAGCTTCTTGCAGGCCACCTGGGTGCTCATGGTCTGCGACTCGCCGGCGCGGTCCAGCGGCAGGCGCTGGGTGCGGAAGCCCGTGACGCGGGTGTCGAGCTCCTCCAGGCGGGCGCTGGGCAGGCCCATGGCTTCCCAGCGGCACTGGCTGTCCCTGACGATCTGCTCGAAGCGCTCGATGCCTTCCGCGTTCTGCGGGCCGGGCTGGGCGCCGAAGCCGTGCTCGTAGAGCGAGATGGTCAGCTCGGGATGGTTGCCCACGCAGTGGTAGCACTCGCGGTTGTTCTCCATCGTGAGCTTCCAGTTGCCCTCCTCGATGATGTCCACCTGGGCCGCCACCTTGCAGTCCTGCAGCCGGTGCGGCGCCAGGTACGGGCGCATGCGCTCGGCCACCTCCTCGAAGTCCGCCGGCGGCTCGTCGGCCAGGCAGATGAAGATGAGGCCTTCGAGCTCGCGCAGGTGCACCTTGTGCAGGCCGTGCTGCTCGCGCAGGAAGGCCTCGCCCATGTGGTCGGCATGGATGAGATTGCCTTCGAGGTCGTAGGTCCACTGGTGGTACGGGCAGACGATGTTGCCCAGGCTGCCCTGGTGGTCCTCGCACAGGCGCGAGCCGCGATGCCGGCAGACGTTGTGGAAGGCGCGCAGCTGCATGTCGTCGTCGCGCACGATCAGCACCGAGTCGGGGCCGACGTCCACGGTGACGTAGTCGCCGGGCTCGGCCACCTGCGGCGCCACGGCCACGAAGATCCAGTGCCGGCGGAAGATGTACTCCATGTCGGCCTGGAACACCTCCTCGCTCAGGTAGAACGGCGCCTCCAGGCTGTGGCCGGGGCGGCGGCGCTCCAGCAGCGCGCTCAGCTGCGCGGCGGCGCTGGCGGCGCGGGGATGCACGGTGACGGTGGCGGTCTGTGTGGGCATGGCGTATGTCCTGTTTGTCCTGGAATGAGCCTCGCTGCGGCTGGGGCCGGCGCTGCCGCGGCTGCGTCCGGGGCCCTGGTGGAGCTCATTGTTCGGGGACCCGCCCTGCCGACCTTGCATGGGTCGGACGCGGATTTGTCTGGAAGCGACATGGGCCATGGCGCTTGTCGCCAGCGCCAGGAGGCGGCCGTCACCGGGCGCAGCCCGCGGCGTACGGGTCCGGACCGCTGCTGCTGAGGGCGAAGATCCACATGGTGGGCCAAAGGCGCGCCGGGCCGGCGCGCGCCGCCGCCACGGGTACCGGCTTTGCTATCGTGGCCCGATCAGCCGACTGCTTCGGGCTCACGCCCATTTTCGTTTCGATGATCGAGGTCCGCCCTGGGCAGGTGCCTGCCACGCCGCACCCCAACAATCCGCAGGGCATCGGGCAGGACGGGCCTGCCGCCGACGCCGCACCCGTGCTGCTGTGGCGCCTCAGCGCGGCAGGCGGCAATGCATGGGTCAATCGCCGCTGGAGCGCCTACACCGGGCAGGAAGCGGCCATGGCCCGGGGTACGGGCTGGCAGGCCGTCCTCCATCCCGACGACCGGCCGGTGCTGCAGGCCCACTGGCGCCACGCGGTAGGCACGGGGCAGCCGCTGGCGCTGGAGCTGCGCCTGCGCCGCCACGACGGCTGCTACCGCTGGCACATGCTGCAGGCGGAGCCTTCGGTCGAGAGCGCGCACGGCAAGCCGGACTGGCTGTGCGCGGCCAGCGACGTGCACGACCAGCATGTCGCCCGCGAATTGCTGGAGCAGCGCCTGCAGCACCGCATGGTGGAGGTGCGCACCATCCTCGACAGCGCCGCCAGCGCCCTCGTCGCCACGGACCTGCGCTGGCGCATCACCACGCTCAATCCGGCCGCCGAGGCGCTCCTGAGGCTGCCCGCGGCCCAGGCGCTGGGGCGGCGCCTGCTCGACTTCGCCGAACCCGGTGAGTTGCGCCGGCGCTCGCGCAGCCTGCCCGCCGAGGTTCGGCAAGTGCTGTGGCCCGGCATCCGGGCGCGCGAGCACGCGTCCCCGGTGCCGGGGCAAGGCAGCGAGTGGCGCTGCCGGCGCGCCGACGGCACGCACGTGCCGGTGATGCTGGGCCTGAGCGTGCTGCGCAACGAGCGCGGCGAGCCCCGCGGCTTCCTGGGCGTGCTCACCGACCTCTCCGAGCGCAAGGCGCTGGAGGAGGACCTGCGCCAGCGCACGCTGCAGGCCGAGGCCGGCAGCCGCGCCAAGAGCGCCTTCCTCGCCCACATGAGCCACGAGATCCGCACGCCGCTCAATGCCGTCATCGGGCTGTCGCAGCTGCTCGTGCGCATGGCGCTGCCACAGCAGGCCCTCGGCTACGTCGGCCACATCCAGCAGGCCGGCGAGCAGCTGCTGGCGCTGACCAACGACGTGCTCGACCTTTCGCGCATCGAGGCCGGCGAGCTGCACCTGGAAGTGGTGGAGTTCGAGCTGCTGCCGCTGCTGCAGTCCCTGCAGGCCATGGTGCAGCCCCAGGCCGCCGCCAAGGCACTGTCGCTGCGGCTGGAAATGAGCGGCGCGCTGCCGGCGGCGCTGCGCGGCGATCCCCTGCGGCTCAGGCAGGTGCTGCTCAACCTGCTGGGCAACGCCGTGAAGTTCACCGCCACCGGCAGCGTCACGCTGCGCGTGCAGGCGCTGCCCGGCGACGCGGAGCGTGCCCGGCTGCGTTTCGACGTGGCGGACACCGGCATCGGCATCCCGGCCGGGCAGCAGGCGCGCATCTTCGAGGCCTTCACGCAGGCCGACAGCTCCACCACGCGGCGCTTCGGCGGCACGGGCCTGGGCCTGTCGATCGTGCGCCGCCTGGTGGACATGATGGGCGGCACGCTGGCGCTGGACAGCGCACCGGGCCGCGGCAGCACCTTCAGCGTCACGCTGGCATTGCGCCGGGCACCGTGACGTTGACGCACAGGAACAGGAAAGGCCAACGCGCCATGCACCACCTGCTGATCGTGGACGACGAGCCGGACGTGGTCGATGTCTTCAGCTACTACTTCGAGAGCATCGGCTACCGCGTGACCGTGGCGAAGAACGCGGGCGCTGCGCTGCAGGCCGATGCCGCCGACCCGGCCGACCTGGTCATCACCGACCTATCCATGCCGGGCATGGACGGCCGCGAGATGGCCCTGCGCCTGCACCAGCGCCGTCCGCGGTTGCCCATCATCATGATGACGGGGTTCGCCGGCGAGGAGCTGCTGGTGCACGGCCCGATCAGCCTGTTCGTCAAGCCCGTGGGCCTGGCCGCGCTGGGCGAGCGTGTCGAGGAAATGCTCGCGAGCGGCCCGCAAGGCTGAGCTGACGCGGCCCGGGACACCGGGCCGTCGCCTGTTGCTTGTCGCCTGTCGCCTGTCGCCTTCAGTCAAGACCATGGCGCTTTCCGGCAAGCCGCCGCGGCGCCCGCTTCCTAACCTGTCGCCATGACGACCGAAGCCCTGGCCGAGACGCCGACCCATCCCGCCGACGCGCTGCTGCAGCTGCTCGACCGCCATGCCCTGCCCTACGACATCGTGGAGCATGAGCCGGTGTTCACCATCGCCGACGCCCTGGCCGCGACGCCGGAGATCGGCGGCATCAAGACCAAGAACGTGTTCCTGCGCGACGCCAAGGGCACGCGCCACTTCCTGGCCGTCGTGCCGCACGACCTGCGGCTCGACCTGCCGGCACTCGCGCGCATGCTGGGCAGCTCCAAGCTGAGCATGGGCTCGCCGGAGCGGCTGCAGCGCTGCCTGGGCATCACGCCCGGCGCGGTCAGCGTGTTCGCCCTCGTCAACGACAAGGCGCACGCCGTCGAGCTGCTCATGGACGAGCGCGTGTGGCAGGCCGCGCAGGTCCAGGCGCACCCGCTGCGCAACACGGCCACCGTGGCCATCGGCCACGACGCCCTGGCGAGCTTCCTGGCCCTGACGGGGCATGCGCCCCGGGTGCTGGCGCTCTGACGCCTCGATGATCTAGTCCCGAGTCTCCTTCCTTGCCTGCAAGGCTTCAGGCGCCGGCGTCCATGACGCCGGCGCCTTTTTCTTGGCGCGTGCGGTTTTGCCGACTTGTGTCGTTTCCAGGCCAGTGGCCGCCATGCCCAGGGTCAACCCGCGATGTCGGTTTTGGGCAAGTGCATGTCCGCGGCGCACAAGCCGCGCAGGCCCCGGACTCGAAGAATGAAGCCATCAAGCACCTGCCCGACGCAGCCCCTGCTTGCAGCGCCCGGCCCGGCGCGAACCGCGCCCCGGACCCCTCATTCAACGCCAGCCGACCCGACGCCCTCACCCCATGAACACGACTTCCTTCTTTGCCGATCCGCTGACCCAGGCCGACCCGCGGGTGGCCAAGGCGCTGGGGCAGGAGCTCATGCGCCAGCAGTCGCAGATCGAGCTCATCGCCTCCGAGAACATCGTGTCCCGCGCCGTGCTGCAGGCGCAGGGCTCGGTGTTCACCAACAAATACGCGGAAGGCTATCCCGGCAAGCGCTACTACGGCGGCTGCGAGTACGCCGACGTGGTCGAGTCGCTGGCCATCGACCGCCTGTGCACGCTCTTCGGCGCGCGCTTCGCCAACGTGCAGCCGCACTCCGGCGCGCAGGCCAACACGGCCGTGATGCTGGCGCTGGTCAAGCCCGGCGACACGGTGCTGGGCATGGCGCTGTCCGCCGGCGGCCACCTGACCCACGGCGCCAAGCCGGCGCTGTCGGGCAAGTGGTTCAACGCCGTGCAGTACGGCGTGCGCCAGGAGGACAGCCGCATCGACTACGACGAGGTCGAGCGCCTGGCCCGCGAGCACAAGCCGAAGCTGCTCATCGCCGGCTTCTCGGCCTATCCGCGCGTCATCGACTGGGCGCGCTTCCGCGCCATCGCCGACGAGGTGGGCGCGCTGCTGATGGTGGACATGGCGCACGTCGCCGGCCTGGTGGCCGCGGGCGTCTACCCGAGCCCGGTGCCGCATGCGCACGTGACCACCAGCACCACGCACAAGACGCTGCGCGGCCCGCGCGGCGGCGTGATCCTGACCAACGACGAGGAGATCGCCAAGAAGGTCAACGCCGCGGTGTTCCCCGGCGCGCAGGGCGGCCCGTTGATGCACGTGATCGCGGCCAAGGCCGTGGCCTTCGGCGAGGCGCTGCAGCCCGCGTTCCAGGACTACGCGCGCCAGGTGGTCGCCAACGCGCAGGCGATGGGCGAGACGCTGGTCAAGGGCGGCCTGGACCTCGTCACCGGCGGCACCGACAACCACCTGCTGCTGGTGGACCTGCGCCCGCTGGGCCTCAAGGGCAACCAGACCGAAGTGGCGCTGGAGCGCGCGGGCATCACCTGCAACAAGAACGGCATCCCCTTCGACACCGAGAAGCCCACCATCACCTCGGGCATCCGCGTCGGCACCGCCGCCATCACCACGCGCGGCATGCGCGAGGAGGACTGCCGCGAGGTGGCGCGAATGATCCTGGACGTGATGCAGGCGCTGCGCAAGAACCCCGAGGGCGACGCCAAGGTCGAGATGCTGGTGCGCGAGCAGGTGCAGTCCTTCATGGCCCGCTTCCCCATCTACGCCGACCGCTGAACGCCCAGGAACCCAAGGAGCCAACGCATGAATTCCATCCACGCCAACGCCATCGTCATCGACGGCCTGATCATCGCCAAGTGGGACCGCCCGGTCTTCGAGGACATGCGCAAGGGCGGCCTCAGCGCCGCCAACTGCACCGTCTCGGTCTGGGAAGACTTCAAGGGCACGGTGCACAACATCGCGCAGATGAAGTCGCTCATCCGCGAGAACTCCGACCTGGTCACGCTGGTGCGCAGCACCCGCGACATCGAGCAGGCCAAGCTCGAGCGCAAGACCGGCATCATCCTGGGCTTCCAGAACGCGCATGCCTTCGAGGACCACCTGGGCCACATCGAGGCGTTCGCCGACATGGGCGTGCGCGTGGTGCAGCTTTGCTACAACACGCAGAACCTCATCGGCACCGGCTGCTACGAGCGCGACGGCGGCCTCTCGGGCTACGGCCACGAGGTCATCGCCGAGATGAACCGCGTGGGCATCATGGTGGACCTCTCGCACGTGGGCGCCAAGACCAGCGAGGAGGCCATCCTGGCCTCGAAGAAGCCCGTCACCTACAGCCACTGCCTGCCCGCGGGCCTCAAGGAGCACCCGCGCAACAAGAGCGACGAGCAGCTGAAGTTCATCGCCGACCGCGGCGGCTTCATCGGCGTGACCATGTTCCCGCCCTTCCTGCGCCGCGGCATCGAGGCGACCGTCGAGGACTACGTCGAGGCGCTGGACTACGTCATCAACCTCGTGGGCGAGGACTGCGTGGGCGTGGGCACCGACCACACCCAGGGCTACGGCCAGGAGTTCTTCGACCACATCACGCACGACAAGGGCCGTGGGCGCCGTCTCACCAACTTCGGCACGGTGCTGAACCCGGTGGGCATCCGCACCATCGGCGAGATGCCCAACCTGACGGCGGCGATGGTGCATGCCGGCTGGTCCACCCGCAAGATCGAGAAGGTGATCGGCGGCAACTGGATGCGCGTGTTCAAGGAAGTGTGGGGAGCCTGAAGATGAATCCGCAACTGCCCATCGAGGTCGCCGAGGACACCGGCATCTGGACGACCGACGGCCTGCCGATGATCTACGTGCCGCGGCACTTCTTTGTCAACAACCACGTCGAGGCGGAAGCCGCCATCGGCCGCGAGACCTACGCGCAAAGCCTCTACAAGGCCGGCTACCGCTCCGCGTACTTCTGGTGCGAGCAGGAGGCCAGGACCCACGGCCTGCGCGGCCTGGCCGTGTACGAGCACTACCTCAAGCGGCTGTCGCAGCGCGGCTGGGGCCTGTTCAGCTTCGACGAGGTCGATGCCAACACCGGCCACGCGCGCATCAAGCTGGAGCACTCGGTGTTCGTGCTGGCGCAGGGCATCGCCGGCGTGCCGGTGACGCGCGACAAGGTCTGCTACCTGTTCGCGGGCTGGTTCTCCGGCGCCATGGACTGGGTCGGCCAGGACACGGGCAAGACCTGGAAGACGCACAGCGAGGAAACGCGCTGCGCGGCCGAAGGGCACAGCCACTGCGTGTTCACCGTCACGCCCATCGCGGCCTGATCAACGCCTTACCGCCGTACCGCCATGCGTTACCCCCACCTCTTCGAACCCATCCAGCTCAACCAGCTGAAGATCCGCAACCGGATCGTGAGCACGGCCCACGCCGAGGTCTATGCCGACAACGGCATGCCCGGGGAACGCTACATCCGCTACTACGAGGAGAAGGCCCGCGGCGGCGTGGGCCTGGCCATCTGCGGCGGATCGAGCCCCGTGTCCAAGAACAGCCCCAGCGACTGGTGGAGCTCCGTCAACCTCTCGCGCGACGAGACGATGGAGGGCCTGTCGAAGCTGGCCGAGACCATGCACAAGCATGGCGCCAAGATCATGATCCAGGCCACGCACATGGGCCGGCGCAACGCCTGGCACGGCTTCGACTGGCCGCACCTGGTCAGCCCGTCGGGCGTGCGCGAGCCCGTGCACCGCGGCAATGCCAAGACGATCGAGATCGAGGAGATCCGCCGCATCGTCAAGGAATTCGCCAAGGCCGCGCGCCGGGTGAAGGCCTCGGGCATGGACGGCATCGAGATCTCGGCCGCGCACCAGCACCTGATCGACCAGTTCTGGAGCCCGCGCAGCAACTTCCGCACCGATGAGTACGGCGGCTCGCTCGCGAACCGCATGCGCTTCGGCGTCGAGGTGCTGACCGCCGTGCGCGAGGAAGTGGGCCGCGACTTCTGCGTGGGCCTGCGCATGTGCGGCGACGAGTTCCACGAGGACGGGCTGGACCACGAGACGCTCAAGGAGATCGCCCAGGCCATGAGCGAGACCGGGCTGATCGACTACCTGAGCGTCGTCGGCTCCGGCGCCGACACCCACAACACGCTGGCCAACTGCATGCCGCCGATGGCGCTGCCGCCCGAGCCCTTCGTGCACCTGGCCGGCGGCATCAAGAGCGTGGTGAAGATCCCGGTGATGCACGCGCAGAGCATCCGCGACGCGCAGCAGGCCGAGCGGCTGCTGGCCGCCGGCATGGTGGACATGGTGGGCATGACGCGGGCGCAGATCGCCGACCCGCACATGGTCATCAAGATCCGCGACGGCCGCGAGGACCAGATCAAGCAGTGCGTCGGCGCCAACTACTGCATCGACCGGCAGTACAACGGCCTGGACGTGCTGTGCATCCAGAACGCCGCCACCAGCCGCGAGCGCACCATGCCGCACGTCATCGCCAAGTCCACCGGGCCGAAGCGCAAGGTGGTTGTGGTCGGCGCCGGCCCCGCGGGGCTGGAGGCGGCGCGCGTGGCGCGCGAGCGCGGCCACGACGTGGTGCTGTTCGAGAAGCAGGCGCAGGTGGGCGGGCAGGTCAACCTGGCCGCCAAGGCGCCGAAGCGCGAGCAGATGGCCGGCATCATCCGCTGGTTCGACCTGGAGACGGCGCGGCTGGGCGTGGACCGGCGCCTGGGCACCGAGGCCGACGTGTCGATGATCATGGACGAGCGCCCGGACATCGTGGTGCTGGCCACCGGCGGCATCCCGCACACCGACCAGAACCCGCACTGGGGCGTGGCCGAGGGCCTCGCGGTGTCGGGCTGGGACATCCTCAGCGGCCGCGTCGCGCCGCAGGGCAACGTGCTGGTCTATGACGCCATGAGCACGCACGCGGGCTCGGGCGTGGCCGACTTCATCGGCAGCCGCGGCCACCTGGTGGAGATCGTCACGCCCGACGTGAAGGTGGCCGACGACACCGGCGGCACCACCTTCCCGATCTTCTACCGCCGGCTCTACGCGCAGGGCGTGGTGCTCACGCCCAACTACTGGCTCGACAAGGTGTACCGCGAGGGCGACAAGCTGATTGCCGTGCTGCGCAACGAGTACACCGACGTGCAGGAAGAGCGCGCGGTGGACCAGGTCGTGATCGAGAACGGCATCCGCCCCAACGAGGCGCTGTACTGGCAGCTCAAGGAGCGCTCGTTGAACCACGGCCAGACCGACATCGACGCCCTCTACGACGCCGCGCCGCAGCCGGTGCTCTCGCAGCAGCTGGGCAACGGCAAGTTCGCGCTGTTCCGCATCGGCGACGGCGTGTCGATGCACAACATCCACGGCGCCATCTACGACGCGCTGCGGCTGTGCAAGGACTTCTGAGGCCGAGGCCGGACGGAAGTTGGCCGAGCAGCTGTAGCAAGCAGGAATGAACATGGAAACCCTGTTGTCTCCCTTCGTGTGGCGCGACCTCGTCACCGCCGTGTTCTGGCTGGCGGTGGCGGCGCTGGCCATCGGCACCGCGCGGCGCGCGGCGCTGTGGCGCACCGGCCAGGCCGCGAGCGTGGCCTGGAGCGGCCTCTTCGCCATCCCCAAGCGCTATTTCGTGGACCTGCACCACGTCGTGGCGCGCGAGCCCGCGGTGGCGCGCGCGCACGTGGCCGTGGCCGGCGGCGCCATCGCCTGCCTGGCGCTGGTGGCCATCAATGACGGCCTGCGGCTGCGCCTGGCGGTGCTCGACGTGGCGCTGGTCGCCTGCGCGGTGGTGATGCTCGCCGGTGCGGTGATGATGGCCGTGCGCCGGCGCCAGCCGGCGGTGGCGGCGCGCGTGTCGCGCGGCCCGTGGAACCGGCTGCCCTGGACGCTGGGCGCCGGTGCCGCCGGCCTGGCCGCCCTGGCCGTGGGCGCGCTGTGGTACGACCAGATCGCGCCCTGGTGGGCCGCGTTGTGCGTGCTGGCGCTGGGCGCCGGCGCGGCGGAGCTGGCGCTGGGCGTGGGCCTGGCCGGGCCGATGAAGCACGCCGTCGCCGGCCTGCTGCACCTGGGCCTGCACCCGCGGCCGGAGCGTTTCGGCACCCAGGAAGTGGGCCCCACCGCGCAACGCCGCGCCAGCGCCCTGAAACCCGTTGAGCTCGGGCGCGACCTGCCGGGCGCCACCAAGCCGGCCGACCTGCCCTGGAACCGGCTGCTGTCCTTCGACGCCTGCGTGCAGTGCGGCAAGTGCGAGGCGGCCTGCCCGGCCTATGCCGCGGGCCAGCCGCTCAATCCCAAGAAGCTGGTGCAGGACCTCGTCACCGGCATGGCCGGCGGCAGCGACGCGCGCTACCACGGCAACCCGTACCCGGGCAAGGAAGTCGGCAAGCACGCCGGCGCGCCCGACAAGGCGGTGGTGCCGGGCCTGATCGACCCCGAGACGCTGTGGAGCTGCACCACCTGCCGCGCCTGCGTGCAGGCCTGCCCGATGCTGATCGAGCACGTGGACCTGGTGGTGGACCTGCGCCGCAGCCTGACGCTGGTGGGCGGCACGGTGCCCAACAAGGGCTCCGAGGTGCTGTCCGCGCTGCGCGAGACCGACACGCAGGGCCGCTATCCCCTCTCCGCGCGCCACCACTGGGCCGCCGACCTGGGCCTGCCCGTGGCCGAGCAGGGCCAGTCCGTGGAGTGGCTGCTGCTGGCGGGCGAAGCGGGCTTCGACATGCGCGGCCAGAAGACGCTGCGCGCGCTGGTGCAGTCGATGAAGGCCGGCGGCATCACGCCGGCGGTGCTGGGCGCGGCCGAGACCGACTGCGGCGACGTGGCGCGGCGCCTGGGCGACGAGGCCGAGTACCAGCGCCTGGCGCGCCAGCTGATCGCGACGCTGTCGGCGCGGCCCGCGGCGAACCTGGTGACGGCCGACCCGCACCTGCTGCACGCGCTGCGCAACGAGTACCCGGTGCTTGACGCCGCCTGGGGCAAGCGCCTGTCGTCGGGCCAGGCCCGCGTGTGGCACCACACCGAGCTGCTGGCCGACCTGCTGGAGCGCAAGGCGCTCAAGCCCCGCGCCGACGCCGCCGCGCAGATGCCCAGCGTCACGCTGCACGACCCCTGCTACCTCGGCCGCTACAACGGCCAGGTCGAGGCGCCGCGGCGCGCGCTCAAGGCCATCGGCATCCAGGTGGTGGAGATGGAGCGTTGCGGCCTCAACGCCCGCTGCTGCGGCGGTGGCGGCGGGGCGCCGACCACCGACATCCCCGGCAAGCGCCGCATTCCCGACATCCGCATGGACGACGCGCGCGCCACCGGCGCCGATGTGGTGGCCGTGGCCTGCCCGCAGTGCACCGCCATGCTCGAAGGCGTGGTCGGCAAGCGCCCTGAAGTCCTGGACGTGGCCGAGCTGGTGGCCCGCGCCGTGGAGGTGAAGCAATGATCCGACGCATCGATCCGCGCCGTCCGGCGCTCGTCACGGCCGCGGGGCTGCGCCGCATCGTGCTGGGCGGCACCGAGGGCGAGCGCGACCTGCGCCTGGCCGGCGACGCGCACGCCAGCGTGCGGCGGCCGCGCCTGGCGCGCGCCGCCACGGGCTGCCTGCTGGTGCTGGCCCATCCCGACTGCGGCAGCTTCGACGAGCATGCGCGCGAGGCCATCGCCGCCGCGGCGCTGCTGGCCAGCGCCGAGGAAGCCGTCGTGGTGCTCGCGCCCTGCGCCGACCCGGAGTCGCTGCAGCTCGATGCCGTGGCCCTGGGCGTGGACCGGCTGGAGCTGCTGCCCGTGAGCCCGGCCGTCGGCGCCGACGTGCTGGCGGAGGCCGTGGCCGCGCGCTGGCAACAACTGAAGCCGCGGCTGGTGCTGGCGCCCGATCGCGGCGACGACGGCGACCTGGGGCGGCGCCTGGCCGTGGCGCGCGGCCTGGCCGTGGCGGCCTCGGTGGCCGAGATCGCGGAAGGCCGTGTGCGGGTACGCGACCATGGCGGCGCGGGCCGCGCGGCGGGCGATGCGACCGCGGCGCTGTCCGGCATGCAACTGCTGCTGCTGGGCCGCCAGGTGGCGCGCACCGAGCTGCCCTTCCTGGGCCTGGGCGAGCAGCTCACGCTCGATGCGCCCGCGGCGCGGCCGGTGCTCGGCCTGAAGGACCTGGGCACGGTGGCCGGCCAGGCGCAGCAGGTGGCGCTGGAGGAGGCCGACTTCATCATGGCCGCCGGCAACGGCGTCACGGACGTGAAGCTGTTCCACGAGCTGGCCGCGGCGCTGGGCGCGGCGGTGGGTGCCTCGCGCGTGGCGGTGGACGACGGCCGCTTCAGCCGCAGCCAGCAGATCGGCGCCACCGGCAAGACGGTGCAGGCGCGCGGCTACCTGGCCATGGGCATCTCCGGCGCGGTGCAGCACCTGCAGGGCATCCGCGAATGCCGGCACGTGCTGTGCGTCAACACCGACACGGCCGCACCCATCGCGCAGCGCTCGGAGCTGACCGTGGCCGAGGACGTGCAGGCGCTCATGCGCGCGCTGCTGGCGCTGCTGCGCGGCGGCGCGTCGCCGGCGGCTTCCGGCGGCCGCGCGGCCGCCTCGACCAAGACCCTGGAGGTGGCCTGAATGAGCACGCCCATCACCGTTCTCGTGAGTGTGCGCATCGACCCGGTCAGCGGCCGGGCCACGCGCAGCCGCACCGACGCCGCCGGCGTCGCGCTGGCGCAGAAGGCGCTGGGCGACGGCGCCGAGCCGTGGCTGTGCACCGTGGGCGATATGCCCGACGCCGTGGCGCGCGACTACCTGGCGCAGGGCGTGAGCCGGCTCACGCGGCTGCTCGCCGGCGACGGCAGCCTCGACGCCGCCGTGGTCGCGCTGGCCGACGCCTGCCGCGACAGCACGCTCGTCATCGCCGGCGCGAAGGGCGAGTCGGGACTCGCCAGCGGGATGCTGCCCTACGCGCTGGCGCAGCGGCTGCAGCGGCCGCTGATCAGCGACGTGATCGACCTGGTGCCCGAAGGCGGCGGCGCCTGGCGCGTGGTGCAGGCGCTGCCGCGCGGCGCGCGGCGCAGCTGGCGGCTGGCGCCCGGCACCGGCGCGGTGCTGGTGAGCAGTGCCCGCCTGGCGCAGCGCGAGGACCTGCCGCAGCGTCACGCCTGGGTGGCGGCGCAGGCCGGGCGCGTCCAGGACAAGGCGGTGCGCGCGGCGGCCGCGCCGGCAGCCGGCGCGATCGAGTGGCGCTTCGAGCCGGCGCGCAAGCAGCGCCGGCCGCTGGCACCCGTGTCCACCGAGAGCGGCGCGGCGCGCATGGCCAAGGCCACCGGCTCCGCCGCCCCGGCGCAGAAGGCCGGCACCGTGATCCGCGAGGGCTCGGCGCAGGACAAGGCCCAGGCGCTGCTCGACCACCTGCGCAAGCTGGCGCTGGTGCAGGGCCCGCAATAAGCCCGCCCCGGGCGGCTGGCGGTTTCGGGAGAAACCGCCCCAGGCCCGGTTCGCCGTGTCGCGCGGCGGGCCGGGCAATCTCGTGTCCGGATATTTCTTGTCCGGATACCTTGTCCCGTTTGCTGGGACGAATCAGGCCCGGCGCTGGATTCCCGGTCGCCAGCCGCAAGTCCCTGGCCTGGACGGGACCATTCCCGGGCCGGTCGGCGGCAGGATTTCAAGGGCAAACCCTTCACCCGCGCTCGGGAATATAGGCGTAAATCCCTGTTCTACATCAAGGCGGGATGGCGTCAAATCTGGCTGGTTGCGGCACCTTGATGGTGCCGCATGCACCGCCAGGCCACCGTGCGAAACCCCCTACAGGTGCACGAAACGGTTGAGATCGCGGCTTTTGCCGGATGGGTGGCGGTTGATGGAGTTGTAGAGGAGCAGTGGCACTGGCATAGGTCTTGCGATTGATCTATGTCACCCGGGCGGGGATTTTCAAGGTCTGCGCTTTCCGGGGTCTTCATCGGACGATTCGAGTCCTCCAGCCCGGCACCGGCCTGCGCCATTTTCCCGGCGTGATCGAGGTGGTGTCGGTGGGTGCCGAGGAATTCGAGTCGCACTGCAGTTCAACCGACACAAAGGTCCCCGCCATGGTCAACACTTCGAGTTCAGTTCCCACCGCCCGCCATTTTGGATTCCTGCTGCTGGAGAATTACTCGATGATCGCATTCGCCAATGCGGTCGAAGTCTTGCGCATGGCCAATCTCACCAGCCGGCAGCCGCTCTATACCTGGAGCGTGGCCTGCGTGGGCTGTGACGGCGGGGCGCCGGCGAGCAACGGCCTGGTGGTCTCGGACATGGCCCCGCTGGAGTCCCTGGACGCCTGCGACGCGGTGTTCGTCTGCGGCGGCGTGGAGGTGCAGAAGGCCATTTCCGACACCCTGGTGCAGGACCTGCGCCGCCGCGCCGCGCGCGGCCAGATGCTGGGCGCGCTGTGTACGGGCACGCATGCCCTGGCCGCCGCCGGGGTGCTGGACGGCTACCGCTGCGCCGTGCACTGGGAAAACCTGGTGGCGCTGCGCGAGTCGCACCCGAAGGTGCATTTCGCGCTCGAAGTGTTCGTGATCGACCGCGAGCGCATCACCGCATCGGGCGGCATCGCGCCGCTGCACCTGATGCTGCACCTGGTGCGCGCGCATCACGGCAAGAAACTCGCGATGGCGATTTCCGAGCAGTTCATCGTCGATCGCGTGCGCGACCAGTCCGACCAGCAGAAACTCCCGCAGCCCGAGTTCGTGGGCCCGGGCTACGAGCACTTGGTCGAGGCCGCGGAATTGATGGCGGCGAATATCGAGGAGCCGCTGACGCTGTCGGAAATCGCGGATGCGGCCGGCGTCTCGCTGCGCCAGCTGGAGCGGCTGTTCCACCGCTACTACAACGTCACGCCGGCGCAGCACTACCTGGCACTGCGCCTGCGCCGCGCGCGCGAGCTGCTGTCGCACACCAGCGCGCCGATCATGCAGATCACGGTGGCCTGCGGCTTCCAGACGGCCTCGCACTTCTGCAAGGCCTATCGCGCGCAGTTCGGCCACTCGCCCAGCGAGCACCGGCGCCAGGGCGGCAGCCAGGGGCTGGTGCACGTGGGCATCGTGGCCGAGGCGGCGGCACCGGCGCGGCGGCTGCGCCGTCCTCCTGCCTCGCCGGCAGCCGGGGCGGCGATGTACATGTCCTGAAGGCGGCGATTCACAGACAAAACAAATGCCGGGCTGGTCCCGGCATTTTTATTTTTGTGCTCATGCGCAGATGAATTGGCTGCTGGAGCCGGCTGAAGCTCAAGACAATAATTTCCGGCTTCTTTATTTCATCGGCCTGTTCTCTTGTTCGGGCCGGCAACATTGAGCCAGAAAGAAAATATCCAAACAAAAAAAGCCGCGACACATTGGTCGCGGCCTTGTCAATGTCTGCGCCTCGTGCAGTGACGATCTGGTCCAATCAATGGCTTGAACCCAATACCTCCGGCTGCCCGCCCTTGAACCCATACACGCTCACCGGCGAGTTTTTCAGGTCGTGCTGGGGCGTGAATGAATATTCTCCGGCCACGCCCTTCCAGTTGCCCTGGGCGATGAATTCGGCCAGTTTCCCGGGGTCGGTCGAGCCGGTTTTCTGCATCGCGTCGGCCAGCAGCAGGCCCGCGTCGTAGAAGGACACGGCATAGGTCAGCGGATCGCGCTGGTACGCCGCCTTGTATTTGGCGGCAAAGGCGCGCCCGGCCTCGGCCTGGCCCAGCACCACGCCGGCCTGGCTGCAGAACACGTTGCCGTCGGCCACGTTGCCGCTGAGCCGGCTGGTTTCGGTGGTGCAGATGCCGTCGCCACCCAGCAATTTGGCCGGGAGGCCCAGCGACACCATCTGGCGCAGCATCGGGCCGGCCTGCGAGGAATAGCCGCCATAGAACACGGCGTCCGGCTTCGCACTGCGGATCGAGGTCAGGATCGAGGTGAAATCCGTCGCCTTGTCGGTCGTGAATTCCTGCTTCACGACGTTGAGCCCCTGCCGCTTGGCCTCGGCCATGAATTCCGCGACCAGCCCCTGGCCGTACGCGGTGCGGTCGTCCACCACCGCCACGTTCTTTGCCTTCATCGTCTTGGCCGCGTAGGCGGCCATGGCGATGCCCACCTGCGCGTCGTTCACGCCGACGCGAAAGAGGCGCGGATAGCCCAGCTGCGTCACCTTGGGATTCGAGGCCACGGTGAGCATCAGCATGCCGGCCTCGTGGTAGACCTTGCCCGCGGGAATGGCGACGCCGGAGTTGTACGGGCCGACCACGTAGCGCACCTTGGCATCGGCCAGCACCTGCGCCACGGCCACGCCCTGGCGCGGGTCGGCGGCGTCGTCCTGCGCCACGACTTCGAAGGTCACCTTCTTGCCGCCCACCGTCACGCCCTTGGCATTGAGCTCCTTCACCGCCAGCAGCAGCCCGTCGCGGTTGTCCACGCCGTAGGCCGCCTGCCCGCCGGACAGCGGCCCGGTGAAGCCGATCTTCACCACCTCCTGGGCCTGCGCGCCGACGGACGCGGCGGTGAGCAGGATCGGCGCCAGCGCCCAGGGCGCCAGGCGCAGGCTGGCCAGGATCTTCTTGTGCTTCATGGGTTCCTCCTTCAGTGCTTCGTGGGTGAGACAGGCAGGGATGCGCGAGTCAGGCCGGCTGCAGCCGGCGCTTCGCCTGGTCGGCGGCGGGCGCCAGCAGCGGCGACAGCAGCGGGTCGGCGCACTGGCGCGCCTCCACCACGCGCAGCCCGTAGGGCCGCGCATTGCGCTCGATGAGCTTCCAGACGTAGTCGGCGAAGCTGCGCCGGAACACCAGCGC
>NZ_VIDQ01000082.1:0-274 GCF_009760915.1 Azohydromonas aeria
TTGAGCCCCCTGAAGGGTCGTTCGAGACCAGGACGTTGATAGGCTGGGTGTGGAAGCACGGTGACGTGTTAAGCTGACCAGTACTAATTGCCCGTGAGGCTTGACCCTATAACTTTGACAAGCAAGTCAAAGACGGTATTCAAGTTGTTCGCCAAAGACGGCGACGCAATCAATAACGCTGAAACGACTCTATCGAATTGGCTGTGCTGATCCAGAGATCAGCATGGCAACCAGTCAAGCCTGATGACCATAGCGAGGTGGTCCCACCCCTTCC
>NZ_VIDQ01000082.1:284-32360 GCF_009760915.1 Azohydromonas aeria
GGTATTCAAGTTGTTCGCCAAAGACGGCGACGCAATCAATAACGCTGAAACGACTCTATCGAATTGGCTGTGCTGATCCAGGAATCAGCATGGCAACCAGTCAAGCCTGATGACCATAGCGAGGTGGTCCCACCCCTTCCCATCCCGAACAGGACCGTGAAACACCTCAGCGCCGATGATAGTGCGGATTCCCGTGTGAAAGTAGGACATCGTCAGGCTAATATCCCGGCAAACGCCCCGACCAGAATATGGTCGGGGCGTTTTGCTTTGTGCCTCTGCAATGCCTGCGAGGCGGCGCTTGGCGGGCCGGCCAACAAGCTGCGGCGTTGCTGGCCCGGAAACGGCAGCGACAAAAAAACCCCGCTGCGCGGGGTTTGGCTGGCGAGGGTGGCTTTCGCTGCAGGCAGTAAATGTTCGCTGCGTGCGGAAGCGATGACGCCTTACTTCTGGTGCTTCTGAGCCCAGGTGGCCATGCCGGTACGGATTTCCTCGCGGGCGCCTTCCGGGCCTTCCCAGCCCAGCACCTTGACCCACTTGCCCTTTTCGAGGTCCTTGTAGTGCTCGAAGAAGTGCTGGATCTGCTTCAGGCGCAGCTCGTTGAGGTCTTCCGGCTTTTCCCAGTGGCTGTAGATCGGCAGGATCTTGTTGGTCGGCACGGCCAGCAGCTTGCTGTCGCCACCGGCTTCGTCTTCCATCTTCAGGATGCCGATCGGGCGGCACGCCACGACCACGCCGGGGATCAGCGGATAGGGCGTGATCACCAGCACGTCCACCGGGTCGCCATCGTCAGCCAGCGTCTGCGGCACGTAGCCGTAGTTGCACGGGTAGTGCATGGCCGTGCCCATGAAGCGGTCGACGAACAGCGCGCCGCTTTCCTCGTCCACTTCGTACTTGATCGGATCCGCGTTCATCGGGATCTCGATGATCACGTTGAACTCATCGGGCGCCTTGGCGCCGGGCGTGACGTTATGCAGGCTCATGGCTTCACTTGCTTGGAGGAAGAAACCTCGGATTCTAAGGACGCCGCTTGCCGTGGCCTGACTCGCCGGCGCCACGGCCGCTCCAGAAAAAACCGGCGGCCGCCCATGCCCTTCCCGTAGCATCGAACACCGCCCGCAGTGGCTGCGCTGCAGGCCCGGACTCCATCAGTGCCGGGTGACCCGGCTCGTGCGACAACGTACCGAAGGGAGCATGCTCGATGACGACCAACTGGGCGCTGTATCTCTCGCTGGTTTGCGGCTTGGCCGCGGTCCTCTACGGGTTCCTGCAGCGCCAATGGATATTGCGGCAGGACAGCGGCAACGACCGCATGCGCGAGATCGCCGGCGCGGTGCAGCAGGGCGCGGCCGCCTACCTGGCGCGCCAATACAAGACCATCGCGCTGGTCGGCGTGGTGCTGGCCATCCTCATCGGCGTGTTCCTGGACATGGTGACGGCCGCGGGCTTCGTGGCCGGCGCGCTGCTGTCCGGGGCCTGCGGCTTCATCGGCATGAACATCTCGGTACGGGCCAACGTGCGCACGGCACAGGCGGCCACGCGCGGCATCGGGCCGGCACTCGACGTGGCCTTCAAGGGCGGCGCGATCACCGGCATGCTGGTCGTGGGCCTGGGCCTGCTGGGCGTGGGCCTGTTCTTCTGGTTCGTCACCGCCAACGGCAACAGCGTGCCCACGCGCAGCCTCTCCGCCACGCTCAAGCCCATGCTGGGCTTCGCGTTCGGCGCCTCGCTCATCTCCATCTTCGCGCGGCTGGGCGGCGGCATCTTTACCAAGGGCGCCGACGTGGGTGCCGACCTGGTCGGCAAGGTCGAGGCCGGCATTCCCGAGGACGATCCGCGCAACCCCGCGGTGATCGCCGACAACGTGGGCGACAACGTCGGCGACTGCGCGGGCATGGCCGCCGACCTGTTCGAGACCTACGCCGTGACGCTGATCGCCACCATGGCGCTGGGCGCGCTGCTGGTGACGGCCGCACCCCTGCAGGCCGTCGTGTACCCGCTGCTGCTCGGCGGCGTCTCGATCATCGCGTCGATCATCGGCTGCAGCTTCGTCAAGGCGTCGCCGCAGATGCGCAACGTCATGCCGGCGCTCTACAAGGGGCTGATCGTCGCGGGCGTGCTGTCGCTGGTGGCGTTCTGGTTCGTCACCGCGGCCGTGATGCCCGCCGACGCGCTGGGGCCGCAGACGCATCTGCGCCTGTGGGGCTCGTGTGTCGTGGGTCTGGTGCTGACGGCAGCCATGGTCTGGATCACGGAGTACTACACCGGCACCCAGTACAAGCCCGTGCGCCACGTTGCGCAGGCATCGACCACGGGACATGGCACCAACATCATCGCCGGGCTTGGCGTGAGCATGAAGAGCACCGCCTGGCCGGTGCTGCTGGTGTGCGTGGCCATCGCGGTCTCCTACCAGCTCGCCGGCCTCTACGGCATCGCCGTGGCCGCCACGGCCATGCTCAGCATGGCCGGCATCGTGGTGGCGCTCGACGCCTACGGGCCGATCACGGACAACGCCGGCGGCATTGCCGAGATGGCGGACCTGCCCAGCAGCGTGCGCGACATCACCGACCCGCTCGACGCCGTGGGCAACACCACCAAGGCCGTCACCAAGGGCTACGCGATCGGCTCCGCCGGCCTGGCCGCGCTGGTGCTGTTTGCCGACTACACGCACGCGCTCGAAGCGCGCGGCATGACGGTGCGCTTCGACCTCTCGGATCCGCGCGTCATCATCGGCCTGTTCATCGGCGGCCTGATTCCCTATCTCTTCGGCGCCATGGCCATGGAGGCCGTGGGCCGCGCGGCAGGCTCGGTGGTGGAGGAGGTGCGGCGCCAGTTCCGCGAGATCCGCGGGATCATGGAAGGGACGGCCAAGCCGGAGTACGGCCGCGCGGTGGACATGCTCACCGGCGCGGCCATCAAGGAAATGATCGTGCCCTCGCTGCTGCCCGTCATCGTGCCCATCCTTGTGGGACTGCTGCTGGGCCCGAAGGCGCTGGGCGGCCTGCTGATGGGCACCATCGTCACCGGCCTGTTCGTGGCCATCAGCATGTGCACCGGCGGCGGCGCCTGGGACAACGCCAAGAAGTACATCGAGGACGGCCACTACGGCGGCAAGGGCTCCGAGGCGCACAAGGCCGCGGTCACCGGCGACACGGTGGGCGATCCCTACAAGGACACGGCCGGCCCCGCGGTGAACCCGCTCATCAAGATCATCAACATCGTGGCCTTGCTGATCGTGCCGCTGCTGCCCGTGAGCATCGAGTCCACGGCGGCGGCAACGGCGCCCGTGCAGCATGGCGCCAGCATCGCCGCCGTCACCGCGCAGCCCCCGGCCGTCAAGTAGATGCCATGCCACCGCGGCCGACGGGCCGCGGGTCCGGCGCAGGGCGGGGCGATGTTGCCGCCCTGCGCCGCAGTTCAGCCGGCGCGCGGCCGCGGCTCGTGAACGGCGGGACTACGCTTCAAACCCTTGCGGATTGCGCAGTTGCCAGCGCCAGCTGTCCTCGCACATGCGGGGCAGGTCGTGGCGGGTCTTCCAGCCCAGCAGCGCTTCGGCGTGACGCGGGTCGGCATAGCAGGCCGCCACGTCGCCCGGGCGGCGCGGGGCCACCTGGTAAGGAATGTCGCGCCCGCTGGCAGCCTGGTAGGCGTGCACGACCTCCAGCACGCTGTAGCCCCGGCCCGTGCCGAGATTGACGGTCAGCGAGCCGGGCACGTCGAACAGCCGCTGCAGCGCCGCCACGTGGCCTTCGGCCAAATCCATGACGTGGATGTAGTCGCGCACGCCGGTGCCGTCCGGCGTGTCGTAGTCGCCGCCGAAAACCTGCAGGAATGGGCGCCGCCCCACCGCCACCTGGGCCACGTAAGGCATGAGATTGTTGGGCGTTCCGCGCGGGTCCTCGCCAATATCGCCGCTCTCATGCGCGCCCACCGGGTTGAAATAGCGCAGGCAGGCCGTCTGCCAAGCCGCGTCCGAAGCGCCCAGGTCAGCCAGTATCTGTTCACCCATCAGCTTGGTGCGGCCATAAGGGTTGGTCGCTGTCAGCGAAGAATCCTCGGTGATGGGCAATTTCTCGGGCACACCGTAGACCGTGGCGCTGGAGCTGAACACGAAGCGCCTGCAATGGTGGCGCCGCATGATCTGGCATACGTTGAGCAGGCCGCCGATGTTGTTTGAATAGTATTCCAGCGGCTGCTGCGCGGATTCGCCCACCGCCTTGAAGGCGGCAAAATGGATGACCGCATCGGGCTTGTGGCGCTCGAAAGTAGCCTCCAGCGCCAGGGAATCACGAATATCCACGCGTTCGAACACCACGGGCTGCGATCCCAGCCGCTCCAGGCGCTCCAGCACCCGCGGCGAACTGTTGCTGAAGTTGTCGATGCCCACCACGCGAAAACCAGCGGCCTGCAGCGCCAGCCAGGTATGCGAAGCGATATAGCCGGCCGCGCCGGTCAGCAAAACGGTGGCGCCGCCGGCGCGAATGGAAGAGGTCATTTCAGTAGAGCCTGCACGTAGCAGTTGGCCGTATTGGCCTTGAATGGGAAACTGATGTCACCGCTCTGGCTGCGGGTTTCACGGGCCACGTTGCAGCCCAGGCTCAGGCTGTTGGTCGCGTTCCAGGTGGCTCCCAGGGCGGCCCGACGTGTCGTATCGGAACCTTGTTCCTCGATGCCTTGAATCGGAACCACCAGTTTGCGGTCGCTGTAGCGGAAACTGGCGTTGACCGATATCTTGGCGGTGGCTTTCCACAGGCCGTCGAGAATCAAGGAATTCGTGATCCTGGAGCCGGCAGAGGCATTGTCCGTCCCGTTGGCTTCGACGAAACGCTCGGTATCGTCGGCGTCGCGTACCAGCGTGGTGGTCAACAGCAGCTTGCCCGTGGGTTCCCAGCGCCAGCGCAACCGGCCGGTCAGTCCGGAAAAGTCGCGCTGTCCGTTTTCCTTGAAACTGCGCCTCTCATACCCGATTTCACCGTCCAGGGTGCTGGCGCCGCTGGGTTTCCAGACGCTCGTCAGTTCCAGCGCATTCGAGTCGTACCGGTCTGGAATGCGCGGATACTTGCCGCGCGCCCCCACCCACGCCACGCCCAGTGTCAGCAAGTCGCTGCGGTGCCAGTTCACCCCGGCGCGCAAAGCATTGCGGCGGTTGTCACGGTTGTTGAAGCTGCTGGCCGAATAGTCGGTATTGCGGGCATTGAAGGCGCCGAACACCTGGAGATCGTTGCGGACCGTGCCACGCTGCACGGTGGCGGCAAAGGTGTTTTCGCTCTTGATGTTCTTTTCCGTCACCACGTTCAGGAAGGGCAGGCTGTAGGAAGCCAGCGTTTTCTCCCGGCCCAGCTTGACGGTGCCGGAAATGTTGTTGATGGTTTCCCAGTCCAGTCCCGCTCCCAGCCGGTGGCCGGTGTAATCAAGCTCGTCGCGCTCGTCGAAACGCTGCTGGCGTACTTCCAGGTTGGTATAGACGCGCTGGCGGCCGATGGGCTGGTCGAAGCCGCCGAGCAAAGCGGCGGTGGTGTAGGAATCCGACGCGGGGTCGAGTTCCGGCCTCACCCGGAAAATGTTGGAGTCATGGCCCCGTGTCAGGGAGGCGCCCAGGTAATACGGGCTGATTTGCGCCTGGGCGCCGGTGGCGATGGCGGAACAGGCAGCGCAAACGGCTGCGTACAGACATGCGCGGGGCAAGGTATTGATCAACAGCAATTCTCCAGCAGCGGCTCTCAGTAGGCGTTTCGATCAAAAAATACCAGCCGCGCCGTGCGCATCATGATGTGCAGGTCCAATGCCAGCGACCAGTTGCGGAGGTACTCCAGATCGTATTCCACCCGGGCCTGCATCTTGTGCACCGTGTCGGTCTCGCCACGGTGGCCGTTGACCTGCGCCCAGCCGGTGATGCCGGGCTTGACCTTGTGGCGCACCATGTACGCCTTGATGAGCTTGCGGTACTCCTCGTTGTGGGCTACCGCGTGCGGGCGCGGCCCGACGATGCTCATGCTGCCCTGCAGCACGTTGAAGAACTGCGGCAGCTCGTCGAGCGAGGTGCGGCGCAGGAAGGCGCCGAAGCGCGTGATGCGCGGGTCGTGCCGGGTCGCCTGGCGCACCACGGCACCGTTGTCCTGGCAGGTCATGGAGCGGAACTTGTAGACCAGGATCTCGCTGCCATCGAGGCCGTTGCGGCGCTGCTTGAAGATGACCGGCCCGGGTGAGCTGAGCTTGACGCCCACGGCGATGGCCAGCAGCAGCGGCGAGATCAGCACCAGGATCAGCGACGCCATCACCAGGTCGGAGATGCGCTTGACGAGCTCGTTGGTGCCGGTGAAGGGCGTCTCGCAGATGCCCACCACCGGGATGCCGTTCATGTCCTGCAGCCGGCCCTGGATGATGCTGATGCCGAACACGTCGGGCACGAAAAAGATGGAGGCCGTGGTGCCCTGCAGCGACTCCAGCAGCTCCACGATGCGCGGCTGCAGCCCCAGCGGCAGCGTGATGTAGACCTCCTTGATGCCGTGCGTGCGGATGTAGGGCGCCACGTCCTGCAGCGTGCCCAGCAGCCCGCTGGCGTCCTGGTGCACGCGCGCATCGTGGCGGTCGTCGAAATGGCCGACGAAGACGCTGCCCTGGTCGCTGCTCTCGCGCAGGGCGCGCGCCACCTTCACGCCCAGCAGCCCGCTGCCGATGACCACCGCCGGGCGCTGCAGCACCGCGTGCGCCGCGCGGCGGCGCAGCACGGCGCCGCCGGCGCACACGCCCAGCCACACCAGCACCGGCGTGGCCACGGCCCAGGCCAGCAGCACGCGGCGGTCGAAGTAGCCCAGGCTGCGCGTGGCGTAGCCGCACAGCACCAGCGCCAGCAGCAGCACGATCCAGCTGTTGAAGATGTCCAGCGCGGCGGCGCCAGGCGGGTCCTTGAAGCGCTGGCGGCCCGGGAAGGTCAGCGCGAACACCAGGAGTCCCAGCGTCAGCACCGGCCGCTCGATGGGCTGGTCGTACCAGCGCGTGGCGAACAGCAGGACCGCGACCGCGATCGTGGGCTCCATGAAGGCGGCCACCAGCGTGGTGATCGACTGCGGGGCGCTGTAGAAGGTGCGTTTGTAACTACGGTGGGCAATCATGGGATCGGGGACCTGTGAGGCCGCGGCACGGACGTGCCTGCGCACCAGCGCTCCTTACCCCTGTTGTTGCGAGCCATTCTCGGTCCGGCATCCGGCGCCTTCGGGCCGGTTCCCCCGGATGGGGGCGCCCGAAGGTGGGTGCCTACAATGCCGCGCATGTTCCAAGCCCTCAACGCCCTGCTGGCTCCGGCCCTGATGCAGCGGCTGACCCTGCTCTTGAACCACGTGCTCGACGGCGAGCCCGTGGCGCGCCAGCTGTTGCGCCCGCGCGACGGCGCGCTGGTGCAATTCCACCTGGAGCGCTGGCCGCAGCTGCTGCCGCCGCCGCCCGTGCTGTGCTGGCGCATCACGCCGGCCGGGCTGCTGGAGTGGTGCGAGGCGCCGCCCGCAGCCGCGCAGCTGCACGTGCGTGTGGACGCTTCCAACCCCGCGCTGCTGGCCGTGCAGGCCCTGGCCGGCTCGCAGCCGGCGCTGCAGCTCGACGGCGACGCGGCGCTGGCCGCCGACATCAACTGGCTGCTGCAGAACCTGCGCTGGGACATCGCGGCCGACCTGGAGCGGGTGCTGGGCGCCGCGGCGGCGCAGCAGCTCAGCGCCCTGGGCGCGGCGCTGGCGCGCGGGCTGCGCCAGGCCCTGCTGGGCGGCACGGCGCGCTGGCGCCCCGGTGCGCCCTCATGAGGCAGTTCGCGCGGCTGGTCTTCATCGCCTTCACCGTCCTGCGCTTCGGGCTGGACGACATCGCGCTGTCGCACTTCCGCCAGCGCTGGGTGCGCGTGCTGGCGGCGGTGGTGACGCTGGGGCGTCGCTACGACGCCTCGCGCGGCGCGCGGCTGCGCCAGGCGCTGGAGCGGCTGGGGCCGATCTTCGTCAAGTTCGGCCAGGTCATGTCCACGCGGCGCGACCTGCTGCCGCTGGACATCGCCGACGAGCTGGCGCGGCTGCAGGACAACGTGCCGCCGTTTCCCGGCGCGCAGGCCGCGGCGCTGGTGGAGGCCGCCTTCGGCCGCCGCCTGGACGAGGTGTTCTCGCACTTCAGCGCCGAGCCGGTGGCCAGCGCCTCGATCGCGCAGGTGCACTTCGCCACGCTGCGCGACGGGCGCGAGGTGGCGGTGAAGGTGCTGCGCCCGGGCATGCTGGCCGTGATCGAGGACGACCTGGCGCTGCTGCACCGCTTCGCGCGCTGGGTCGAACGCGCCAGCACCGATGCGCGCCGGCTCAAGCCGCGCGAGGTGGTGGCGGAGTTCGACATCTACCTGCACGACGAGCTCGACCTGGTGCGCGAGGCCTCCAACGCCGCGCAGCTGCGCCGCAACATGGCGGGGCTCGACCTGGTGATGGTCCCGGAGATGGTGTGGGACCTGTGCGCGCCGGGCGTGATCGTGATGGAGCGCATGCGTGGCACGCCCATCAGCCAGGTCGGCAAGCTGCGCGAGGCCGGCGTGGACATCCCGAAGCTCGCGCGCGACGGCGTGACGATCTTCTTCACGCAGGTGTTCCGCGACGGCTTCTTCCACGCCGACATGCACCCCGGCAACATCCAGGTCAGCCTGGAGCCGGCCACCTTCGGGCGCTACATCGCGCTCGACTTCGGAATCATGGGCACGCTCACCGAGGTCGACAAGGAATACCTGGCGCAGAACTTCATCGCCTTCTTCCGCCGCGACTACAAGCGCGTGGCCGAGCTGCACCTGGAGTCGGGCTGGGTGCCGCCGGGCACGCGCATCGACGCCCTGGAGTCGGCCATCCGCGCCGTGTGCGAGCCGCACTTCGACCGCCCGCTCAAGGACATCTCGCTGGGCCAGGTGCTGCTGCGGCTGTTCCAGACCTCGCGCCGCTTCAACGTCGAGATCCAGCCGCAGCTGGTGCTGCTGCAGAAGACGCTGCTCAACGTCGAGGGCCTGGGGCGGCAGCTCGACCCGGAGCTGGACCTGTGGGCCACGGCCAAGCCGTTCCTGGAGCGCTGGATGAACGAGCAGATCGGCTGGCGCGCGCTGGTGGACCGGCTCAAGCACGAGGCGCCGCACTACGCGCGGCTGCTGCCCGAGGTGCCGCGGCTGCTGCACCACGCGCTGCAGCGCACGCCGACCAAGGCCGACGACTCGCAGACGCTGCTGCTGCATGCCCTCCTGGCCGAGCAGAAGCGCACCAACCGGCTGCTGCAGGGCATCCTGTGGGGCGCGCTGGGCTTCGCGCTGGGCGTGGGCCTGACGCGGCTGGCCTTCAAGCTGCACATGATGTTGCCGACCTGAAGCGGCGCACCGGGGTGGGGCGCAACGGCGGCGATTTGTGCCGTTTGTGCATCGCCGTGCCACCGGCGCGCCTTCGGAGGCGGAACCAACCCCCTTTGTTGCGGGGATAATGCGCGCGCTGCGGCGGCGGCGCAGTTCGTGCTTGCCGGCCTCCCATTCCCGACTCCCCGCTCCACCTGGCCCGCAGGCCGCGCACGCCCATGCTGCTGACCCTGGTCCTCGTCTACCTGCTGCTGACCATCGCCATCGGGCTGTGGGCCGCCAAGCGGGTCAAGAACACCGCCGACTTCGCCGTGGCCGGCCGGAACCTGCCGCTGGTGATGATCGTCACCACCACCTTCGCCACCTGGTTCGGCTCCGAGACGGTGCTGGGCATCCCGGCCAAGTTCGTGCAGGAAGGCCTGGGTGCGGTGGTGGAGGACCCGTTCGGCGCCGGCACCTGCCTGATCCTGGTCGGCGCCTTCTTCGCCGCCAAGCTCTACCGCATGTCGCTGCTGACCATCAGCGACTACTACCGCGAGCGCTACGGCCGCGGCGTCGAGGTGGCGTGCTCGCTGATCATCATCGTCAGCTACCTGGGCTGGGTGTCGGCGCAGGTCACGGCGCTGGGCCTGGTGTTCAACCTGCTGTCGGGCGGCGCCATCAGCGTGCCGGTGGGCATGGTGCTGGGCACGGCCTCCATCCTGGCCTACACGCTGTTCGGCGGCATGTGGTCGGTGGCGGTGACGGACTTCATGCAGATGATCATCCTGGTGCTGGGCCTGGCCGTCATCGCCTTCTTCGCCGCGGACCAGGCTGGCGGCGCCGACAAGGTCATCGCGCTGGCGGCCAGCAAGGAGCTGTTCCGGTTCCTGCCCGAGCCGTCGTTCACCGACATCGTCTTCTTCATCGCCGCGGCGATCACGATGATGCTGGGTTCGATTCCGCAGCAGGACGTGTTCCAGCGCGTGATGTCGGCCAAGGACGTCAACGCCGCCACCAAGGGGCCGATCATCGGCGGGCTGTGCTACATCGGCTTCGCCTTCGTGCCGATGTTCCTGGTCACGAGCGCGCTGATCATCATGCCAGAGCAGGCCACGGCGCTCATCGAGCAGGATCCGCAGAAGGTGCTGCCCACGCTGGTGCTGCAGCACATGCCGTTCGTGATGCAGGTGCTGTTCTTCGGCGCGCTGCTGTCGGCCATCAAGAGCACGGCCTCGGCCACGCTGCTGGCGCCCTCGGTGACCTTCGTGGAGAACATCTGGCGCCAGTTCTTCCCGCGCACCAGCGACCGCCAGGAGCTGCGCACCATGCGCATGGCGGTGCTGGTCTTCAGCATCCTGGTGTGCATCTACGCCATCGCCTCGCAGGGCACGCCGATCTACGAGATGGTTTCCGGCGCCTACCAGGTGCCGCTGGTCGGGGCCTTCGTGCCGCTGGTGGCGGGCCTGTACTGGAAGCGCGCGACCACTCAAGGCGCGGTCTTCGCGGTGGTGCTGGGGCTGCTGACCTGGGCGCTGTTCCTGTTCACGCCGGCCGGCGAAGTCTTCCCCGCGCAGCTCGCGGGCGTGCTCATGAGCGCGCTGGGCATGCTGCTGGGCTCGCTGGGGCCGCAGGCGCTCAAGAACCGCCACGGCTCGCACCACGCGCTGCGCGGCCTCGATGGCGGCTTGAAAGCCTGAAGCGTGAACTCCATCTGCGCCCCGGGCGCGGCGGCCATTCCCTGCAAGGTGGCCGCCTTGCCTCGGGCCTTATAATTTTCCGTTTTACATCAAAGGCTTAGCCATGCCGATCTACGCTTATCGCTGTTCCGCCTGCGGTCACGCGAAGGACGTGCTGCAGAAGATGTCCGACCCCGTGCTGACGACCTGTCCGGCCTGCGGCGCCGAGGCCTTCAGCAAGCAGCTCACCGCCGCGGGCTTCCAGCTCAAGGGTTCGGGTTGGTACGTGACCGACTTCCGGGGCGGCAGCGGCGGTGGCGCTGCTGCCGCGTCGGCCTCCGCCGCCAAGGCGGCCGAGCCCGCGGCGGCCGCGTCGTCCGCGTCGGAGTCGTCGTCGGCCGCGCCGGCAGCAGCCGGTTGCGGCGGCTCCTGCGCCTGCCACTGATGCCCCGCTGCATGCCTAGCTGCGGGGGCGGCCGCGCGTGATCAAGAAGTACATCATTGCCGGCCTGCTGGTGTGGATGCCGCTGGCCGTCACGGTCTGGGTGCTGATGTGGGTGCTCGGCCTGATGGACGGCGTCTTCGCCTGGCTGCTGGCGGCGGCGTCGGCGCTGCTGCCGCTGTCGATGCAGCCGGCGCTCGACGAGCTGCGCCGCATCCCGGGCCTGAGCGTGCTGGTGATGGTGGCGGGGCTGCTGCTCACCGGCATGTTCGTGGCCAACGTCTTCGGCCAGTGGTGGCTGCGGCAGTGGGACCGGCTCATGGGCCGCATCCCCATCGTCAAGTCGATCTACAGCTCGGTCAAGCAGGTCTCGGACACGCTGTTCTCCAGCAGCGGCAACGCCTTCCGCGAGGCGGTGCTGGTGCAGTACCCGCGCGCGGGCTCCTGGACCATCGCCTTCGTCACCGGCCGCCCCGGCGGCGAGGTGGCGCAGCGCCTGGGCGGTGCCGAGTTCCTGAGCCTGTACGTGCCCACCACGCCGAACCCGACCTCGGGCTTCTTCCTGATGGTGCCGCGCGGCGACGTCATGCCGCTGCAGATGAGCGTGGACGAAGCGCTCAAGTACATCATCTCGATGGGCGTGGTGGCACCGCCCGTCATCGCGGCGCCCGCCGCCGCGCCGCTGCCGCTGCGCAACCGCGCCGGCTGAGCCCGCCGGCGCCTTTTACTGCCCCGGCCGCCGGCCGCGGCGGCCACCCGAACAAGTCTCCTGGAGCCAAACAATGAGAAGCAGCTACTGCGGCCGTGTCAGCGAAGCGCTGATGGGCCAGACCGTGACCCTGATGGGCTGGGCCCACCGTCGCCGCGACCACGGCGGCGTGATCTTCATCGACCTGCGTGACCGCGAGGGCGTGGTGCAGGTGGTGTGCGACCCCGACCGCCCGGAGATGTTCGCCACCGCCGAGAGCGTGCGCAACGAGTTCTGCCTCAAGGTCGTGGGCAAGGTGCGCGCGCGGCCCGCGGGCACCGAGAACGCCAACCTGGTCAGCGGCAAGGTCGAGGTGCTGTGCCACGAGCTGGAGGTGCTCAACCCCAGCGTCACGCCCCCGTTCCAGCTCGACGAGGAGAACCTCTCCGAGACCACGCGGCTGACGCACCGCGTGCTCGACCTGCGCCGCCCGTACATGCAGAACAACCTGATGCTGCGCTACCGCGTGGCCATGGAAGTGCGCAAGTACCTCGACGAGCAAGGTTTTATTGATATCGAAACCCCCATGCTCACCAAGAGCACGCCGGAGGGTGCGCGTGATTACTTGGTTCCGTCCCGGGTGCACGACGGCCAGTTCTTCGCGCTGCCGCAGTCGCCACAGCTGTTCAAGCAGCTGCTCATGGTCGCGGGCTACGACCGCTACTACCAGATCACCAAGTGCTTCCGTGACGAGGACCTGCGCGCCGACCGCCAGCCCGAGTTCACGCAGATCGACCTGGAGACCAGCTTCCTCACCGAGCAGGAGATCCGCGACCTGACCGAAGGCATGATCCGCCACGTCTTCCGCAAGGCGCTGGACGTGGAGCTGGGCGAGTACCCCGTCATGACGTATGCGGATGCGATGCGTCTCTACGGCTCGGACAAGCCCGACCTGCGCGTGAAGCTGGAGTTCACCGAGCTCACCGACGTGATGGCCGACGTGGACTTCAAGGTCTTCAGCACCCCGGCCACGACGAAGGGCGGCCGCGTGGCGGCGCTGCGCATTCCCGGCGGCGGCGAGATGAGCCGCGGCGAGATCGACGGCTACACCGAGTTCGTCAAGATCTACGGCGCCAAGGGCCTGGCCTGGATCAAGGTCAACGACCTGGCCAAGGGCCGCGAGGGCCTGCAGTCGCCGATCGTGAAGAACCTGCACGACCGCGCCCTGCAGCAGATCCTGGAGCGCACCGGCGCGCAGACGGGCGACCTGATCTTCTTCGGCGCCGACAAGGCCAAGGTCGTCAACGACGCCCTGGGCGCGCTGCGCGTGAAGGTCGGCCACAGCGACTTCGGCCGCGCCAAGGGCCTGTTCGAGGACCGCTGGGCACCGCTGTGGGTCATCGACTTCCCGATGTTCGAGCACGACGAGGAGGGCGGCCGCTGGGTCGCCGTGCACCACCCGTTCACCGCGCCCAAGGACGGGCACGAGGACCTGATGGACACCGACCCCGGCGCCTGCCTGGCCAAGGCCTACGACATGGTGCTCAACGGCTGGGAGCTCGGCGGCGGCTCGGTGCGCATCCACCGCGCCGAGGTGCAGAGCAAGGTGTTCAGCGCCCTGAACATCGGCCCGGAGGAGGCGCAGCTGAAGTTCGGCTTCCTGCTCGACGCGCTGCAGTACGGCGCGCCCCCGCACGGCGGCCTGGCCTTCGGCCTGGACCGCCTGGTCACGCTCATGACCAAGGCCGAGTCGATCCGCGACGTCATCGCCTTCCCGAAGACGCAGCGCGCGCAGTGCCTGCTCACCGGCGCGCCCAGCAACGTGGACGAGAAGCAGCTGCGCGAGCTGCACATCCGCCTGCGCAACGTGGCGGCGACCACCGCGGCTTGACGCAGCGCAAGGGCCGGGCGCGGCGCGCCCGGCTTTCCGCCCGTTGTGAATTACTGACAGGGCCGGGTAAGACCTGGTGTTTACACTATTAGGGTAAACACCAAGGACTTGCCATGAAAACCGTCGCTCTCGCCGCCTCCCTGCTGCTCATCGCCGCTGTCGCCCAAGCCGAGACGGTGGCCCCGGCCGCCGCCAGCGCCGCCACGACCGTGGCCGCCCAGCCCGTGGCCGCCCGCGCCAACGGCGAGCATCCCGGCGTGATGGCCGCGCGCCAGTACCGCCAGGGCGCCGTGGACGCCAACCGCTTCATCGTCGCGCCGCCGGCCACCACCCGCTGGACCAGCGGCCCCGCCGCGGACGTCGTCGCCCCGACGACCACTGCTGCCGCCGCTGCCCGCTGAGGACGGTGGGCGGGCCTTCGGCACGCGCGGTTCGCGCGCGCCCGGGCGGCCGCTGGCGGCGCTTGACCGGCCGCGCCTTGCGGCTGCCGTCGCGCCGCTATGCTCTGGCGCATGCCTGAGCCGATCAAGAACAAGCGTCCCTGGAAGATTCCCGAGTCCGTGCTGGTGGTGATCCACACCCCGGCGCTGGACGTGCTGATGCTGGAGCGGGCCGACCATCCCGGCTACTGGCAGAGCGTCACCGGTTCGCGCGACCACGCCGACGAGCCGCTGCTCGACACCTGCGTGCGCGAGGTGGCCGAGGAAACCGGCATCGACGTGCTGGCCCCGGGCATCGGCCTTGCCGCCTTGCGCGACTGGGGAGTGCGCAACGTGTACGAGATCTATCCGGAGTTCCTGCACCGCTATGCCGGCGGTGTCACGCACAACACCGAACACGTGTTCGGCCTGATGGTGCCCCCGGGCACGCCGGTGCGGCTGGCGCCGCGCGAGCACCTGGCCTGGCGCTGGCTGCCCTGGCGCGAGGCCGCGGCGGCCTGCTTCTCGCCCAGCAATGCCGAGGCGATCCGGGAGCTGCCGCTGCGCCTGGCGGCGGCCGGGGCCGGCCAGGAGCGCTGAGGCCATGCCGCTCAACCGCATGCAGTCCACGCAGCTGCCCTCGGCCGCGGCCTCCGCGTCGGCGCAGGCCGACGTGGCGCTGATGCGCGTGGCCACCTACAACATCCACAAGGGCGTGCGCGGCATCGGCCCGCGCAAGCGGCTGGAGATCCACAACCTGGGCCTGGGCGTGGAGGCGCTGGACGCCGACCTCGTCTTCCTGCAGGAGGTGCGCCTCTTCCACCACCGCGAGGCCAAGCTGTTCGACCGCAGCAAGTTCGGCTGGCCTGAGCAGGGGCAGGCGCATTTCCTGGCGCCCGAAGGCTATGACGTGGCCTACCGCACCAATGCCGTCACGCGTCACGGCGAGCACGGCAACGCGCTGCTGTCGCGCTGGCCCATCGGCGACGTCGGCCACTTCGACGTCAGCGACCACCGTTTCGAGCAGCGCGGGCTGCTGCACGTGCCGGTGCAGTGGCACGGGCAGCGCATCCACGCGGTGGTGGCGCACTTCGGGCTGATCCACGCCAGCCGCGTGCGCCAGGTGCAGAAGCTCGCCGAGTTCCTGGAGGCCAACGTCCCGGCCGACGAGCCGCTGGTGGTGGCGGGCGACTTCAACGACTGGGCCGAGAAGCTCGACCCGCCGATGTGGAGCATCGGGCTGCAGCGCGCGCGCCCCGCGGACAACACCCGACATTGCCCGACCTTCCCCTCGCTGGCGCCGGTGTTCGCGCTGGACCGCTTCTACCTGCGCGGCCTGCGCTGCCGCTCGACCTTCGTGCCCCGCGGCACCACCTGGGCCCGCATGTCGGACCACCTGCCGCTGGTGGCCGAGCTCGAAGCGGTATGAGCGCAGGGGCGCCGCCCCCGGGCCGTCGCGCCGGCGCGGCGCAAGGCCCGCATTCGGCCTCGGCGCTGCTGCACAACTGGTACGACCATCCGCGCGCGCTGTTCTGCGGCGGCAACGAGGTCCGGCTGCTGCGCGGCGGCGACCAGCTCTTTCCGGCGATGTGCGAGGCCATCGCCGCGGCGCGCACCGAGGTGTGGCTGGCCACCTACATCTTTCACGACGACGCCGCCGGGCGGCTCGTGGCCGATGCGCTGGTGGCCGCGGCGCGGCGCGGCGTGAGGGTGCACGTGGTGGTGGACGGCTTCGGCAGCAAGGCGTCGCTGCCCGAGCTGACCCAGTGGTTCCGCGACGCCGGCGTGGAGCTGGCGGTGTTCCGCCCGGTCAAGCGCTGGTGGACGCTGCTGCAGCCCGGGCAGCTGCGCCGGCTGCACCAGAAGCTGTGCGTGGTGGACCAGGCGCTGGGCTTCGTCGGCGGCATCAACATCATTGACGACTGCAACGACCTCAATCACGGCTTTTGCGACACGCCGCGGCTGGACTTCGCCGTGGCGCTGCGCGGCCCGGTGGTGGCGCCGGTGCAGCAGACCGCGCGCGCGATGTGGTCGCGCGCGGCCTTCGGCCACGACTGGCCCGAGGAGATGCGGGCGCTGGCGCGCAGCAGCGAGCCGGTGGCGCGGGTGCGCGCGCTGCTGCGCCGGCTGCGCATGACGCCGCCGCTGAAGAGCCAGCTGGCCTGCAGCGACGCCGAGCGCCCGGTGCGCGCGGCCTTCGTGGTGCGCGACAACCTGCGCCAGCGCCGCGCCATCGAGCGCAGCTACATCGACGCGCTGCGCCGCGCGCGCACGCGCATCGACCTGGTGTCGCCGTATTTCTATCCCGGGCACCTGTTCCGCCGCACGCTGCGCGACGCCGCGCGCCGCGGCGTGCAGGTGCGGCTGCTGCTGCAGGGCAAGCTCGACTACCGCATCGCCGGGCTGGCGGCGCAGGTGCTCTACGACGAGCTGCTGCGCCACGGCGTGCGCATCTTCGAGTACATGCCCGCGTTCCTGCACGCCAAGGTGGCGCTGGTGGACGACGACTGGGCCACCGTGGGCAGCTCCAACATCGACCCGCTGTCGCTGCTGCTCAACCTGGAGGCCAACGTCATGGTGCGCGACCACGACTTCACGCGCGAGCTCGCCGCCGAGTTCGACGCCGCCATCGCCGTCTCGCGCGAGGTGCAGTCGGCGCAGCTGCGCACGCGCGGCTGGTGGGGCGCCTTGCGCCGCGGCTTCGTGGCCTGGGGCGCGCACGTGTACCTGCGCGTGGCCGGCATCACCGGGCGCTATTGAGGGGTGCTGGCGGATTGGGAAGCGCCGGTGGCCGGCGGCGCCTGGGCCGGCGCGCGCTGCATCAGCTCGCGCGCGTGCGCGATCGGGATGGCGTAGCTGATGCCCGAGGGCTGCGTCAGCGCGCTCTCGCGTCCGGCCTTGACGAAGACCATGTTGAGCACGCCGACGATCTCGCCGCTGGCAACGTCGACCACCGGGCTGCCGCTGTTGCCGGGATAGGCCGTGGCGTCGAGCTGGTACAGGTCGAAGGGGCCCTCGCGCAGCTGGCGGATGGCCTGGTTGCTGAGCTGCGTCGAGTTGGGCGTGGGCAGCGAGGCCGGGGTGATGGCCGAGACGATGCCGTGGTGCGTCACCGGCGAGTAGCCCAGCGCGCTGCCCAGCGGGAAGCCGGTGAAGGCGATCTCGGTGCCCTCGGCCACCTCGGTCGCGGCCGACAGCGCCAGCGCCGGCAGCGGCGCGCCCTCGATGGCCAGCAGCGCCAGGTCGTGGCGCCGGTCCAGCGCCAGCAGCACGGCGCGGCGCACCTCGGCGCCCTGGCCGCGCGCGCGCGGCACGCCCACGGCCAGCGGCGCCGCGGCCTCGTCCGCCTTCGCCTCGGGCAGCACGTGCGCGTTGGTCAGCACCCGGCGCCCGTCGCCCACCACGAAGCCGGTGCCGTGAAAGCCCAGGCGCGGGTTGTCGGTGGCGCGCCACGAGCCCACCACCACGACCGACGGCTTTATCTTGGGAATCAGGGCCGACAGCTGTGCCGCGGCCGGCTGCAGGACGGCGCACGACAGCAGGGCCGCCGTGGCGAAGAGGCGCTTGAAGTTCATCGGTCGTTGCGGCAGTGAAGTCAGGGCGGGCTCAGAACTCGCTGCCCAGGTCCTCGCCGTAGCGGTTGCGTCCCGGCGTGCCGGGCAGCAGGCCGTTCTCGATGAGCGTCCAGACCATGCCGATGAACGGCACCACATTGATCAGCACCCACCAGCCGGACTTGTCGCGGTCGTGCCAGCGCTTGACCGACACCGCCAGCGCCGGCCAGGCCAGCAGCAGGTTGACGATGTCCTCGGCCTTGTCCTCGCTCAGGCCCGCCACGCGCAGCAGCGTGGTGCCCAGCAGTCCCAGCCCCAGCAGCCCGGCCACGCCGTACAGCCACCAGATGCGCCGCGGAATGCGGCCCCGGAAGCTGAAGTAGATCTGCTGCGGGCTCATTGCCTCTTCGGCGAGCCAGGGGGAAGACGGGATCATGGGGCGGGTGCAACCAAACGCAATCCATTCTCCCATGCGACCCCGGCCACAATGGCCCGATGGACCGTGCACAAGCCACAGCCGGCACCGGCGCGCGCGACCTCGTGGTGGAGCGGCCACAGGGTCTGTACTGCCCGCCCGGGGACTTCTACATCGACCCCTGGCAGCCGGTGGAGCGGGCCGTCATCACCCATGCCCACGCCGACCATGCCCGCCGCGGCCATGCCCACTACCTGGGCAGCGCGGAAGGGCAGGGCGTGCTGCGCGCGCGCATGGGCGCCGACATCGCGCTGCTGGCGCTGCCCTGGGGCGAGGCGGTGGAGCACCGCGGCGTGCGCATCAGCCTGCACCCGGCCGGCCACGTGCTGGGGTCGGCGCAGGTGCGGCTGGAGCACCAGGGCGAGGTCTGGGTGGTGTCCGGGGACTACTGGCTTAGCGGCCACGAGCAGGAGGCCAACGCCACCTGCACGCCCTTCGAGCCGGTGCGCTGCCACTGCTTCATCACCGAGTCCACCTTCGGGCTGCCGATCTACCGCTGGCAGCCGCAGTCCGCACTCTTTGCCGAGATCGATGCCTGGTGGGCCGGCAACGCCGCCGCGGGGCGCGCCAGCGTCCTCATGGGCTACGCCTTCGGCAAGGCGCAGCGGCTGCTCGCGGGGGTGGACGCCGCCATCGGACCCATCGTCGTGCACGGCGCGGTGGAGCCGCTCAATGCCGCGTACCGCGCCGCGGGCGTGGCGCTGCCGCCCACGCACCGTGTCACGGAGGTGGCCAAGGAAGACCTGCGGCGCGCGCTGGTGGTGGCGCCGCCCTCGGTGTCGGGCTCGCCCTGGCTGCGCCGCTTCGGCGAGGCCAGCGACGCGTTCGCCAGCGGCTGGATGGCGCTGCGCGGCGCGCGCCGCCGGCGCGGCGTGGACCGCGGCTTCGTCATGTCCGACCACGCCGACTGGCCGGGGCTGCAGCGTGCCATCGCCGCCACCGGCGCGCGCCGCGTCATCGTCACCCACGGCTACGAGGCCGTGATGGTGCGCTGGCTGCAGGAGCAGGGCTACGAGGCCGGCGCCTTCCGCACCGAGTACGGGGACGAGGCGATCGAGGGCGAGGCGCCCGCGGTGGAGGAAGCGCCGGGCAACGAGGCCGCGAGCGGCGCACCCTGACGGCCCGCCGCGTTCACCCCCTCACAGATCCATCCAGATCCGCCGCGTCCCGTCCGCCCGGTCGGGCGGCCCCTCGCTGAAGCCCAGGCGCTTGCCCAGGCCGCGCATGGCGGCGTTCTCCTCCAGCACCACGGCCACGATGCGGCGCGTGCCCTGGCCCTTCAGGTAGGCCACGAGCTTCTCCATCAGCAGCATCCCCAGCCCGCTGCCCTTGAGGTCGGAGCGCACCAGCACGCCGAACTCGGCCTCCTCGTTGTCCGGGTCGGCCACGGCGCGGGCCACGCCCAGCGTGAATTCGCCGCCCGCGGGGTTCGGCTCGGTGACGACGAAGGCCATTTCCCGGGCGTAGTCGATCTGCGTCAGCCGCGCCAGCTCGCTGCGCTCGATGCTGCGGCGGCTGTAGAACACGCGCATGCGGATGTCCTCCGCCGACACCCGCGACAAAAACTCCAGGTGCTGCGCCTCGTCCTCGGGCCGAATCGGCCGCAGCGTGAGCGCGCGGCCGCGCCAGTCCACCGTCTCAACCAGCCGCGTCGGGTAGGGCCGGATCGCGAAGTTGGCCTCGCCGGCCGGGCAGGCGCTGCTGGCGCGGATGCGCGCATCCAGCGCCACCACGCCGTCCGGGCTGGCAATGAGCGGGTTGATGTCGAGCTCGGCGATCTCCGGCACGTCGGCCAGCAGCTGCGATACCGTCACCAGCACGCCGTAGAGCGCCTGGTGGTCCACCGCCGAGGTGTCGCGCCAGGCGCCCAGCAGCTTCGACACGCGCGTGCGCCCGACCAGCGAGCGCGCCAGCGGCTCGTTGAGCGGGGGCAGACCCACGGCGCGGTCGGCCAGCACCTCCACCGCCGTGCCGCCATGGCCGAACAGCACCACCGGGCCGAACAGCGGGTCGATGGTGGTGCCCACGATCAGCTCGCGCGCGTGCGAGCGCTTGACCATCTGTTGCACCGAGAAGCCCAGGATCAGCGCGTCGGGGCGGCGCGTGCGCACGCGCTGCAGCATCGCGGCCGCGGCCTCGCGCACCTCCAGCGCGCTGTTGAGGTCGAGCACCACGCCGCCCACGTCGGACTTGTGCGTGATCTGCAATGAAAGGACCTTCAGCACCACGGGGAAGCCGATGCGCTGCGCGGCTTCCGCGGCCGCGTCCGGGTCGGGCGCGGTGCTGGTGGTGGCCGCCACGGGAATGCCGCAGGCCGTGAGCACGGCCTTGGCCTCGGGCTCGGTGAGCATCTCGCGCCCGGCGGCCAGCGCCTGCTGCACCAGGGCGCGGGCGCGCGCGGTGTCGGCCACGGGGCGCGCGGGCGCGGCCGGCGGTGCCTCCATCAGCTGCGCCTGGTTGCGCGCGTAATCCACGCCCAGCGCGAAGGCGCGCACCGCCTGCTCCGGCGTGTCGAACACCGGCAGCCCGGCATCGTGGAAGCGCTGGCGCGCCTCGGCCACGGCGCCCTGGCCCATCCAGCAGCTCAGGAGGCGCGGCGGCAGCCGCTTGAGCAGCGGCACCAGCGCCTGCGCGATCTCGCCGCTGGGCACGATGGCGGTGGGCGCGTGGATGAACAGCAGCGCCGGTTGCGCCGGGTCGGCGGCCAGCGCCTCCAGCGTGGCCACGTAGCGCTCCACCGGCGCGTCGCCGATGAGGTCCACCGGGTTGCCGTGCGACCAGTTCGGCGGCAGCAGCGCGTCCAGCCGCTCGACGGTGGCGTCGGCCAGGCGGCTGAGCTTCACGCCGGCATCGGCCGCGGCGTCGGCGGCCATCACGCCGGCGCCGCCGCCATTGGTGACAATGACCAGCTCCTCGCCGCGGCGGCCGCGAAAGCGCGACAGCGTCTCCGCGGCGATGAACAGCTCCTGCAGCGTGCTCACGCGCAGCATGCCCGCGCGCGCGATGGCCGCGTCGAAGACCAGGTCCGAGCCGGCCAGCGCGCCGGTGTGCGAGGCCGCGGCGGCCTGGCCCGCGCTGGAGCGCCCGGCCTTGACCACGATCACCGGCTTGTTGCGCGCGGCGGCGCGCGCCGCGGACATGAACTTGCGCGGCGCGCTGATGCTTTCGATGTAGAGCAGGATCGCGCGGGTGCGCGCGTCGCTGGCCAGGAAGTCGAGCATGTCGCCGAAGTCCACGTCGGCGCCTTCGCCCAGCGAGACGAAGTGCGAGAAGCCCACGCCGTTGGCGCGCGACCAGTCGAGCATGGACGTCATCAGCGCCCCGGACTGCGACACCAGCGCCAGCTCGCCGGGCAGCGCGTCCACGTGCGCGAAGCTGGCGTTGAGGCCCAGGCGCGGCGTGAGCAGCCCGATGCAGTTCGGGCCCAGGATGCGCAGCAGGTACGGACGCGCGGCTTCGAGCATGGCGTGGCGCGTGTCGCGGTCGAGGCCCGCCGTCATCACCACCGCGGCGCGGGTGCCGCGCGCGCCGAGCTCGGCCACGAGCTGCGGCACGCTGGCCGGCGGGGTGCAGATCACGGCCAGCTGCGGCGCCTCGGGCAGCTGCGCCACGCGGGCGAACACCGGCTGGCCGTCGAGCTCGCGCAACCGCTTGTTGACGGCCCACACCGGGCCCTTGAAGCCGCCGGCGCGCAGGTTGCGCCACACCGTGGCGCCCACGCTGCGCTCGCGGTCGGTGGCGCCGATGACGGCCACGGAGGCCGGATCGAACAGGAAATCCAGGTTTCGAATGCTCATGCGCCGACTGTGCCCGCACCCAGGCGCGGCGCGAAGGCCGCGCGCCATGCCCGGGCGCAAACTTTTTGTGTGCGCCGCGCTTGCTCAAGATCAACAGGCCCTTCTTCAAGGGCTTGGCATGGACGGGCTACAGTGCTCGATGGGCCGGCGTCGGGCGGCGGCCCGCACACCACACGAGAGGAGACCGCCGATGAAGATCCTGCTGCCCGTGGACGGGTCGGCCCTGGCGCTGGATGCCGTGCGGCACGCGCTGGCGCTGGTGGGCGAGGGCCTGCGCGCCAGCTTCGTGCTGGCCAACGTGCAGGAGCCCACCACCTTCTACGAGATGATGACCGTGCACGACGCCGAGGCGCTGGCGCGGCTGAGCGAGGGCGCCGCGGCGCACGCGCTGGAGCCGGCGCAGGCGCTGCTCGACGCCGCGGGCGTGGAGTACGAGGTGCAGGTGGGCAACGGCGACGTGGCGCACACGCTGCTCGACATCGCCGAGGAGCAGCAGTGCGACGCGATCGTGATGAGCGCGCGCGGCGTGGGCGGCTTCGCGGCGTTCCTGGGCTCGGTGTCGCGCACGCTGCTGCACGACTGCACGCTGCCGCTGACCATCGTGCGGCATGCCGAGCCCGAAGCCGAGGCCGAGCCGGACGCCGGGGGCGACGAGGAGAGCGCCGGTGGCTGATGTTGCTTCCGCCGCGGCCCCGATGTTCGACCTGCTGCGCGCTGGTGCGGTGGCCTGGGACGTGGTCAGCGCCGGGCGCGGCGACGCCGCGCTGCTGGCGCAGCGCCAGCGCCAGCGCCTGGCCGAGCTGGTGCGCGCGGCGCAGGCGCAGTCGCGCTGGTACGCGCGGCAATTGCCCGCCGACGCGGCACGGCTGCCGCTGACCGCGCTGCCGGTGCAGCGCCGCGGCGAGCTCATGCGCCATTTCGACGACTGGGTGTGCGACCCGGCGCTGCGCCTGGCCGAGCTGCGCCCCTTCGTGACCGACCCGAACCGCATGGCCGAGCCGTTCCTCGGCCGCTACACCGTCTGGGAGTCTTCGGGCACCAGCGGCGAGCCCGGCTACTTCGTGCAGGACGCGGCCTCGATGGCGGTGTACGACGCGCTGGAGTCGCTGCGCCACGGCGGCTCGCCGTGGAGCTGGCCGGTGCCGCTGGGACTGGGCGAGCGCATCGCCTTCGTCGGTGCCACCGACGGCCACTTCGCCACCTGCGTCAGCGTGGAGCGGCTGCGCCGGCGCCAGCCCTGGATGACGGCCAACCTGCAAGCCTTCTCGATCCTGCAGCCGGTGCCGGCGCTGGTGCGCGCGCTCAATGCCTGGCGGCCCAGCATCATCGCCACCTACCCGACGGCCGCGGCGCTGCTGGCCGAGCAGGCGCAAAGTGGCGCCTTGCGCATCGCGCCGCGCGAGGTCTGGACCGGCGGCGAGACGCTGGAGCCCGGGGTGCGGCGCCACGTGCAGCAGGTCTTCGGCTGCCGCATGCGCAACAGCTACGGCGCTTCCGAGTTCCTGGCCATGGGCTGGGAATGCGACCAGGGCGCGATGCACCTCAACAGCGACTGGGTGATCCTGGAGCCGGTGGACGACGACTACCGCCCCGTGGCGCCGGGCCAGCGCTCCACGCGCGTGCTGCTGACCAACCTGGCCAACAAGGTGCAGCCGCTCATCCGCTACGAGCTGGAGGACCAGGTCGTCGTCCAGCCTGGGCCCTGCGGCTGCGGCAGCGCGCTGCCGGTGATCCACGTCGAGGGCCGCGGCGACGACCTGCTGCGCATGGAGGCGCGCGCCGGCGGCACCGTGATGCTGCTGCCGCTGGCGCTGTCCACGGTGCTGGAGGAGCACGCGCGGGTCTACGACTTCCAGCTGCGCCAGTGCGACGGCCGCACGCTGGCGCTGCGCCTGGGCGGCCCGGCCGCGAGCGAGGCCAAGGCCGCGCTGCAGCGCTGCCGCCAGGCGCTGCAGCACTTCGCGCAGGCGCAGGGCCTGGTGCCGCTGGAGCTGCTCGACGAGACCGCGCTGCCCATGCTGCGCGGGCGCAGCGGCAAGCTGCGGCGGGTGCTGGCGTGTCCGGGGGAGTGACGAGGTAGGTTGCGGGGGTAACCAGGAGGAGCCGGACCGCCGGTATCCCGTCAGCCACGATGCCCCGCACCCCGATCCGTCATTCCGGCGGAAGCCGGAATCCACGCGCACCGGGGCGGTGGAATGGCCGGCGCCGGCGCGTGCCTGCGCTGGCCGGCGAGACATCGCGGCATGCGTGGATTCCGGCTTTCGCCGGAATGACGAAGTAGAAGGCGGCCCGAATCGGCCTGTCGGTCTGGTATTTCGGGCGTTTCAGTGCGCCCGCAACGTCCCGGCGGCGGCCCCCGCCCCCGCATAGCGCCGCCACTGTCCCTGCGGCTGCGCCAGCCGGTCGGCCACGACGGACCAGACGCGCGAGTGCCACACCAAGCCGATGTGGCTGGCCTGCACTTCCACGTTCTCGGCCTGCGGCGCGTCCTCGGCCTCGCGGCAGGCCTGCCAGGCCACGACGCCGTCGCTGCGGCTGTAGATGGACGTGGTGGGCACCGGCGGCGTGGCCGCCAGCCGCGCCAGCAGCGACTCGTCGATCTCCGGCCGCCGCCCGCTGAGCATCTGGTAGATCACGCCGACGTTGGTGTGCTCGCCGCGCCCCGCGAAGGGCGTGCCCAGCGTGATGACCTGGCGCGCCAGCGCCGGGCGGCGCCGCGCGATCTCGCGCGCGTAGATGCCGCCCAGGCTCCAGCCCACGAGGCTGGCGCTGCGGCCGTGCCGCGCCACGGTGCGCGCCACGCAGTCGGTGAGCTGGTCGAGCCAGTCCTCGACCGCGCCGCGCGGGCCGGTGTTGCAGCCGTGGCCCCAGTCGCAGGCCGCGTAGCCCAGGTCGCAGCACAGCCGCCGCAGCGGCTCCAGCGCCATGGCGTCGGCGCCCAGCCCGGGGAACAGCACCACCGGGTGGCCGTCGCCCTGCGGCAGCCGGCTGCGGTCCATCAGGCCGGTGTGGACGTACTCGAACAGCGCGCGCATCGGCTCCAGGCCCATCAGGGCCAGGGGCGGCGCGCAGAAGGTGGCTGGGCTGGCGACGGTGCCGGTGTAGCTTGCGGACATGGCGAGAGACCTAAGAATCCTGGATGGCGCTTGTCAGGCAAGCGCGGGTCCCAGCGCGCACCGGAATCGGGCGCGTCGCGCTGTAGTCGCCGTCCTACGGCGCCGCCGCGGCGCGGCGGTCCCGCAGCGCCCTCCCGGCGCGCATGCCGCTTGCTGCACCTGCGCCACACACACAAGGGCGGGCCGCCGTTGGCCCGCCTTCGCAGCCAGGGAGCCGGCATGAGGTGGCAGGGGCAGCGCGAAAGCGACAACGTCGAGGACGTGCGCGGAGCCGGCGGTGGCGGTGGCGGCATGGGCGGCTTGCGCATCGGCGGCGGGGGCCTGAGCCTGGGCGGCGTGGTGGTGGCGCTGGTGCTGGGCTGGGTGCTCGGCATCAACCCGCTGGCGCTGCTGGGCCTGGTGGACGGCGGCAGCGCGCCGGCTCAGCAGCAGCAACAGCAGCGCGAGGCGGCGCCATCGCACCCCACCGACGAGCGCGCGCGCTTTGCCTCGGTGGTGCTGGCCGACACCGAGGACGTCTGGGGCGCGATCATGAGCCGCAGCAACCGCGCCTACACGCCGCCGCGCATGGTGCTGTTCCGCGGCCAGACGCGCACCGCCTGCGGGCTGGGCGAGGCCGCGGCCGGGCCCTTCTACTGCCCGGGCGACCGCAAGGTCTACATCGACCTGGCCTTCTTCGACGTGATGGCGCAGCGCCTGGGCGCGCCGGGCGACTTCGCGCAGGCCTACGTCATCGCCCACGAGGTCGCGCACCACGTGCAGACCGAGCTGGGCATCACCCAGCGCGTGGACGCGCAGCGCCAGCGCCTGTCGCAGGCGCAGAACAACGCGATGTCGGTGCGGCTGGAGCTGCAGGCCGATTGCTTCGCCGGCGTGTGGGCGCACCACTCGCAGCGTGGCAAGAACTGGCTGGAAGCGGGTGACATCGAGGAGGCGCTCCACGCCGCCTCGCAGATCGGCGACGACACGCTGCAGCGGCGCAGCCGCGGCACGGTGGTGCCCGAGAGCTTCACCCACGGCAGCAGCGCGCAGCGCGTGCAGTGGTTCAAGCGCGGGCTGCAGTCGGGCCAGCCCGCGCAGTGCAACACCTTCGAGACGGCCGGGTCCTGAACAACACCTCACAACACGACAGCCATGCGACGACTCTCCAACTCCGCCGCGCTGGTGGACAACTGGTTCGACATGCTGGCGCCCCACCAGCAGGCCACGGTGCGCGCGCTGCACGGGGCGGTGCTCGACGCCGCCCCGCAGCTCGTGCCCAGCGTGAAGTGGGGCAACCTGGCCTACCTCGACGGGCCGGCGCAGCTGCTGTCCATCAGCACGCACAAGACGCACGCGCAGCTGCAGGCCGCGCGCGTGATCAGCGCCGCGCTGCCGCCGCACGGGCCCGGCGACGAGGCCGCCGAGCACCCGCTGGCGCGCCCGCTCAAGTGCCGCTACTCGCAGCCGGTGGACGAGGGGCTGGTCGCGCGCGTGGTGCAGGCCTGCATGCAGCTGCGCGGCGAGATCGACCCGGCGCACCTGCGCGCGGACGCGCACGCGCGGCCGCATACGCCGCCGCGGGCAGGGTGAGGGTCAGGCCCGGTCAGGGCTTCGGAAAGGTCCCCGGCAGCAGCACGCGGGTGTCCACGTCCGACAGGTTGCGGTGGCCGCAGAAGGCCATGGTCAGGTCCAGCTCCTTGGCGATGATCTCCAGGCAGCGCGTCACGCCGGCCTCGCCCATGGCGCCCAGGCCGTAGAGGAAGGCGCGGCCGATGAGCGTGCCGCGCGCGCCCAGGGCCCAGGCCTTGAACACGTCCTGGCCGCTGCGGATGCCGCCGTCCATCCAGACCTCGATGTCCTTGCCCACGGCCTCGACGATGGCTGGCAGCGCTTCGATCGAGCTGGGCGCGCCGTCGAGCTGGCGCCCGCCGTGGTTGCTCACGATCAGCGCGTCGGCGCCGGAGTTGGCGGCCAGCCGCGCGTCCTCGACGTCCATGATCCCCTTGAGGATCAGCTTGCCGCCCCAGCGCTTCTTGATCCACTCCACGTCGCCCCAGTTCAGGTTCGGGTCGAACTGCTCGGCGGTCCAGCTGCTCAGGGACGAGAGGTCGCCCACGCCCTGCGCGTGGCCGACGATGTTGCCGAAGCTGCGGCGCTTGGTGCCCAGCATGCCCATGCACCAGCGCGGCTTGGTGGCCAGGTTGATGAGGTTGGCAATCGTGGGCTTGGGCGGGGCGGACAGGCCGTTCTTGAGGTCCTTGTGGCGCTGGCCGAGGATCTGCAGATCGAGCGTGAGCTGCAGCGCGGAGCAGTTGGCGGCCTTGGCGCGGTCGATGAGCCGCTCGATGAAGCCGCGGTCGCGCATGACGTAGAGCTGGAACCAGAACGGTTTCGTCGTGTGCGCCGCGATGTCCTCGATCGAGCAGATGCTCATGGTCGAGAGCGTGAACGGGATGCCGAACTTTTCCGCCGCCTTGGCCGCCAGGATCTCGCCGTCGGCGTGCTGCATGCCGGTCAGGCCGGTGGGCGCGATGGCCACAGGCATGGCCACGTCGTGGCCGACCATCTTCGCGCGGATGGAGCGCCCCTCCATGTTCACCGCCACGCGCTGGCGCAGCTTGATCTTCTGGAAGTCGTTCTGGTTGGCGCGGTAGGTGCCCTCGGTCCAGGACCCGCTGTCGGCGTAGTCGTAGAACATGCGCGGCACGCGGCGCTTGGCCAGCACGCGCAGGTCTTCGACGTTGGTGATGACGCGGCTGCTCATGGTGTGTTGTCTCCGGCGGTGCTTCTTGGATGGGCGCGAATGCTAGCGGCCGCTCACCGGCACCGGCCGGACAAATGTTCGGGCAGGGGCGGAAAGCGAGGCCGGCTTGATGTCATGCAGAACCGACAAGACGCCCAAACAAGAAACACCGTTCGGGCTGAGCTTGTCGAAGCCCTTGGCGGCGTCCCGAGCGCCTGCCCTTCGACAGGCTCAGGGCGAACGGGCTTCCTTCTGTGCCAGCACCCGCAACGCCTGTTCCGCAATGTGCTCGCAGCGCCCCCGCAGCCACTGCGCGAAGGCGGCCGCCGCGCCACGGCCGGCGTGGGGCAGCAGGTGGTACTGGTGCGCCGGCGTGGCGGTGATGCCGAAGAGCGGCACCAGCGCGCCGTTCTCCAGCCAGGTGCGCGCGAGCGACGGGCGCGCCAGCGCCACGCCCTGGCCGCCCAGCGCGGCTTCGAGCGTGAGGCCCAGGTCGAGCAGGCGCGGGCCCTGGTCGGGCTCGGCCCAGTCCAGGCCGGCGGCCTCGAACCACGGCGCCCAGGGCTCCAGCGGCGTGCGCAGCAGCGGCGCGTGCGCCAGGTCCGCCGGCGCGCGCAGCGGCGGCAGCTTCGACAGCAGCGCGGGCGCGGCCACGGGCGCGAGCACGTCGTGCATCAGCACCGTGCCGCCGGCAGCCAGCGCGTCGCCGTGGCGCACCTGCACGTCGGCCTCGGTGCCGGCGTCGTCGAGGAAGGGAATGGACAGCACCACCTCCAGCTCCACCTCGGGATGCGCCTCGGTGAAGGCCGGCAATTCGGGCACCAGCACCTGGCGCGCGAAGGTGGGCGGCGTGCTCACGCGCAGGCGCTGCACGCGGCGCGAGGCGCGGCGGTGCTGCGGCGCGGCGGCGAGCAGGCCCAGCGCGGCGCGCACGTGCGAGAGGTATTCCTTGCCGGCGGGGGTGAGCGTCAGGCGCGGGCCGCGCTGGAACAGCGGCGTGCCCAGCAGCTCTTCCACCGCGGCGATGCGCTTGCCCACGGCGCTGGCAGTCACGGCCAGCTCGTCGGCGGCTTTCTCGAAGGTGCCCAGCCGCGCCGCGGCCTCGAAGGCGCGCAGGCCGTCGATGGAGGGGAAACGCAGGTCCGGCATGGCGCCGGACTCTAGCAAGGGGCTTGCGCGCGGTGGGTGGCGCGCGCGGTCCGCGTCAGTCGTTGCAGCTGGTGCTGCCGCAGCCGGTGAGGCTGCCCTCGGCCACGGCCTCGCGGCACTGGCCGGTGACGGGGTCGAAGCCGACCTGCTGCATGTGGAAGGCCAGGCCCGCGTCCATCATCTGCGCGTGGCCCGGGAACCACTGCGCCAGCTCGGCCACGGCCTGCTTGAGCGGGCCGAAGTCGCCCTCGACCTGCGCCAGCGCCACGACGTTGCGCATGACCTGCAGCACCGCGGCGTGCTGAAAGGTGTGGCAGTTCTCGGCGGAGAAGCCGGTGGCGGCCATCCAGCGGTCTTCCTGCGCGAAGTGCTCGACGGTGTGCTCCAGCAGCGCCTGGAAGCGCTGCAGCAGCACGGCCGGCTCGGCATCGAGCGCGGCCTCGGCCGCGGCGAGCAGGTCCACGAATTCTTGGTGGGTGGTGTCCATTTGCGGCTGCTGCAGCGACAGCGCGTCGGACCAGGTCAGGGTCGGCATGGCGCGCAGTGTGCCGCGCCGCCGGGCTCAGCCCTTGAGCCAGCTCAAGGCGGGCGGGCGCTAGCATGGCCGCATGAGCACGGATTTCACGAAACGGGCGCCGGCAGGGCGGCTGCGCTGGGTATGGCTGGCCGCGGGAGGGCTGAGCCTGGTGCTGGGCGCGGTGGGCCTGTTCCTGCCGCTGCTGCCCACCGTGCCCTTCGTGCTGCTGGCGGCCTTCTGCTTCTCGAAGGGCAGCGAGCGCTGCGAGCGCTGGCTGCTGGAGCATCCCACCTTCGGCCCGCCCGTGAAGCAGTGGCGCGAGCAGCGCGCCGTGCCGCTGCGGGCCAAGCGCCTGGCCTGGGTGATGATGGCCCTGAGCAGCATGCTGGCGGCGTGGTGGCTGCCCTCGCCGTGGCGCTGGGTGCCGGGGCTGTGCTGCCTGGCCGTGGGGCTGTGGCTGTGGCGGCTGCCGACGGCGGCGCTGCCCTCCAAACCGTGAAGCCGCGAGCGTGACGCAGGCCGCGCATGCGGGCGCGGCGTGGCGTAGCAGATCAAGGCTGGGCGCGCTTCCCTCCTGCGGGGGCCCTGGGGATGGTAGATTGCCGCCCTTTGCTAGAACCGGCCACCAGCATGTCGCAGACGATCCGCATCCCAGACTCGCTCCTCGCGCTCGCACAGCGCGAGGCCGAGTTGATGAGCCGCACCGTGGCTCAGCAGCTCGAACATTGGGCCCGCCTGGGGCTGGCGCTGGAGGCGTCGGGCGTGACCGCCAGCCAGGTTCGGCACCTGCTGGACATGGAAATGGGCCGCCGCCTGGAGCTGCCCTCGCGCTCGCTGCGCCGTGACGAGGCGCCGACGGTGCCCGTGGCGGCCACGATGGCGCCGGAGCGCCCCGCCGCGCGCGGCAACGGCGGCGCCGGCGTCGCCGGCGAGGGCTGGGACACGGAGGACGACGAGCTCGACCGCGACGCCTCCGCCGGCAACGGCAACGGCGGTGCGGCCGCGGCGGCGGCCGACGACGAGTACGACGAGGACTACAGCGACGAGGAGGTGGCGGTGGCGATCACCTGCATCTCCGGCGTGCTGTCGCTGGAGGAGGGCGCCGACGAGGTGGACCTCTCCGAGCGCGAGCTGCGCCGCCTGATGGCCGGGCTGCTGCGCCGGCGGCGCCACATGAGCCTGTCGGAGCTGGAAGCGCTGCCCGCCGAGCGCCGGCTGCAGCTGGCCACCGAGATCGCCTTCGCCGAGCACGCCGCGCGCGGCCGCTCCCGCTAAGCCCCGGACCGAGAGCCGCCGCAGCAAGGCCGCGGCAAGCGTACGGCGCCGCCGGCCGGCTCGGCCCGATCCCTCCCGATCGCCGCCGATGTACGTCTCCCACTTCGGGCTGCGCAGCGAGCCCTTCTCCATCGCCCCGGACCCGCGCTACCTCTTCATGAGCGAGCGCCACCGCGAAGCGCTGGCGCACCTGCTCTACGGCGTGCGCGGCGGCGGCGGTTTCGTGCTGCTCACCGGCGAGATCGGCGCCGGCAAGACGACGGTGGTGCGCGCCTTCCTGCAGCAGCTGCCCGCCGACTGCCGCGCCGCCTACGTCTTCAATCCGCGGCTCACCGCCGTGGAGCTGCTGCAGACGGTGTGCGAGGACTTCGGCCTGGGCGTCATCCCGGCCACGACGGTCAAGCCGCTGGTCGATGCGCTCAACGCCTTCCTGCTGCGCGAGCACGCCGCCGGGCGGCAGTGCCTGCTGGTCATCGACGAGGCGCAGAACCTCGACCCCGAGCTGCTGGAGCAGCTGCGGCTGCTGACCAACCTGGAGACCAGCGAGCGCAAGCTGCTGCAGATCGTGCTGGTGGGCCAGCCCGAGCTGCAGCGCACGCTCGCCGGCATGGAGCAGCTGGCGCAGCGCGTGATCGCGCGCTACCACCTGGCGGCGCTGTCCGAAGGCGAGACGCGCCAGTACGTCGAGCACCGGCTGGGCGTGGCCGGTTTCACCGGCGCGCCGCCCTTCGACGCCGCGGCGCTGCGGCAGGTGCATGCATTGACGGGCGGCGTGCCGCGCCGCATCAACCTGCTGTGCGACCGCGCGCTGCTGGGCGCGTACGCGCAAGCGAAGCATCGCGTGGACCGCACCACGGTGCGCCGGGCGGCGGCCGAGGTGTTCAACCTGCCTTCGGCCCGGCCGCGCGCGGCTGCCGTCGCGGCGGCGCTGGCGGGCGTGGCGGTGGTGGCCGGTATTGCCTGGAGCGCGCTGCGGGAGCGCGCGCCGGTGGCGGCGCCGGCCGTCGCCGACGCCGCCAGCGCGGCCTCG